>CALXFG010000001.1 GCA_944387505.1 uncultured Clostridia bacterium
TTCTTTAGTGTTACAAACTCTGTAATATTCTGTGGATAACTATTTTTTTATTTTTCTAGTCTGAACAGTAACAAATTATTCACGATTTTTTGATTTTTTATCTTAAAATTATTGACACAAGTCTGTATTTGTGCTATTATATTTATTGTTATTTAGCCATGGGTCAGTAGCTCAGTTGGATAGAGCATTGGCCTTCTAAGCCAAGGGTCGGGGGTTCGAATCCCTCCTGGCTCACCATAGTAATAACTATAAAAAACATTACTAGTAAGAAACTAGTAATGCTTTTTTTATGTTCTTTCTTTAAATTTATTTCTAAATATCTTTACAAACATCTATCCATTTTTCATAATTTGATGTCTTTTCTAATTCTTCAATCGTTAACTTTATCGCACTGTTAGAACTTCCACAAGCAGGATATATAACAGGAAATCTTTTTAACGAATCATCTAAATATACCTGTACACCATCCTTAATCCCAAAAGGGCAAACACCTCCCACTTCATGTCCCACTAATCTTTCGACATCTTCAAATGGAATCATTTTCGCCTTTGTATGAAATTCTGCTTTATATTTCGGATTATCTATTTTCTTATCTCCTGCAACCACAATTAAGATTGGTTTATCTTCCACAATAAAAGATAAGGTTTTCGCAATCTCCTCTTCTTTGCAATTTACGGCTTTTGCTGCTTCTTCTACTGTTGCTGAAGAAACTGGAAACTCCATAATTTTGTTTTCTAATCCATATTTTTCTAAATATTCTTTTGCTTTTATAAATGACATATTTACTCTCTCTTTCTATTTTTTCTAATTCTTCTATTCTTCTTTTTCTAAACATTCAGATATGATATTTTCTAATTGTGTGGTATCTACTACAGAACGAACACAGGCATGTAACATTTCTTTTGGATTAATATGTTTTAGATTTAAAACATATCCATTCTTATATGCTAACTGTCTGATAAATTCTCTAATCGTTCTTCCATTTCCTTCTCTAAAAGGATGTAATACATTTAATTCTGCCATATAATAAGACAATCTTTTGATAAATGTATCCCTATCTAAGTTCTGTAAAAAATTTTCTTCTTTTAACTGATCTAATAATTTTTTTAATTGATCTTCTATATATTCCCATTCGGCAAAACTAAAATTTCCCTTTGCAATATTTTCATTTCTGAAAAGTCCTGCAAATGGATAAATATCCTCAAAAAGAAATTTATGAATTCCAACAAAATGTGTAATATCAAAATTTCCTATTTGACGGTTTTGTCTTAATTCATATAATTTTGCTAAGACAATCTTTCTTTCGATTTCTTCTAATTTTTTATTATCATGTATATCAAACTTATTGACTAATACATCACTATCTTTATAACAATATATGGAATTTCTAGCTTCATATAAATCACTCATAAGACATTCTCCTTACATGGTTGTTTTTTTGATTATATCAATCATCTCAGGCATTGTGATTTCATTATCAAAATATCTTCGTAATAGTGCCACATCTTCTTCTGTAACATGCATATCTTCTATTGCTAAATCTTGTTTTAAATTGGCTATATCAAATTCAAATTTTTCTTCTCGATTCATGTTTCCTCCTCGTATAATCTCTATTTTTAACACACATATATATTATACCACAAAAAGCCGTAAATTACTACCAAAATTTACCGCTTTTTTATAAATATAAAAAAGTTCAAAGTTCAATTCCTCGGAGGTATATATATTATATTTTTCGCTATCCCAACACTTTACATACTCTAACTAAATCAGCTCCCACGGGACTGTCGCTGATTTATTAAGAGTATGTAGCGTGTCGGTCCCCACGAAACCCGCTTAAAATATAATATATATACCTCCGAGGAATTGGACTTTGAACAATCATAATTTTGTTGCAGATTATCTTTACTTCTATTTAATTTTCAATCCTAATAGTTTTGATAATTCCAATGCTTGAAATTCATTCACAATAGCACCATTTAAATCTGATATGTTTACAGTAATTCCATTGAATTCACATGTAGAAAAATCAATCCCTTTTAACTTTGTTCTAACCAATTCAGCTTTATTAAGATTACATTCCGAAAATGCAATATTTTTCCATGTAACTTCATTCATACTACTACTTTGCAAATTCGTATTTTCCATTTTTACATCTCGAAAATTCGCTTCTGAAAAATTCACATAAGCAAAATTGGATTCTTTTATAAAGGTATTAAAAATATCTGCTTCTATCCATTCACAGCCTGTTAATTTACAATTCATAAATTCTACTCGATTAAATCCAGCTTTAGTAAAATTCGAGTTAGAAAAATCACAATTTTGAAATACAACATCTGAAAAATAAGCATTTTCGAAATTAGAATGTATGATTTTGCACGATTCAAATGTACAATTTCTAAATTCATATTTTTCTGCTTTTATTTTTTCTTCTTCCGCATCTTTAAATCGTTTTTCTCGTATTTCATATTTTTCAGAATTTTCTATAATCTCTTTTCTGAAATCTGCTATTTCTTCTATTTTCAATATTTTTGGTTTTTGTATTTCCAGCTTTCTCACGTTCCTTTCTAAATCATACATCTAGTTGAAAATTAAATTTCAGCCATTTCTCCTAATCTTCCCTATATTCCAAAATATCTCCTGGTGTACAATTCAATGCTTTACAAATGGCATCTAATGTTGAAAATCGAATGGCCTTTCCTTTATTTGTTTTTAATATGGAAAGATTTGCTTGTGTAATCCCTATTTTTTCCGCTAATTCTTGTGAACTCATTTTTCTTTTGGCTAACATAACATCTAAATTTACAACAATGGACATATCTTTCCCTCCTTTATATCGTTAAATCATTTTCATCTTTATATTCAATTGCTTTTCTATAAATTTCTTTTAAAACAACAATACCAATTCCAAATATTAAAAAGATAACAGATATGGCTACATTTGCTAATGGATATATGATGAAGAATCTTTCTTGTATCATTCCAACACCCAAATAAACCAATAGTACATTTATAGCATATATAACCCCTATCACAATAGATGTCATATAGCTAATTCCTAATCTTTTTATATTTTTCTTTTCAAATGGATTTTCTTGTTTTAACGTGTTAAATATTTGTAAAAATGTAACAATCATAACCAATGCAGGTATAGCTGATAAATAAATCAAAATATAGGTGATACTTAATAAATCTTTTGTAAAAAATGTCAAATTGCTTAGCACAAATATACCACCTGCAACAATTGCTATGATGCAAAGTACTAATAATACACATAAGAATACCATAACAACTGATGATAAACTTTTCTTTCCTAAAATTTTCATAACAAATTCCCCCTATTTGATATTCATAAGTTCTTCTTTTGCTTTTATTTCAGATAAATTGGTTTCTTGCCAACTCGTTTCTGTATTTTGTAATTCTTCCTTTTCTTGAAGTAAATATTCTTTTACGCTTATCACTATATTTTCATCTTTTGCATTTAATAATCGTTTCATCTGCCCAATGGCATCTGTTCCTGTATGTTGAAATAAATATTCTAAATCAATTTCATTTTCCTCTTGGTTTTCAAAATATCTATCCACATTTCGTTTTGCAATTGTGGATTCTATATTTGAAAAATTTAATATTAGATACATAATCGTTACAATTCCTATTGTCCATTTTAATATATCTATCTTTTTATCTAATATCCATAACCCTATTGGTAAAACCAAAATAAATTCTGTTGCTAAAATATAATAAACAAATAATCTTAAATAGGTATATCCATATGCTTTTTCATATAAGTTCATTCTGAAAAATGCAGATAATAAAATAATAACTGTAAATAATAACGTTACAATGGACATTCCTTTCGTATAATTGCTTATATTCCCCTTATTCACTTTTGCTAATATCATCATAACAATATTAATCAAAGATATAAACATTAATTGGAAAAATCCTTGTCTTGCATATGTTGCATAATCAAAATCATTTGTATTCATATTAGAGAATAAACTTGTAAATTGTATGATACTAAATATAAAATAAAATATATTTAAAATAGTTAATATCATATTGATCGTCATTTTCTCTACATGAATTTCTATGATATTTTCTTCATTTTCAGTATTAAACATGGTATCTTTTTTTAAAACATTGACAAAAAATCCTGAAAAGATAAAGAAAAATATCAAGATAATGCAAATTCTTAAACAGAACATTACAAAATTTTCTGCCATAAATATATTTTTAAATTCTCCAAAAATATTTCCAAATATGTTTGCAAATATACTATCGGCCGACATTAATAATATAAAGACAATTAAAACCACTGGAATCGCATATACAAATGATTTTAATGCTTGTTTTCGTTTTTCAGATTTCTCATTTTCAATATCTTCTTTTTTCTTAAATTTATGTTTTAAGCTGTCCATCACATCACTAATACTCTCAAATGTTCCTGCTAATAATTCAATTCCCTTTACAAAGAATTTTTGTATTTTTACATGTAATCTAGTTGCATATATACACATAATGAGGATTAACATCACAATAATAAGTACATTAATCGTTTGAAACAATATATTATGAAATATAAAATAAGTAGCACTTAATAAAGTAATGGGAATTGCTAGTATAAATGCCTTTTTATTTTCTACCTTTTTGTGTTTGTACATTAAATAAATTAGCCCTACTAAAAATGAAATAACAAATAATAATGCAGAAATTCCTGGCTCCTTTTCCCAAAATAATATGGATTGCAATATACTAAGAATGATTCCGCAAATAAAAATCGAACTCATAAGACTCCCTCCTATGGATACTATTTTATTCGTATTTTTATCATTTGTCAATATTTTTTTATTGTTTTTCGATAATTTTTATAGTTTAAAAATTACATATATTCTCTATATGTAATTTTATATCTAGTGCATTTCTTGGATAAATTCCTCAATAGAAGCAATTTTTTTGATTTCTTTACTCTCTTTTATTTCATTTAATAAATATTCTATATACAAATTAACAATATTCAGAAATTGTTGTTTTTCTAAATCTTTTAATTCTTTTTTACATACATTCTTTTCAATGTATTTATGCAAGTTTTTTTTCATAGACATCGTTTCTTCATTTAATACATCTAATTTTAAGACAGACAATTCTTTTATAGAATAATAGTCTCCGTTATTAACACAAGATATTACTTTTTTTAAATAATCTATATATTCTTCATTTTTTATCATTTCTAATTATTTCTCCACATTTTATTTACGTATGTATAACTTTTAGTTATACATTGTGTTTAAGTAAATATTATCACTAGTAGTTTTATTTTTCAAGTTTTTTAAGATTTTTTAGAATATTTTTATGATTTTTTTCTTATATTATTACTGTGTTTAATGTTAGCTCTTAGCTTGTTATACTTATAGTAATACTTTTGAATTATGGAGGAATAAAATGAATTCTATCTCAAAAAGTGATATTGATAAAACTTTTGGAAAAATATTAAAAGATTTTAGAGTAAAAAATGGTTATACACAAGAAGTTATGGCAGAAAAGCTTGGCATTTCTTTAAAATATATATCTAGAATTGAAAATGGTTACAGTGGAATTAAAACACAAACCTTAATTAATTATATGAATATTTTAGGTATTACTCCTAATACTATTTTTAAAGAGCTTATGACAAATAAGGATATTTTAAAACAAATTGAAATATCTGAGAAATTAAATCAACTTTCAGAAGAAAAATTAAATTTTGTTGATAACATGATTGATTTGTTGATCAATTTTAATCAAGATTAATTTTCGTTATCATGTAAAAAATGTACTTAATTTTTTTATATTATTGAAAAAATCAACAACCAATAATCTTTTTATGATTATTGGTTGTTTTTTAATTTCTAGAATATTGTATAAAATGACCATATGCCCTATGCTTCGATTCTGTATTTGGTTTTATTTCGCACACTTTTCTATTTTTCAATTTATTCATTCCAAAATGCTTTATAAGTCCTATATGCTGAATAAACATCATATTTACTTGTTACCTCATAAGGTGCATGCATTGATAGTACTGGAACACCACAATCAATAACATCTGCTCCTTTGTTGGCAATGATATAGGCGATTGTACCTCCACCACCAATATCTACTTTTCCAAGTTCTGCAATTTGATAATGAATATCATGTTTTTCTAATACATTTCTTACCCATGCTACATATTCTGCATTTGCATCAGAAGCACCTGATTTTCCTCTAGCACCTGTATATTTATTCAAACTGATTCCTTTTCCTAAAAATCCTGCATTGGTTGTATCTGAGACAGAAGCATAAATTGGGTCAAAACCTGCATCTACATCTGAAGATAACATTTTTGAAAAACAAAATACTTTATCTAAAAGATTTGGTCTATTGACACCTAATTTATTTAATATTTCTGAGATAAAGAAATCAAACATATGTGATTCCATACCTGTATTTCCTATACTTCCAATTTCTTCTTTGTCAGATAATATACATACAGCTGTATTTTTTACATTTTCTAATTCCATCATGGCTGCAAGTGATGTATATGCACATACTTTATCATCTTGACCATATGCTGCTACCATACTTTCGTCAAATCCTAAACTTCTAGCTTTGAATGCTGGTACCAATTCGATTTCTGAACTTTTTAAATCTGCTTCTGTAATACCATATTTTTGGTTTAATATATTTAAAATATTTAATTTTACTTGATCTTTTCCTTTTTCTCCATAAGGAATACTTCCAATTAAAAGATTTAAGTCTTCCCCATCAATTCCATTTTTTAGCTTTTTCTCCATTTGGTCTTGTGCTAGATGTGGTAATAAGTCTGTAATCGTAAAGATTGGATCATTTTCATCTTCCCCAATACAAATATCAATAGATTCTCCATTTGTTTTTACAATAGTTCCATGGATACTAAGCGGAATTGTTGTCCATTGGTATTTCTTAATTCCACCATAATAATGGGTATTAAAATATGCCATTTCTGTATCTTCATATAAAGGATTTGGTTTTAAATCTAGTCTTGGTGAATCTACATGTGAACCAATAATATGTAATCCTTTTTCAATACTTTCTGTTCCGATAACAGCTAAATACATACTTTTATTTCTATTTACAAAATATACTTTGTCTCCTGGCTTTAAAGTTTCAAACTCCATAATGTCTTTATAACCATTTTGGTCAGCAAGTTTTCTTGCCATTTTTATAAATTCTCTTTCTGTTTTGGCTTGATTTAAAAAATCCATATATCCTTTTGAAAAATCAAATATGTTTTTCTTTTCTTCTTCATTTACTGAAAGCCATCCATTTTCCTTTTTGTCAAAAAGTTTTTCCTTTAATTCTTCACTCATAATTTATATCATTCCTTTCTTTAGGCATAAATTAGATTGGAAATTTGTCTTGCTAATATCGTAATGATTTTTAATCTAATTTCTTCCTTTTATCTTTTTTTCATTTCACAGTATATCATTATATAATTCATTTTTCCACTATTTTTGTAATTTATTCCAAAAAATTGGTTATACTATCATTATATTTCAAACCTTTCCCTCTAGGGGGAATGATATGTTAAAAATATAACATATCATTCCTCCTAGATGGAAAGCTCTGAACTGTAAGACACTATATTAAGAAAGGTGGAATTTTATGAATTCTTTATGGATAGATTCTGTAAAAGGAACTTCAAAATTTGAAGCATTAGATAAAAATTTAGAAGCTGATATTTGCATTATTGGAGCTGGTATTTTTGGAATGACTTGTGGTTATTATCTAAGTCACTTAGGTTTTAAAGTCATTTTACTTGATAAAAATAGTTTAGCAGGTACAACGAGTTTTACAACTGGTAAAATCACCAGCCAACACGGTCTATTTTATTCTTATCTGAACACTTCTTATGATATGCATTTTGCAAAAGATTATTTAGAAGTCAATGAAAAAGCAATCAAAAATATGGAAAGCATTATTAACAAAGAACAAATTGATTGTGATTTTGAAATACAAAATAGTTATGTATATACAACCAAAAAAGAAGAAGTGGATTTATTAAAAAAAGAACAAAAAGTTTTGGAAAGTTTAGATTACCATGCAGAATTAACGAAAAATGTTTCCTTACCATTTGAAGTGGAAAGTGCTTTATGTTTTAAAAATCAAGCAAAATTTAATCCTTTAAAATATATTTTAGGATTAGCCAAAACCATTATTGAAAAAAATGGACAAATTTATACAAATACTATTGCAGTTGATATCGAAAAAGATAAGAAAAATTATATGGTTTATACAGATAATGGTCAAATGATAAAAGCAAAACATGTCATTATGGCAACACGATATCCTTTTATGAATGTCCCTGGTTTTTATTTTTCAAAATTGTATCAATCCACTTCTTATATCATTGCTTTAGATACAAAAAAAGAATCATTAAAAGATATGTATATTAATGTTTCCTCTCCTATTTACTCTTTTAGAACAGCAAAATTTAATGGAAAAGATATTCTATTGTTAGCAAGTGGTAATAGCAAGACTGGTCATAATGATTCTCATGAAAATCCTTATGATACTTTAAAAAATTTTGCTAAACAATATTATCCAGATTGTGATGTTTTATATGAATGGAGTAGTGAAGATTGTATCTCTTTAGATAAACTTCCTTACATTGGTAAATACTCTAGCTTATTGCCAAATGTATATGTGGGAACAGGATTTAAAAAATGGGGAATGACCCTTTCTAATGTGGCTGCTAATTTAATTGTTGATGAAATCTGTGAAAGGAAAAATCCATATACCTATTTATTTGATTCTACAAGATTTGGATTATTTAAAAATTTTGATGAAGTAAAAAACATGGTTGTGGATTCTACCAATTCTTTATTATTAAATAAATTAAAATCTTCAGATGCTTCTTTAGAAAATATAAAACCGAATTCTGGAGATATTATTGAACTTGATGGAAAAAAAGTTGGCATTTACAGAGATAAAGAAAATCAAATCCATGCCATCAATCCCATTTGTACACATTTAGGATGTTTACTTACCTGGAATGATATTGATAAAACTTGGGATTGTCCTTGCCATGGTTCTCGCTATGATGCCATGGGTAAGAATCTATATGGACCTGCTTTTAAAGATTTAGAAATTTATCAATAAATTTCTAAGTCTAGATAATTTGTTTTGATATATTTCTTTATAACTTTCTTTTGTAATATTTTATAGAAATTTGTTGTTTTTTGTGTTTTTTTATTGACTTGTTTTCTTTTATTTGCTACAATACCAGTAATAAATCATATATTTATATATCGATTTATCAATTATTTTTTGTTTATTGAACTAGATTTCTCCTATAACAGTAATCTAGTTCTTTTTTTATGTCTTTTTGTCCCATTGAGATCGTTTTTCCATGGGACATTTTGTCCTATTGAGTTCGTTTTTCTATGGGACATTTTTTGTTTTTGCGATAATACAAAATGTCGCATAAGGATCTGATCCCTATGCGACACAAAAAAATGTCCTCAAAGTTCAGTATTTAGTCTGCATACCAACTATCTGATATTTTTGACGCAACATCTCCCATTTCTCATCCTCCTCCTTAACACGATTAATTAAAAAAATTCCAGAGATGATAATTCCCACTAAAGTTATTATACTTAAGATGGTAAAAATTTTAAATACTCGTTTTTTTATATTTGAGTCACATTTTATCGTAATTATTTGTATGACAATTGATACAAAGCTCAATAATATACAAACATATCCTAATCCCAATAGAACAGTTAACTTAAAATAAGTAATCATCTCTCCAAATACGTCATAAATACATCGAACTGCTATAAAATATATTAATAGTGTTATTTCAAATAAAATAATTAAATACTTAACATATTGTCGTTTATTACTCTTTTTCTTTATTAAAACTACTATACTTATCAAAGAATCAATAGCTATGATTACAATCAATATATTTTTTATATAATCATAAGCGCTTAAAAGGCGGTCTATATACGCTTCATCCGTCGTTATAGCATTGCTACAAATTGGTATAAATGCAAAAATGAGCATTATAGCCACAAATAAAATTACTCTTTTCTTCATTTTATCATCCCTTTAATTATTTATTTCAAATATATTATATTTTAATCATTATAAAATATCAATAATTAAAAAAAGAAATAACTAATTATTTCTAACTTGTCACCTTTTTTAACAATTTAGCAAAAATTTTCGTTACTCTCACAACAAATTTTGTCGCATAAGAATCTAATCCCTATGCGACATTTTCATTCAAATTATTCTTTTACTGATTTCTTTTCTAATTTATATATAATAAAAGATAAAACAACACCTAATGTAGCTGTAATCAATTGTGTTGTACTCATAGCTGTTTGTAAGTTTGAAACTAATTTCTCTGGGAAAACACCAAAAGCATTTAAAATTCCAAAGAATGCGAATATAATAGCTACTTTTACAACAACACCTACAACGCCTGCTAAGAAATAATATTTATTTTTTCCTAACATGATAAATTTATATGCATATACTAATGCAAAATTTCCCACCCATATTGCTGGTATCATATATACCATATATGTAGAAGCTGTTCCAAATACATATCCACTTAATACTGTAGAAATACTTGGCATTGTGACAACTCCAAGAATTTTAGCCCAACCTTTTAAATTGATAGCTGTGGTGACTAAAGCCATATTGACAATTGTTCCAACAATTAATTGAGAATTACTTGCTATCACACTTGTTGATCCAAATAGACTTGTAATAAGCTGTCCTAAAAATGTTGGAACTAATAGGGCAATTAAAAATATAATAATTGTTTGTGCTATATCAGCACCTTTTGAAAATTGGGTTATTCTTTTATTAATAACACTTTCATTCTCCATTTTAAACTCCTCCTTTTATAGAAATAGAGCTTTAAAATAAGAATATATCTTTACTATACATTGGAATAAATCACTTTACTTGTAATTCCAGAAAGTTTACCTATTTTCCCTGATAAAGTGTTTATTTCGTCTTGTGGTGCATCTACGATAATATTAATAATATTGATAGATTTTTTAGGATATGGCATACCCATTCTTCCAATAATCCATTTTGAATACTCATGTAAAATAGAATTTAGTTTATCTACTTCGTCCTTTTTTTCTAATATTATTCCTATTATGGCAACCCTTGTATCCATGATTTCCTCCTAAAATTATCTTCATACTTCTACTTCAATAACATTTTAGTATCAGAAATTTTTAAATACTTTGCTATAAAGATATTCTTACTAGCTCAGTCTTTGTTATTATATCATATTTTTATGTTTTTTCAATATTTTTTCTTATTTTAGATTTAATATAAAAAATAAGGAAGTCCAGTCATCTTCTAAACTAGACTTCCTTTTTGAGGATTAACAAATTACTTATTTAAGTACTTGAACGCTATCAATAGCTGAAAAGGGTATAAAGCTTTTTGGTTTGTCACCTTCCTCTTCTTTAATCCAAATCCCACCTGGAAATCGACCGTCACAAGAGAGCCTTCCCTCGAAAATACAGCCAGCTCTTGTTATTACTTTAACCCGCTTGTACTGCATAAACTCTTTTGCATAGATTGTTTGCTCTACGTCTGTCATGTACTCTGCTTTCATTTCGTTTACCTCTTTTCTAATTTTTATAACTATATTATGTTGCTTTGTAATGATATCATCCTTTTCTAATTATGTCAATCTTCAATTGATAAAAAAACACATTACTTATGTAATGTGTTTTTAAAATTGGAGCAGGTAGTGGGAATCGAACCCACGTCATCAGCTTGGAAGGCTGAGGTTCTACCATTGAACTACACCTGCATTACTCTTGACATTTATAAATTATACTGGTTTTTCTTCATTTTGTCAATACTTTTTCAAAATTTTTTATATATATGCATGAGTTACTACTATGAAAACTTAATATTAGCTCTCATAGCAGTAACTTATGTGATAAAATCTTATAATCCTTATACTAATTTCATCACAATTCTTCTTTGTTTCTTTCATATCTTCTATGATTTCTATTATGGCTTTATCTATATGTTGTGTATCAACTTCTTCGCACTTTGTTATTAAAATAGGATCTCCTACTTCCCTTACTTTTAATACTTTTCCCATAGTATTCACCTCATATAATAAAATTAAATTTATATTTATACGATTTCTTGCTAAATTATTTTTTACTTAAATTTTTTATAATTCAATAAAAAATTCTATATATTCATTATCATTTTTAACATAAATTTTGCCTTGATGCAACTCTATAATTTGTTTGGTTATAGCAAGTCCTAATCCTGCTCCTCCTGTGCTACTAGTTCTTGCATCATCTCCTCTATAAAATTTTTCAAATATTTTATCCAATTTATATTGTGGAATCTTATCTCCTTTATTCCTAAATACAATGGATATTTTTCCTTCTTTTTCTTTTAACTGTATTTCTATTGTCGTATTTTCATAACTATAATTAATGGCATTTTTTAATAAATTATCAAATGCCCTTGCTAGTTTATCACCATCTCCCACATACATTACTTTATCAACAGATTTTAAATCACATTTTAGATTTCTTTTTTCAAGCATTGGATAACATTCATCAATCACTTGTTTCAATAGATATACTAAATTTATTTCTTGTTTATTAATCGGCATATTTTGTAAATTATATCTTGTAATATCAAAAAATTGATTAGTTAAATCTTCTACTCTTAATGCTTTATCTAATGCAATTTTAATATACTTTTCTTGCAATTTTTTCGATATTTGTTTTTCATCTTTTAATAATGTTAAATATCCAATAATAGAAGTTAATGGTGTTTTTAAATCATGTGCCATATATACAATTAAATCATTTTTCTTTTGTTCTGCCTCTCTTTCATTTTTTTTGCTTAATATATAATCATATTTAATTTCATTGATTTTATCTGAAAATTGATTCATTTCACTAGGTAATTTAATGGTTTCATTATCTTCTTTTAATATTAAGTCTAATGCATTATATACTTCTTGCATTCCATTTACATATTTTGATATAAATCGATAAATAATCACTGCTAAAACAATTCCAATATACACATATACAACAATTTCTCTATTATATACAATCCATGAATATATATCATAGTTCAAATTTGCTACAATATCTGATATAATTCCCTCAAAAAACATAGCCATAATAAAATATACAATTAAGGAAATAATCATTGCTACCATGATGTTGGCTATTAAAGACATGCTTAATCTAATTTTCCTTTTGGTTAAATCATTCATTTTCAATTTTATATCCCACTCCCCATACTGTTTTTATAAATTTTGGATGTTTGGTATCTTCATTTAATTTTTCTCTTATCCTTCTAATATGCACCATAACTGTATTATTACTGTCTAAATATTTTTCTTTCCATACCTTTTCAAATAACTCTTCCGAAGGAATCACTTTTCCTCTGTTTTCTGCTAAGTATAACAATATTTCAAATTCCATTGGTGTGAAATCGATTTCTTTTTCATATAGTGAGCATTTGTGTTTATCTTTATCTATCACTAAACCATTAATTTCGATTATATTATTTGATGTATGTTCTCCATTATATAATGTATATCTTCTTAATGCTGATTTTACTCTTGCCACCAACTCTAACGGATTGAAGGGTTTAGTAATATAGTCATCTGCTCCTAACGTTAATCCTTTTATCTTATCATTATCCTCTATTTTAGCAGTTAGCATAATGACAGGAAATTTAAGTCCTTTTTCACGGATATATCTACAAATTTCAAATCCATCTTTTCCTTCGATCATCACATCTAAAATAGCAACATCTATTTTCTTTGTATCAATACAATTGATTGCCTCTTCTGATGTATAAAATTTATATATCTGATAATTTTCATTTTGCAGATACAATTCTACCAAATCTGCAATTTCTTTTTCATCATCTAATACTAAAATATTCATTTCTACAATTCCTTTCTCAAGGTTCAAATTATATGAAAAAATTAAAATTATGGCAATAAAATTTTGTTTTTTCTCTTTATCGCATTATACCATATAAATCCCCTATTTTTATTCATTTTTCAGAAATGTAAGAAAATGTTAAGAATTTGTTAATCCTTTCTTAAAGTTCTTTTTGTATTTATTTTGTAAAATTTATATGAAGTAAAAATAAAGAATTTTCAGAAAGAAGGTTATAACATGAAAAAAAGAATACATAAAAAACTAAATAAGAAAAGATTATTTCTATCTTTACTCCTATTATGTGTCATTTTTTATTTATATATAAATTCTCAAGATATTTCTGTTGAAAGTACACATTTTATTTCTTCTTTAAAAAACAATTCTGAATATGATGTTATCAAACAAGATACTAATCGTAATTACACAGGAATTGGTCAAGAAAAAGTAAAACATAAAGATGGCTATTTTACTACTTTTACAACAGAAAAAAATCATCAAAAAACTTATGTGGAATATAAACAAAATGGGGATGCCTCTTGGAGCAATAATACCTATTGGGGAGATACCATGGCTCAAAATGGATGTGGTATAACCGTTATGTCTATTATTTTAAGTGGTTATAACAAAAATTACACTCCTGAAGATTTACGACAAAAATATTATCCTGTTATGGATTATGAACAATTTCCAAGTGAATTAGCTTCTACCTTTGGAATTAAAAATTCTGGTTTTTACTATGATTCTGACCATTTATCTAATACATCCATTGAAGAACATTTACTTACCAATAGACCAATTATTGTTTGTGTTTGGAACCAACCACATAATAACCGATGGACTACTGCTTCTCATTATATGGCTCTTCTTGCTACTGATGGAAAGGGAATGGTTTATGTTTCTAATCCTAATGGATTAGAAAATGATAGCAAAAGTTCTGGTTGGTATGATATGAATGAGATTACCCCTTATCTTGCAAAAGCAATTTATATTGAAGAATATTGATTCTACTATAAGCAAACTAATAGTCGAGGAAACTAAACTGATTATTGGTTTACTTTTTTTATGAAACATAGTAATATTGAATTATACGAAAACACAAATATTGTTAGGTGGAAAAATCATTATGTTTTTGCAATTTTTCCAACTTAACTTATCCATTAAGAAAGGAAAGGGATTGATTATGAAAAGTATAGGAGAAACCATTGCTTCTTTAAGAAAACAAAAAGGTATGACTCAAAATGAATTAGCTGAAAAAATGAATGTTACGGATAAGGCTGTTTCAAAATGGGAACGAGATTTATCTTGCCCAGATATTAACACCATTTCAAAATTAGCAGATATATTAGATGTATCTGTTGAAGAATTATTGAAAGCTAAAAAGAAAGAAGATTCCAATACAAAAATGAAAGATTTAATAAATTTAATTTTTAAAGCTATTGCTTTAGCTATGGGAATTGCTGTTGTGGTATTAAATATATTAAATCAAATCGATATAAAATCATCTATCATTATGTTAGGAATCGGTATTACTTGTATGGCTATTTATTTATTAGGTAATAAGGAAACTACTAACTAATCCTATAAAAATACTCATATCATAATACATAATTGAATCCCAGAAGTTACGATATCATAACCTCTGGGATTATATTTTATCCTTCCCATTCCTCTGGTTCAGGAATATATTCTTCTATAAAAGTCCATGTATCTCCCATATCATTTGACTTATAAGCTGCTTTCGTTCCTCCATTATAATCCCCATCACTACCTTGTCCAACAACTAAAATCAATTCATTATTTTCATTGATATATGGCATTTCTGGTGTATCATAAACATCCTGCCAATTTAAATTAAGTGTTGTATCTTCTAAAGTTTGTGCTGGTATTTGTACTTCTGAAAATGTTTTCATTCCATCTGTTGTTTTATATAAAATAGCTTTTTCTCCTGCTGATACAGGATTTACCAAAAATCCTACATTTTCATCAAACATTTTAAACTGTGTGCCATCTCTGATAGAACCATTCTCATTAGGTCCATTTCCTACACTCGTCCAAGTCTCTCCCCCATCTTGTGTTTTTAATATTTCTATAAATCTTTCTCCTCCTAGTGCAGCATCTACAACTTCCACTAAATATCCTGTGTTTGCATTCAAAAATTGTAGATACATAGGATTTCCTTCACCCTTATATTCTTTTAGTTCCCAAGTTTTTCCTTTATCTTTTGAATATATCATTTGATTATCCATATTCATAATAGCTGTCACTTCTTCAGAGATTGTATATAAATTATCTGTTAATTTATATTTTTTAGAGCTATCTCTAAAATCTATCCCATTCGTTTCTACTTCTTTCCAAGTATTGCTATTATCATAGGTTACATATATTTTTTCATTTTCTATCTTATAAGTACATTGTTTCTCTTTATCCTCATAGTATTTTTTATTTTCAAATTGAAATTGTTGTTGTTCTGCTTCTGCTTGTCCACTTTCTTTGTACTGCTGTATTTGATATTCTACTGGTTTCATTCTAGCAGTTACAAAGTATTTAGAAATTTGATTTTCTTCTCTTAATAAAAATTTCAAAACCCATTGGCAAGAAAGTATATGATTTTCTTTATATATTCCCCATTCATTTTCTAAAAAATAATCGCTTTTCTTTTTAGCTGTTTTTAATTCAAAATCTATTTGCACATATTGGTTTTCTTCTTCTAAAACTTCCACATTTTTAATTTCTATACTTTTTAATTTTTCCGTTCTTGGTACATATTTTTGCATATATTGTCCAACATATTGATTTATCCAGTCAGTTGCAATTTTAGATAAATCTTGTTCTTCTGTTTCTATATAAAATGTTCTTTCTGATTTGATATCAATTTTACTTTGTTGATAAAAATAATAACTTATATAGCTACATATCATAACAGCTATTAATATCAATATGCAAAGAATAATCAATATTGCTTTTTTATGTTGTTTGATAAATCCCATTGTTACTCACATTCCTTCCTAAAACATAAATCATGAAGTTTTACAACACCAAAATCGTAATTATTTTTCAACTTTTTCCACTATGTTCACTTTGCATATTATATCATATCACTTTTTTATTTTGAATGAACTTGATAAATTTTATATATGATTACTATCTATTATATTTGGTTCTTTGCTCTGTGAACATAATTAGATATTTAATTAGTTAATGCTTTTACTTATAGTGATTTAGCTTAAAAAAGCTGATATATAAATATTTTTTTAAATTCGAATGTGACCGAAATAGTTTTACAAAGTCTTAAAATAAAACCGTAAAGGTTCCTGTTTCCGGGTATTGTTACGGTTTTATTTTTAGAATTTGTTAAACGTAATGTAGGGTAACCGAGAATTAAAAAAATATTTATATATCAGCTTTTTTAAGAAATAATTATGATGAAATTGGGTATACTCGTTAAAAATCTAAATAGTATCAAATCATATGTGATTTTTATGTGTATTTTATTGACAACTATCATCTGAAAAAATAAAATATAGATGAAAATAAAAATTCATTCAATATATAAGAGGTGAATTAAATGGATAAAAAACTCATTGATCATATATTACAAATTGATGAGCTTGCTAAAAAAAATGTAGCAGAAATTGAAGAAAAAAATAAAGAAGTAGAAACATATATAAAGCAAGAAATTACAGCTAAAGAGGTTGCTCTTGAGGCACAATATAAAAAAAATATATTACAATTTCAACAAACTCTTGATGATTCTTTTGCCAAAAAAGAAAAAGAAGTAAAAGCAGAAACTTTAGAAAAATTAAACCATAAAAGAAATACATTTGAAGCCATGAAAGAAGAAAATGTAAATCAAATAATAAATCATATATTAAAAGAGGTGGTTTCAAATAATGAGAACAATGAATAATCCTGGTTTAAATGCAAAATTAAAAGCAATGTATGCACAAAAATTGAAAAAAGAGGATTTAGAAGATCTAATAAAACAAAATAATTTAACTGATGCGATTATCCTTCTAAAATCTAAATTACCTGAGTTAGATAATTTATCTGATAATGCAAAAAGAATGGAATTAGAAACAGCATTAGATACACTTTTAATATATGATATTCAAAAAATTCTTAAGTATTTGCATGGTGCAAACAAAGAAATATTTACACAATATATTATAAAATACAAAATAGAAACTATTAAAAAGCTATACGAAAACATAGATAGTCCAAAAGTAAAAACGATACAAAGTAATGATTGGATTGAACATATATTTACAGATTTAAAAGTTCTATATACAGCCACTAGTAAAGAAGATTTTATTGATAAAATTCCTGATAAAAATATAAAATCAATTTTTGAAAATAGTCACACAGATTTTGAAAGAGAAAATACATTAGATAAATATTATTTTGAAAACTTATTCAAAACAGTAAAAGGGAAAAATAAAAAAATAGAAACATTATTAAATATAAGAATTGACTTATTAAATATCCTTTGGACATATCGATGTAAAAAATATTATGGAATTGTCAATCAAGATATATTAATTCCTCATTTTTACAAAATCGATTTAAATACCATTCAAAAAATTGAAAATGCGAACACCCGAGAGGATTTAAATCAAGCTTTAGCTGGTACTATTTATCAAAATATGATTGGTACACATATTGAAAGTGATATTAAAAAATATGTATATCAAAAAAGTAAAAAAGCATTTAGAAATGAACTATTAGATTTAAGCATGATTATTAGCTATTTTAAAATATTAGAAACAGAAAAAGAAAATATTGTAACCATTATAGAAGGCATTAGATATAAAATGTCTAAGCCAAGTATCGAAAGTAAAATTATTATATAAACAAAAGAGGTGAAAATTTTGGCTATAGAAAGAATGAAATTTTTAAGCATGACTGGTAAAGAAGAAAATTTAGATTTTATTATCGCCAATGATTTAATCGGTTCTGGATTTCAACCAGAAAATGCTTTAAAAGTTTTAGAAAAAGGTTGGAAACTTACATATTTTTCATATGATTCTCGTATAAAAGAATATATCAAAAAAGCCGAAAATTTACTAAAGAAATTGGATATACATTATGAGGAAAAGTCAGTTGGATTAACACAAAATTTTGATACACTCAAGCAATTTATAGAAACTTCTGAATCAAAAATAAACAATGTATATCAAGAAATTGCAGAAAAGGAAAAAGAAATAGAAGAATTAAATACGAGTATTGTTCCGATTGAACATCTTAAGAATTTTCCAGAAACATTAGAAAATTTATACAATTTAAGATACATGTCGTTTCGATTTGGTGTGTTTTCTTTAGAAAATTATGATGAGCTTTGTAAAGAATTAGAACATATAGATGCCATTTTATTAGAATTGGATAAAACCGAAGATGAAGTTTGGGTAGTATATTTTACACCTAAAGCTCTGTCTGAAAAAGTAGATAGCTATTTTAAAGTAATGAAATTTAAAAGAATTTGGCTTCCAGAAGATTTTAAAGGAATGCCATTAGAAGTAATTACACAAGTAAACACATATATAAAAGAAAATCAAACACAAATAGAAAATCAAAAAATAAAACTTTCTGAATTGAGAGAAACCATCGGAAGAGAATTAATCCATACTTATTTACAGTTACAACTTTTAGAAAAAATAAATAAAGTAAAAAAATATATGGCACATGATAATAAAGGTTCTTTTTATATTGTTGGTTGGATTCCTTATCATAATTTAGAAGCTTTAACAACTAAATTAAAAAATCATCAAGTAGAATATGTTGTTAAAAGTCATGATGAAGTAGCAAGTACACCACCAACAAAATTGAAAAATAATAAAATTATAAAGCCTTTTGAATCCATTGTAAAAATGTATGGAACACCAAATTATACAGAAATGGATCCAACACTATTTGTTGCAATAACTGCATTTTTAATGTTTGGTTTTATGTTTGGAGATGTAGGACAAGGCTTTATTATCGCACTAATTGGATTTATTTTAATTAAAAAGAAAAAATCTTTAGGTCCTATATTTACAGCCGCAGGAATTTCAGCAATTTTATTTGGATTCCTGTATGGTAGTATCTTTGGAAAAGAAGATATTATCAAAGGAATCGTACCAAGTCCAATGGACAATATTCAAAACATGTTAGTTTTTGGAATTGGTAGTGGAGCTATATTAATTTTAATTGCCATGATATTTAATATTAAAAATGGTATTAAAAATAAAGATATTTCACGTGCTCTATTTGATAAAAATGGATTAGCTGGATTAATTTTTTATAGTGTTATCTTAATTCTAGTTGTAGGATTATTACAAAATGGAAAAATGATTTTAAGCTTAACAATTACATTGGTATTAATTATTATACCTTTACTTCTTATTTTATTTAAAGAAAAAATTGAAAATCTTTTAAGTAAAAAGAAAGCAAAGGAAAAAGTATCCATTGTAGAAAAAATATTTGAACTAATAGAAATGCTTTTAAGTATGGCAAGCAATACAATTTCATTTGTTAGACTAGCGGCTTTTGCAATCAATCATGTTGGTTTATGTATGGCTGTATATATTTTATCCAATATGTTTGGTAGTACTGGAAGTTTAATAGTTGCTATTATTGGTAATGGTATTGTTATCGTTCTTGAAGGTTTAATTGTTGCCATTCAAGTATTAAGATTAGAATATTATGAATTATTTAGTAGATTTTATTCTGGAGATGGAAAAGAATATATTCCAATTGAAAATGAAAAATAAAAAAAGGGAAATTTAAGTCCGTCCCCAAAATCCCGATTTAGAGAAAGGAAAGGAATTTGATATGAGAAAAAAAATTTTTAATACAATGTTAATATTCGCCATTATTTTTGGAGTTTTAAGTGCAGGTTCTGTTTATGCTGTGAATACTACAAATTCTTCTAGTAGAGTAAACACTAGCAGTGCAAATACCACTTCTTTAGAAAATACAACTGTTAATACTTCATCAGAAAGTATTGTTGGTGAAGAAACTACTAGTCAAGCTGAAACACAAGATCAAGCACAAGATCAAGCACAAACCACTTCTGAGCAAGCAACATCTACTGAAAATGAAGGTTTATCTAACCATGATATGGGATTACTTGCAGCTGCATTAGCAACAGGTCTTGCTTGTATCGGTGCAGGTATTGCTGTTGCCGTTGTTGCTTCTAGTGCCATTGGTGCTATTAGCGAAAATCCTTCTTTATTAGGAAAAACAATTATATTTGCAGGTTTAGCAGAAGGTATTGCCATCTATGGTTTAATTATATCTATCATGATATTAAATAAAATATAAAGGAAGATCTTAATTGAAAATTGTAGGAATATTTAATAAAAGAGAAGAAGAAGTTGGTTTTCGATTATCTGGTATGGAAACCAATTTTATTCAAGATAAAACAGAACTTTTAGAATTTTTAAAAGATTTAAATAAAGATACAAATGTAGGTATATTAGTCATTAACAATGACATCTATCACTTATTACCCGAAGAATTTGATAAAATAGAACAATCACAATTACCATTACTATTAAAATTAAAGTAAGAGGAGTGTATCATTTTGAGTATAGATGAAAAGTTAAAAAAGTTTCAAGATACTTGTTTAGAAATATCTGAAAATGATAAGAAAAACTTGCAAGCTGAATTAGATGCAAAAGCAAAAAGTAAAATAGAAAAAGAATTATCTATTTTCGAACAAAAACTTGAAACTAAATTTGAAAAAGAAAAAATACAATTAGAAAAAGAATATAATAAAAAAATAATTCATATAGAATTTAATGCCAAGAAACAATTATTAGATGAAGAAGCACAAGAAAAACAACAACTTTTTAAAGAATGTGTTCGAAAATTAGAGGATTATACTTCTACAGAAGAGTATATTCATCTTCTTGGACAAATTCTTGAAAATACAATGTCTTATTTAGAGAATCGCTCAAATATAACGATTTGCTTGACAAATAGAGATGCTCAAAAAGTAGATTTTAAAAATTATGGAAATATTGAAATCATAGAAGATGCATATATTGGTGGACTTATATTAAAAAATGAAAATATGCTGATTGATAATACATTTTTAACAAATTTAAAGGAGAAACTATATGGAACCAAAGAAAATAACGAAAATTAATGGACCTGTTATTATCGCAACTGGTGATGAAAGTTTTGCAATGCATGATATGGTGTATATCGGTGTTCATAGATTATTAGGTGAAGTCATTAAGTTAGATGGAAAAAGTGCTACAATTCAATGTTATGAAGATACTTCTGGAATGAAGATTGGTGAAGAAGTCATAACCACTAACGCCCCTTTATCTTTAAGTTTAGGACCAGGAATGATTGGCAGTGTATATGATGGTATACAAAGACCTTTGAAAATGTTAGAAGAAATATCTGGTCCTTTTATCAAAAAAGGCGTCCAAATTTCTTCATTAGATGAACAAAAAAAATGGCATTTTACTCCTACAGTATCTATCGAAGATACTGTAGAATATAATTTCATTCTTGGTACTGTAAAAGAAACGGAAAGTATTACACATAAAATATTATACCCAAATCACCAAAGTGCAAAAATCTTGGAAATCGCTCCTGAAGGAGACTATTGTATCAATGACACAATTGCAAAAGTCCAATTTCCAGATGGGCAAACTCTAGAACTTACCATGGTTCAAAAATGGCCTGTCAGAACTCCAAGACCTTATAAACAAAGATTGCAAGCCAATATTCCTTTGCTTACTGGTCAAAGAGTCATTGACTCTATATTTCCTATTACCAAAGGTGGTACTGCAACCATTCCTGGTGGTTTTGGAACAGGTAAAACCATGTTACAACATCAATTAGCAAAATGGTGTGATGCTGATATTATTGTATATATTGGTTGTGGTGAAAGAGGAAATGAAATGACACAAGTACTAGAAGATTTTCCTAAACTAACAGACCCTAGAACTGGTAGACCTTTAATGGAAAGAACGATATTAATTGCTAATACTTCCAATATGCCTGTTGCTGCCAGAGAAGCCTCTATCTATACAGGAATTACCATTGCAGAATATTATAGAGATATGGGATATCAAGTAGCAATTATGGCTGACTCAACATCCAGATGGGCTGAAGCTTTAAGAGAAATTTCTGGTAGATTAGAAGAAATGCCAGCAGAAGAAGGCTTTCCTTCATATTTACCTTCAAGACTTTCTGAATTTTATGGAAGAGCTGGTAGAACCTTAAATCATAATGGAACAGATGGTTCTGTTACTATTATTGGTGCCGTGTCTCCACAAGGTTCAGACTTTTCAGAACCAGTTACGCAAAATACAAGAAGATTTGTCCATGTATTTTGGGGACTAGATAGAGATTTAGCATATTCTAGACATTATCCTGCCATTAATTGGATGATTAGTTATAGTGAATATATTTCTAATTTAGAAAATTGGTATGATAAAAATGCAGAAGAAGATTTTTTAGTATATAGAAATAAAATTGTCAAATTGTTAAATGAAGAAAATGAATTACAAGAAATTGCTAAAGTTGTTGGACAAGATGTATTATCAGATTCTAAAAAATTAATTTTGGAAATTTGCAAATGTATCAGAGAAGGATTTTTACAACAAAATGCAAATTCTGAAATTGATACTTATGTACCTTTATTAAAACAATATAAAATGATGAAATTAATTGTGTCTATATACGAAGCTTCAGATACCCTTATCAACAAGGGCATCCCTATGTCTAAAATTAAAGAAATTGGATTTTTTGAAACTTATCCAAAAATAAAAAATGAAGTTGCGAATATTGAAATGGCAAAAATAGATGAAATGGAAGAACAATATTTAGATAGTTTAGACAAAATAGCAGAAGAATATAAAGAAGTATTATAGAAAGGATGAAAAATAAGTGGATATTCAATATATTCGGATTAGAAAGCATAAATGGTCCTATTGTATATTTAAAAACCCCTAAAAACATCATGTTTAATGAACAAGTAGAGTTCATCTTACCAAATAATGAAACACGTTTGGGAAATGTTATTTGTATAGATGAGAATGTTACAATGATACAAGTATATGAAGGGACAAATGGAATTGGACTAGACAAAACAAAAACCATATTAAAAGGAAAACCATTAAGTATAAAACTATCAGAAGATATGTTAGGTAGAATTTTTGATGGAACTGGAAAACCGATTGATGGCTTAGGTGAAATCCATTCTGACATTGAAAGAGATATTAATGGTAGTAGTATAAATCCTATTTCTAGAGAATATCCAAGAAATTATATCGAAACAGGTATTTCTAGTATTGATGGATTAATGACTTTAATTAGAGGTCAAAAACTGCCTATATTCTCTGGTAGTGGAATTAATCACAATGAACTTGCCAATAAAATTATTACAAATTCTAATATTGGAAAAGAAGAGAAATTTGCGATTTGCTTTGGATTAATGGGTGCAGAATTTGAGACAGCTGAATACTTCAAAAATAGTTTAAAAGAAAACGGCTCTCTTTCTAAAGTCGTTATGTTTCAAAATCTTTCTAATGATCCAAGTATAGAAAGAATTTTGACACCAAAAGTTACTTTGACTTGTGCAGAATATTTAGCTTTTGATTTAGGATATCATGTATTAGTTATTCTAACAGATATGACCGCTTATGCTGAAAGTTTAAGAGAAGTTTCTACTTTAAAAGGTGAAATTCCAAGTAGAAAAGGTTACCCTGGATATCTATATAGTGATTTAGCTTCTATCTATGAAAGAGCCGGTATGATAAAAGGAAAATCAGGTTCTATTACAGAAATCCCAATACTTACCATGCCAAATGATGATATTTCACACCCTATTCCAGATTTAACAGGATATATAACAGAAGGACAAATTGTACTTTCTAGGGATTTGTATCAAAAAGGAATCGTTCCTCCTGTTGACATTTTAAATTCTTTATCAAGACTCATGAAAGATGGTATTGGTGAAAAATATACGAGAAAAGACCATGCAAAAATTTCTGACCAAATTTTTGCTTCTTATTCTAAAGCTCAAGATGTAAGAGCCTTAGCAAAAGTTTTAGGTGAAAATGATTTAAATGATTTGGATAAGCAATACCTAGCATTTGCAAATACATTCGAAGAAAAATTTATCAATCAAAAACAAGATGAAAGAAGAACAATTAATGAAACTTTAGACTTAGCTCTAAATATTTTAAATATCCTGCCAAAAGAAGAATTGACAAAACTATAGTGGAATTCTCATTTAAAAACAATTATGAATTTGTCTCTAGCAAATTGTAGTTTAGAAAGGAATAGAATAATTTATGAGTACACTTCTTCCAACCAAAAGTAATTTAATCAAATTAAAGAAAACAATTGCTTTATCTAAACAAGGGCAAGAACTTTTAGAAAAGAAAAAATATATTTTAGAAAATGAAAAAGAAAAATATATTTCTCAAAAAAAAGAATTAGAAGAAACCTTTCATAAGCAATACGAAAAAGCATTTCTTGCTTTGCAAAATGCAAATGTTGATATGGGAATCAATAAAGTCAATATGATTTCTCATACCATCGAAATTGATAATCAATTAGATATAAAGTACAAAACAATTATGGGTGTAGAAATACCTCTAATTTCTTATACGAGTTCTTCTAATCCAGATTTAACATTTGGTTTACTTGGAACAACAATTAGTATTGATGAAGCAATTGTAGAGTTTCAAAATATAAAAAAAATGATGGTTGATTTAGCTCGTTTAGAAATTACCATATCTAGATTAGATTCTGCTATAGAAAAGGTTCAGAAAAGGTCTAATTCTCTAAAAGATATTATTATTCCTAATTACGAAAAAGATGAAAAAAGAATACAGGATATCTTAGAGGAAAGGGACAGAGAAGAGTTTGTAAGGATGAAAATGATAAAAAATAAAAATCTATAATTATAGGAGATTTAAATGTACTATAAAAAGCCATTCGTATGAATGGCTTTTTCCGACGCGCTACATCTACATATTTTCTCCTTGTAAGGCCAATATAAATAATATTATTCACTTATCTATTAAAATTAGACATTAAATTTCCAAAATGTACATAGTTTTTATAAAATTTTTCAAAAGTGTCTAATTTGCAATTTTATGTAAATTAGTGTATAATTAAAATATTCATGCAGCACATGAAAAAATTTCATACTACATCACAAGGAGGAATTTATATGGGTATTACAATTCGGGAATTTCAGGTAGCAATGGAAACATATGGAGCGGAACGGTTATCTGACTATCATGCTTCTGGCAACAGGGTTCTTGTGCCATGTTTCAATGTTGCAGGTACTTATTTTTGCCATTCTGGAACAGATTATATCGTTTCAATAGGAAAAAGTGTGCCTGAAGAAACTATGAATCGTGCTATGGCTGAATTTGGAGAAAAGCACCCTGGTGGAAAAAACTTCTGGTGGGGTCAAATACATTCTCTTAAAGGCATGCTGACACTGGCAACGATGCTTGATGGATGCTACAACAAAGAACTGGTTGATGAGCTGACAAATGCAACTTATAAAAAGTTGCTTGACTGTTCATCTATCCAAAGTAATGTTGATTTTCCTTTTCATAGCATACATTCATCAAAAATGGAAAGGCTTTACAAACTGCTTGCTGAATATAGCAACATTGTAAATCCTTTCGGGAACAAAGAGTTGAATCTCAAAGAGCCAATTCAGTATTTAGATGCTGTAGCGGTTACTCTGGCACTAAAGGAAGGAAGAAACCATTATACACGGTTAACTCTGTCTACAAATTCATTTGAAGCAAAATTTGTAGATGAAGAAACAGGATGGTTTTATGATACTTTTGTTCCGATTCAAAGAAATCAGAACAATGGTTATATCGATATGGGTCATTACTACTCGAACGGAAGTGATGGACGTCCAGTTGATGAAGTTGTTCGTCTATATTACAAAGTAAATAAGGACAGCTATCACCATCATCCTGATAACATTGACCTGAGAATCAGTCTAAAAACAGGGCTGGCATGGAAAACTTACAAAGAAAAACACGCCAAACCTGTAACCGATGAGCAAATCGAAGTTATGATTACTCATTTAAAAATTTGCATCAAGAAAATAAGAACTAGAATCATTCGTAAGATGATTAATATATGACCTTATTTTCTGAAGTAAGTATGATTTTTACCCCACAGTTTTCAATTGGAAACTGTGGGGTTACTCTTTTATTATAATTGTTTATATCCAAACTTCTCCATTCTTTCTTCTTTAGTAGATGCAGGTGACAAATCATTTATAAGTTTCAGCATAGGTAATTGTACTAACTTTTATAGTATTTGAATGCTATGTACTTCTTGTAATAAAATCCTCTAAATAATCTTTATTATTTAAAACAAATTTTATCTGATTTTCATCAGTATTTTAAGCACTTTTATCTTCTGGTGAAAAGTCAGCTCCATAAATTTCTGTACTTAATATAAAAAACAAAATGGTAAAACCAATGAACATTAAACTTGTATAAGAAAATACCTAATGCACTCCATAAGTCTATACATATGGAGTGCATTAGGTTAAAAATGTTAAATTTTTTGAAAAAGTGATCTGGTTATCCGTTTTGAGTCATCCAAAAATTTGTAGAAAAAGTATACGGCTTAAGCCAAATAGTAGGTTTTGTTGTGATTCGAAATTTCCGAACCATATAAACACCTAAATCATTTACTTGGCCTTTTACTTCGAACTTTTTTCCTTCAATTGTAATGCTCTTGGAATCATCTACTTCATACCAATCCATGGTATTTAAATAATTTTCAGTATCCTTTCCTAGCTGTTTTAGTAAATACCGATATGAATCGGTTGTTGTTATGATATGAACTTGCATACCAATACCTCCTTTTTCAATGACAGTGAATACTTAAAGTTCAAGTATTCTATTGCTTTTTATATCAACTATTATAGCATTTTATTTAACATAATGCAAATTTGTATCTTTAAGCTAATAAAAATTAAACAAAACATTGATGTATTTATTTTTGCTTTTAAACTCCTTGCATTTTTTTATCATAACAAAACCTCTATATATTTTTCAATAAATTTTGCTTTGCGGAAATTTACGGAACAATTTTTGAAAATTTTTTACAATGCAAAAAATTTATGCTATTCTCTATATTTCTTAGAAAATAGCACTTTTCATATTTCTTGACTGTTTTCAAATTTTCTTAAATTCTCTTGAATAACGGTCTAAATTGGTCGAGGTGAAAAGAATTTGCTTTTAAAAGTTGCTTATCTTCTAACACCCCGACATTTTTTGAATGTAGTTTGAATGCAATTGAATAAATTTTATTGAGAAATTATTTAAATGTTTGTATAATGGTCTTTAAAAAAAGCTATAAGAAGTGGAGAAATTATGAAAATTAGATGCTTAAAATGTAATGATATAATTGAATATTTAAGTGTTCACGATTATAAAAAATGTAAATGTGGAGCATGTTCAATTGATGGTGGAAATGAATATACAAGAATTGGTGGAGATTTTAAATACATTCATTACATCTAGGTGCTGTATCTTCATCATAAACTTCGATTTTGGTGCAGGTAATTGATATATTTCTGTGGAATATACTATTTTATCAAATCCTCTGCTACGTTCTTCACATACACCAATTCTTCTTAAAAAAGAAGCTAATTGTTCGTTTCTTGATTTTGGAGGATTATCAATAAATCTATCAATTTTTACTAAGGAATAGTAAAGATGGATTATTATCTAATAGAGCCAGAGATAATAAAGGATTTATATCAAATGGAACAAACAATAGTAGAAGATATAACAATTATGAAAAAGAAAGTACAAGATACACAGGAAGGTTTATTAAAGGACAATATGAGAATGAACGAGGAAATGAAAAAATTGGTAGAGGAAAATTTGAAAAATCAATTTTACAACTTGAAACAAGAATTGAAAGAAACGGAAGAAGAACAGAAAAGCAAAATTTCCAAAATAAAATGGAAAACAGGATTAATAACATTCTTGATGAGGTTATTGCTATCAGCAATATGGTTTTTAACTCACAAATAAATAATAGATCCAAAAGAAAAATTAGAAGATATAGAACTTTATCAAAACAAGCTATGAAAGAATATGCCATGAAGAAAGCTAATTCTAGTAGTTTTGATTGGTTTGAAGATGAGAAAGAAATGTATTAATAAAGAGAGTGTGATATGACAAAAAACTAGTGGTGCAATTGTTCCACTAGTTTTTTGTTATTCCAAAAATAAGTTGATGTACTACTCTTCTAAAAGCACTTCAATTAATTCATACAGTCTAGATAATGAGGCAGGATATTTATAGTAAATTTTAGACAGTATTTCTTCAATGTCAATTGGCATGCCATCAGGTAGATAGTAATCAGGATAGCTTCCCCTCATATTGTAACCTGCTCCTATCCTAAGACGTCGATAAGTAATACCTAGATTTCCAGAAAGTTTCCGTAAAATTTCATCGTTTGGTATTATCTCCATTTTTTCGAGTTTCTCAACTTCTTCTGCAGTTACTTGGATTTTTTTAGCGACATCTTCATAAGACAAGTTCTTGTCTATTCGAGCTTGCCGTATCAAATCTCCAAAATTTCCAGGTTCTGGCGTTGCATTATAGAAAAAATGTTTTTCCATAAAACTAATCCTCCTTCAACAAATAAATATTTATAGTTTCTAGTATATTATATAATAAAATACTTATTATGTAAATAAAAAATTCTTTAACTCTACTTAACAATACCGACTTTATGCGAGAGAGCTGAAATTTTTTGAGGAAATACCTTGCTCTATTTTTATTTATGATACATTTTTCTATTTATATGGATTTGAATTGCTAAAAGAATATGTACCATATAAAGAATTAGAAAAAACATATTCTTCTGAAGATGCACTTGTAAAAATAATGAAACGAGTTTATGAAGATAGTTTAGAAGAACTAATAGAAATACAACATAATTTTAAAGAATTTGTAGATTTTATATATAACTTAAACGGAAATGAAAAATTAAAAGAATCTAAAATAAATTCTAAATTTATATCATTTTTAATTACTCATCAAAATGATGTATATACCTATTCAAGTGATATTGAAGTTATATTAGATACTTATTCAAATAAACACGAAGAATATTATAAGTATTCACTAGAAGAATTAACAAAACAACTTGATGAAAACGATTCTTTAATTAAAATGACAAATGTATATACAAGTGAAAAGTTAAGTAATATTGCTTTTGTTGTTTTAGAACAGATTGTTAAGAATTATAATTTACCAATAAAAACATGCCAGTATTGTGGTAGATATTTTATTCCATCAATAAGGCAAGATGAATTATATTGTGATTTACCAAATAGAGATGGAAAAAGTTGTAGAGAAAAAGGAGCAAAACAGACATATAGAAAAAACTTAGAAAAAATACCAGCTTTATTAGAATATAGAAAAGCATATCAAAAGAAGTTTATGGAAGTTGCTAGAAGTGATAACAATAAAAAATTAAAAAAGGATTTTGATAATTGGAAAAAACTTGCTCAAAGTAAAATAAGAGATTATAAGCAAGGCAAAGTTACAGAAGATGAGTTGTATAAGTGGATAATGGAAAATAAGTAAAAAAATATCGCTAAATGCGAAAAAATATATTGACATTGTACTTTTTATATGTTATAAATAATATGATTTAACAAAATGTCCTTTCACCCAAATGATATTAGAGTAGAAATACTTGGGAGTGGCATCACTCAAACAATACCGGCATATGCTGATATTCCTTAGTTATATCTGACTAACTAATATCAGCATAAGCCCGCGAAGGCGCTTGGTGACTCGCACCTTCGCGAGAAAAAAGATTAGTGAACTAATTAATCACATAACTTTCTTCTACGGGTGACATCTCAAATAACAAAAATAGAGATGAGAAGGAGGTAAAAGAGCTATGATTAAAAAACTCTTTAAAAAAGTTAAATCATTAATTAGTTCAGGTAAAAACAAATTAAAAAAAATATATAAGAAAAATAGAAAAAGCTTATATAAATTTTTAGGGAAAACATTTATCACAATAATTAAAATCATAGTTGAAAAATTATTGGATAAATGGATGTAATTACCAACTAATCTAAATTTCTTTTTATTAAGAGGTGAATTCTAATGGGTGAAACTTTAAGATTATTAAGAATATTTTTCGGATATAAATCTGTGGAAATGGCTAAAAAGCTTAACATTTCACAGAGTTTTTTGTCTGAAATAGAAAACGATAAGAAAAAACCAACTTTAGATCTTTTACAGCAATATAGCAAGGTTCTTAATATAAAAGTTTCAACAATAATTTTATTGGCTGAATCTTTAGACAAGGATAAAAAGTCAAATAAAGATTTAAAACATAATTTGGCAGGAATAGGTATGAAAGTTCTAAAGATTTTAAAAGAAAATGGTGAATTAGATGATTAAAGAATATAACATTGAAAAAAGTCCTTTATATAGATTAAGAAATAAACAAAAATTAGCTGAACTTCTTGGGCTACCAAGAAATTATTTTAGAAAAATACATACTTATAAATATTCTGAATTTTTTCAAGATAAACCAGATGGCTCTAAAAGAATAATTAATAATCCAGAATTCAAACTAAAAAAAATACAAAAAAGAATATTTAACTTATTAAATAGAATAGAAAAGCCAGAATGGGTTATTTCTGGAAAAAAAGGAAAGTCATATGTAGACAATGCTCGATTACATCAGTCAAAAAATAATGTATGTACAATAGACATAGAAAAATTTTATGATTCTACTAAAGAAATATATGTATACAATTTCTTTAAATATACTATGCATATGTCAAAAGATGTTGCTGCTGTTTTAACTGATTTAGTTACATATAATGGTAAAATTCCAACAGGAACTCCAACAAGTCAATTAGTTGCTTTCCTATCTTATAAAGATATATTTGTAAAAATCCATAATATGTGTAGTAGAAAAGAGATTTTATTTTCTTTATTTGTAGATGATATAACCTTATCTTCTGATAAGATTATTGATAAAAAGATAAAATATAAAATAAATACATTACTAAATTCAAAAGAATTACATATAAAAAAGACTAAAACTAAATTTTTTTCAATAAAAAGCAACAAATCTATTACAGGAACTATAATTGATTCTAAAAAAATGATAAGACTTGAAAATGCAAAAAGAAAAGAAATTATAGATTTATACAGGGAATGTATTAATCCAACTACTTATTTTATTGAAAAATTAGTAAGGCTTAATGGTAAGATAAGTGATGCAAATCAAGTAGAGCCTGGAATTTTTTCATCGATTTCTGCATATTTAAAAAAGCACCAAGACGAAATTAAAAAATATAATATAGAACAAATTAAAAAAAGATATTTTATTAAAAATATCATTAGAAAAAGGCAAAAACAAATATTAATTTAAAATAATTATATAGAGCAGGTGATTTATATAAAACGAAGACTTAACATATTTATTGATGAAAGTGGAGACTTTGGATTTGTAAAAGGTAGTTCAGAATTATATGCAGTGTCCTTTACAATACACGAAAGTGATAATCCTATAACAAATGAATTACAATATTTGAATGATAGTTTAAATAAGCAAAACTATAATGGTATGCTCCATTTAGCTTATTTAATAGCGAAAAGAGATGATTATTCTAAATTTAATTTAGAACAAAGACAAAAAATATTTTGGACAATATTTAATTTTGCAAGAAAAGTACCTGTAAAATTAAAAACTATAATATTAGATAAACGATATATGAATAGTAAAAGCCAATTAAATAAAGCCATATCCATTGAAATAAATAAATTCATACAAGAAAATCAAAGTTATTTTGATTCGTTTGAAAAAATTGTAATATATTATGATAATGGACAAGAGACTTTAGCAACAATTCTTGATATTGTTTTTGCTACAAATCAAAGAGTAGAAAGAAGAATTGAATTTGATCACACTAAAAAAAGACTATTTCAAGTCTCTGATATGTTAACATTTGTTGATAAATTAGATTACAAATTTCATAATAATATGCCGTTTACTAGAGCAGAAAAGTATTTCTTTACAAATAAAGAAATTGAATACATAAAAAGGAAATTGAAAAATAAGAGATTATAAGAACTTGACCCACTACGCAATTAAAAATTGCGAGTGGGTACCCAAAAACCTTGTTATTGCATAATAAAAAGCCATTCGTTTGAATGGCTTTTTGCGACGGCTACCGTCAGCACGGGTCAGGTCCTACTTAAGCTAAAACTATTTCAGACCCAGTAAATAATATTATTTATAATATATATTATTCATTTATCTATTAAAATTATACACTAAATTTTGAAAAAAGTACAGTATTTTCATAAAACTTTTCAGAAAATCCGAATTTTTTTATTGATTTTCAGTATTAAATATATCTGCAGACACTCCAAATATTTTAGCAAAAGCAAATAATTCAAAATCTTGTACTAACCTTTTATTATTTTCAATTTTAGATATTTCTTTAGAAGTCAAGTCAATACCTTCTAATTGCAATTTTTCGGCTAAATCTTGTTGAGACATTTTATTTGCTTTTCGTAATTCACTTAATTTATTTCCTGATATATTTCTAAATTTATTGTATTTTGTTATTTTCATTATCTTACCTCATTCGCTTTATTAATGATTTAATTTTAATATTTAAAACATAAATCTTATCTCTAATAAAGCGATTTTTATTGACAAAAAAATAAGAGTATGAGAAAATAAAATAGATAAAATATACACTAAAGAAAGGATTTCATATGTACAGTATAGATAAAAGTTGGGTTGATACTCATATTAATAGTAATGGAGAGATTGTTATCCCTGAAGGAGTACAGCGTATAGAAAAAGGTGCGTTTGAAGGCAATGATAAAATTAAAAAAATTATAATGCCTAATAGTATTAACTTTATTGGGCCTAGAGCGTTTTCAGATTGCCGTAATTTACAAGAAGTTTCTTTTAGTAGTAATCTTCAAGTTTTAGGACAAAATTCATTCAGAAATTGTCCACAATTAAGACAAGTTGATATACCATCAAGTGTAAAAATTATATATCCTGGTACATTTGATGAAAATACTAGTTTAGAAAGTATTTCGTTAAGTGGAAAATTAGATTATTTGTCAGCAGATGCTTTTAGTAATTGTGATAATTTAAAAGAAGTACATATAGATGGTATAGAAAGAATTGATTATAATGCCTTTATGGGAAAAAGAAATATTAATAAAATTACTATTGATGGTCAAGAGTTTGTTCTAGAAGATAATGAACAATTATTTTCAGTTCAAAAAGTTGGTGAAAAAGTGGCTTTGGTTAAGCAATCTAAAGACAATGGGAAATTCTCGACTCAATGTATAAATTTAGAAAAAAATACATCTAAAACTATTGGAAATAATGTATATTTGACTGATGATGGAAAAATGTGTTATGCAATAAATAGTTTGGCAAATACTTCTCTAACTGTACTAGAACAATTTAAAAAATCTGGTTTAAGCCAATTATATATTTACGGTGGAGAAAATGAAATTACCCCAGACCAACACAGTGAAAGAATAAATTTTAACTTATACAATATAGATGATTTAATTCAAGTAAAATCACAAATAGAAGAAATAAAGAAAAAAATTATAATTCCAAATGTAAAAGAGCCGGGGAGAGAGAAAAAAATATATGGACAAATTGTTAAAATTTTAAGCGATAATATGCGATATGATGAAGTTGAAGTAGATGATGCAGCAAGATTGTCAAATAGAAATTTATTAAGTTTGCTAAACGGCAAAGCAGTATGTCAAGGATATATTGAAGTGTTAAGAAATATTTCTGCAGAATATGGAATACAAGTTGAATCAGTTAGAGGTTCAATACCGGTGAATGGCAAAAAATCCTCACATGAATGGAGTCAAGTAAAATTAGATGGTATATGGTACGATGATGATTTTACAAATTATAGGGAAGCTTTATCAACTAACAAGTTAGATTCATGTCATTGCTTTTTGATGGGAGCTAGATCTGATGGAGTATCGAGCACTAAATATGTAGGATACGAAACAAAACATAAACTTCATAATGTTGGAAAAACACTATCTTTAGCTGATAAGAAATTTTTATTAAATTATGGTCGTATTCAACAACAATCAAAACAACAATCTATTCAACCACAAGAAAAAGAAAAGCCAGTTGAAGAATCTATAAAAGACGAAGTTGGAGATGAATTTAAGCCTAAAACTGAAGAAAAACAACAAAATGAACAAGAAGCTGAAACAAAATGGATGCATAGCCTTCAAGCATGTGATGAGCAAGTAGCAAAAATGCAAGATGGTGCGAAGAAAAAACAAGAAGTCGTAAAATTAATTCAAAATTTAGAACAAGAAAAAAGACAGGAAAGAGATGGACAGATACAGGAAGAAAATCAAAACAATGAACAAAGGTAGGTAAAAAATGAAAGACAAATACAGAGAAGCATTTTCAGAAGTAGAACAAATTATAAATTTGATGCCAACTAATTTATCAAACAAAATCCCCCTGGGATTTAAACAGATAATTTCATCAGAGGAATCTAATACTTATATTCCTAAAATATCTGAACCTATAGAAGAATGCCACTTAAAAGAAGAAACTATTGTTATTCTAGCAGTAATATATAGAGATTTCTTTTGTTCTAAACAGGAAAGAGAAAAATTAATTGAAAGAGATTCAAATAAGTTATTGGAACTCGAAAAAGAGATAAGAAACAAATATAATCCTGATAATATATTTAAAAATAGAAAAAAAGAAGAAACTACACTAGAAAGCAATATTTCAAAAGAAAATGCTATCATAGAATATAAGGAACAAAATTTCATACAAAGATTATTTGAAAAAATCAAACATTTATTTAAAAGAAATTATTAGTCTATGTGTTATAATAAAAACTGCCACCAATGGTGGCAATTTTTATATCTAATAATATTCTAACTCATCTTCTTGTTTTTCTATTTCAGAATTTTTTATATCCATTTGCCTTTTAACATCAAAATCCATATATGTTTCTTTTTCAAAATCTCTTATCAAATCTTCTTCAGATGGAGCAGAAAACTTATGGCAAATCCAACTAATAAACTTTTGAACTGTAATTTTAAATCTATCAATAACTTTCTTTAAATAATTATTTTCCTTTTCTAATTTATTTATAATTTTCTGATATTGATAATCTATTTTATAAGTTTCATCTTCATATTTATTTTTTATTTCTTTTTCCTTTTGCTTAAAATCTAATTCAAGTTTTCTACATTTTGCTTTTAATTCAATATTGTCTGCTGTCAATGATTTTCTTTCTGTTTCAAATTTCTCTGCTTTATCAATAATATTAGCTTGTTTTGATAATTCTTTATGCAATGAAATATTTTCTTGATGGAGTTTTTGTATTAATTCATCTTTTGGCTTAATAATCTCATTTTCTATTTTTTCATCTCTATTTAGCATAATCTTTTTAATATCTTTTATATCAGGTGTTTCTGGAAGTTCCAATTTCATATCTTTTAATATTTGTTTAGTATTTTCGTAATTTGTAATTTGTTTATACTCTTGTATTGAAAAATGTTCTCTATTTGTTATTTCTACTAATTCTCCTCTTTCTAACTTAAATCCTTTTTCAGAAATATGCTTAAAATATGCATTTTGTAAATCTCTATAACTATTTTTGCCTTTCCAAAAATCTCTAGAACAAATTTTATCAATTTTATTTCCTTGCTTATCTTTTGTATGAACTACTGGAATAAATAACAAGTGCATATGTGGTGTATCTTCATCCATATGAACAACTGCTGATATAATATTTTCTTCTCCTAAATTTTTGTAATTGCATATAAAATTGTAACTTTCTTGAAAATATCTTTTACTTTCCTCATAGCCTATTTCATCAAAAAATTTTTGATCCGAAGTAAATACCATTTCACACATTATGATGCTATTACTTCTTATTTGGCCTTTTAAATTGTACTTTTCTTTGATTCTATCAAACTCTTTTATATAACTTAATTCGTTTTTCTTTATATAATAATTTAATTCTGTTTTACTACTATCTATATTTTTGTTTGAATGATTTTTTGCTTTCCTTTCATTATGCCTATATGCTCCCATAGCTTTTGCTCTAGTTAATTTTTCATTTCTAATTATGGCATAGCTCATATTTTTTTCCTTGTTCTCTCTTAAATTCACGAGATAAGATATTCTTGTCTAACACACTAGACAAACAAGTTTGTCTGTGTGCCCTACGGGGGTTTCCTAAAAACTGCTAACGCATTTTTTAGGCTATATTTTATAAGGGCTATTGCCATTATAAAATATAGTGAAGTTGCATTTTAGAGTATTTCTTGCAACTTCATATCAGAGCAAATTCTACGAAGATGCTACTGCATTTTTGCTGGCAAAGTTAGCATATAAGCTGTCGAAAAATCCCTCTGGATATTTTCTTTCATAGTCACGATTATATATAGTAGTTTTATTATTTGCTATATTATTTGTCGCTATATTTATATTAGGATTACCTAAATTATTATATAAGCAAATCATTAAATAATTTGTTATATTTTTAATACTATTATTATTTCTAGCAATATCTAATAATTGAATTAAGTTATTCTTATTAATTAAATAAATCTTTGACAATATTTTTGAATTAGTTATTATTACATTTCCTACTTTTAAATTATCTGCATAATATAATCTATCTATAACATCTTCTAATATTGACTGTTCTTCTTTGGTAAAATCATTTAATTTGCATTTTTCTTTTACATCATTTAATGAAATATTTTCTTCATTACTTTGAAGATTGATAGATTCAGTATTGATTATATTAGTTTTGATATTATTAGGATTGATTGTAGGTAAATTTTCCATATCAAGAATTGTATTTTCTACTTCTGCAGAACCGTAATTTTTACTGTTCAAGACTTGTAAATTTTCCGTACCTACAAAATTCTTTATATTTTCATGCTGTATTTTTCCAACATATATTAAATTAGGTTTCCCTAACCCTTGTCTCTTTTCTGCAATTAAATTAACATCATTTAATTGTTTAAATGCTTTTGTAACAGTCTTTTCAGATAAGCAAAGTTTGTTTTGTAGTTCTTCTCTTGTAAATATTAAATAAACTCTACCTTCTTTATCAAACCAATGATTTTTTTGTGATAAAAATAATCTATCAAGTAGAAAAGCATATAATATTTTACTATCTGAATTTAATTTTTCTTTATACAAGCTATTAATAAATAATTCTTGTGGTATCTGATAATATTTATTATTCAATGTTTCATTTATTTTATAAAAATCTATTTCGTTCATCTTTCATCCTTTCCAAGACTTTTATTGTCTTTAATTTGATGAAAGAGCATATTAAGTTCTATACAGTTTTTTAAAACTTTTTAAAACATTTTTTATACACCTAAAATTTTTTTAAAACATAAATTTTAGAACTATTTTAGAACTTTTTATAGAATTTTTGAGAACTGCATAGAAAAAGAGTATTAACCAAAATCCATTGATTAATACCCTTTCAGACTTTTGCAATTTCCTTGAGTTCCCTCAAAATTGCTATCGTATGGTCGAGGTGACAGGGATCGAACCTGCGACCTCATGGTCCCAAACCACGCGCGCTACCAACTGCGCTACACCTCGATTTATTTCATGCTTATATATAATAGCACATTTTTTTGAGGTTTGCAAGACCTTTTTTTAATTTTTTTACAGCTTCTTAATAATTTTTTCTGACATCCTGATTAAAAAGTTCAATAGTCCATTAAAATAATGAGATTTTATATTATAAAAGAAAATCCTTTATGCATAGGATTTTCTTTTCCATATCTATTTTTATTGTATTAACGGAAACCTCCTCCGGCCTCCACCTCCACCGAAGGAACCTCCTCCTCCGCCACCTGATGAAAATCCACCTCCACCAGATGAATAGTTTCTTGCTCTAGACTCTGCACTTCTTGCAGTAGAAATACCATGTGCTGCATAACTATTAATAATAATGATATTATCATAAGATGTAAATTTAGATTGCTCAATAATTTCTGGATATACATCTTTAAATTCTTTTGCAACTTGTTTTGCAATTCCCATCATTTGTGCATATATCAAATATTCTTCAAATAATGTTACTTCAATTGCTTCTCTATCTTTTATTAATGTATATTCTTTCAAAAATTTCTTTAAACCTGCTAGTTGTATTGCTTCTTCTTTTAATGCCGGTGTTGCCACATCAATTTTATTTTTAAAGATTTTAAATGTTTTCTTTTCTTCTACAGTAATTAATCCCTCTTCTATTAATTTTCTTTTTTGCTCATTCAAAATTTTATCAAACCATTTTAACACTCTTGAATAACTTTTATTACACCATTTTTCAAATTCTTTATTTTCCAATATTCCATCCTGACTTGCTGTATATAGCATATCAAATAATCTTCTTTCTGTTTCGTTTGAAATGGAAACACTTGGATTGGTTTCATTTAAATAGATGATCACATTTTCTTTTTTAAATATTCCTTCTCCTTCTTTTTGTTCTATTCGAATAACAGAATCTTTAATCCATTTTAAAATAATGGCTCCTAATAAATCTGTTTTGTTTTTTAATAATCCATAGTTATATCCAATATAATATGCCCTAAAAATGTCTTTATTACATGGTATATCGCGATAATATGGTAAGTCTGGTGGCATCTTTTTACCTTCTTTTCCAAAATGCAATCTAGAAGCATTTATTGCTGATATTCCCATTCCAAATGCAAAAATAATAATTAGTGCTGGTATAAAATTAAACAAAAATACAATGACACTTAAAATTTTTGATAGTATACTTTCAGGTTTTTCATTATATTTTGTAGACCCCTCTTCAGCCATTTTATAATAATAGTCAAAATCGTGATTTAATGAATTTGAAGTGTTAAATGTATTACTTGGAAATTTAACTAACATTGTCATATATTCATCTGTTGCTAGTCTTCCATCTGATTGCATTTCTATATATCCATCATATACATATGCTGTTCCACCATAATTACCATATCCCCAGACATCTACAGAATCTGGTATATCAAAATCTGTATGTACTTTGATATAGGCACTTCCGATTGAGTCTGAAAAATCATATGGTATAAATGTCCAGTATAACATTTGAGAATCCTGTAATTCTGCTATAAAGTTACTGATTGTATAGGTTACTTCGTATACATGTGAACCATAAGAACTAATTCCCCAACATAATTCTACTCCATTCGTAATTTTATGAATTCCACATTTATATGCTTTGTCTGATAAAGTCCCTGATGTATTCCATGAAGATAAGGTTTGATAAGTCTTTCCATTTTCTTTTACTCTCAAATTTTCTATTTCTGATTTTCCTAAATTATAATATGGATGATATACTTCTGTTCCACTGTTAGTCGTACATGTCCATGTTTCATTAATTGTAGCATTTCCGTTATTATCTACATAAATGTCCATTGCAATTCTACTTATTGAATTTGCTTCTACATTTTTAGAAATACTAAAAATCAATAAACAAAATATAAATATCAAAGATATTTTTACTATTTTTTTCATATTTCTCCCCCTTTATTTACTTAGATTATTTCATAATTATTAAGTTTTTACAATAATTATTATGAAAATAAGTAAAAAAGTCTTGTAAAATTTACAATAAACCGTTATAATATTAGGTATGCACCAGTAGCTTAGTTGGATAGAGTGTTCGGCTACGAACCGGAAGGTCGGGGGTTCGAATCCCTCCTGGTGCACCACAGAAAATTTTCATTGAACTTTTTGAAGGTCTTGATACAAATTAACTTCAAGATAATAAAAATTTTTGATGAATATAAAATCTTAGTTCAACTTTTAGGAGTTGGACTTTTTTTGGCTATAAATTTTGAAAAATGTATAAATCGGTAACAAAATCTAATGTTAGTAATTTTTTTTGCCAGATCAGAATCTAGCATCTCACAGACATCTGAGGTAGTAAAACCTCCCCCAGACGCAGAAGCGCTCCGAATGGCAGCAGATATTTCTTCTTTCTCTATGATTGAGAGAATTTCAGGGGATTCTATTTCCACAAAAAATCCCTCTTTCCGCCAAGGCTTTACTGTGTTTGCCATTTATTTTTTCCTCCTAAAATTTTATTTCTTCCTGTAACCGCTATGTTGAAAAAGAGGATACATAAGAAGATTGTATCCCTATCATATATCAAATTAACATAAAAGTCAAGTAAAGTGTTATGTTACTATATACATCCAGTTAAAAATTCCACCATATATATAATTTAAGCAATTCATTGTGGATACAGTATTTAAGACTTAGAATTATATTTTTATATTTTTATATTTTAATAAATAATTCCACCTAATTCTTTATACTTTTTAAATACTTCTAAACATTCGTCTCTATCCATTCTTCTCAAATCAATCAAATTAGAATTATTTCCTTTTAAATAATCATAAATCATATCATCTCGAAAACCGATTTCTCCAGCATCTTCTTTTGTGCAACCATAATATACTTCTTTTATATTTGCCCAAATAATTGCTGATAAACACATTGGACAAGGTTCACAAGATGTATATAATATATAATCTGATAAATCATAAGTATGTAATTTTTCACAAGCTTCTCTAATCGCAACAATTTCTGCATGTGCTGTCGGGTCATTATTTTTTATGACTTGGTTGTTTCCATTTGAAATAATATTTCCTTCTTTATCTATAATAACTGCACCAAATGGTCCTCCTGCTCCCCTATTGATTCCTTCTTCTGCATTTTGTTTTGCTAATTCCATATATCTATTCATATTTTCATTCCTTCCTTATTAAACTTTTATAGCTATATTGTTTTACCGGAGATTCCCTCCTATTTTGATAATTTTTTCCCCTACTTTTGATGAGAATCTTACAACTTTTTGCAATTTATACACATGAAATTCTATAAAGTTTTAAAATAATGCTCCTACTTATTTTAATATAACTTTTCCCTTTCGTAAATAATATTATAAAAGATTTTATCACATTATTTTAATTTCTTTTCTATTGCTTACCTAAGTAATCGTCATGATTTCCATTCTATTCTCATATATTTTTATGAGGTGTTTAGATTGATTTTGAAATCAATACATATAAAAAAGAATTGTATCATAAGTATATGTATATCTATGCTAATACTAATTGTGTTTTTATCTTCCTCTCTCATTTTCTATTTCGACCAAAAACATTTACTGTCTATTGAAGTAAACACTGATAATGAAAATGATTATATAAAATGGGTAGATTTTACCGTACCTTGTAACGTTTTAAAACTAACTTCTGAATTAGACATCAATTCTCATAATAACAATGAAGATATTACCTATAATTGGATTGAATTATTAGCCTACTTAGCTTGTATTTATGGCGGAAATTTTAAGAACTTTAAGTCAAGTGACTTAGAAAAAATCACAGAAAATTTAAAAAGTGGGAAAACAATAGAAGAACTTACATCTACTTTAACTTTTTATGATTATTATTTAGAAGCTTATTCCGCTATTTTAAGTGGATTTATTGGCAATTATTCTATCGAAACAATGAATGAAAATAATGAAAAAGTTTATGAAAATCGATATGGATTAAAAGCTTTTTCACCAATTGCCAAGAATTATTATTTTACCCATTATAAAGACTTTGGAAATTCTAGGTCTTACGGATTTAAAAGAACGCATTTAGGAAATGATTTAATGGGAAGTATCGGAACCCCTATCATAGCAGTAGAATCTGGAATTGTTGAACAACTTGGTTGGAATCAATATGGTGGCTGGCGTGTTGGAATCAGAAGCTTTGATGGAAAACGATATTACTATTATGCCCATTTACGAAAAGATCATCCTTATGTAGAAGGTCTAGAAAAAGGAGACACTATAAAAGCTGGTGACGTTATCGGATATTTAGGGATGACAGGATATAGTATAAAAGAAAATGTAAATAACATAAATGTCGCTCATCTCCATTTTGGCATGCAACTTATTTTTGATGAATCACAAGTAGATAGTCCTAATGAAATCTGGATAGATGTTTATGAAATCATTGAATTTTTAAAAAGTCATACATCAGAAGTTTATCTTTCAAATGAAGAAACAAAAGATTATTCTAGAAAATATGATTTTATGGAAGAATTTTTAACAGAGTAAAACATTAGAAATGTGCCAAAGGGGACGGGGCACATTTCTAATGTTTACTTTCCTAATTTCACAACAATTTCTTGTTTTATTTTTCCTCTATTAATTTTTAAAATAACCTCATCGTTTATTTTTTTGGTATAAATATATTCTCTTAGGTTATTCATCGTTTCTAGTTCTACCTCATCTATTTGTGTGATAATATCCCCTTCTTTTATTCCTGCCATATCTGCTGGTCCATTTTTTGTTACTTCTGTTACATAAATTCCTTCTTGAAATCTACTGCTCCCTGCTTCTAAATATGGTATTACCTCTGTATCATAAGCATATATCCCTATTTTAGCTTCTTGGAAATCTCCTGTATTTCGATAACTTTCAATGATTGGTTTCACAATATTAATGGGAATGGCAAAACCAATTCCTTCTGCTGAAGATATTTTAACTGTATTAATTCCAATCACTTGTCCATTTGGATAAATAAGTGGTCCTCCACTATTTCCTGGATTAATGGTTGCATCTGTTTGTATTAAATCTGTCATATAAGATGTTACATCCGCTTCTTCTATCTTAATTGTTCTATTTTTCGCACTAATAATGCCTGACGTAACGGTTCTTCTGAATTCAAATCCAATTGGATTTCCTATAGCATACACAGTTTCTCCTATCTTGATACTATCTGAATCCGCTAACGTAACATATTTTAACTGCTTTGCTTCTATTTTTACAATGGATAAATCAATATTGGAATCACTCCATACAACTGTTCCATTATAATTGTTTCCATTTTCTAATGTCACATAACATTTACTATATTTACTCCCTGTTACATGTTCATTACTTAAAATATATCCATTTTCTGTAACAATGACACCTGTTCCTAATCCTAATTGACTTTCTGTACTATTGGAAAAAATGGAATCTCCTGTATTTTTTAATTTTGAAATTCCTACTACACTTTCCACTGTTTCTTCAATAACATCTGCTACATTTTTGCTTTCTTCCTCTACGTTTTCCACAGTTTGTTCCTCTTTTGTGGATTGTGTCTTTTGAGCTGTATAATTTGAGTCATAAATTTCTATATTATTATATGTAACATATATATAAAATCCTAGTAACCATATAATTAATAAAAGAATGGTGGTAATAATAATTTTTTTACCCATACTTTTTTTCTTGGCTCTTCTCAATAAAATCACCTCAAAAATAGTATTCACCATATTTTCGATTTTAGTCAAAATAAAAAGGGATTTTGGGAACGGACTCATTTTTCCCTTTTTTTAATTTTAGAAATAGAAAAAATATAGAATATAAAATCATTACACAATTTTGTATAAGCTAAATTTTCATAGAAATTCTAAAAGAAAAAAATACGCCTCTCTCATTGTTGCTATAAATCATAAGCAAAATGAGCTTTCCTCATTTTTTTCTTAAAGAATTTCTAATTTCAAATTTAGATACGCAAAATCGTTCCATTTTTTTATATTCTATATTTTTTTCATTCTTAATTTTCTAAAAAGGGAAAAATGAGTCCATCCCCAAAATCCCTTTTTTACTGTTAAACTTTTTTTAATTCTTCATAACGTTTTACTTTTTGTGTTGTTGTCTTGATTAATGGCTCTGTTGTGATCGTTATCTGTTTAATATGTTTAAATACTGGCAATTGCTTATTAATTTCTTTTACTTCTTTCCAAATATCATCTTTATATTCTTTTTCTGATTTTTCTCCCAATTTTTCTTTTATGATCTCTTTATCATATACAATTTTTGCACATAACATGGTATCAGTTTTATCTTTTTCTCTTTGATAAACTAATGATTCTGTTACATAAGGAAGTTTATTTATCAAAAATTCAATCTCTTGTGGATATACATTTTTTCCATTTCTTAGAACAATGATATCTTTTTTTCTACCTGTTACATAGATAAATCCATCTTCTGTTATATATCCATAATCTCCTGTTCTAAACCAACCATCAACAAATGCTTTCTTATTTTCTTCTTCGTTGTGATAATATCCCATCATAACACTTGGACCTTTTACTAAAATTTCTCCTTCCCCATTTTCATCTGAATTATCGATTTTTACATTTAGACTCGGTAAGGCTAGTCCTACTGAACCAGGTCTTTTTTCTTTATCTGATTCTGCTGCAATAACTGGTGATGTTTCTGTTAAACCATATCCTTGCACTAATGCAATTCCAAAATTGTTAAATCCTACAATTGTTTCTTTGTCCATAGGAGCTGATCCGTATAATACTAAACGAATATTTCCACCCAAATTATCTAATATTTGCTTAAAAATAACTTTTCTTAAATCTATTTTACATTTTAAAAGTCCATTCGATATTTTAATCATTCGATTGATTAATTTGTCTTTTCCTTGGTCATGAATTGCCTTTTGAATTTTTTTATACATGGTCTCTAAAACTAATGGAACAGCTACAAATACGGAAACTTTATATTCCGCAAGATTTTTTTGAATATATTTTAATCCATCACAAAAAGCTACTGTACATCCACTGTAAAATCCATAAAGAAATGTGACGGTACATTCAAATGTATGATGAATTGGTAAAAAAGAAAGTAATGTATCTGTTGGATATAGTTTCACCCATGAAGCGAAATCTGATAAATTCGCACATATATTTTTTTGAGATAGCATTACGGCTTTTGGGAGATTGGTGGTTCCTGATGTAAATAACATGATTGACATTTTTTCAGGATTGATTTCTACTTTTTCGTAACAGTCATCTCCTTTTTTTACTAATTCTTCTCCTTTTTGTAATAATTGTGAAAATTTTTCTATATCATTATCGTTTATATCATCCATACAAATTAGCATTTCTAAGTTGACATTTGTATCTTTCTTAAGTTTTTTCATAACCTCTACATATTTTTTATCAAATATAGCAACTTCAGCCTCACTTCTTGTTACTAAATTTTCAATCTCATTATCGGGAAGCGCTTTATCTAGTGGAACAATAATCATATTTCCACTTGTAACTGCTAAATAAGTAATACACCATTCATATCGATTATTTCCTATAAGCACAATTTTTTTATGTTCTAATCCTTTATTTAATAACTCTGTTGCAAATGCTTTTATGTCTTTTCCTACTTGTTCATATGTCTTTTCTACATATTCTACATGCTTTAAATCTCCGTTTTTCTTATATTTATAGGCTACTTTATCCGCATAATGTTTTACAGAATATTCTATCATTTCCCTATAATTTTTTACAATTCTTGGTTCATACACCTTTCTATTTTCATTATCTCCCATACGCTCCCTCCTTTTTTCTTCATTGTATCGTTATTCTTTTGATTTTTCAAGACATAACAATATTTAAATTTCAAAATTTGTAACAATTTTGTAACAAGACTGTTTAATAAGAAACGAGTTGTTGTATATTTATTTTTCATAAATGACGAATGTGATTGAAGTGCTTGTAGGCTTTCTTAATATAATAGAAATGAGGAAGCAGGAATAGCGAGAGGTTCGTTTCTCTTATAATTAGAAAGGCTAGAGTACGCATTGAGCCGAGGAATTTATGAAAAATAAATATACAACAACTCATTATTAGAAATTCTATACCAAAATAAGATTATTTTCTATCTCATCGTTTTACTTTTTAACAAATTATCTAATATAACGACAAGATTTTACAATATTTAGTTGATTTTTTTTTTACGGAATTATATAATTGTTCATGATAAATGTATTTAAAATCGCGGAGGACAAAATGTTAGAAAATAATATTTATGAATTAACAAGTTCACAAAAGAATATTTGGGATACAGAACTATTTTTCAGTAATTCAAATCTTAACAACATTGGTGGTTATGTATTGATCAAAGATAAAGTTAATTTTACGCTTTTAGAAAAAGCTTTAAATTTATACGCACAAAAAAACGATTCTTTACATTTAAAATTGAAATTAATAAATGGTACACCTTATCAATATATAGAAGATTTCTCTGATATGTCTATTGATTTGGTTTCTTTAAAAGACTTAGATGAAGTAACAGAATTTAATAAAAAAATTGTAGAAAAACCATTTATTCTTTTTCATTCTTTTCTATTTTCTTTTACCATGTTTCAACTACCAGATGGAACAGGTGGATTTAATGCCACTTTACATCATTTAATTTCTGATGCATGGAATATGAGTTTATTAATCAATGAAGTTATGGGCTTTTATTCTTCACTTCTAAAAAATGAGAAAATAGATGATTCGAAATTCCCTTCTTACATTGATTATATTCATTCACAAGAAAATTATCTATCTTCATCTCGTTATCAAAAGGATGAGGCATTTTGGCATACACTTTTTGATAATGAATTTGATGTTTGTTATATTTCTAATAAAAATAAACACGAATTAGATACAAGAGCAAAAAGAAAAACATTTCAGTTATCTAATGATATATATACAAAAATTTTAGATTTATGTAAAAACTCAAATTGCTCTATTTATACATTTTTTATGGCAATTTATTCTTTATATTTATCTAAAATGAACCATGCCACTTCTCCTATTATTGGTACACCTGTTTTAAATAGAAGTGGTGTAAAAGAAAAACATACATCTGGTATGTTTATTAGTACCATTCCGTTTAAAGTAGATATTGATAAGACACAACCTTTTTCTGGATTTCTAAAAACAGTAGCTGGTATGCAAATGTCTATCTTTAAACATCAAAAATATCCTTATGATAAATTACTAAAATATATTAAGAAAAAACATAATCTTACAGAAAGTCCTTATGATTTAGTACTTTCTTATCAAAATGCAAGAGATGAAAGTAAATCTTCTGATGTGCATTATTATTCAAAATGGATAGAAAGTGGCCATACCTTAGATTCTTTAGAAGTTCATTTCTATGACATGGACAATACAGGAACATTAGATATTTTCTATGATTATCAAATGAATAAATTTAATGAAGAAGAAATTTCTCATATGCATTCTCGTATTTTATCTATGGTAGATTTTGTTTTACAAAATCCAGATATACCTTTATCAAGTGTAGAAATTACAGATAAAGAAGAAAAGCAATTAATTTTAAAAGACTTCAACCATACAGATTTAGATTATGATAGAAATGAAAGTATTTTACATGTCTTTAAAAAACAAGTAGAAAAAAATGCTTCTTCTTTGGCTTTGGTTTTTGAAGATACAACATATACCTATAGAGAATTAGATCTATTGTCTAATCAATTAGCCAATTATCTATTATCTTTAAACTTACCTAAAAATAGTATCATTGGTATTATGCTAAATCGTTCTGCTAATACGATTATTTCTATGCTAGCTATTTTGAAAGCCAACATGGCATATATGCTAATCGAAAAAGATTTACCTAGTGATAGAATTCAATATATGCTCACAAATGCAAAATCTCCTTTATTACTTACAGCCTATGATGTTAACTATATAGATTTTACAAACACCGTATATTTAGATACATTGAACTGGGAAGAACTATCTAGCCAAGAAATCCCAATCCAAGATAAACCTGCAGATTATTTATCTGTTGTCTATACTTCTGGTTCAACTGGATTACCAAAAGGGGTTTTAATTAAAAGATTTAGTATGATTAATCTAGTAAATGGCTACAGATATTCTATGCATACAGACTCACTTTCTCATTTTTTAAGTATCTGTTCTGTCGCATTTGATATGTTTGCAGCTGAAGTTTGGATTGCTCTATTATCTGGTAAAAAACTAATATTGGCTAATGAAGAACAATCTAAAAACCCAATTCCTATGAGTAAATTAATTAACAAAGAAAAATGTGAATTTATGCTAATCACCTCTTCTAAAATGGATTTATTGCTTTCAAACAACACGACATCTGCTTGTTTGAAACATTTAAAAGCAATCCAATTAGGAGGAGAAGTTCTAGACCCTAAATTCTTTGATAAAGTTTCACAATTTACAAATGCAAAAATATATAATGGATATGGTCCAAGTGAAACTACTTCTTGTTGTACTTGCAAATATATTACGGATTCTCAAGATATTAATTTAGGAAAACCGCTTCCTAATGTACAGATTTATATTTGTGATGAGGACCTAAATTTATGCCCTATCGGTCTTGTTGGCGAATTATGTATTACTGGTGATGGTGTTTCTTTAGGATATATCAATAATCCAGAATTAACCAATAAGAAATTTGTAAAAAATCCTTTTGGAAAAGGACTTTTATATAAAACAGGAGATTTAGCAAAATGGACTGCCAATGGTGATATTGTATATATTGGTAGAAATGATTTTCAAATTAAAATTAGAGGATTAAGAATTGAATTAGAAGAAATCAATAATGCAATAAAAGCTTTACCTGATGTGCATAATAGTGTAACAATTGTAAGAAAAATCCGTAACATTGATACTATTTGTAGTTTTATTGTTTCTTCACAAGAAGATGTTACAGAAATCAAAAATGCACTTGCTAAACGCTTACCACATTATATGATACCTAGTCATATTGTGTTTATGGAAGCATTACCATTAACAGTTAATGGTAAAATTGATACAAAAAAATTACCAGAAATAGTCGTAGATGATGTCTATATAGCTCCAAAAACAGAATTAGAAAAAACATTGGCTTCTGTTTTCGAAGAATTTTTAAGTGTTGAAAACATCAGTATTGATAGTAACTTTTTTCAATTAGGTGGAGATTCTTTAATTGCCATCAAAATCATTACAAAATTAAGTTCTGATTTTGATATCAATCTAGGAATAAAGGATATTTTCTCTTACCCAACCATTGCTTCTCTAAGTCATTATATAGAAGCTCGTTCTTCAGAAAATATATCTATTCCTGTATCTAAAGCAAAAGTTTCTGACGCCTATCCTTTGACATCTGCACAAAAAAGAATCTTTTTTACTGTTCAAAAAGATCCATCTTCTCTTATGTATAATACACCTGGAGGAATTCTTTTTGATGCTGTGCCAAATATAAAGAAATTAGAAACATCTATTAATCAATTAATTGCATCTCATGATTCTTTAAGAACTTATTTTGTTATTAAAGATGATGATGTTAAACAAAAAATATTACCAAACTATAAAATAAAACTGGAAGTTTTAGATGACGAATATAGTCATTTAGATACTCTATTTAATCAATTTTTAAAACCTTTTGATTTACACACAGCACCTTTATTCAGAGTTCAATTGGTAAAATTTGATAATGGTAAATCTATATTATTTACGGATTTTCACCATATCATTTGTGATGGAATTTCTATTGCCACTTTTACAGATGAACTTTGCAAATTATATAATGGAGAAGAAATTACTATAGATGAATTTGATTATAAAGACTACACTGTATATGAAGAAAACTATTTCAATAGCAAACTTTATCAATCTGATAAAGACTATTGGAATACTAAATTTTCTTCTGACATACCTGTCTTAAACATGCCAACAACTTATCCAAGACCTACTACCTATTCTAATATAGGTGATCATGTGCAAAGTTATATTCTAGATATCGATAAGATATCTACTTTATGCACTCAATTAAATACAACTCCATATATATTTATGTTATGTGTATATTATATTCTTTTATATAAGTATACAAATCAAAACGAAATCATTGTGGGAACACCTGTAGCAAATAGGACGGTCAAGGAATTTAGCCATACACTTGGTATGTTTGTTAATACTTTAGCCTTAAAAAATACGATTGATGCAACAAAATCTTTTAAAGACTTTGTATCTGAAATAACCAAGCACTGTTTAGAAGATTTGGAACATCAAGCATATCCTTTTGATAAATTGGTTGAAGATTTAGACATCCCTAGGGATTTGTCAAGAAATCTATTATTTGATACGATGTTTGTTTTTCAAAATGAAGAAAAAATAGACCTTGATTTTGGAAAATTACATACAGATATCTATACGCCAAATACCAAAACATCAAAGTTCGACTTTATGTTAGAAATCACACCTGAAAAGAATTTTTATAGATTGAATTTAGAATATTCAACAAAATTATATAGTGAAAAATTTATGCAAGATTTCTTAAAATATTATACCCAAATATGGGATAGTGTTACTAATAATATGGATATAAAAATCTCTGAGATATCTATGTTATCTGAAGAAGAAAAAGATGCCATATTAAAAACTTGCTATAACCAGTCACTAGAATATCCTAAAGATACAAGTATTATAGAATTGTTTGAAGAGCAAGAAAGAAAACATCCAAATGCGATTGCTCTTAATGATAATGGAAATGCATTAACTTATAAACAATTGAAAGATAAAGTATATCAATTTAGTAACTTTTTAATAAAAAAAGGTATTCAAAAAGGAGATTATGTTGCCACTTTATTAAATCGTTCTACAAACTTAATTGTTGCCATGTTATCCATTATGAAATGTGGTGCTGTTTACTTACCAATTTCTAAGAGTTTTCCAGAAGATAGAATTCGCTATATTCTTGAAGATTCTAAGGCAACATTATTAATTACAGATGCTTATACTTTAGATTTACCTGTACAAACTGTACATATAAATCACATTGACCTAAACACATACCCTACTATTGATATTTGTGTTCACACCTTACCTGATGACCCTATTTATAGTATTTATACTTCTGGAACCACAGGAAATCCTAAGGGTGTTATTGTGATGAATAAAAACTTGAATAATTTTATTCATAGTTTTAATAAGTTATATGGCGATTCTGTTGATACAAATGATATTTGTTTAGCAAGTACAAGCATTGCTTTTGATGTTAGTATATGGGAATTCTTCTTTACATTGTTAAATGGTGCTACTCTTTATTTATATAAATATGAAACGATTGAAGATATATTTGATTTTTGTAACACATTACTAGAAGAAAAAATTACGATGGCATATCTTCCTCCAAATATTTTAAATGAAGTATATGTTATCTTATCTCAAAGTAGTAAAAAAACGCATTTAGAAAAAATATTAATTGGTGTTGAACCAATTAAAACATCTATTATACAAAAATATTTTGAGTTAAACCCTTCTATGAAAATCGTTAATGGATATGGTCCAACAGAAACCACTATCTGTTCAACCGCTTTTCAAGTAACACCATCAAATTGTAAAAAATATAATATCGTTCCTATTGGAAAACCTTTATATAATTTACATGGATACATATTAGATAAAGATTTAAATTTAGTACCAAATGGTATTCCTGGAACTTTATATATTGCTGGTGACAATGTTTCAAAAGGGTATTTAAATAAAAAAACTTTAACAAAAGAAAAATATATACCATCTCCATTCCATGAAGATGAAATCATGTATACAACTGGTGATGTTGTAAAACGATTACCTGATGGCAATATTTCTTTTATTGGAAGAGATGATAATCAAATTAAACTAAATGGACACAGAATCGAATTAAGTGAAATATCAAATTGTATTTTAAATTATCCTTCTATTACAAAATGTATTGTATTAGTAAAAGAAACCAAAAATACAAAATCTTTAGTTGCGTATTTCACAGCTGAAAATAAGATTATTATAAACGACTTACGTAATTTCTTATCTATGAAATTACCTTTATATAGTATTCCAAATCATTTTGTACAATTAGAAAAATTTGTTTTAACAGCTAATGGAAAAATTGATAAAAAGTACTTGGAAACTATTAAAATTAAAGAAAATACAAATTATGAAGCACCTAGAAATGATTTTGAGAAAAAACTTGCTAATTTGTGGAAAGATTTATTAAATGTTGATAAAGTTGGAATTAATGATGATTTCTTTGAATTAGGTGGGGATTCTTTAATTGCAATTAAACTACAAATTCAAGCTTTTAAACAAGGACTAACTATTTCTTATTCAGATATATTCTCACATTCTACCATCAAGAAATTATCAGAAAAGATTGGTGTTCATGATGATGACAAAGCAAAATTAGCCATCAAATCATATGATTATTCTAAAATTGATGAGGTATTAAAAATAAATACATTACCAATTTTAAAGACCTTTAAAGAAACCACTATTAAAAATGTACTTTTAACTGGTGTTACAGGTTTTGTTGGTATTCATATTTTAGAAAAATTACTAAATATGACAGATGCAACCATTTATTGCTTAGTCCGTAATAAAAATAATATTTCTTATATAGATAGATTATATAAAATTATGCAATTCTATTTTGGAAACAAATATAACAATTTGATTGGTTCTCGTATTAAAATGGTACGTGGGGATATTACACTTAAAAACCTAGGAATTGCTGATGAGGATTTTCAAAAATTAACCAAAAATCTTTCTTGTGTGATTAATAGTGCTGCCATTGTAAAACATTACGGAAAATCAACTGAATTTGATAAAATTAATATCAATGGTGTTAATAATATTATCGATTTTTGTAGTCATTTGCAAATCCCTCTATATCACTTATCTACATTAAGTGTTTCTGGTAATGTCTTTTCAGAAGGTAGTTTTTCTGGTTCTTCTGTTGAAGAAAAAACGACATTTAGAGAATCTAATCTATATATTAAGCAAGATATTTCAAATATATATGTATATACAAAATTTATGGCTGAAAAATGTATTTTAGAAGCGATTCAAAAGAAAAAGCTACAAGGTACCATCATCCGATTAGGAAATATCACCAATCGCTATTCTGATGGTAAATTCCAAATTAATATTTCAGAAAATGCATTTTTGAACAGAATTATCACATTTATAAAATTAGGTGCTATACCAGATTATCTATTAGATGGTTATTGTGAATTTACACCTGTTGATTATGTAGCAGATGCTATTGTTAGAATTGTAAAATATAAACATCCATATACAGTATTACATGTATATAATAGTAATCACATTCCTATGGAAAAAATGATTTCTATTTTCAAACAATATGGAATTACTATTGATATTTTACCGGAAAATCAATTTATTGAAAAAGTAAATCAAACATTGGCAAATAACGAAAATGATTTATCTGGAATTATTAATGATTTTGACACAAATAAAAAATTAATATATGATTCAAATGTCATCTTAAATAATGATTTTACAAATGAATTTTTGGCCAAGTTGTCTTTTAAATGGTGCTCAATTGATAAAACTTATCTATTTAAATATTTAGATTATTTAAAAACACTTGGACTTATAGGAGGTTAATATTATGGTATTAGTTGGTAATGCCGCTTTAGTTGCTTTATTAATATCTACTTTATTATTATTTACATTGTTATTTATCAATGTAAAAGTAAAAAAGAAAAAACAAATTAATTGGTGCTTTATCGCGATTATTATTTGTTTACTAATTTGTTGTATTGGACAAATGTTATCCATTATTATTCCTAGGTTTTATGATATTGAACCTATTTACTTTGATTATTTTGTATATATAGGAACTTGTTTTTTGCCAATTACTTTCCTATTTTTTGGATTAACGTTTGCCAAAACTAAAATCCATTTTAAAAAGAGATATCTACTATTATTTATTATACCAATTTTAACATTATTCATTTTGTGGACAAATGATTTTCATCATTTGTTCTACATAAAGTATGCTGTCCTAAACTCTGAGACAGTTTTTGGACCATATTTTCCTATACACTCTTTGTACACTTATGCCTTAATCTTTGTTGGTGTATTTTACTTGATTAGATACTCTATTAAAAATACAGGATTCTTCTCAAAACAATCTGTACTTTTAATTTTAGGTGTTATCTTTCCTTTAGCAATTAACATTGTTGGATTATTTGGTGTAGAAATGAGTATTTATGTAACACCTATATCTTTCACAACCACTGTATTATTCTTTTCAATAGCTATTTTGAAGTTTAACTTTTTAAATGTTACACCAATTGCTTTACAAACAGTTGTTGATAGAATGTCTGACGGATATATTGTATTAGATGAAAACAATACAATCATTGATTTTAACAAGACATTTTTAAGTATGGTAAAATTAACAGGTTCACAATTACGTGGTAAAGATTTCTTTTCTTTATTTAGTGATAATAAAAACTTTAAAATAGATGGTGATTTATTTAAAAACTATCTAAAACAAGTTCAAACAAATAGTAAAACATTTTCTATTCCATTAGAAGTTACTAATGAAGATAAATATTTTAATATTGAAATATCTGGAATTGAATCACATGGTTCCATACTTGGTGCTCTTATTTTAATAAAAGATATTTCTCAACATATACATGACTTAAAAATCATCAATGATAACCAAGAAACCTTAATGGAAAGAGAACGTTTAGCTTCACTTGGACAGTTAATTGGTGGAATTGCACACAACTTAAAAACACCTATTATGTCTATTTCTGGTGCAGCAGAAGGATTACATGATTTAGTAACAGAATATGATGCATCTATTGATGATCCAAGAGTAACACATCAAGACCATCATGATATTGCAAAAGAAATGTTTTCTTGGATTGATAAAATCAAAACACATACAGAGTATATGTCAGATATTATTACTGCTGTTAAAGGACAAGCTGTCACTTTGTCTGAAACAGATTCTGTCCATTTTACTCTTGATGAATTGGTAAAACGTGTTGATATTTTAATGAAACATGAATTGAAAAACGCAATCATCTATTTAAACATTTCTATGAAAACAGATGAAAATACCGTTATCAATGGTGATATTAATAGTTTGGTTCAGGTTATCAATAATATGATTTCTAATGCTATCCAAGCATATAATGGTCAGACAAATAAAAACATTGAATTAATATTAGAAACTAAAAATAACAATGTATATATTTCTGTAAAGGACTATGCTAGTGGAATACCTAGAAAAGTACAAGATAAATTATTCAAAGAAATGATTACAACAAAAGGAAAAAATGGTACTGGATTAGGTTTGTATATGTCTTACTCTACTATAAAAGCTCACTTCAATGGTGATATTACTTTTACATCAGAGGAAGGAAAGGGAACCACTTTTACAATCATATTACCAGTATAACTTTCTATTTGTTAAAAGCAAAATATGTTATCCATTTTTTGAAATTACACTCGTAACCAAAAGCAAGATAAATACTTAATAATGTTGAGTTTATCATATTTCATCACTGACCACGTAATAAAAAATTTTGATAACATATCTAGTTTCTCATTAAAAAAAGAATTGTATAGTTGCATTTTAAATTAGATTTTTTGATATTTTACATGAAATTTCTATAAAACACATAGTGACAAAAATCGAGTTTTTTACACACAAAATCGTGTAAAATGCTTGATTTTTATTTTTTTTATGAATATAATAATGAAAATGGGGTGTTAAAAAAAGGGGGGTATTATGAGAACACATTTACATGGTGTAGAAAATACAGAAAACATAGAAAATAATACATATCGAATTATCGCTGTAGATGATGAAGAAGGTATTGTAGATTCTTTGTCTATATTTTTAAAACGTTCTGGATATGATTTCACTGGTGTTACAGATCCGCGACAAGCTATTCAACTTGTAAAAGAAGAACATTTTGATTTAATGGTTTTAGACTTTATCATGACACCTTTTCATGGAGACCAAGTCGTTGAAGAAATCAGAAAATTTAATAAAGATTTATATATTTTATTATTAACAGGACATAAAGATTTAGCACCTCCGCTAGAAACGATTAGAAGATTAGATATTCAAGGATATTGTGAAAAAAGTGATAAATTCGACCAATTACTTTTATTAATTGAATCTGGAATAAAATCTATTAAGCAAATGAATGAAATAAAAGAAATCAATACGAAATTATCTGATACCTACGAAAAATTGGAACAAGCATATTTGGATTCTATCAAAACATTACGTTACACGATTGAAGCAAAAGATGTTTATACAAGAGGACATTCTGATAGAGTTGCTGCTTATTCTGTTTTAATTGGTAAAAAACTAGGCTTATCAGATGAAGACTTACATACATTAGAAATTGGTGGATTATTCCATGACATTGGAAAAATTGGTGTTCCAGATAGCATATTATTAAAAGAATCTAAACTAACAGATGAAGAATATTCTCAAATTAAACAACATCCTAATATTGGTGTTCATATCTTATCAAATGCTTCTATATTTGATGATATATTACCAATCGTAGAACACCATCATGAAAAATATGATGGAACAGGATATCCAGGAAAACTTGCAGGAAATGACATTCCATATTTAGCAAGAATCACAACGATTGCAGATAGTTTTGACGCTATGGCCTCTAGAAGAGCTTATCGTAATTCTCTAGATTTAGATACCATTATTTCTGAATTCGAAAGATGTAGAGGAACACAATTTGACCCAGAATTAGATGATTTATTCTTAGATATTTTAAGAAATCATTATGATGAAATACAAGAAATACAAGAAAAATATAAACCTGAACAATAAGGACGTGCCAAATCGGCACGTCCTTACACTTTCATAGAAAGTCCTACTTTTTGTCTTTCTTTATCTATTTTGATAACTTTTACTTTTACTATATCCCCTACTGAAACTACATCTGATGGATTTTTTATAAATTTATCACTCATTTCTGAAATGTGAACAAGTCCATCATGTTTTACACCAATATCTACAAATGCACCAAAATCAATCACATTTCTAACCGTTCCTGTTAATACCATGCCTTCTTTTAAGTCATCTAATTTTAATACATCACTTCTTAAAATTGGTTTTGGCATGTCTTCACGAGGATCTCTTCCTGGTTTTGATAATTCTTCAATAATATCTGTTAATGTCATTTCGCCTATATTTAATTCTTTTGCCATTTCTTGAACATTAACACTTTTCAATTTTATTCTTAATTCTTCTAATTTTTCTTTATCTTTTAAATCATTTTTATCAAATCCTAATTGATTTAATAGTTTTTCTGTTGGTTCATAACTTTCTGGGTGAACAGCTGTCACTTCTAATGGATTATCTCCATCAAATATTCTTAAAAATCCTGCACATTGTTCAAATGCTACTTTTCCAAGCTTTGGAACTTTTAATAATTCTTTTCTATTTTTTAGTTTTCCATTTTCATCTCTATATTTTACAATATTTTTCGCTATGGTTTTATTAATTCCTGAAACATAAGAAAGTAATGATGGTGTCGCTGTGTTTACATCAACACCTACTTTGTTAACACTATCTTCTACCACTCCTGTTAAACTTTCTTGCAATTTCTTTTGATTGACATCATGTTGATATTGTCCTACTCCAATTGCTTTTGGATCTATTTTAACCAATTCTGCTAATGGGTCTTGCAAACGTCTGGCAATAGAAATCGCTCCTCTAATAGATACATTAATATCTGGATATTCTTCTGTTGCTAATTTTGATGCAGAATATACAGATGCTCCTGCTTCACTAACAATCACATAATGTACATCCCTTGAAGCTTCTTTTATCATATCTGCTACAAACATTTCTGACTCTCTTGATGCTGTTCCATTTCCAATGACTATCATATCGACTTTATCTTTTTCAATTAATTTTAATAATTCTTTCTTCGCGCCTTCTACATCATTTTGAGGTTCTGTTGGATATACAGTTGTATAATCTAGTAATTTTCCTGTTTCATCAATAACAGCAATTTTACATCCTGTTCTATATGCTGGATCAAATCCCATGACTGTTTTTCCTTTGATTGGTGCCCCTAGCAATAATTGTTTTGAATTTTTACCAAATACTTTAATAGCTTTATCTTCTGCCTTTTCTGTTAAATCTGAACGAATTTCTCTATCAATTGATGGTTCAATTAATCTTTTAAAACTGTCTAAAATGGTATCTTTTAGCATTTGAGTAAATTGTGTTTCACCTTTTATCATATCTCTTTCTATATATGCTAATATTTTTTCTTCTGGTTTTTCAATTTTTACTTTTAGAAAATCCTCTTTTTCTCCACGGTTAATGGCTAATATTCTATGACTTGGTATGTATTTTATCGCTTCTTGATAATCATAATACATCTCATAATTTGATTTTTCTTCTGGCTTTGTAGCTTTTGTTTGGATAGTTGCTTCTCTATAACATATTCTCTTGATTTGTTTTCTATATTTACTATTATCTGAAATATCTTCTGCAATAATGTCTAAAGCACCTTGCACAGCATCTTCCGGTGTTGCCACAACTTTGTCTTTATTCTTTTTATCCTCTTCTGATAAAGTATCCATATTCACATATTCTTTTGCAATTTCTAAAATTGGTCTTGTTTCTGTTTGTTCGATAATAATATTTGCCAATGGCTCTAGTCCTTTTGCCTTTGCAACTGTTGCTCTTGTTTTTTTCTTTTGTTTATATGGTCTATAGATATCTTCTACTTCTGCTAATGTTTTACAAATCGCAATTGATTGTAAGATTTCATCTGTCAATTTTCCTTGTTCATCAATTGATTTTACAACTTCTTCTTTTCTTTGTTCTAAATTTCTTAAGTAATTTAATCTTTCTCCTAAATCCCTAAGGATTTCGTCACTTAGTCCTCCTGTTACTTCTTTTCTATAACGTGCAATAAAGGGAATGGTATTCCCTTCATCAATTAATTTTATTGTAGCCTCTACTTGTTTTGGCTTAATATTTAATTCTTCTGCAATTGTATTAATAATTTTATCCATTCTTGTATCCTTTCTATTCTTTTTCTTTAAAAATTGTATCATCATTCTGTATCCAATTTTCTACATCTTCTACTCTATATTCTTTTTTCGTATCTCTCATAACTACTTTTTCAATTCCAGCATTAATAATCATTCTTTTACAAAAAGAACATGGCTCATTATCTTTTACATATTCTCCATTTCTTTGATTAATTCCTACTAAATACAATGTAGCACCTATCATATCTTTTCTTGCTGCACTAATGATTGCATTTTGTTCACTATGTACTGATCTACATCTTTCATACCCTTTTCCACTTGGCATTTCACATTTTTGTCTTGTACAATATCCCAAATCAATGCAATTTTCTCTTCCTCTTGGAGCTCCCGTATATCCTGTTGAAATAATTTCATCATTTTTTACAATAATACTTCCATAATTATTTCTAAGACAAGTTCCTCTTTCAGCTACACTTTCTGCAATGTCTAAATAGTAATTTACTTTATCTACTCTTTCCATAAAATCAGTTTTCCTCCTACATCCAACAGATGTTACAATCGGGATTTTTGAGTCCGTCCCCAAAATCCCTTTTTATTCTACTCCTAAATATTCATTATAAGTAACTTCTCTGTCAACAATTTTTCCATTTTCTTTTATGTCGATGATTCTATTGGCAACTGTTTGTGTTAATTCATGGTCATGTGATGTAAATAAAATATTTCCTGTAAATCTCTTCATTCCCTCATTTAATGACGTAATACTTTCCATGTCTAAATGGTTGGTTGGCTCATCAAATATTAAGAAATTGGCTCCTGACAACATCATTTTTGATAATACACATCTTACTTTTTCTCCACCAGATAATACTTTTACTTGTTTTAAAGCTTCATCACCTGAAAATAACATTCTTCCTAAGAAACTTCTTACATAAGTTTCATCTGGATCTTTAGAATATTTTCTAAGCCAATCTGTTATATTTTCATCTGTTTCAAATAAATAGTTGTTATCCTTAGGGAAATATGATTTTGTAATGGTTGTTCCCCATACTAATTCCCCTTCATCTGGTTCCATTTCTCCTTCTATGATTTGGAATAACACTGTTTTTGCTAGTTCATTATCTGCTAAAAAGGCAATTTTATTTCCTTGTTTTACATCAAATGAAATATGATCCAATAATTTTACACCATCAATTGTTTTTGAAATATTTTTTACTTGTAAAATTTCTCTTCCTGGTTCTCTATCTGGTTTAAAATCAATATATGGATATTTTCTATTAGATGGTTTGATTTCTTCTAACTCAATCTTCTCTAATGTTTTCTTTCTTGAAGTTGCTTGTTTTGATTTTGAAGCATTCGCACTAAATCTAGCAATGAACTCTTGTAATTCTTTTATTTTTTCCTCTTTCTTCTTATTTTGTTCTCTTGCTTGTTTTAAAGCTAATTGACTTGATTCATACCAGAAATCATAGTTTCCTGGATATACTTTTATCTTTCCAAAGTCAACATCAGCAATATGTGTACATACTTTATTTAAGAAATATCTATCATGTGATACAACAATCACTGTATTTTCAAAATCCATTAAGAAATCTTGTAGCCAGTTGATACTTTTCATGTCTAAGTCGTTTGTTGGCTCGTCTAATAATAAGACATCTGGATTTCCAAATAAACTTTGTGCTAATAATACTTTTACTTTTTCTTTTGCTTCAATTTCTTTCATGTATTTATAGTGGTTATCTGGTATGATTCCTAAATCATTTAATAGAATGGCAGCATCTGATTCTGCATTCCATCCATCTAATTCTGCAAACCTTTCTTCTAATTTTGCAGCTTTCATACCATCTTCTTCTGAAAAATCTGGTTTTGCATAAATGGCTTCTTTTTCTTTCATGATATCATATAACTCTTTATTTCCCATGATGACAGTATCCATTACAGTATATTCTTCAAAAGCAAAGTGGTCTTGTTTTAATACAGATAATCTCTCTCCTTTATCTAAACTGACATCCCCTTTACTTGGTTCTATTTCTCCTGATAATACTTTTAAGAAGGTAGATTTTCCTGCACCATTTGCTCCTATAATTCCATAACAATTTCCTTTTCCAAATTTTATATTAACATCTTCGAAAAGGACTCTTTTTCCAAATCTAACGGTTACTCCATTTGCACTTAGCATGTATTTCATTCCTTTCTTTTATGCTTTTTGCTTTTTATTGTATCTAACCCCTACTTTTATTTTATATGATTTTTTTAGTATACAATAAAATTAAGCTTCTTATCGTTGGTATTATATACTATTTTTACATATTTTTCAAGGATTTTACATACGGAAAAAAGAGTTCCTAAGAACTCCTTATATATTTTTTAGTTAGTTTATATTAATCATCAAATAATAATTTAATACCCCATAAACCAGATAATCCCACTAGCCCATAGACAATTCTTGATAAAACTGTCATTTCTCCAAATATTAAAGCTACTAAATCTAGTTCAAATAATGCAATTAATCCCCAGTTAATAGCACCAATGATAATTAAAACTAATGCGATTTTATCTATTACTTTCATTTCTTTTCCTCCTTTGACTATATTTTTATATTATTTTAACCTTTTTTTCTTTTAATTATACAATAATTGAAAATTTTTGTTTTTTTGTGATAATTTTAATTAAAAGGGATTTTGGGGACAGACAAAAAGGGATTTTGGGGACGGACTCATTTTTCCCTTTTTGTTAATTAGAAATAAGAAAAAATATAGAATATAAAAAAATGAAACAATTTTGCGTATCTAAATTTGAATTTAGAAATTCTAAAATAAAAAAGTGAGGAAAGCTCATTTTGCTGATGATTTATAGCAACAATGAGAGAGGCTCACTTTTTTATTAAAGAATTTCTATGAAAATTTAGCTTATACAAAATTGTGTAATGACTTTATATTCTATATTTTTTTAGTTTTCACAATTTATTAAAAAGGGAAAAAGGAGTCCGTCCCCCATTTCCCTTTTAATTTAACATATCTTTTCTCTTTAACCACCATGTCACTACTAATGTTAAGACAACTGCAATTAGCACCATAATGATAAATCCCATTTGGCTATTTTCAAACGGTAATTTCACATTCATTCCCCAAAAACTAGATATCATCGTAGGAATGGCTAGTACAATCGTAATAGATGTTAAAAACTTCATCACACCATTTAGGTTATTAGAAATGATAGAAGCATAAGCATCCATGGTTCCATTTAAGATATTTGTATATATTTGAGCCATTTCTATTGCTTGTCTATTTTCAATAATGGCATCTTCTAGTATATCTTCGTCATCATCATATAATTTTACAATTTTTCCTCTCATGGTTTTTTCCATGACGATTTCATTTGATTTTAATGATGTTGCAAAATATACCAAACCTTTTTCTAAACTTAATAATTTTAACAATTCTTTATTTTTCATAGAATTTTTTAAGATATATTCTGCAATTTCTGTTTCCTTATTAATTTGCTTTAAGTAATTTAAGAAGTATGATGCATTCAAATAAAAGATTTGAAAAATAAATCTAGTCTTTTTATATGTTTGAAAATTTTTGATTTTTCTTTTTTCAAAATCTTCTATGACTTTATTTTTTCTTAAAGATACCGTTATGAAAAAGTCATCTCTAACAACTATCATTCCCAATGGCATGGTAGAATAGATATCATTATCTTCACTTTTTTCAATGACGGGAACATCTATGACAAAAAGAATTGTATTGTCATCATCTTCTTCATCAATTCTGGCTTTTTCTTCATAGTCTAATGCATCTCTAATAAAGTCTTCTTGAATATTGATACTTTCACATACTCTTTTGATTTCATTTTCGGAGGGATTTACTAAATTAATCCAGCTTCCTTTTCTAAATTCTTTAATTTCTTCTAATTTGTTTGTTTCCATATTTGTGTTATAAATTTTTAGCAAATCTCTCACCCCTTTTTAAAATTTACATAATTTGTATTTAAAAACAAAAAAATAAATCTAATGTTTTTTTCTATATTTAGATTTATTTTTATTATTGTAATGGTGCGCCATAGAGGAATCGAACCTCCGACCATCAGATTAAGAGTCTGCTGCTCTACCAACTGAGCTAATGGCGCATTTTTCATTTAGACATATATTATTATACTACTTTTTTTCCTTTTGTCAAGAATAACTGTATCATGAATAAAATTTTTTATATTTATAAATCATAAAATACAATGCTATTATATGTCCTATAAGATTATTACAAGAATATAAGGAGTTTAACCATGTTGTATGCAGAAAAAAACAGCATTTTTACAAAAAACGCTGTTTTAAACTTTTTTCTTTTATCCATACCCTATTCTGTCGTTTTATTCTGTGTTTCAGTTTGTGTCCCTGATTCTGGTTTTTCTTCTACTTCCTCTGTTTTATCTGGTTTTTGTGTTGGAGTTGTTTCTTCTGGAGTTTGCTCTGCTGGTTTATTATTTGTTTGCGTATTGGTTGTAGGCTTCGTTGTAGATGGTGTTTGTGTAGTTGTAGATTTTGCTGTTCCTCTCTTAACAATTCTTTGCATTGCACTATAAGTATCTGTTGAAAGTAATTTTGTTGAAACAACTTTTCCATTTAACATTTTTGTCATATATGTCTTAGAAACTAATCCATTTGTACCACTTTGTGTTACCACTTCTTTTCCAGCTGCTAAACTTGAATCTTCAATATATTTTGTTGTATATGGTATAGTAGATACTGTTTCTGTTTTAAATGAATATGTATAATCTCTATCTGCTTCTTTTATTCCATATATAGAAACTGTTGCAACTCCACCTGTTGCTGAAGCCACAAGTCTTACAGGATATGTTCTTGTATTCTTAAATCTAAAATCTGTTAATCCATATACAACAGTTGCATCTCTTCCGGCATTAACATATGATGTAACAAATTGATGATTTCTTCTCTCTACAATTTCCATATCTGACATTAGAGCTGCATTATATAATGTTGAAGAAATTTGACAAATGCCTCCACCTAAACCATCTACTACTTGACCGTTTTCATATATTTTTCCATTTCTATAACCTGCTGCATATGTTCTTGGCCCTAATGTTTCATTATAAGAAAATGTTTCTCCTGGCATAAGTACTTTTCCATTTAATTTTCGACAAGCTATTACTAAGTTTGTTGTTCTATCCTTATCACTTGCATTATATTTTGTAGAAAACGTTGATAATCTATCTGGAAATGCTTCTGTTCCGATGTCTTCTATCGTTACTTTTGGTTTTGTTATCACTAACTCTATCACATATTCATCTTTTACTTCTGCTGCAATAATTTCTTTTGCCTTTTCTACATCAAAATCAATTCCTTCCACTTCTGGATAAACTGTAAATGGTTCTTTTGTATAGTAGGCATCTTTTGGTTCTTGATAGATTTCACTATGTATTTTGTCAATATCAATTTCTTGTGGTGTTTTTGTTTCCACTGGAATTTCTATTACATTTTCTGTTTCATGGATATCAGATAACATATCTTTTACCTTTGATAAAAGTGTATCTGTACTGATAACCACGCCTTCTTTCCCTCTTGTAATTATTAATTCATCATCTTCTACACTATAACTAGATTCTATCATAATTCCTGGTAAATTAGCACCAATATCATTAATCGTTTGCTTTGTTGTTTCCTCATTCATAGTCATATCTACATTAAAGTCTTTTTTACTAATTAGTGTTCCTAATATATTATAATTATTGATAAATATATTTCCATTTCTTCCTAAAGAACATGCTTCATTCACCGCTTTTTCTATATCATAATTAACTTCCATAAGTGTTGGGTTTAATTCTGACTCAAAATCTTGATATTGAAGCATAATATTATTTTGCATTTTTTCGGAATACAATGTTTGTAATTTATTCATTGCCTCTTCTTTTGTCAATCCTGAAACCTCTACACCTTCGATTGTAACTCCACTAATAATTTTTTCATTATTCATATTCGTTAATGCAAATACCGTAGAAAATAATAGTGCTAAAATGGCAATAATTATGATTGAAATAATTATTTTTTTTACTTTTTTTGTTTGTTTTTTGTCTGCTTGATTTTCTTTTTTCTTTTTATCTTTTTTTCCTTCTTTTATAGTCTCTTCTTTAGATTGTTTTTGAGTTTCCTGCTTTTCTTTTGACTTTTCATTTTTCTTTTCTTCTTTAATATCTTGCTTTTTCTCTGGTTCATTTTTATTTGTTTCTTCTATGTTTGTCTCTTCATTTCCTACTTTTTCATCTTGAATCATTTCTTCTTTGTCTTGTTCTTTTTTTATTTCTTCTCCTTGATTTTCTTCATGTACTTTTTCTTTCATTTCTTCTTTTGGCTCCATCTCTTTAGCCTCCATTAAATCTTCTTTCATACGATCTTCCCCTTTTTCATTCTTCTTAAATATTATCATATTCTTACTTTTTTGACAATATATTTATATAGTTTCGGATAAATTTTCTACTTATATATTTTTATTCAAATTAGCTTTTCCTCATTCATATGTTTGTTACAAAATAATTACAAAATGATTACATTTTCGATATTTTGTTTATTTTTAGAAAAAACACTTGAAGAATGTAAAATTTAATATTATAATGTTTTTAGCAAAAGATAAATAAGGAGATTAAAAAAATGGAATTATCAAAAAATATATTTTTTAATACTGATAAATTAGTTGAAAATACAAAAGTTAAAATCTCATACACAGGAGAATTATTTCAAAACAATTCAAATGAGGTTACTATTCACTATGGTTTTGGTGATAATTGGGATAATGTAAATGATGTTGTTATGGAAAAAACAGATTTAGGATTCCAAGCTGAAATTACATTAGGAGAAGGAAACACTTTTAATTTCTGTTTTAAAGATGAAAATAATAATTGGGATAATAACAATGGTCAAAATTACATATTTAATTTAGAAAAACTTCCAACTGAATTATTAGTTTTAGATGATGAACCAATTTCATTAGGTTCTCCTAGAAAATTGAGAAGAGCTTATTTGTGGAGCAAAAAAATACGCTTAGCTGTATATAAAATTATTACATATCTTCCAAAAATCATTTCTGGAAACTATAAGAAAAAAGCAACAAATAATAATGAAGAATAAAATATAAGAGACTTTCAATACAAAAGTCTCTTTTTTGTTACTATAAAATTATTTTCTCTTATTTACTTAAGTATCCTTTATAGTCAAATAGAACAGGTTTCATTTGACCCATTTTCTAAATTGCCCAACCGCCATTTATAGAAATAATTTGTCCTGTTGTAAAGTTATCTTCTACAAGCCATTCTATACATTTGGCAATATCCTCTGGTTTACCTATTTTGACTAATGGTGTTTCTTCTTTTATTTGTTCAATTTCTTCATTTGAATATCTTTTATTCATATCTGTATCTATATATCCAGGTGCTATGGAATTTACCCTTATATTAGAAGGTCCTAATTCTTTTGCTAAGGCTTTTGTCATTCCATCTATTCCTGCTTTTGTAGCAGAATACGCTACTGCACAAGAACCTCCATTTATGCCATAAATAGAAGAAATATTAATAATACATCCATTTTTTTGATTTAACATATATTTGATAACTTCCTGTGTGGTACAAAAAACAGAATATAAATTCACTTTTACAATCTTATCCCAATCATCATCTGTAATATCTTGAAACATTTTCTCTTGATCAATTCCAGCATTATTAATTAGTATATCAATTCTTCCATATGTTTTTATGGTAGAATCAACCATTGCTTTTACTTGTTCTCTCTGAGATACATCTGCTTTAAAAATATCTATCGAAATGTTTTCTTTTTCTAATTCTTCTTTTAATTTTTTTGCTTTTTCTTCAGATTGATTGTAATTTGCAACTACTTTTATATTTTTTCTTGCTAAAACTTCTACAATCGCTTTTCCGATTCCTCTTGAACCTCCTGTTACAATTGCTACTTTTTCCATATTTTTACCTCTTCTTCTTTTATTTTACTTTTTCATTTTACCATTTTTTGTTGTAAATAGCAAACTACTTTCTTTTTATAATTTAAATATTATGCCTCTTATATTTTTTTGCAATTTTAAATACGATAATACTAATTAATGTCATTACAAAAATGATTTTTGATACAAACATTACATTTGTTCCTACATATTCCACAACAACCTGTGCATTTGATATTTCTGGCAAAGAAATGGCTAAAAAACCATTTTCACTTTCAAAATTTTCTACTTTTTCATCATTTACGGTTATGTTATATCCTGGATAATATATATATGGAAATTCTACAATCGTTCCATTTTCTAAAGTACTTATCTTACAAGTTAAATTTTGACCCTTCTTATTTACTTCTTTAATCTCTCCTCTACCTTTTATCACATACACTGTATCTTCTCTTGTTCTTATATATTCTCTGTTATCGTTACTTTTTACAGGTAAATATTCTCCTTTTCCCATTCCAACAATAGTATCTCTTTTATTTTCTGTAACTTCTCCTATGGTATATTGATCAATATCTTGAATTTCTGGATTTTTTTGTAGTAATGGCATCAATAATCCTAGATATAGGATACAAATAGTAGAAATCACAATGATATCTTTATCATTAAAGTTCTTTACTACCATATTCATATTAATAGCACAAATAATAGCAAGGAAGAAATTTGAAAATAATAGCATTCTCCATTTAAATTGTATAATTTGAAAAATATTTTCAAATATTCCCCATGGGAATTCTTTTATTGTTACTACAGTAGATATAATCCCTAAAATTAAGAATAAAATATATTCTTTTCTATATGTCTTATCAATCCCCTTTTTTATGGCAAATATAGATAAACAAAACATAAGTAAAATTGGTATTCCAACTTCAAAGACATGTGTTGTGTCTCCTTTGGTATCTGTATATAATAATGTTTTAATATCTAATCCACTTTCATATAAGGATTCTGTTGTTGCCATGCTCCCTTCTTGATATACTGCATAATTTGCAGCAAAATAAGTTTCCAGCATAGGCATCCAGAAAAATGCACTGATTCCAAGAATACATAATACAGAAATCCCTAATAGTTTTAAGATTTTCTTATCTTTTAATTTTACAATATTGACACATACAAATATACCAGCCATAATCGCTGTTAACAATGTCATCAAAATATGTGTCAAAATCAAACCGAACAGTTCCTACACATAATATCCCTATACCTTTTTCTTTTTCAAATATTTTATATACTCCTAAAAATACGAGTGGAATAAAGATATAACTTAGAAACTCCCCTAAGGCATTTCGAATATACATGTCATTTAAGTGATATGGCATTAACATATATAAAATGGCTGCAAGAACTCCCACTTCTTTACTTTTGGTTAATTGACTCACAAACCAATACATAGTTATCCCGAGAAAGGAAAAGTCCTATAAATAAAGTAAATTTATATCCTCCTATAAAGGTTGTTGTTATACATTTTCCTATTAAAATGAATATGGTTGAAAAATTTCCATAAAACAAATCCCAACTATATCCAAATCCATTGGTTAAACTAGATAAAACTTCTGTATTTTCTCCATTTGTAATTGATAGATAAGTTGCATAAGCCCTAGCTACATGTTGAATTCCATCATCATAATATACATCTAAATCTTTTCTAAAAAGAGGAATAGATGCAATTATGGATACTACCAAAATAATGAAAATATATTTATATTTCTTTATTTTTTCTTTCATTTGAATTTCCTTTCTTTTATTTAAGGTAAACATTTGAAACTTTAAATCTTTTACTTTTATAGCTTATCACAAATTATGAAAAAAATATAGATAAGTTTTAATGAAATAAAAATCTAAAGATAAATTAAAAAATAACAAGATTTAAAAATCCTGTTATTTTTTAATTTCTTATTATATTTGTTAATTAATTTGAATAGGTATTTCTTATTTCTTCCAATATATCAATATTTTTCCCCATATTTGATACTGTACAGCTATATTGAGTGTCATTTATTTTATCAAAATTTAAATATAAATCTGAATTTGATTTTATATTATCTATATCAATGTTTGTAGAACTATTAAAATAAATTTTATAATAAATATCTTTATAAGTAAGAGGTACTTCTATTTTTTCTAAATGGATTTCATTATAAAATTCATCTAAATTTAATAAAGAAATAATCTCTCTTTTTTCATCCTCATTTATATCATTCAGTTTTGTAATATCATCTCCAAAAAGATTGTACATAAAAAATATTATTATTAACAAAAATATTATTAAAATAATTTCAATCATTGATATCCCTATTTTTTTCATAACTCCTCCATAAACTATCTAAAATTTCACTAATAAAACTATTCCTTATTTGAACTTTTATTGTCACCAAATATTATAATAAATACTCTGCTATAAGAACATAATTCTAATTTAATTCTACTATCATTTCTCCCAATATGTTTTTTTTCTCTTCACCATAAGAATTAACTTTTCTTTCAACTGGCACAATTTTTATACTGTCCAAATTCTCTTTCTTTTCAATAATTACATATTCTGTTAAATACATAGTTGCATTTTTAAAATCTTTGGCAGTTCCTATATCACCTGTTGCCCATTCTTCTGTCTTTCCATCTTGATAAGTAATGGTTCTTTTTACCTCATATTGACAAGAACTAAGTTCACTATTGTTATTATCATAAACATTAAAATCTACTAAACCAATATGTTGTTCATTTCTAGTATTAGATAAACTTTGTTGACTCATATCATCTATTTTAGTTGTTATTTTTGCAATAATTTGCAATGGGGTTATCTTGACTTCTTCTACTTTTTGAGTCATTTTCTTATAACTTACTAATGTGTTTTCTGGGGTTATTACTTTTGTGTTTTGAATTGCTTTTGCCTTAGAAACTTCTACCTCAAAATTGCCACCTATATTTATATACCTCTCATTATTTGGTGTATTGACAGTCTGTATTCCACTTTCTGTTTCCCTTTTTTTACCAGTATTTGCTAGTACAACATTATTTAAGGTAATCTTAAAATTTTCTTTATTATCTAATTCATCATCAGTCAATAAAAATAATTGATATACCTTATATTCATAATCTGAAATTTTTGTTACTGTCTGCGTTGTTTTTGTCCAAAATTTTTCATTATCTATAATTACATTATATGTAGGTTCACTAGCATAATAAGTTCTACCATATTCTTCTCGTTCTTGACCAAAAAATATTAATTCTACTGTATTTAAAGTATCTTTTGCTTTTAACATATGATCATAATTTGGTGTTTCTCCTGTACCATTATATTGTTTTTCATCCATTTCTTTTGCCTGTTGTAAATCTTCTTCCGTAACAATGCTTTCTCCTAATCTAAGATATTCTTTGTCCTTTTTACTCAATTTTATATCAAATTCTAATATCGTAAATCCTTCATCACCAACTGTCGAAACTAAATCAATTTTAGTTTGATCATAAGTAATCTCTTGACCTTCAACTTTTACTTTATAATCTTCATATTCATCTGAAAATTTAATACCTATCCATTCAAATATAGGTTTTCCTTCTATAGTACCACCAAAAGCAGCATAAACAGATACACTTCCTATAAGAACAATTATCATAGAAGCCATTACTGTGAATATTTTTCTCATATAAAACCTCCAATCGTTTTTATTTTTGTGTCGTAATGTGTATTGTATTCTGTGTTCAACTTTTAGAGGAATATCGATGTGTTCCTGACTTGCTGTTTCTAACATTTCTTCAATATCTTTCATATTTAATCTCCTTCATATTGTTTTTTTAACTTGTCTTTACTTCTAGAAATTTTACTTCTTATTGTCCCTTCATTTTTTTTCAATATTTTACTAATTTCTTTTGTTGTATATCCTGAACAATAATATAATGTTAATATTAATTTTTCTTCTGAATCCAAATTTCTGATTAGTACATCAAATCCAATCGATTGATCATAGTTTTCTTCAAACTTGATGTATTTTTCAAATTCTTTATCTTCAAAAGAAATACTATATTTACTTTTTTTCTTATAAATTTTATTACATTCATTGATTAAAATTCTGATTACCCATGTTTTAAAGAATTTATTATTTTTTAATCTATGTAAGTTTTTAAAACATTGTAAGATAGTTTCTTGCATTGCATCTGCTATATCATCATCACTATATAATCTTGTTTTTGCTATTAAATACATTTCTTCTTTTATTGACAAGATAAGTTCATCAAAAGCTTTCCCATCTTTATTTTTTGCTCTTTTTACCAGTTCTTCCACTTTTATTCCTCCAAATTTATCTTATATGTACATATTTGATACTTATTAGATTTATTTAAGGTATATTTTTGTTGCATGATATTTCCTTTTTATTATAATAAAAAGATAGAAATTAATCTATCTTTCTATTATTATATTTTTTTATATTATCTTTCAAAATATGCTTGATCGCCACCTATTATCTCTCCTGTGGTAGCATCAACATAATAGTATTTGTTCATTCCCTCTTTTACATATTGATTATGGTCCATGTAATCTTTCCATTTTGCATCGTGCTCTACTTTAATTTTCCATACTTTCCTTGTTATATTTTCTGTTTTATAATATGTTTCATCTTCCATAGTACCTGTAACATCATATTTATCATTTTCAAGTTGATAAATAAATGCATTCATTTTTTCTATTGATAAACTGCTTGTTATATTCGTAATTTCATTAGGACTCAATTCTTGTTCTTTCTTTTTAGCAATATTGATAGCCTCTTCCTCAGTAATGACTACTGGGTTATTTTGATACGTATTATCAGTGCCTATTAAGATGGAGTTTAAATATATTTTTCCATTATCATACATAAAAGAAATACTAAATGATTCATATTTATTTGCTACACCATCATAATATTTATAAAAGTTTGCTCCTAATAATTTATTTGTTTGGTTTTCAAAAGAATAATCTTGTGCACTTGTTTTAGATAGAATATATTTACCTTCTTCTATACCTAATTTATTATATACATCAGTTGATATTTTAGCAATTTCTTTATCATCTAATACTTGTGAATCAAGATGCTTATATTTTAAATCCATGTCATTAAATGCAATAAACTCTCCACCTTTTGCATTCAATTGAACCATAAGTCCTTCTTCATATCCCCATTTTGTTTTTACCATATAATAACTGTCAACATCTTCGTCATAACCTCTTTTTAATTCGACTCTATTTATGGTTTGATTTTCATAACCTAATTTTTCTAATATTTCAAGTCCTTTTGTCTTCGCTTCATCTTCACTAATTAATGCTTTCTTTTCTTCTTCTGTAACTTCTGCTGGTGGTAATTCATTTATCATTTCTTCTTCTGTATAACTTTTAGGCTCTTTCCATATTTTTTCATATAAATTTGTTGTAGCAAATACCACCCCTGTTCCCAAGCCTAATACAACTAAGATTGCTGCAACTGATTTTGTTATTTTGTTCATTTTAGGCATAGTCTTTTCCTCCTTTTTAAATTCGGATACAGCTATTTTCATTTGTGATTTTTCAATTATATTTTCAATTATTTTATTTTCGTTCATAACCATACCCCCTTTTTTCTAATTCTTTTTTTAATTTTTTTCTTATTCTGGACAATCTTGATTTTACTTTAATTTCTGATATGCCAAGTTCCCTAGATATATCCTTTATTTTTTTTGAAGAGTAGTAATAACTTATAAAGATTTTTCTATCTTCTTCTTTCATGTCCTTTAATTCTTCCATGATAATTCTTGTTTTTTCATTTTCTTCTGTTGTATTATAAACATCTGTATTATCCTGTATAGATTTTTCTAAAATTTCTATATCTAAGTTCTGATTTATATTCGTTCTTTGTTTTTTCAAAATTAATTTTTTGGTTATTCCTGCAATATATGGTTTGATTTCTTTATTTATATCTAATTTTTTTTGATTTTGCCATATTACCAGAAATACATCAGAAGCAATTTCCTCAATATCTTCATCATTAAAATTATATTTACTATTTTTTATAATAACAAAAACATATCCAGCAAAGTCTTTCATGATATTTGTTATATTAAGTTTTCCTTCAAAAATATATTCTCTTATTTTCTTATTACTCATTTTGCTTAGAGCTCCTTTTTTAGATATCCAACTACATATTACCATTTTTTTGAAAAAGGTAACATTAAAATAAAATATATTCAAAAAAATGAAAAATTTAAAGAAATTGCATTTGATAATTTTTAATAGTATAGTATAATCTTGGTAAATAGTAATTTTTATAACATAAAATATTAAGAAAGAGTTAGGATTATGGAAAAGTTTTATTATGAGAGGCCTACAATAAATAGGAAGAAAGAAGCAATTGAATATGTAAAAGAATATAAAATTGATTATGCATATCTTGATTGTTTAGATACAAATATAGGCTCATATAAAACTATGGAAGCATTGGGTGGTGTGTTAATCGAAAAAAAAGAAAAGGAACATAATGGACAGGTTGACTTGTGGAGAAAATATTATTTTGATGTAAATAAATGTTTAGAAGAAAATAAAGATAAAATGTTACCATTTTTAGCTTAAATAAAACTTATAATTTGAAAGATAAATTGCAATTAGTTTAAATATTTGAGCATTTACTTAGATATTTAATGAAATAAATTAAAAATCCTTTTATGTTGGCTTGTTTTTTATTGTAAATTATTGTAATATAATAGCAACCTTTCGCTTGAAAAGGTCAGTCTTTTTCTTAAAGGCGGAAAGGGGTGTCTATATATGACCATCGGAGATGCACTTCTTTGTTTAGTTGATAAATTGTTAGATGAAAGAGAAAAAGTTGTCAAACTTGAACTTTCTAAACAAAGTCAACAAAATACTGAAGCGCAAACAAGCAAAGACTAATGTAGACATTACATAATAGTCGACAGAGTAGATAGTTGCAGTCTGCTCTGTTTTTTTGACATAAAAAAAGTATGTGCAGTTGCATTACACATACATCCATATTTGACCATCGGAGTCAAACACATTTATTCTGTACTTAAATAATAACATATTATTAGTGCCTTGTCAAATGAATTTTCAAAAAACTCAACTGTTAAGATATTCCTCACTTTTGTTAGTTATGAAAAGCATAAAAAAAGCCAATCATCAAGAGCTTCCCTCAAAACGAATGACCTTTATAATGGAGCCACTTCCCAGATTCGAACTGGGGACCCTCGCATTACAAGTGCGATGCTCTGGCCAGCTGAGCTAAAGTGGCAAAATTGGTGACCCCGACGGGAATCGAACCCATGTCTCCGCCGTGAAAGGGCGGTGTCTTAACCGCTTGACCACGGGGCCTTATAAAGAACTAAATTAAATTTAGTTCTTTTGGTGAGCCATCCGCGACTCGAACGCGGGACAACTTGATTAAAAGTCAAGTGCTCTACCACCTGAGCTAATGGCCCATATGTGCGTTATCTAGAACGCTTTTATAGTTTACAATATTTTTTAGCAGTTGTCAATAGATTTATGAAAAATTTGTGAAATTTTTTTGTTTTTTTGATAAAACTTCCATTTTTTAAAATGATTTCACAAATTTTTCATCTTTATAATCTATTTTAAATGCATCATTTAATCTCAAAATCATATTTTATTTTTATGACTTTCTTATTATTCTGCATTTAATTTTTCTAATACATCTTCTACATCGATTCCATGAACATCACAAGCTTCTTCAATTGTTTCCATTTGAGATGCAGGACAACCTATACAATGCATTCCAACATTTAATAATATTTCTGCTTTTTCTGGTGCAACTTCTAATAATTCTCCAATTCTTGTATCTTTATTAAATTTCATTGTTCTTCCTCCCTTTTTGTTTACTATTATTCAGAATAACATAATTTAGATGATTTATTTAGCTATTGGTTACATATATACTCTAAATAATAACCATCTTTATAAATTTTATCACAAATTTTGCAAAAAGTATAGACAAATGATAAAAAATATTGTATTATGGAAAAAATTGTAAGGTGGTGATTATATTTTTACACTTCTAGATTTATTTTTTATCTCTTTTATTATTCATCTTTTTATTACTTTATATTCAATTTATACATTTTTTGATATCAAAATTTTTCATAATCAACAAGGTTCAAAATTAAAATTAAAACAAAAATTCATAGAGAAAGGAGGTTCTTAGTTTATTAAACGATTTTTAATTTTACGCTTTTTGAAAATATTGCTTATTTTATTTTTTTCTGCGTTTTTTATTTTTTTACACTTTCATTTCTTTTCTTCTATTTATACTGCAGAAGAATTAATTATTCCATACGGATTAAAACCCTTTGATATTTGTTCAAAAAATCCAATTTTATGGAAATATATAAAAATCATACACATTGTTAGTTTCACTTTTTCAATAATTATCATAACTAATTGTTTCTTTTCTAAATTGTTTAGAAAATTCTTTACATCTGAAAAAACAAATTCAAAAATCGCAAAAACAAATTCCAGTTTATCCATGAAACATAAAAATATATCTAATACCAATAGCCTAGGTTTATTCATTGGATTTGACGAAAATTCAAAAAAAAATATGTATATTCCTGAAAGTGGATTATATCAAAATTTTTTAATTACAGGTACCATTGGTTCTGGAAAAACCTCTTCTGCTATGTATCCTTTTACAGAACAAATCCTTAAGTTTAATAGCCAACATTTAAATAAAAAGATAGCAATGCTTATTTTAGATGTAAAAGGAAATTACTACTCGCAAGTAAAACAATTTTCTAAGATGTATGATCTACTTTCTGATTTAATTGTTATAGAACTACACTCTCATATTCATTATAATCCTTTACATAAACCACATTTAAAGCCTCAAGTATTAGCAAATCGTTTAAAAACTATTCTTCTATTATTCTCAGAAAATAATTCAGAATCTTATTGGTTAGACAAAGCAGAGCAAGTTTTAACAGAATGTATCAAATTGTGTCGTTTTTATAATCAAGGATATGTTACATTTTTAGAACTTCATAAGTTAATAACCATACCAACATATTATAAAGAAAAAATTCCTATATTAAAAGAATTATTTATTCATGGAAAATTAAAAAAACAGGAAATTTATGAATTAAATGCTTGCTTAGATTTTTTTGAAAAAGAATTTGAAGCTTTAGACCAACGAACAAAAGCAATTCTAATTTCTGAAATTACGCGAATGACAAATACTTTTGTTTCCGATTACGATGTCATGTCTTGTTTTTGTTCTCCTAAGGAAAAACTTACTTTTACTGGTTTTGAAGAAGTTATAAAAAAAGGAAAAATTGTGGTATTAAATATGAATATTTCTGAATATGCCAATCTATCAAAAATCATTGCAACTTATCTAAAATTAGATTTTCAAACAGAAGTATTAACAAATTTATCTAATAATAATATTTTTCCTACAGCCTTTATTTGCGATGAATATGATAAATATGCTAGTAAAACAGATGCAGAATTCTTCTCTTTAAGTAGAGAGGCAAAATGTATGAATATCGTCAGTACCCAAAGTTATTCTTCTTTAAAAAATACTTTAAGAGATGATTCTTTTGTAAAAGTGATTGTTCAAAATTTAATTAATAAAATTTGGTTTCGTACAGATGATATTTTTACAATTGAAGAAGCACAAAAACAATTAGGAAAAGAAGAAAAAACAAGAATTTCAAAAAGTGTTTCTGAAAATGCCAAAGAAACTAATTTTAGTTATATTTCTAATACATTAAATTCTGAAAATTCCAATATTTCTGAATCTATAAGTACCTATATTCAAAATGATTATATCTATGAATCTAATTATTTTACGCAAAAATTAGAAACGTTTCAGGCCTTATGTTTTTTATCAGATGGTCATAAAATATATCCCCCTTGCAAATTACAAATGATTCCCTATTTTAAAAATGAAAGGAGTTTTTACTATGAAAACAAAAAAAATACTTATAAAAAATAATATAAAACAAAAAACATTTTTCTTTTATGGATTATATATTTTTCTACTATTTTTTATTTTCTTATTTTTCTATTCTAGCACTACATTTGCACTTGGAGATCCTAAACTAATTAGTATGATTAATTCTGCATTTGAAGATATTGAAAGTTGGCTTTTAAAAATAGCCACACCTGCTGCAGCCGTAGCTGTTGGTACTGGTGTATTTATGAAAAAATTCAGTTTTGGAGATGAAGAAAAAATTCGAACCGGAAAAAAATTAATTAAAGGTTCTTTATTTTCATATGCTTTTATACTTGCCATTGATTTAATTTTATCTGCTATACAATCTTTAGTAGGATAGGAGGTTAAATGGAACCATCTCAAAATATTACTCAAATTATTATTGATACCATTAATACTATTTTTGAAAATCTTTTTAGTTCAATTGATAATAATTTATATAGTTTATTAGATGAACTTACCTTTATTAATTCTAATATTTTAACAGATAAATATTTTCAAGATATTTTAGGTACTTCAAGCTCTAGTGGTATTTTATTAATTGCTAATACCTTATTGTTTGCCTTTATTTTATATTATAGCATTAAATATTTATTATCTCATTTAACTTTTGATAGAGTTGATAAACCTTCAAGCTTTTTTATCAAAATGGTTATTTATGCAATCTTTATGAATTCATCTTTTTTTATTATAGAAATATTCATTAATTTAGTATCCAACGTTTCGTTGTTTATCCGTAGTATTGGAGAAGATTTATTTCAAGAAAGTATTTGCTTTTCTTCTCTCATTACAAATATTAATACCAATATTTCTATCGATACCTCTTCTTTAAATATTTTTACTATTGATGGATTAATAAAAGGCATTTTATCTATTTCCTTATTAAATTTGGTATTTACTTATTCTTTAAGATATATTTTTATAAAACTTTTTGTTCTTATAAGTCCTTTTGCATTTTTATCACTAATTCTATCTAATACAAATTGGTTCTTTAAAGCTTGGCTTAAAAATTTGTTTTCTCTATTATTTATTCAAATTATTGTATCCATTATTTTATTATTAATGTTTTCTGTTAATTTTTCAAATACAGATTTATTTAGTAAATTTATTTATGTTGGTGGTATGTATGCTTTAATCAGAGCAAATTCTCTTGTACGTGAATTTATTGGTGGTGTTTCCACAACTGTTGCACAATCTGTGAAAAGTTTTACAAATTTAAAATAAGAATTAAAATGGGAGGCGATTTTTTGAAATTTATTTTTCCGCAAAATTATACTTTTAAAAATAAAATATTTGGATTTATTGATTATTCTGTAGTCATTATCAATATTATTTGGTTTTTAATAATTGGTGGATTACTCCATCTATGTATTCAAGATATTAATGTAAAAGTGATTGCTTTTATTCTATTTTGTTTTCCTATATTTTTACTTAGTATTTCTGGAATTCATGGTGAAAATATTATCTATATATTTATTTATATGTTTAAATTTTTTATCAAGCAAAAATTATTTTTTTTCACTAAAACAAACAAGTACAGGTAATTCAAGATTTCAAAATAGAATTTTGGAAATTTTTCCTTGAATTTTTTGTCTAAAAAAGATATAATTTGTATTACCTAATCATGAGATTTTTATAAAATCAAATTTATAATAAAATAAATATTCACATGATCACAAATATACTTTTTATTCGCTCTTAGAAAGGATTGATAACAAAAATGAAATTAGAACAAAATGATAAAACACTTTTATTTTCTGAAACAACTATACCAGACATATTTTTTTCAGATTACTTATCTCAAATACCAGGAGATTATTTAAAAATTTATTTATATACATTATTTCTTTCAAAATATAATAAAGATATTAAATTAAATGATTTGTCTAAAAAATTAAATATACCATTAAAATCTATTAGTGAAGGATTTAAATTTTTAGAAGAAAATAAATTGCTTACTAAAAAATCAACTGGATATGTTATTGTAGATTTACAGGAGGCAACACTTCATGAATTATATACACCAAATTTAACAGTTTCAAAAGAAAAAGTTGCACAAACTGCTAAAAATCAATCTAGAGCAAAAGCCATTGAACATATTAATAATATGTATTTCCAAGGAATTATGAGTCCATCATGGTACAATGATATTGATATTTGGTTTAGAAAATATAATTTTGATGAACAAGTTATGATTGCCCTTTTTGATTATTGCTATAATAGAAGTGCTATGCATAGAAATTATGTGCAAACTGTTGCGGAAGCTTGGGCTGCAAACAAAATAAAAACATGGAATGATTTAGATGTATATTATGCAAAACAAGAAAAACTAAATACTTTGAAAAAAACAATTTCTAAAAAACTTGGTAAACATGGAAACTTAACACAATATGAAGAAGCCTATATTGAAAATTGGGTATTAAATTATGGATATGATATGGATATTATTGAAATTGCCTTAAAACGAACAACCTTAAAGCAATCTCCAACATTTGAATATATTAATACAATTATTACAGATTGGCACGACAGAAATTTAAAAACCCCTTCTGAAGTAAATGCATTTATTGAACAAAGGAAAAAGCTAAACAAGGATACAAAAAATTTAAAAAATCAAGTAGAAAAAGTAAATTACGAACAAAGAAAATATGAAAATTTAGACTTTTTATATGCAAATCAAATGAATAAGGAGGATAAAATTGGCTAATGAAATTTTAAATACTTTATTAAAAGAATATGAGCAAAAAAAACTAAGAGCAGAAATAGCAGCTGATGAAAGAAAAGAAATTTTATATAAAAAAATCCCCAGATTACAAGCACTTGAAAATGAAATTAATAATTGTGCTCTTTCCACTGCAAAAGATATATTAAATAAAAAATATTCTGCTTTATCTACACTTTCAAATAAAATTGATTCTTTGAAAAAAGAAAAAGAAACTATTTTAAAAGAAAATCATATTGATACAGATTATCTAAAACCACATTATGAATGTCCTATATGTAAAGATACTGGATATATTCAAAAAGATAATTATCAAACAGAAATGTGTTCTTGCTTAAAACAAAAACTTTTAGATATTTCTTTTAATAAATCTAATATGTCTAATCTAGATAAAGAAAATTTTTCTACTTTTAATGAATTACTTTTCTCAGATAAAGCCAATCCTAGCAAATATAGATTTGCAATTTCTCCTAGAGAAAATATGTTAAAAATTAAAGAAAAATCTATAGAATTTGTACAAAATTTTGATAATCCTGATTATAAAAATTTATTATTTTCTGGAAATACTGGGCTTGGAAAAACATTTCTTTCTAATTGTATTGCGAATGAAGTATTAAAATTAGGAAAAACTGTCCTATATCAAACAGCTCCAGTTTTATTAGAAAATATTATTGATTACAAATTAAATAAACAAAAAGCAAATTTAGAAGATATTAATAAATCTGTATTAGAAACCGATTTATTAATCATCGATGACCTAGGTACGGAAAGTTTAAATAGTATGAAATTAAGTGAATTATTTACAATTATCAATACTAGAATTTTAAATTTAAATCATAAAATTACAAAAACGATTATTTCAACAAATTTAAATATTAATGAAATTTTTAATAAATATGAAGAAAGAATCGGATCTAGAATTGCTGGATATTATGATATTTATTGTTTCTTTGGAGATGATATTCGTTTTAAAAAAAGATAGCCATCAGGTGTACACATCTGATGGCTTTTTCTTTTACAAAGGTCTTAATGATTTTGCATCTATCCAACCACCTTTCTGATATCCTCTATTTTTTGTTGTGATTGGACTTACTCTTTGTCTTTTGTCCCCATAAAAAATTAATTCTACACGCCCCTTATTTAAAGTCCGCACCTCTTTAATTTGTAATTTTTTCATACGCTTACCTCCTGGTATTATTATCTTATAAATCATGTTAACACAAATGAAAACTGCATGCAAGGAAAAAAAATAAATTCATAAATTATTTAATTTTTAACATTCTCCTCTATTAAAAAATCCCTTTAAGAATAATTCTTAAAAGGATTTTTTGTTATAGAAACAATTTTCTTATTTTCTATGAATTTTCTACTTCCTTAATTTCTGGTGCTAATATCTCCATACTAACAACCCTTCCACCGTCGCTTGTTCTCATTAATGTAACCCCTTGTGTTGATCTACCTAAAACACTAATATCTTTTACATTAATTCTAATAATTGTTCCTGTATCTGTAATTAACATGACATCATCTTCTTCAGATGCAATTCTAACACCAATTAGTTTTCCTGTCTTAGGTGTAATTTTATAAGTAATGACACCTTTTCCACCTCTATTTTGTACTCTATACTCATCTAATTCTGTTCTCTTTCCAAATCCGTTTTCTGTAATTGCTAATAGTGTTGCTTTTCCTCCGCTAATTACAGATTCCATTCCGATAACTTCATCATCTTCATCTAGTCTAATACCAATAACACCTTGAGCAACTCTACCAATTGGTCTTACATCTTTTTCATCAAATGTAATACACATACCATTTCTCGTAACTAAAACTACATTATCTTCTCCATCTGTTAATCTTACACCAATTAATTCATCATCTTCTTTTAGTGTAATTCCTTGTAAGCCAGTTTTTCTAGTAGAATCATATTCTTTTAATGCTGTCTTTTTAATTAGTCCATTCTTCGTTGCCATTAATAAATATTTTCCTTCAGCAAAATTTTGAATTGGTATAACAGCAGATACTTTTTCTCCTGCATCTAGACTTAATAAATTTACAATAGCTGTACCTTTTGCTGTTCTTCCTGCTTCTGGAATTTCATAACCTCTTAAATGATATAACTTACCTTTATTTGTAAAGAATAAAATTGTATCATGTGTTGAAGCTGTAAATATTTGTTTAACAAAATCTTCTTCCCTAGTTGAAATTCCTGTTATTCCTTTTCCTCCACGTCTTTGGCTCTTATATGTATCAATTGGCATTCTTTTGATGTATCCAAAATGTGTTAGGGCTACAACAGTTTGCTCTTCTTTAATTAAGTCTTCTACATCAATTTCACCTTCTGCTGCAACAATTTTGGTTTTTCTTTCATCACCAAATTTATCTTTAATTTCTAATAGCTCTTCTTTGATAATATCATACACTAATCTTTCACTATTTAAAATATCTCTTAAATGTGCAATTAATTCCATTAATTGATTATATTCTTCTTCAATTTTTTCTCTTTGCAATCCTGATAATGTTCTTAATCTCATATCCAAAATTGCTTGTGCTTGGATATCTGTAAGTCCAAATCTTTCCATCAATCTTTCTTTTGCATCATCATAAGAGTTTCTTATAATATTAATAACTTCGTCAATATTATCTAATGCAATTTTTAATCCTTCTAATATGTGAGCTCTAGCTAAAGCTTTATCTAAATCAAATTGTGTTCTTCTTAAAATAACATCTTTTCTATGATCTATATAACAATCTAAACATTGTCTTAATGTTAAGATTTTTGGAACTCCATTGACTAATGCAAGCATGATAATACCAAATGTTGTTTGCATTTGTGTATGTTTAAATAACTGATTTAGCACAACTTGTGGGTTAGCATCTCTTTTTAATTCTATTACTACTCTAACTTTATCTTTTCTATCAGATTCATCTCTACACTCTGAAATACCTTCTACTTTTCTTTCTTTAGATAAATCAGATATTGTTTTAATTAAGTTGGCTTTATTTACTTGATATGGTAAAGAAGAAACAATAATCCTTTGTCTATTTCCACTCATTTCTTCAATTTCTGTTTCTGCTCTTAAAGTTATTTTTCCTTTACCTGTAGTATAAGCTTGTTTAATACCTTCAAGACCTAAGATAATCCCCTCTGTTGGGAAATCTGGTCCTTTAATAACACTCATTAATTCTTCATCAGTTACATTATCTTCATCAATAATTTTAATAATTCCATCAATTAATTCTGTTAAATTATGAGGTGGAATATTAGTTGCCATACCTACAGCAATACCTGAAGAACCATTTGCAAGTAATGCTGGTATTCTTGCTGGTAAAACAGTTGGCTCTTGTAATCTATCATCATAGTTTGGCATAAAATCAACTGTATTTTTCTCAATATCTGTTAACATATATTCTGCAATTTTAGACATTCTTGCTTCTGTATACCTCATAGCAGCTGCTCCATCACCATCAACAGAACCAAAGTTACCATGTCCATCAATTAACATATATCTCATTGAGAAATCCTGTGCTAATCTAACCATAGCATCATATACGGAACTATCTCCATGTGGGTGATATCTACCTAAAACAGAACCTACTGTATTAGCACACTTCCTATATGGTTTATCTGATGTAATACCATCTTCATGCATTGAATACAAGATTCTTCTATGTACTGGCTTTAAACCATCTCTTACATCTGGAAGTGCACGAGAAACAATAACACTCATGGCATAGTCAATATATGCTTCTCTCATCTCTTTTTCGATGTCTTTTTCAATTATTTTTCCGTCTCTTCTTTCTTGTCTTTCTTCCATTGTTTTCCCTCTCTTCCTTTATATTTCTACCTTTGTATTATACTAAAACAAACCTTATTTTGCAAGTAAAATGCTTAAAAAAACTAGGGAAATAAATATTTTAGCGTTTTCTTTAAAATACTTTACTTTTCTAGGTTTCTTTTATGAAAAAAATAGTAAAATTATTTTTTATTTTTAATATAATTAAATTAATTTTTATATTATATTCTCTCTATATATTTAAATATTTAAATAATTGAATATTAAATATTTGAATTTTCCAAACAATTTAGTATTAAATTTACACCATCAATAAATCCTTGTTTGTACATTTCTTTATTATATTCTGTTATTTTCATATTATAATTATCTTCTATTTTATTAAATATTTCATTTAATTCTTTTGCATCATTAGAATTTTTAATGATTTTTTCAAAGTCTATTTTTTTTAATTTATTATTTAAAGTTTCATCAATTTTTTTTAATATTTTATCTATTTTTTCATCTTGTAGTTGATAAATTATATTTATCATATTTTTTTCTTTATATTTCTTAAAATCCAATTCTTCTCTCCCCTGTTATTTACATGAATCTATACTATATTCTTATTATTTATATTAAAGTTTCTTTTTATACTTAAATTTTGTTTTTTTATAAACATATTAAAATTTTATTATTTATTAACATAATATTGTATAATAATTAGCAATGTTGTTTTTGTTGGCATTTGCTTTTTGCATATTTTCTTCATACGCTTTCGGTCTGTCGGTTTTTTTAGTTTTTTGTAATATAATGTAAATAATATTTTTTTTGAGGTGACATTATGCAAGAAGATTATAAGGTTGGAGAAAGAATTAGAGAAATACGTGAAGGTCTAAATATGAATAGGGAAAAATTTTCAGAAATGATTGATATTTCAAGCGTTTTTTTAGGTCAAATTGAACGTGGAGAAAGATCTTTAAGTATAAAAACATTATCTAAAATTGTTAAATTCACAGGAGCTTCTACTGATTATATTCTTTTTGGAAATGATAATACAAATTCAACGATAAATAAAATTAATCGAATTTTAAACAATTGCTCAAAAGAAGGATTAAACTTTATTTATGAATTTACTTGTTCTATTAGCACATTTCTAAAAACTGAAAACAAAAAATTATAAATTAAAAAGAGGAAATTAAATTCCTCTTTTTTATTAAATAAAATAAATATATTAAAATTTTCAATAAATTAAATAATTTTTTAATTAAATTAAAATTTTTTATAATTATATTTCATCTAAATTAATTTCTCTGCTAAAGCTAATTGTTCTTGATTTAAATTAAAATCTTGTCCATTATTTTTAATCAAGTTATGTAAATTTTCTATCGTTCTAGCTTGCGTTATTATTTTCTCTAAAGGAGCTAAATTATTTAGTACTTTTTCTATTTTACTATATTCTTGTTCCATTCCTTTAAAATTCTTATTATTAAAATTTTCTTTCCAATTATTCATATATTTTTCAATATTTTCTATTTCAGTATTTTGTTCATTAAATTTTTGTTCTATATTATTTTCTATACTATCTAATATAATGTTTTTCCCCTGTTTAATTGTGTTCGCAATATTATAATTTATAATTCCTTTTTCATTTACTTTATTAACAACTGTATCCAATAATGAAGAAATTCCATCTAATAAACCTCCTGCTTGTATAGCACTTTGCATTTGTGAAACATTTTCAAAATTACCTGTAAAAATTCCAATTGCGCTTTTTCCAAGTTCTATAGCATCATCTATTGATTTAGTAATTCCGTCTTTTAAACCGTAATTTAATAAATTATCTTTTATATTTATAATCTGTTCATCAATAAAGTCAGGTAATAAAGCTCTTATTCCAATATCTATACCTGCATTTATTGTTTTACCTAATGTAGTTTCTAAAAAATTGGTTTGATCATTATTATTAATCATTTTATTATCTAAATTTACTTCATTTTCAATTTTATTTATTTCCATATGCCACCTCTTTTTCTTTTATATTTTTTTATTTATATTTATAACTTACTATTTTAATTAAATTATTTTATTTAATTTATTTTATTTAATTTAATTTATTTTATTTAATTTATTTTATTTTTAATTTTTTTATTTAATTTATTTATTATTTATTATTATTTTTTATTTGTTTTTATTTAATTTTTATATTAATTTAATATTTTTTTATATTTAATTATTTATTCAAGATTCTATTTTAAATATACTCTTAATCCATAAAGTTAATTCATATTTTTTACTCTTTATTTTTCTATTATTTTTGTTGTTGAATTATGTTGACTTTTAAATTTACAATATTATTTTCTCCCACAAAAGCTTTAATTACAGTCTTTTTTAAGGTTTTTATTTCTATTTAATTTTATTTTTTAAAATTACAAAACTAAATTTTTTCCTTAAATAAATATTTAAATTTTTCTTTATTAATATTAATTTTTTACAACACTATTTTTTAATATAAAATTATTTTAATTCATTTTTAAAATGCTGAATTATTTAATTTCATGGTTCGTTTTTTTATTTATATATTTTATATTGATTATTAGTTATTTTTAACTTAAATATTTAATAATAACTTTTTCAAATTTTTTAATTCTTTTTATTATTTTTTTATTAAATATATTATTTTACTTAATTTATTTGATTTATTAATTTTTTACATTTTTAACATTTTATATTAATTGTTTTTTTGATATTAATTTTTAATATTTAATTTTTATAATAATTAATTTTTCCATTTCACATTTAATAATTTTTTATTTCTTTTTTTGATCTAAACTCAGAAATTTATTTCAGCATTTTTAGTCTTTTTAATTTTATATTATTTCAATTTTAATTTTTTAATTTATCCTTTATGTTAATTTTTAAAATTACTAATTTAGAAATTCTTTTTCCTTAAAAATCCTTAAATATGCGATATATTTTTAGATTCTTCATTAATTTTTTGTAAAATTTTATTTGTTTTATAAAAAATACTTATTTTTAATTTTTAACTTATAAAATGTTTTTTCACTAAATATTTTTTTCTTCTTATTTTTAAATTATTTTACAAATTAATTTTGTTATATAAAATTATATTTATAAAATCTTTAAAGTTTATTTGTTATCATTAAGTTTTATTTTTTTATTAATTATTTAATTATTATTTTTTATTAATATTTATTATTAGTTTATTTTATTTTTTATTTTTTTATTTAAATTAAATTTTTTTTAATTATTACTTATTTTTTTATTTTATTAATATTTATTTATATTATTTTATATATTAATTAAATTTTAATTTTTTTTTTATATTTTATTTTTATATTTTATTTTTATATTAAATTATTTTATTAATATTTATTTTTTATAATTTATTTTATTTAAATTGAAAAATTAATTTATTTTTCTATTATATTTTATAATTGTAATTTTGAGATAATTTATTTAAGTTATGTTGACTTTTATTTTTTCAAAACATCTTTAATCCTGCAATTTTCTGGTTCTTTTAGAATTTATTTTTAATTTTAAGCATTTTATTAAATAAGTTTTTTTATTAAAAATTTTTAAATTATTTATATTTAATTTCATTTTTTTGAGATTTTAATATTAAATTTTATATTCGTTTAATTTTAAAATGTTTTATTTTCAATTTTCGTGTTAGCGTTTTATAATTAAATAATTTATTATTTCTTTTGTCATTATTTTTTTATAAATTCTTTATAATTTTTACCTTTGTTTTTAATAATAATTATTAATTAATTTATTTATTATTTATTATTTATTATTAATTTATTTTATTGTTTTTTTATTTAATTAATTTTTTTCTTTAATATTTTAATTTAATTAATTTTATTTTTTTATTTAAATTATTTTTTTATTTAATTACTTTTACTTTTTTTAATATTAATTATTTATTTTTTTACTTTTTATTATTACTAATTGATAATTTATTTTTATTTAATAATCTATTATTATCTAAGAATAAAAATAAATTATCTATTTATACATTTATATTTTCTATTTTAACTCTTTATATAAATCTATTTTAGTTATGTTAACATTAAAAAAAATCTCTTTATTTCAAGCATTCTCAATTACACAAATTTCTATGCTTATTTGTATTTTTTATTATTTTTATAATATAGTTTTACTTAAAAAATGAAAATTGTCCTTTTTTTATTATTATATTTCATTTTTTTCTATTTTAAATTTATTTTATTAATTATGATAATTTATATTAATTTAATTTTAAAATGTTTAATTTTTGATTTTCGTATTTTGTTTTTTTGTATAAAATATTTTATATTTTGTTTTTACTTTTATCTTTAATTTTTATTAATTATTTTATTATTTAATTAATTTTATTAATAATTAATTTTTACAATTAAAAATCAATTATTATTTATAATATTTTATATATTTTTTATTAATTAAATTTTTAAAATTCTTATTTTTATTTTTAATATTTTTTAATAATTAAAATATTATCTTTTTTATATATTAAATTATTACTAATATTCTATATTTTTTTATTATTAATTAATAATCTATTCTTAATAATTTTATTAAGTTAAATATTTTAAAATTTATTTACTTTTTTTCTTTGTTTGATTGAGTCTCTTGATCTATTTATTTTTCTTTATGTATACATTCCATTTTTCTTCTATAAAATCCCTAATCATTAATTTTACTGATTATACTAATCTTTATATAAATTTTTCACATATTTTTTATCTAGAAAATGTTAACTTTTAATTTTTTTATTCTTTTAATTCTTTTATTTTTTATTTATTGGATTTATTTTATTAACTTTAAATTGTTTATTTTTATACTAAATTAATTATTTTGATTTTTTTAAATTTATTTTTCAATATTATTTTATAAAAATATTTTGATATATTATTTTTATAATAATTTATTAATATTAAAGATATTTTTTTATTTTTTATTTTATTTTTATATATATTTAATAAATTTCTTTTATTATTTTCTAAAATAAGATAATTTTTATTTTTCAATTTTAATGGAAGTATATTAATCTTTTTTATTGAATAATTAAGATTAAATATTATATAATAATTATTTTTTATATATTGTTTAATTATTTTTTTTATTATTTTTATTTTTACTAAACTATTTCTATTTTTTAATATTGAATTTATATTTATTATTTCTTTTATATTTTTATCTATTATTTTTTCTTTTATTGTATAATTTTTTTTCATTATTAAATAATAAATATTTTTTGTTTTATTTATTTTCGATATTTTTTTATTTATTTTCTTTTTATTTTTTATTTTTAAATTAATATTTATTATTTTTCTATTTTTTATAATTAATTTTTTTTCAATTATTAATTTAATTATTTTTTTATTAATTTTGTCATCTCCAAAGATACATATAATATTATTTTCATCTTTGATTCGTTTTTGTTTTTTTAATTTAAATATTTTATCTTTTATCTTAACAATATTTCTTTTTAGATTAATAATATTATTTCCTTTTTCTTTTAAACTTTTAATTAATTTATATGTACTAAATATATTATTGTAATAAATATCTGTTATATTTATTTTATTTAATTTTTCTTTTATTTTTTTATTTTCTAATATTATAATTATTTTTATTTTTTTATTTATTCTTTTAATATTTTTTAATAATTTAATTAAATTAATTTCTCCTGGAATGCTTTCACTAATTATAATAATATTTATTTGTTTATCTTTTTTTATTGTATCTATAATTGCTTCTCTATATAAAATATTTTTATTATCTACTAATTTATTTTTTTTTATTTTTTTTAATATATTTTCTTCTGCTATAGCTGTTATAATTTTAGTCATTCTTTATGTCTCCTTTTACAATTTCTAATTCTTTATCAGAACATTCAATTTTTGTTAATATATGATCCTCACCTACAAACATTAAGCATTCTCCTCTTTTTAAAGATTTTATTTCTACCTTTTCTTTTTCTGATAAATTAGCAAACTCTGATAATACTTTTATATTTTCTTCTTCTAATGCAAAGAAAGTTTTGATGCTAGAATTATTTAAAATACTTTTTCCATAAATTCCATCTTCTAAACTAAATAAATCTGAAATATCCTGCGTTATGGCTACACTACTTCCTCCATATTTTCTAATTGTTTTAAATATTTTATAAATAAAACTCGCTACATTTTTATTAGATGTTACCCCTATTAATCTCCATATTTCATCTAAATAAATTGCTTTTTTTTCCTTTCTATTTTCTTTTATTTTATCCCAAAAAATATCTGTAAATAAATACATTCCATATTTTAAATTTTCTTCTCCTAATTCATAAATATCTGCAATAATTAATTCATTTTTTAATTCTATGTTTGTATGATGATTAAAAAATTTCATTGATCCTTTTACAAATGGAATTAATTTGATAGCAAATTTTTCTGTTTTTTTATCTTTTTTTAATTGTTCATATAAATCTTCTAATATTGGCATATCTTTTTTATGTTTAAATATCATTTTTTTATTTTCTTTTTTATATAAAGATTTATCATCAAAATTAATATTTTTTTCTTTATACGTTTCAATTAATTTTTCTTCTATTAAGGCTTTTTCTTCTTCGTTTAATTCTCCAAAAATTAAATTAAAAAATCCAATTAATTTTGCAATCTTTGTTGCAAGATATCCATTTTCTCCATCTTCTATACTTTCTTTTCTAATCTCTAATATATTGATATATGTATTAGAATTCGGTCCTATAATAATTCTCGTACCTTTTAAATTATCACTTATGTTAACATATTCTCTCTCTGGATCTATTATATATTGTTTAATTCCCATTAGCCTATATCTCAAAATTAATAATTTGGTATAAAAAGATTTTCCCGCACCACTTGTACCAAATATACATATATTAGCATTTTTATATTTTTGTGTATCATATCTATCTATAAACACAAGTGAATTATTATATATATTTGTTCCAATAAATACTCCTTCTTTATCAAATATAGAAGATGAAATAAATGGATATGTGGATACAAGACTAGATGTTAGAATATTTCTTTTTGCAACATTTTTTACTAGTGTATTATTTTCCATTATTGGTAAACAACTTTTGAATAATTCTTCTTGTCTAAAATTTGCTCTTCTTGTTTGTAACCCTTTACTTTGTGATATCCCTTCAATTTTACTAATTAAATATTCTAATTCTTTTATATCTTCTGCATAAACTAATAGATATATATATAAATAATAAATCTCTTCATTATTTACTTGCATTTCTTTTCTTATGTATTTTGCATCTCCATATATGGATGTAGCTATATCAATATCTTGCCTATTCTCATGATTATTTTTTACTTCTAATCCTACATTTCCTATATGATAAGTCAATTCTTTTATGACTCTATACGAATCTTGTTTTTCATAAAACATAGAAATATTCAAATTTATGTTACTTTCTATTAAACTTTTTAATATGATATCAGTTTGTTCTCTATAATAATCTATAATCATTATTCCTGTATAATATGTATTATCTATTTCTATATATTTTGGATTTTGAAAATTGATATATGATGGAGAAATTTTATCTTTTTCAAATATTGTTCCTTCCAAAATTTTTAAATTTTTTTCATTATTTTTTCTATTCAGTATTTTTTTTAATTTAATTTTTATTCCTCCTCTAATTGATTATTTTTATTAAAATATTTTTTTGTATTAAAAAATGAAAAAAATATTTTTAATATTTCTTCTTTTTCATCAATATTATTTACTTTATTTCCACATCTAGATAAACATTCTTTTATTTTTAAATATTTTTCATTTAATTCTTGTTTAATAATTTCTATATTTTTTTCTTTTTTATTAATTGGATGATTCTTGATAATAATATAAAATTTTTTAGATGACGATTTTTTATTATTATTTAAATTAGAAATATATTGAATATAATTTTGAGTTAAATTTTTTAAATATTTATTTTCTTTTTTATTAATATTTTTTTTTATTTTGGAAATATGATGAGTTAAATCTTCTTTATTACTTTGAATTAAAATTTGAATATCAAAATGACAAGTTTTAAAAAAAAGTTTATAGGAATTTAAAATAGCTCCTTTTTCTAAATCTGATTTTAAATTATAATTTATGGGTGTAACTTCTAATATTTTTATATATGTATTGTTTTTCATTTCTATAACACCCTCATTAAAAATTTGGCTAATTGGTATCCATTCTTGGACAGTTTGATTTTTAATTTTTTACCACTCTCCTTTGAAAGCATTTTACAGTCTTTTTTTATTTTTGTCAAGAAAAATTCATCGACATAATTCGACTTTTTTTGTTTATGTAATTTTTTAATATATATTTTTTTTACTAAATTTACAATTATTTTATTTGATTTTTTTTTTATCTTTTGTTATTTATTATCTTATTAATTTATTTTTTATATTTTATTTAAAATTATTTTTTTATTTATTATTTTTTATTAATTTAATTTTTAATTAATTAACTTTTTTATTTCATATTTTTTTATTTATATTATAATAAATTATTATTTTAATTAAATTATTTTATTTTTTATTATTATTATTTTATTTTATTTTTTTATTATTATTTTATTTTTTTTTATTATTATTTTATTTTATTTTTTTATTAATTATTTATTTAAATTAATTATTTTATTTTACCTTTTATTTTTAATTATTTATTTAATCAATTTTTTTCGATTATTCTTTTTATATTTTTTTGAATATTTTTTTTATTTTTGAACATAATAAAAATGTAAGGTTAATAATAGTTAAACGAAGAATGATAATAGATGATTTTATTCATTTATTATCATTCGAGCAAAAATGTAGTATGGTGTTTTATTATATTGTACTATGTCGGCGATGTGAATATATTACTTGTTTGTATGCTGTATTTTTATTTTATTATATTTTTTAATTTATGGATTATGGTAAAATAATATGTAATATATTTTAGTTAAGATTATTCTTATATTTTTTAATGATTAATACTAGTCCATTTATTGGATGAATTTAGTTGTTAGTAGTGTATTAATGGTCGAGTGAATGATGAATATATGTGGTCGAAAGTTTATGCATATAGTAATATATGCTAGATTTGAAAATTATGTATATTTGTTTTAGCAGAGATTATTATTAGCTTTATTGATTAAAGGCAGATAATATTTTTATTATCTGCCTTTAAATTTTTAAATTAAATATCTAAGTTTCTTACATATTTTGCATTTTGTTGAATAAATTCTCTTCTTGGCTCTACTTCATCTCCCATTAATAATGTAAAAATTTCATCAGCTTTTTGAGCATCGTCCATTGTTACTTTTATAAGAATTCTTGTTTCTGGATTCATTGTTGTATCCCATAATTGTTCTGGATTCATTTCTCCTAAACCTTTATATCTTTGTAGTGATAATGAGTCTCTTGTAATTCCTTTTTCTTCTAATTCTTTATATGCTTTTTCCAAATCGTCATCTGTATAACAATATCTATCTTCCATTCCTTTTTTAGACAATTTATATAATGGTGGTTGTGCTAAGTAAACATTTCCATTCTCAATTAAAGGTCTCATATATCTAAAGAAGAATGTTAATAATAAAGTTCTAATGTGTGCTCCATCAACATCGGCATCTGCCATGATGATAACTTTTCCATATCTAATTTTTGTAATATCAAATTCTGCACCAATTCCAGCTCCAATGGCAACAATAACTGGATTTAATTTGTCATTTCCATATATCTTATCTGCTCTAGCTTTTTCTACATTTAACATTTTTCCCCATAAAGGTAAGATTGCTTGGAATTTTCTATCTCTACCTTGTTTTGCACTACCACCTGCAGAGTCTCCCTCAACAATATATACTTCACATTCATCTGCATTTTTACTACTACAATCAGCAAGTTTTCCTGGTAATGTAGATGTTTCTAAATTACTTTTTTTTCTTACTAATTCCCTAGCTTTTCTTGCAGCTTCTCTAGCTCTTGATGCACTAATACATTTTTCTAATATTGCTTTTGCAACTGATGGATTTTCTTCTAAAAATGTAGATAAAGCTTCATTTACCATACTTTGTACAACACCTGTTACTTCACTATTTCCCAATTTGGTTTTTGTTTGTCCTTCAAATTGAGGTTCTTTTACTTTTACAGATACAACGGCTGTTATTCCCTCTCTTATATCTTCACCTTGTAAATTACTATCTTTTTCTTTTAATATATTGTGGCTTCTAGCATAGTCATTCATAACTTTTGTTAAAGCTCTTTTAAATCCTTCTAAATGTGTTCCACCTTCAATTGTATTAATATTATTTACAAACGTATATATATTTTCTGAATAACTAGATGTATATTGTATAGCAATTTCTACTGGTACTTCTCCATCTTTTTCTATATAAATTGGTGTTTTATGTAACTTTTCTTTATTTTTATTTAAATATTCTACAAAAGATACTAAACCACCTTCATAACAAAATTCAGATTTTTTAGGTGTTTCTTCTCTTTGATCTTCTATTGTAATTTTTAAACCTTTTGTTAAAAATGCTATTTCTCTAAATCTCTTTTCTAATACTTCAAACTCATAATCTAAACTTTCAAAAATAGTATCATCTGCTAAAAATCTAACTTTTGTTCCTGTTCCTTCTGCATCGCCTATTCTTTCCAATTTTTTAACAGTCTTTCCCTTTTCAAAAGACATTTGATAAAGTCCGCCATCTCTTTTAATCGTTACTTCTGCCCATGTAGATAATGCATTTACTACAGAAGCACCAACTCCATGTAATCCTCCTGATACTTTATATCCACTATCTCCACCAAATTTTCCTCCAGCATGTAATACTGTATATACAGTTTCTGCTGTTGATATATGTGTCTTTGGATGTATTTCTACTGGTATTCCTCTACCATTATCTGTTACACAAATAACATTTCCTTTTTCTATAACAACATTAATTTCTGTACAATATCCTGCTAATGCTTCATCTACACCATTATCTACAATTTCATAAACTAAATGATGAAGTCCTCTAATAGATGTACTTCCTATATACATTCCAGGTCTTTTTCTTACGGCTTCAAGTCCTTCCAATACTTGTATTTGTTCTGCGCCATACTTATGATTATATTTTTCCATTTGTGTCTCCTCCTAAAACTCTTGATTTTCTTTTCTAACTTTTCCGTCTTTTACATTATATATTAAAATATTTTTATTTTCAAGCTTTATTTTATCTGTACAAGTGATAATTACTTGTATATTTTCAATTTTTTCTAATAAATGTTTTCTTCTTTTTTCATCTAATTCTGACATAAAATCATCTAATAATAATATTGGATACTCTCCAATTTCATCATATACGATATCTAGTTCAGCCATTCTTAAAGATAAAATTGCCGTTCGATGTTGTCCTTGAGATCCATATGTCCCTAAATCTTTATTATTTATAGATATTGTAAAATCATCTCGATGAATTCCTTTTGTTGTATATCCTTTTATAATATCTAACTTTCTTCTTTCTTTTAATAGTTTCCTATACTTTTCCTTATCTTCACAATCTGTTAGATACTCTATTTTTAATTCTTCTTTATTATCTGTTATTTCTTTATGGATTTTTATGATTTTTTCTTGTATCTTTTTTATAAACGCTTTTCTATACTCACATATTTTTTCTGCATATTCTATTAATTTTTCATCCCAAATATCTAATAAATCTTCATTTTTATTTTTTTCTCTAATTTGTCTTAAATAATTATTTCTTTGTTCAATTGTTTTTAAATATAAATTTAAATTGTACATATAATTTGGTTTTAATTGACTTATCATAATATCTAAAAATCTTCTTCTATTTTGAGGTCCACCTTTTAAAATATGAATATCATCCGGGGTAAAAATAACGACATTTATGTTTCCTAATAATTCACTTAATTTTTTTAATTTAATTCCATTTAAAAATATATTTTTTTTCTTTGCTAAATCAATTTTTATTTTTCCACATCTATCAGATTTTTCGTAAAAAATTTCTACACTCGCATTTTCTTTTCCAAGTCGTATCATCTCTATATCTTTTTTAGCCCTAAAGGATTTTCCCATACTAGATAAAAAAATACTTTCGATTATATTAGTTTTCCCTTGTGCGTTTTCACCATAAAATATATTTAAATTCTTATTTAATTCAATCTCTTCGTTTTCATAATTCCTAAAATTGTTTAAAATTATTTTACTTATCCACATATTCTTCTCCATTTGTGTATAACTTTATTATTTTTTTATTTTCTTTTATTTCTATTTTATTCTTTTTTTTACTATTTTTTCTAAATTTTCTTCTTATTTTTTTATATAAAATTATATTAATAAAAAATAAAAATGGCTTATTTTTGATTTTCGTGCTTTGTTTTTTTTTATTTTTTATTATTTTTTTATTATTTTTAATTTATTTTTTTTTTCTTATTTATTTTTAGATATAAAATTATATTATAAAAAAATAAAAATGGCTTATTTTTGATTTTCGTGCTTTGTTTTTTTTATAATTTTTATATTTTTTATATTTTTTATATTTTTTTATTATTTTTTATATTATTAATTTTTATAAATAATAATTAATATTTATTTTTATGAATATTAATTATCTGTTTTTGTAAAATATTTTTTATTATTTAATATTAATTTTTTAATTAATTAATTTTATATTTATAGAATTTTTTATTAATCGAATTATTTATTTTATTTTTTAATTAATTAATTTTTTACAATTTTTTTTTATTTATTAATTAGATTTTTTCTTATAAATTTTTTGATTCTTTTCTAAGTAATTATTTTTCTATTTTTATATTTTTTTCAATATTACTTTATCTCTTTTTTTCTATTTTATTCTTTTTTTTACTATTTTTTTCTATTTTTTTCATTTTTCTATTTTTATTATTTTTTATTTTTATTCAAATTCTTTTATATTCTTTTTTTTACTATTTTATTCTTTTTTTTACTATTTTTTTCTATTTTATTTAAATTTGCTTTTTTTGTGATTTTTATTTATGTTAAAAGGTTTATCTTTTTATTTTATATTCTTTATCCACAATCTTTTCATAAAAAGTGGATAACTATAAAAAATATTAAAGGTAGAAATACTTCCACCTTTAATCTTCTTTTAATCTAATTGGTAAAATCATATATACATAATCATTATTTTCCACTGATTTTATTAAACATGGAGATATACTACTTCCAAATTCTATATACACTTCTTCATCATCAATTGCTTTCAAACTATCTAAAAAATATTTTGGATTAAATCCTACTTCTAAGTTCTTTCCTTCTGTTGAAACATATAATTCTTCTTTTGCATCTCCCGTTTGGTTTGTACATAATATTGTAACTTTTCCTATATCTACCTGTACTTTTACAGGATATTTCTTCTCTTTTTCTACTGAAGATGAAGAAATTAAACTAATTCTTTCAAAACTATCTTGTATATTATTTTTATTTACTTTTATTCTTGTTTCCCAAGTATTTGGAATAACATTTTTATAATTTAAAAATTCACCATCTAAAATTCTTGTAACAATTTTACAGTTATCCATTTCAAATAAAGCTTGATTCTTTGAAACTCCCATTTTTATTGGTTCAAAAGAATCTGTAATAATTTTATTTAATTCTATTAATGTCTTTCCTGGAATAACAGCACTAAAATCATTACTTTGCTTTGTTAAAAAAACTTTTCTTAAAGCTAATCTAAAACCATCTACAGCTACTAAACTTAATTTATTATTTTCAATTTCGAATAAACATCCTGTAAAAATAGGTCTACTTTCTTCAGTACTTGCTGCAAAAATTGTTTTTCTAATCATATTTTTTAATACATTTTGATCAATTTCAATAGAATTTTCTACTTCTATCTTTGGTAATTCTGGAAATTCTTCAGGATTCATTGTAGCTAATTTATATAAAGAACCTTCACATTCAATTTCTAATAAATTATTTGAATTTAAAGATATTTTTATTTCTGTATCTGGTAATTTTCTGATGATTTCACTAAACATGATAGCATTTACAACTGTACTTCCTTGATCTAATACATCACATTCCATTACATATTCTATTCCTATTTCTAAATCATAGGTTGTTAATTTTATTTCATTATCATTTGTTTGAATTAAAATTCCTTCTAGTATAGGCATTGTTGTCTTAGAAGCAACACCTTTTACTACGGAATTCAAAGCTTTCATAAGTTTGTCTTTATAACAAACAATCTTCATAGCGATTCCTCCTTATAAATATATATAATATTTTTAGTAGTAATAGTATTAGGCATTGTGGAAACTGTGGAAAACTATGTTGATAGTTACAATCCCTAGTAAAATTACTGTTTATAATTTAGTGGAAAACTTAGAAAATAATCCACATCCTTTTGTAACAATTGTGTAAAAATGAGTTATAAACAAATTCTTAACAGCTTATTAACAGGATGCTGTGGATATTCTTTTTAGCTATTCCGTAAGAATAGAAAGATTCTTTTTTTAAGAACAAACTTTCTATCAAACATAAATTTTAAAAATGTATTTTCAATGTGCAAATTTCTTATTGTTTTCCATTTATAATTATATTTTTCACACTATCCACAATTAATTTGGTATTGCTTTTTTCTTTTACTTCTTTTTCTATTTTTTTACAAGCATGCATAACTGTAGAATGATCTCTTCCCCCAAAGTCTACTCCTATCTGAGGAAAAGACATGTTGGCAATTTCTCTACAAAGATACATGGCAATTTGCCTTGGAAAAGCAATATCATTTGAACGTTTATTTCCTGACAAATCATCTTTGTTAATACTAAAATATTTTGCAACCGTTTCTTTTATAAAATCACAAGAAATGACTTTTTCACTTTCATATTTGAATTCATTAATAATATTTTCTGCAAGTTCTATAGTGATTGGACTATGTATTAAAGATGCTCTTGCAACAATCTTATTAAATACACCTTCCAATTCCCTAATGTTTGAATCAATTTTATTAGCTATATCAGATAAAATAAAATCATCAATTAAAATGTTTTCGTCTTGGGCTTTCTTTCTTAAGATAGCTAAACGTGTTTCATAATCTGGGCAAGAAATATCAGCCAATAATCCCCATTCAAATCTAGATTTTAATCTATCTTCTAAAAATTGAATATCTCTTGGTGGTTTATCACTAGATATGATAATTTGTCTTCCATCTTCATATAAAGAATTAAATGTGTGGAAAAATTCTTCTTGAATACGTTCTTTTCCTGCTATAAATTGAATATCATCTATTAAAAGAACATCTATACTTCTGTATTTATTACGAAAAACTTCGTTTTTATTATCTTTTATGGCATTTACTAATTGATTGGTGAATTTTTCTGAAGTGACATATAATACATTCATTTTATTATTGTTTTGTAAAATTCGATTTCCAATAGCATGCATTAAGTGTGTTTTTCCTAGTCCAACACCACCATATAAGAATAATGGATTATAAGCTTTTCCTGGTTCATTTCCGACAGCTAAAGCTGCTGCATGAGCAAAACGGTTACTATTTCCTACAACGAAAGTTTCAAAAGTATATTTTGGATTTAATGTAGATTTATTGAGTTCTACTTCTTCAGGTGAATTAGAATTAGATTTATCTTTAATCACAACTTCATCATTTTGTTCTTCTTTTGATAAATCAATAACAGAAAAAGTCCAATCTTTATTGGTTATATAACGTAATGTATTAAAAATTAAACTTCTATATTTATTTTCTATAAAATCTTTTTGAAATTCTGAAATTGTTGTAAAAACAATATTATCACCATCAATACTTCTTATGTCTAAAGGCAAAATCCATGTATCATAAGATATTTTTGTTACTTCTGGTTTTAATAGTTCTTTTATTTTTGCAACTAATTCTTCTTTATCGATTGCCATTTCATCATCCCTTCTTTTTAAAGTTATCCACAAAGTTATCCACAAATGTTGATAATATTGTAATATTTCTGTAATGAATCCGGTTTTTTATACGAACAAAAATTTAAGTATTTTCAACAAAAAATGAATATTTTTTATGCTTTTCATATCATAACAAAATTATATAAAATAAGTCAATACAATTGTGGAAAAAAATTTTTAATTGTGGAAAACGATATAAAAAACTGTGGAAAACTAAGGCTTTTTTACAAAAATATTACAAAAAAAGACAAAAATGTCGCATAGACAAACGAACTCAATGCGACATTTTAAAGTGAAAAAAAATGGAAATACTCTTGACAATTGCATTTATTTTAATGTATAATCGATATGCTTATTTAAAATTCAGCAAATATTTTCCAATTATGGAATTTATATATATAAAACAATAGGAGGTGCGAATAGATGAAAAGAACTTATCAACCAAAAAATAGACAAGAAAAGAAAGAACACGGATTTATGAAAAGAATGAAAACAAGATCTGGACAAAATATATTAAAAGCAAGAAGAGCAAAAGGTAGAAAAAAATTGAGTGCTTAATTTAATATATTAAATTTATAATTTATTTTATTGAAAAAGGCCGCAAAAAGCGAGCCTTTTAAATATAAACCAGATGATCTTTTTTCATAATCTTTGCTTTTCTGAGAAGAAAGGACTAAAAAATGAAAAAAACAAAAATGTTAAAGAAAAATTATGAATTTAAAAATGTTTTAAACAAAGGTAAATATTATTCAGGAAAATATATTGCAATTTTTGTGAAAAAGAATAATAAAAATATTAATTTTTTAGGAATTGCTATCAGTTCTAAATTAGGAAAAGCAGTCAAAAGAAACTATGTAAAAAGAATTATAAGAGAAAATTATAAACAAATAGAAGAACACATAAGTACAGGATATGATATTGTTTTTATTTGGAAAAAGCAACAAGAGATAGGACAAGCTTGCTATGATTATGTGAAAAAAGATATTCAAAAATTATTTAAGGATGCAAAATTGTTTTTAGAGGGATAGTATGAAAAAAATACTTATTTTCTTAATTGATTTTTATCAAAAACACATTTCATACTGGTTAGAACAGAAAAATATTAAATGTAAATATTATCCTACGTGTTCAGAATATGCAAAGCAAGCAATAGAAAAATATGGTACAATAAAAGGTGGCTTTCTTGCAGTAAGAAGGATTCTCAAGTGTAATCCTTTCTCAAAAGGTGGATATGATCCATTAAAGTAAGTCTAGGAGGAAGCAGAATGTTTCAATTTTTTGCAAATATTTTTGGCTATTTATTAGCTTTTATATATGGTTTTATAAATAATTATGGGTTAGCCATTATTGTTTTTACCATATTCATAAAGATTTTATTTATTCCATTTTCGGTTAAACAGCAAAGGACAATGAAGAAAACAGCTAAAATTCAGGAACAACTAAAAGTTATTCAATTTAAATATAAAAATAATCCTGAAAAAATGAATCAAGAAATGATGGCTTTATATAAAACTGAAAAGATGAGTCCGTTTAGTGGTTGTTTAACAGCCATTATACAAATTATTCTTTTATTCTCAATTTTCTATTTAGTAAGATCACCATTAACATATATGCAAAATATACCTGAAGAGAATATGAATAATTATATTACTCAATTACAGGAAAGTGGTAAAGCCGTAAGCACAGCTTATCCAGAAATTGATATTATTAGAGAATACGAATTCTTAAAAGAAAAAAATCCAGAAGATGAATATATTGATAGAGCAAACCTAGAAATGAATTTCTTAGGATTAGACTTAAGTAAAGTACCACAACAAAACTTAACGGATTTCACGGTATATATTATTCCGGCATTGTATATTGCTTCTTCTTTTATATCAATAAAATTATCAACATCAATGCAACAAAAGAATCAAAAAAAAGCAAAAGAAAGTGTTCCAATAGACGGAACAACAGGAAAAGAATTAGTCCCAGAAGAAGAGAAGAATGAAATGGATGCTGTAATGCAAACAAATAAAATGATGTCATGGTTTATGCCATTAATGTCTGTATCTGTTGCAATGATTGCACCATTAGGATTGGCTTTATATTGGTTAACAAATAATATTTTGATGATTATGGAAAGATTGATTTTAAATAAAGTAATTAAAACTGAGGAGGAATAGCAAGATGGAAAAAACAATTATTTCAGAAGGAAGAACGACAAAAGAAGCAATAGAAAATGGACTAAAACAATTAAGAGTTTCAAAAGATAAAGTAGAAATAAAAGTATTAGAAAATGAAGAAAAAAGAAGCTTTTTTAGTATTTTAGCACCAAGAGTTGTAAAAGTAGAGATGACATTAAAAGAAGAAAAAGCAGACAAGAAAGAAATAAAACCTAAAAAAATCATTGAATTATCTGAAGAAGAACAAGAAAAAGCAGAAGAAAATGTTAGAACTTTTATGGAAGAAATCAAAAAAGAATTACCTGAAAATACAACTTATGAAATTCATAAGGACAAAACAGGGTTAAATGTTGAAATATCAAATGAAAACTTAGGCTTTCTAATCGGATATAGGGGAGAGACATTATATGCTTTCCAAAATATTTTATCCGCAATTGCAGGCAAAAAAATAGATAAAAAAGTTAGAGTGATTTTAGATATCGAAGGATATAAAGCTAAAAGAGAAAAAACATTGGAAGAACTTGCAGAAAAGGTAGCAAAGACAGTAATAAAAACAAGAAAACCAGTTAAATTAGAACCTATGCAAGCATATGAAAGAAAAATTATTCATAGTAAATTACAACAAAATGATAAAGTACAGACAGAAAGTATAGGGGAAGAGCCTAATAGAAGAATAGTGATTTCTTTAAAAAAAACAAAATAAAATAAAAATTTGAGGTCAAAGGTCAAATTTTATACGGAATGTGTATAAATTGCCTATGACCTCATTTTTTGGCTTTTTGTAACGACAAAAACAGATAAATTTTTCATAAGTATTTTAAAAATTGACATAATGTGATATAATCATGATTGATAAAAAAAGAGAGGTGAATTTCATGAGTACAATTGCTTCCATATCTACGGCTCCTCGGAATTGGGGGAATCGGGATTATTAGAATGAGTGGAAAAAATTGCTTTGAAATATTAGAAAAAATATTTCAACCAAAGAAACCAGAAAACATAGAAGATATAAAAGGATATACTATGAAATATGGACATATTATAGAAAATGAGAAAATAATTGATGAGGTATTGGTTTCTTATTTTAAAGAACCAATGAGCTACACAACAGAGAATATGTGCGAAATTAATTCACATGGTGGTAATATTGTCATGAAAAAAATATTAGAATTGTGCTTGAAGAATGGAGCACAACTAGCAGAACCTGGAGAATTTACCAAAAGGGCTTTTTTAAATGGTAGAATTGATTTAACACAGGCGGAATCTGTTATTGATGTCATAAATGCTAAAAGTGAAAAGGAAGTACAAGCAGGCATCAAACAATTAGAAGGTGGCTTATCTAAAGAAATTTCTACTATTAAACAAGAAATATTAGATGTTATGGTGAATATAGAAGTAGCTATTGATTATCCAGAATATGATGTCGAAGAAGTTACCAATAATGAAATTATGAATATGTTAAATCGTGTAGAAATCAAGCTAAATAAACTAGAAAAAAGTTTTGACAATGGAAAAATATTAAAAGAAGGAATAAAAACAGCGATCATAGGAAAACCAAATGCGGGAAAATCTTCACTATTAAATAGGATTTTAAAAGAGGATAGGGCAATTGTAACCGAATTTGAAGGAACAACAAGAGATACCATAGAAGAATTTGTAAACATTAATGGAATTCCTTTAAAACTAATTGATACAGCAGGCATTAGAAATGCAAAAGATGAAGTCGAAAAGATAGGAATTCATAAATCAAAAGAAATCGCTAAAAATGCAGACTTAATTATTGCTATTTTTGATGCATCTAAGCATCTATCAAAAGAAGATAAAGAAATTTTAGAGATTATAAAAGGCAAAAAAGTTATCATTTTACTAAATAAAATAGATTTACAGCAAAAATTACATAAAGAAGATAAAGATTTTCAAGAGGTGACAGATAGTATTTTAGAAATATCTGCACTAAATAATATTGGGATTGATGATGTATATGCAGAAATTACAAAATTATTTGAAATTAATGAGATTAATATAGATAATGATTTGGTTATTACAAATATTAGACATAAAAATTTGATTCATCAAGCAATTGAAAGTATTCAAAAAACAAAAGAAACCATACAAGAAAAAATGCCAATTGATATTATTGCTGTTTATATAAAACAAATTTTGGAAGATTTAGGAAATATTACAGGAGAATTTGTAACAGAAGATATTATTAATGAAATTTTTTCAAAGTTCTGTTTAGGAAAATAATGTTGTCAACGATAAACGAGAATCAAAAATAAGCAAAAAATAATTACAAAAAGTATAATTTTATACTAAAACGCAAAAATAAGCTTAAAATTGATTTTAAAGACAAATAAAAACAAATAACAAAAACATATGTAAAATAAAATATAAAACTACGAAAAACCATTAGGCAAAAGAAAAAAAGAATAAAAAATAGTCGTAAAGAAAATAAAAAAGTAAAAAAAGAACAAAAAAGTTTAAAAAATTTACTCATTAATCAATGTAAACAAGGGGCGAACAAAAATTGAGCAACATCAGTAAAATAGCAAACTTTAGCACATCGATACATAAAGAATAGACTTTATGTATACAATGTTCGCAAAACAAATGATTGATAAAAAGGCAATGTATGAAAAATGGTTTTACTAAAAAGTAAAATTAAAAACAAAAAAAGAACAAAACAAAACTTTCTGTTTCACACGGAATGAAAAAGGAGAGAAAAAATGGAATATAATGCAGGAGAATATGATGTAGCTGTTGTTGGTGCAGGACATGCAGGATGTGAAGCAGCACTTGCAGCAGCAAGATTAGGAATGAAAACTTTAATTTTTTCAATTAGCTTAGAAGCAATTGCCAATATGCCATGTAATCCACATATTGGAGGAAGCTCTAAGGGACACCTAGTAAGAGAAATTGATGCGTTAGGTGGAGAGATGGGAAAAAATATTGATAAAACAATGATACAAATCAAAATGTTAAATACTTCAAAAGGACCAGCCGTTCATTCTTTAAGAGCACAAGCTGATAGAAAAAGATATCAAGCAGAAATGAAACATACATTAGAAAAACAAGAAAATTTAGAAGTGAAACAAGGAGAAATTGTTGATATCATTGTTGACAATGGAACAGTAAAAGCTATAAAAACAGATGTTGGCGCTGTTTACCATGTAAAAACAGTTATATTAGCAACAGGAACATATCTTAAAGGAAAGATTTTTATTGGAGAATTCTCAAAAGAAAGTGGACCTGATGGTGTAGCAGCAGCTAATAAATTGTCAGACGTTTTAAAAAGTTTAGGAATTCCTTTGGTAAGATTTAAGACAGGAACACCAGCAAGAATCAATAGAAGAAGTATAGATTTTAGTAAAATGGAAATCCAAAAAGGAGATCAAGGAATAGAAGCATTTTCTTTTGAAGACGAACCAAAAGATTTTAAACAAGTAGATTGTTATTTAACATATACAAATGAAAAAACACATGAAATTATAAGAAACAATTTACATAGATCACCATTATATGCAGGAAAAATTGAAGGAACAGGACCTAGATATTGTCCATCAATAGAAGATAAAGTTGTCAGATTTAGTGATAAACCAAGACATCAAGCCTTTGTAGAACCTGTGGGATTGGACACAGAGGAAATGTATATACAAGGAATGAGTTCTTCACTTCCAGAAGATGTACAAATTGCTCTTTATAGAACAATACCAGGTTTGGAACATGCAGAATTTACAAGACCAGCATATGCAATAGAATATGATTGTATAGATCCATCAAACTTGAAACTATCACTAGAATATAAAGGAATTAGCGGACTGTTTATGGCAGGACAAATTAATGGAACTTCAGGATATGAAGAAGCAGCTGCACAAGGATTAATTGCAGGAATTAATGCTGTACAAAAAATAGAAGGAAAAGAACCGTTAATATTGGATAGGTCTCAAGCATATATTGGTGTTTTAATTGATGATATAGCTACAAAAGGAACCAATGAGCCATATAGAATGATGACCTCTAGAGCAGAATACAGGCTACTTTTAAGACAAGATAATGCTGATTTAAGATTAACGGAAATTGGACATAAAATAGGATTAATATCTGATGAAAGATATGAGAAATTTTTAAAGAAAAAAGAGAATATAGAAAAAGAAAAAGAAAGATTACGTCATTTAGTTGTAAAACCAACAGAAAAAGTAAATAAATTTTTAGTAGCACAAGGAACGTCAGCATTAACCAATGGAACAAAAATGGCAGAATTATTAAAAAGACCTGAATTAAATTATCAAAATTTAAGTGAAATAGATGAAAATAGACCAAAACTTTCAAAACAAGAGCAAGAAGAAGTAGAAATTCAAATAAAATATGAAGGATATATTAAATTACAAGAAGCACAAGTAGAAAAATTTAAAAAACTAGAAGAAAAAATATTACCAGATGATGTAGATTATGAAAAAATTAAAGGAATTAGTTTAGAAGGAAGGCAAAAACTAAATAAATTCAAACCACATTCCATAGGGCAAGCATCTAGAATATCAGGTGTTTCACCTGCTGATGTATCTGTACTTTTAATCTATTTACAACAATTAAAAGAAAAGCAAGATTAATAACAAAGTTGCCAAAGGGGACGGGGCATTTTGGCAACTTTTATAAAATAGATTTAAAATTATAAAAAAAGAGGTTGCCAAAATGCCCCGTCCCCTTTGGCAACTAAAGAAAGGAATAAAAATGGATATTAAAGAATTTTCTGATTTAATGATAGACTATGGAAAAGAAATCAATATTGTGTTTACAGAGGAACAATTGCAAAAATTTTGTCAATATATGAATTTATTAATTGAATGGAATGAAAAAATCAATTTAACAGCCATTATTGAGCCAAAAGAAATTATCTTAAAACATTTTATTGATTCTTTGACAATTATGAAATATATTGAACAAGATAAATCTGTTATAGATATTGGAACTGGAGCGGGATTTCCAGGAATTCCGATAAAAATAGTGAGACCAGATTTAAAAGTTACATTATTAGATTCTTTAAATAAAAGGATAAATTTCTTAAATGAAGTCATAAAGCAATTAGAATTAGAAAATATAAATGCTGTACATGCTAGAATTGAAGAGTATGCAAAAAACAAACAATATAGAGAAAAATATGAAGTAGCGACTTCAAGAGCTGTGGCAAATTTAACGACTTTATCAGAATATATGTTACCTATGGTAAAAATAAAAGGAATGGCAATATGTATGAAAGGTTCTGAAGTTAGTGAAGAAATTTCTAAAAGCAAAAATTCTATAAAAATATTAGGTGGAAAAATTACGAAGATAGAAGAATTTACACTTCCCAAAAGTGAATATAAAAGGAATTTAATTTTGATAGAAAAAACAAACCAGACACCTGGAAAATATCCTAGAAAGCCTGGAATTCCTTCAAAAGAGCCACTTTATTAGAAAAGGAAAAATGAGAAAAAAATGAAAGAAAAAAAGTCAAAAAAATTGTGAAATTTTATTGACTTTTTTTTTATATTTATATATGATAATAATAGAATATAAACAAACTAAAGAGTAAATATTAACTAAAAATGGAGGCGAAAGATTTTGGGAAAAGTTATATCAGTTGCAAACCAAAAAGGAGGCGTTGGTAAAACAACGACAACCGTTAATTTGAGCACAATATTAGCAAAAAAAGGAAAGAAAGTTCTATTAATAGACGCTGATCCTCAAGGAAATGCGACAAGTGGGTTAGGAATTGAAAAAGAAGTGGAGTTTTCTACTTATGATATTTTAGTAAATGATACAGAAATAAAACAAGCACTTCAAAAAACAGTTATAAAAAATTTATTACTATGTCCATCAAATATGAATTTAGCAGGTGCGGAAGTAGAATTAGTATCTATGATGTCAAGAGAACAAAGATTAAAAGAAAAATTAGAAGAAGTGAAAGATGTTTTTGACTATATCTTTATTGATTGTCCTCCATCATTAGGACTTATCACACTAAATGCTTTTACAGCTTCAGATAGTGTATTAATACCTGTACAATGTGAATATTTTGCATTAGAAGGATTAGGACAACTGTTAAATACTGTAAATTTAGTAAAAAAACATTTAAATAAGACCATTATGATTGAGGGTGCATTACTAACGATGTATGACATAAGAACCAATTTGTCAAATCAAGTCGTAAAAGAGGTAAAAAAATACTTTAATGATAAAGTTTATAAAACAGTCATACCAAGAAATGTAAGATTAAGTGAAGCACCAAGTTATGGAATGCCAATTACAGAATATGATCCTAGATCAAAAGGGGCAAAAGCATATATGAAATTTGCAAAAGAATTCTTAAAGATAAATGAAGAAGAGAAAAAAGCAAAACATATGATGTAAAAAGAATAAAACAGTAAACATAAAACAATATTATTAATGGAATATAGAAGGTAGAAAAAATATAGAAATTGAAAAAAGGGAGGAGATATATATGGCAAAAATGTCAGGCTTAGGAAAAGGACTAGATGCGTTATTTGGACCTGCACCAGAAGAAGAACAAATGCAGGAAAATGATATATTAAAAAATTTAAAAGTAACAGAAGTTGAACCAAATAGAGATCAACCAAGAAAGAATTTTGATCAAGAAGCTTTAGAGGAATTGGCAGAATCTATTAAAGAATATGGATTAATCCAACCAATTGTTGTAACAAAAAAGGATGGATATTACGGAATTGTTGCAGGAGAAAGAAGATGGAGAGCATCTAAAATAGCAGGACTAACAGAAATACCAGCAATTATAAGAGAAGATGATGAAAGAATTAATTCTGAAATCTCATTAATAGAAAACATGCAAAGGGAAGATTTAAACCCTTATGAAAAAGCTTTAGGTGTAAGAACGTTAATTGATAATTATGGGTTATCACAAGAAGAAGTTGCTAAAAAACTAGGAAAAGGAAGAAGTACCATTGCCAATATTGTTAGAATTCTAAATCTAGAACCAAGAGTATTAGAAATGGCAAAAGAGGGAAAATTAACAGAAGGACATTGTAAAGCCTTACTTGCCATTACAGACCCAGAAAAACAATATAAAACAGCTATACAAATGTTAGAAAGAGGAGCAACTGTAAGACAAGTTGAGAAAAAAGCAAGAGTAAAAGAAACAAAAGAGGAGTCAGATAGAAATCATATATTATATAAAAGTATAGAAGATAACTTTCAAAGCTTCTTTGGATCTAAAGTAAGATTAGATCCAGGAAAAAGAAGGGGAAAAATCATCATTGAGTATACTTCTAATGATGATTTAGAAAGGATATTAGGCTTAATAAAGTAAGGAAGGTGATTAGATGGAAGCAATAATAGAATTTTTAAGAACAGATACTTTTCTAATAATAAATGTTATTCTAGTATGCATTCTTTTTATAGGATTTTTTATTATACTAGCTAGAATTCACTCTATTCATAAATATTATAAAACTTTTTTGAAGAAATTAGGCAATGGAGAAAATATAGAAGAAGATTTAGAAAATTACATGTATAGAGTTGAAAGGGTTGAAAAACAAAATGCAGAGATTAAAAATTTAATAGATGTCATAGATGCCAATATGGACAGTTGTATTCAAAAGATAGGAATTGTTAGGTATAACGCATTTAAAGACACTGGAAGTGATTTGAGTTTTGCACTTGCTATGCTAGATGAAAAAAATAATGGAGTTGTATTAAATGGTATTTATTCAAGAGAAATGTCTAATATTTATGCAAAACCTGTAGAAAATGGAAAATCAACTTATACAATTTCAGAGGAAGAAAAAGAAGCGATACAAAAAGCCATAGAAAATAAACAAATATATAAGGTTAGAGAACAATGAAGAATATAATTAATAAAATAAAAGAAAAAGATAATTTACCTGCTTTTATATTATTTTTTCTTATATCCTTAGGGATTAGTTTAAATATATATTTAGAATCAAGTGATGAAATATGGAATTTTCAAAATGTATATAAAATGTATAATGGATTTAAAATATACAAAGAAATAAATGTTATAATAACACCTTTCTTTTTTTGGATAAGTGAGGCAATATTTCACATATTAGGAGCAAATTTATGTATTTTTAGAATCAGTCATTGTATTTTTATGTCCATATTGTTCTTAATTACTTATGAAATGTTAAAAAAACTAGAAATATCAAAAACTTTTTCTATGTTAACAGTATTAATGATAATTTTACAACAATTTTTTTTACTAATCAGAACAAGTTTTAACTACAATAATACGGCTTTGTTATTTTTTATAATAGGTACTTATTGTTTAATTAATGATAAAACAAGAAAAAATATACTAATTCAATCTATTATAACAAGTTTAATACTATTAACTAAACAAAATATAGGATTATATTATCTATTAGGTAATATACTATATTTAAGTATTTCAAAAAATGATATAAAAAATAAAATAAAAGAAATATTTAAATATATAAGTATAATATTCTTAGTGGGAATGATCTTTATAATATATTTAATAATAGATCATAATTTAAATAACTTTTTAAACTATACTTTAGGTGGAATATTTGAATTTGCAAATGAAAACTTGATTTTTGATTCTTCTGCTATTGTACTTATGATAGGCATTATGATTGTTAATATAGGAATGAGTATATTTTTTATAAAAAAGAATTTCTTACTAAAAGAACAAAAGGAAAACATAAAAATATTATTTATATTTTCTATTATGCTTTCATTAGTGTGTTACCCAATTTTTAATTGGACACATATTATCATTGGAACATATTTGATGATAATAAATGTAGTATATATGGTATATCTATTGTTCAAAGATTTTAAAGATGGAATAACTAAAATATTAAAAGTAGTCAATGGAATGATTATTTTGGCAATGATCATTTTCTCTTGTTTAAACATGTACACCTGGATTAAAGCTATAACAAGTGATGATTATCCATATTCATGGGAGAATCCTTTTTTTGGTGGTATGTTAGGAAAAGAAGAATATGAAGAAAATGAAAAAATTATTAAATATATAGAAGAAAATGAAAAAGATGTAATTGTACTATCTAATAGGGCTGCATTATATATGGTACCATTGAAAAGAAATAATGGCGATTTTGATTTGCCATTTAAAGGAAATTTTGGTATTAATGGGGTTGATGGATTAATAGAAAAAATAGATAATATGCAAAATGTACAATTTTTGATTTATAAAAATGAAGATAAAAGTATTTATCAGGAAAGTGATAGAGTAAAAGAACATATAAAAAACACCAAAAGCTATGTTGGAGAAATAGAAGGATTTGACATATATGAATAGCTATAAGAAAAAATAATTCATAATAAATTTAAATTAGTATTGACAAATCCCTAGAAAATATGTTAAGATAAAAAATGTCTTTGAGACATGGAGAGGTGGTCGAGTTGGTTTATGGCACCAGTCTTGAAAATTGGCGTGCGTTAATAGCGTACCGTGGGTTCGAATCCCACCCTCTCCGCCAATAACATAAGAGTTAGATAATGTAATAATATCTAACTTTTATTTATAAATAATTATATATGGAGATGTACCCAAGTGGTGAAGGGGACTGTTTGCTAAACAGTTAGGTCCCGAAAGGGGCGCGGAGGTTCGAACCCTCTCATCTCCGCCAAAACAATATAAAGTATCAGCACTTTATATTATTTTTTTGTCAAAATTAATCGAATGTATATTTACAAAAATAATTTTTTGTATTAAGATAGAAGTGGTTTATTATAAAATGTATTGAAAATTCTAAAAAAACAAGGTATAATTAAATTATATAGTAAATGGAATAAGATATATTTTATAATGATAGGGGGTTGGAAGATGAAAATCAATAAAAAGAAGTTAATTGTGCTAATGATTGTTTTTATGTTATGCATTCTTTTAATAAATCAAGTACAAGCAGCAACGTTTGACCCGAATCTTTATAAACCAGGTTCAACCTCTAGTGTAATTGGAGCATCAAAATTGGAGAAAATAGGAAATAAGGTTATTGGAGTTGTACAAGTTATTGGATCAATATCTTCTGTAGTAGCAATAGTAGTTATTGGTATAAAATATATATTAGGAAGTGTTGAAGAAAAAGCAGAATATAAACAAACATTAAAACCATATCTTATTGGAGCAATATTAGTTTTTGGAATATCAAATGTTTTAAGTATTGTTCAAAATATCATAGGAGAGTTCTAAAAAAGAAATGGAAGGAGGAAATATATGAGAAAAATAATAATCTTTATATGTATCTTAAGTCTATTTCTTGTCGTGATATATCCAAAAAATGTATATGCTATGTCATCATTGGATGATATATTGACCAAAGCAGATGACTTTTTAAGAATAGATGGAGGAACGCAATCAACAGGGAATAATACACTTGGAGTACTTGCAGATCCAGATTTAAAAAATACATCTGATTTTTTATATAATACATTACTAGGAATTAGCATGATTGCAGCAGTTATTGTAGGAATGGTGTTAGGTATTAAATATATGTTAGCAACTTCAGAGGAAAAAGCTGATTTAAAACAAACATTACCAGCATATATTGTATCTTGCATTGTTGTATTTGGAGCTTTTTCAATATGGAAACTGCTTATAAATATTATTCAATAAGGAGAATAAATAAATGAAAAACAGAAAATGTTTAAAAATAATATGTATCATTGTTATATTTAGTATAGTATTATCAATGATTTTTTCAAAAGAAGTAGATGCATTTGCTTTAAGTGATTTAACTGGAAATACACATGGAACATCAGAAATAAGCGATATGGGAAATAAAGTTGTACAAATTGTTAGTACAATAGGTTCTATATTATCTGTAATTGTTATTATTGTTTTAGGAATAAAGTATATGACGGGGAGTGTTGAAGAAAAGGCAGAATATAAGAAAACAATGCTACCATTTCTAATAGGCGCAATATTTATATTTGCTGCATCACGTATAGCAAATATGGTTTATCAAGTTGCAATAAATATGTAAATGTGCTATAATAAAAAGGAAAGGAAAATATACGAATCCTAAACTACAATCGAATATTAATAAAAGGAGGAAGGGGTATGAAAAGAACTATAAAAATATTATCAGTTGCAATCATGTTATTAATAGCATTAACAGTAACAGTTGATGCTGCATCATCAGGAGTAGCGCCAGGAACATATACTGGTGGGGGAGCTTCTGTTGATTCTATCAACTCAATAGGTAACCAAGTTATCCAAATCGTAAGTACTATTGGTTCAATCGCATCTGTTATTGTTTTGGTTGTTTTAGGTATAAAATACATGATGGGAAGTGCAGAAGAAAAAGCAGAATACAAGAAAACATTATTACCATACATTATAGGTGCAGCATTCGTATTTGCAGCTTCAACAATTGCAACAGTTGTATTCAACTTTACAACAAACTTGGGATAATAAAAATAAGGAAAATAGAGCATGGTTGTAAAAACCATGTTTTATTTTTTTATTTTGTTTCTTCCTTTTTTAGAAATTACATAATGCAAAAAAATATTACAAAATCATTACAGTCAAATTACAATATAATTAAAAATGTTTTTTTTTGTATATATATGTACTTTTAGGGCGGTTTTATGTTATAATTATATATAAGTGGAATTGTATGTAAAGGAGTGAAAAACAAATGAGAACATATGAGATACCTAGAAATTATAAAGGTGAAAGTAGAATATTATATATCTTTTCTACAAAAGCATTAATTTATACAATTATTGGTATGGGAATAGGCTTAATATTTTACTTTATATTAAATGCAATAGGTATGCAATTTATAGGAATTTTATTTGATGTTATTTGTGGTTCTATAGGTTTTGCAATAGGAACTTTTAAAATACCAGACAATAAGAAATTTGAATTTACAAGAAAAACTGGTGGAGAAAATATTGATGATGTTGTTAAAAGATGGATAAAATTTAAGAAGAAAAAAAATAAAGTATATATATGGAAAGAGGAGGACATGAACCATGAGTGATAATCAAATCAGTAGCTTTTTAACGATTAGTTTAATTTTGTTAGTATGTGTATTCTTTGTATTATTAGTTATACTTGTTGTATTAATGCTTAAAGAAAAAAGTTCTCAAAAAAGAAGTTATACAGGAAATAAGGATTTACCAGATGAAGACAAGAAAGTAAAAAAAGATGTTGAATATAATAAAAATTCCATCTTTGATTTTATGGAGTTTGACAAAGTTGAAGATAATATGATTATTAGAAAAAAAGGAAAACAATTCATCATGGTTATTGAATGTCAAGGTGTCAATTATGATTTAATGTCTGGTTTGGAAAAAAACAGTGTTGAACAAGGCTTTTTACAATTTCTAAATACATTACGATACCCAATACAATTATATATTCAAACAAGAACTGTAAATTTAGGAAGTAGTATCAATAGATATAGAGAAAAATTGAAAGTAATAAGAGATGAATATCTGAAAAAACAAATGGAATATAACTCAATGGTGAATTTAAATGATGAATATAGTGCAAAAGAAATTAATAATGCTAGATATGAACTAATAAAAGCACAAAACTTGTATGAATATGGTTTAGATATTGTTAATAATACGGAAAAAATGAACCTTAATAAAAATATTTTGAAAAAACATTATTATGTTATTATATCCTATATTCCAGAAGAAAATAATAATACCGTATATGATGAAGAAGTAAAAAATATGGCTTTTTCTGACTTATATACAAGAGCACAAGCATTAATTAGTTCTTTGAGTGTATGCGATGTATCAGGAAAGGTATTAGATAGTGAAGAATTAGCAGAATTATTATACATAGCATATAACAGAGATGAATCTGAAACCTATCAATTAGATAATGCGCTAAAAGCAGGAGTAGATGAATTATATTCAACAGCTAAAAATGTATTAGATAAACGAATGGAAGAAATTAATGCAGAAATTCAGGCAAAAGCAAATATTGAAGCAAATGATGCTGCTGTGGAAGCTATGATGAATCAAGATAAACTAAGAAGAGCAAAACAAAAAGAAGAAAGAATGAACCAGCTAATTGAAGAAGTGGCCAAAGATTTATTAGATGAAAATGAAGAAATATTAGGTGAGGATGTTGTAAAAGAGGCTAAAAAAATAGTTAGCAAAAAAGCTAAATAAGGAGGAAAGAAAATGTTTGGTAAAAAGAAAGAAACGGCTAAAGTAGAGACAGTAGAAAAAGAAAAAGTAAATTTCTTAAGGAAAAAAACAATTAAAGAAATCATTGCACCATCAGGAATCGATGCTAGTAATATAGATCATTTAGAAATAATCTCTAATACAAAAAGATATGCTAGAAGCTTTTTTGTTTCACAATTACCAAGAATGTGTACCTTTCCAGAGTTATTTAGAGATTTATATCTTTTTGGAGATATTAATACTTCTATATTTATTAATCCAGTAAAAGAAGAAAGATCTCAAAATGAACTAAATAGAGTGATTAATGAATTAGAGACAGAAAGAATTGTAGCAATGGATAAAGGAAATATCAATAGAGAGAGTACAATCACACAAAAAAGATTAGAAGCAGAACAATTAAGAGATGAAATTGCAGCAGGATTTAATAAATTATATGAAGCTTCCATTGTAGCAACACTTTTTGCATATAACTTAGAGGATTTAGATAGAGATACAAAAATGTTGACTTCAGAAATGTCAAAAACCTTAGTAAATATAAAAACAGCATGGGGAATACAAGAGGAGGCATTTCAATCAAATTTACCATTATTAGAGGACAAAGTAAAAAAGATTCATACATTTGATAGAAACTCAATGGGAACAGTTTTTCCGTTTACAACTTCAGAAGTAGGTCACGCTAGTGGAGTTCCTATTGGATTCAATAAACAGACGGGAACGCCAATTCTGTTTGATAATTTCCATCCTTCATTAACCAATTATAATATGGTTATATTTGCTAAATCTGGTGCTGGAAAATCTGTTACTATGAAAACATTAGTATCCAGATCTTCTGTTCTTATGGGAATAGAAAGTTTGGCACTTGATGCAGAAGGTGAGTATACAATTGTGGCCGAGAGCTTAGGCGGAATCAATGTTGTTATTAGCCCAAACTCTAAAACAGTTATCAATTTATTTGATGTAGAAGTAGAAAGAGTAAAAGATGAAATTACAGGAAAAGAAAGAACAGTATTAAATATTGAAAATAAAGTGGAAGATGTTACGCAAGCTTTACTTACAATGGCAAAAGGAAGTACAAGAAGTACAGAAGTAAATGAGCTTACAAAACAGATTATTGCTGAATCAGTAGCAGAAGAATATGCAAGTTTAGGAATTACGAATAATCCTAATAGTTTATATAAAACAGTTAACATGGGATTAAGAGGTGATAATTTATTCCAGAAAGAGAAGAAAGAGATGCCAACAATAGGCAGTTGGTATAAAAGAATTCAAGAAAAAGCTAGGGATAATAAGAATCCGGATTATCAATTTCACTATAGTTATTTATTAAAAGTAATGAGACAATATGTTAGAGATTTTGATGGTCAAATGGCATATTTTGATGGACAATCTACTTTTGATTTATTGGAAGGAGCACCATTTATCAATTTGGATATTTCGCAATTAGAAGAAAGATTTGCAAGACCACTTGCACAACAAATTTTACTTTCATGGATTTGGGAAAAATTTGTTAAGAAAAATAGTGAAGATAGAAGAAAAGCTACACAAAAAAGAGTTTTAGTAGATGAAGCTTGGATGTTACTTCCATATCCAGAAGCAGTAGACTTTTTAAATAAAATGGCTAGACGTGCTAGAAAAAGAAATGTATCATTGGCAATTATCTCTCAAAGATTCCAAGATTTTTATGAAAAACCAGAAGCACAAGCAGTTTTAACATCATCAGATACAAAATTATTTTTAGCACAAGATAAATCAGAAATTCAATATTTAAAAGAAGTATTTAAATTATCAGAGGGAGAAGCCAACTTTTTAGTTACATGTCAAAAAGGTGAAGGCTTACTAAAAGTTGGAGCAGATACAGCCATATTAAAAATTGTACCAACGAAAAAAGAATTTGAATTTGTGGAAACAAATTTAAATAAATTAGCTCAAAGAAAACAAGATAGATAGTTGGAGGAAAAAATGAAATTTTTTGAAAACAAAAAAACTTTAAAGAAAATAGCGATAATGATACTTATGGTATTGCTTTTCCAATTTGGTTTTGCAACACCAGTAAAAGCGGATGATGAAGGAAATGGGGGAATATTACTCAGTCCGATTGTTGCTTTAGTTGTTGCATTAGCTGATCGGAGCTAATACTATTTTGCATGAAGTCATTATGGGCCAAAGTGAGATAGGTATCGATGTGGATTTAGATCCAGATACACCTTGGTGGCAAACCTTATTAAAAGTTCTCTTAGTAGTGGCAGCAGCTGTTGCTGTTGTGGCTTTGATTGTAACGTTTACACCAGCTACTCTTTCAATAATATGGGGAGCTGTTAAAACAGCAGGAACTTTTCTGGCTGCTACTGGTTTAACATCTGTAATTGCAGTAGGAGGAACAGTAGCGGCAGCCTCATCTTTACTGGCGAGTCGGATATTCTGATAATATGTTTTTACCCTTATTTTCATTTTCACCAGAGGAAATATTTAAAGGAGATATTTTATTATTTGATGTAAATTTCTTTAATCCTCAAAAGGAAGTTTATGCTAGAACAGAAATTACAACAACAACTTCAACAACAAGCACATCAGTTGACGGAGTGACTACACCTCCGACAGACCAAACAGATACCACAGAAAGAGATATTTTAATTACAAGTGATACAGATTTACAAAAAGAACTAGACCATAGTGATGAATCATCAACAGATAGTAATAATAATGGACTAGCATATACGACAACATCAACGAAAGTAGAAGAAAAAGTAAAATATTATTATTATATAAACGATGATGGAGAAGAAGTTGTTACTTCAAGACAAAATATGGCTTTAGAATTACAACCATTAGTTAGTCAATGGTATAATGCCATAAGAAATATTGCGATTGTAGCATCTATGTCAGTATTACTATATGTAGGAATCAGAATGCTATTATCTTCAGTATCACAAGAAAAAGCAAAATATAAGCAAATGCTAATTGATTGGGTAGTAGGCGTATGTTTATTGTTTTTTATGCATTATATAATGGCCTTTTCAGTAGAAATTGTGCAAGCTTTTAATAAAATTATTAGTACAACAACAAGTGCAGTGGATATGGAAGATACTATAAAGAATGGTAGCAATGGTTCAGCAGGACATCTTCAAGGTATGGATCAAATTGTATTAATGGAAGATGATGAGGAAGGGTATATTTCAGACAAATTAGAAGAATTAGGTATGAGTGAAGAATTGGTAGATGATAGTACAGATCCAGCTCAAATTATGTGGCCAACGAATTTAATGGGAATGCTAAGATTAAAAGCACAAGTTAGTTATGGAGATATGGCCTTTGTGGGATATGGAATATGTTATGTTATTTTAGTATTGTTTACAGTATATTTCACATATGTATATTTAAGAAGGGTATTATATATGGCGTTTCTAACAATGATAGCTCCACTAGTTGCCTTAACATATCCTATAGATAAAATCAGCGATGGACAGGCCCAAGGATTTAATAAATGGTTAAAAGAATATATATTTAATTTATTAATACAACCATTACATTTACTATTATATACTTTATTAGTAACATCAGCTTATGAATTATCATCAACAAATCCAGTATATTCTTTAGTAGCAATTGGATTTATGATACCAGCAGAAAAATTAATGCGTAGTTTATTCGGATTTGAAAAAGCAAGTACGCCAGGTTCAGTTGCAGGTGCAGCTGCAGGTGCTGCTATGTTGAATTCAGGACTACAAAAGCTTTTACATAAAGAACCAGGCGGAAAAAATGGAAAAGGAAAAAATGGTGGTGGAGATGCAGATGGAGGAGATGAAGGAGCACCACCTAGAATAGGATATAATGCTAATGAGGAAGAAGATGAGGAAGAAGATGAGGCAGAACCTGGAGGTATAGATGCAGGTGGTGCATCTGCTGCCGATGCAGCTCTTTATAATAATGAAGATCCTAGAACTAGAATGGAAAGAGAAGCATTAGAGGAGCAAATTGCGAATGGGGAGATAGACGAATCAGAATTAACTAATGAGCAAAAAGCTTTATTGGAAAGGAATAATGTAGAAAATCAAGCTAATAATGAGGCAGAAGATCCAGGAATTAGAATGGAAAGAGAAGCATTAGAAGAACAAATTGCAGATGGTCAAATAAACAAAGATGAATTAACAGATGAACAAAAAGCTTTATTAGGAATGCCACAAAGTTTCAAAAGTAGACTAAAAAATAGAGCTAAATCAAATACTTCAGCTAATAAGGATTTCTTACGTAGGGCAGGAAGTGCTGCAAGATATACACTACGACAAGGTGGTAGAAAATTAACAAAAATGGCACCAAAAGCAATCAGAACAGGTGCAAAATTGGCAGCAGGAGCAGCATTAGGAGCAACAGCAGCAGCAGCAGGAGCAACAATTGGTATAGCAACAGGAGACCCAAGTAATGCATTTACATTTGCAGCAGGAGCAGGTGTAGCAGGGGGAGCTTTAGGAACTTCAAGAGTCAATACAAATCCATCACAAACAAAATCAGCAGCACAAATTGCAAGAGAAAGAGCTTTTTGGGGAGAGGACTATGATAAACATGTAGCAGAAGAAAATATGAAGAAGTGGAAAAAAGATGTTGATAAGAGAGACAATCTAGAAAGATACTTAGGAAGAGAAAAAACGAAAGAATTATATGATAATGGAACAATTGACAAATACTTAAAACATGAGATTACAAGTGAAAAAGATATTGCAGCATTGGAAAGATTGCAAGAGAAAAATTCGGATATAAACTTCAAAGATGCTTTATTAGTATTTGATGCATATGATAAATACGGAGATATAGACAGACAAAAAGACAAAGATAAAAAAGACATAAGAGGAGGATATGCAGAAAAATTCCAAAAAAGTGGTGCAAGTGAAAAAAGAGCTAAAGAGAAAGCAGAAAGAATTACAGGCTTAACAACAGATTTGGATAGTATCAAGAAAAATTTCCGTTAATATAAAAGGGAGGAACTATATGATTATCTGTTACACAAGTGAAAATTTGTGATCATATAGTTTTTTCTTTAATAAAAACAGATGAAAATATCTATATCAAGGAGGATTTTGTGAAAAATTCAGGAAAGTTTAATAAAAAAATAATGATTATCGTGCTACTTGTTATTTTTCTTATCATGATAGGAATAATAGGTGTCCTTCTTTTTCAAGAACAGTCTAAAGACGTAAACAATACAGATTCACAACAAACGATAAACGAAACTGTAGGAACTGATTCACCACAAACATTTGAAGAAGTAAGTAATTATAATATATATTATACGGTAAAAGGTATATTAAATAATTATATAACAATGATAAGAGAAACAAATGGGGACGAGTATATTGATTTTGAAAGATTACAACAATCTAGGGACGAGGCAATTGCGGGATTAATAGATGATTCAGTAAATTCAATATATAATATGCTTGATAGTAGTTATATAGAAGAAAAGAATATTACAGAAGAAGATATAAGAACTTTGGCAGAACAATATAGACAACAAGGAGATTATAGTAAAAATGTTGTATATAATCTAAAAATTAATGGAATGTATATGGCAGATATATCAACAGATATAAAGTTTATACTAGTAGAATTTAGTATAAATGGAAATGAGAACAATATGTTAATAAAACTAGATTTTCAAAATAGTACATATTCTATGTTTGGAGAAGAATATTTAAGTAGTAAGGGATATAACAAGGATACAGAAATTTCAAAGATAGAAATTAGTACAGATGCTATTGATTCTAATAATTATAATAGTTTTAATTTTGTAAATACAGATGATAAATATATCATTAATCAATATTTCTCAGAATATCAGACAAAATTATTAAATAATGTTGATTTTGCATATGAATTGCTAGATCAACAATATAGAGAAAATAAATATGAAAATGCTCAAGAATTTAGCCAATATGTAGAGGAAAATTATGAATCTTTACAAAACGCATATTTAACAAAATATCAAATCAACCAATTTGATGAATACAAAGAATATGTATGTTTGGATGAAAATAACAACTATTATATTTTTATTGAAAGAAGATTAACAGATTATAGTGTTATTCTAGACACATATACAGTTGATTTAAAAGATTTTACAGATAAATATACTGTAGCAGATGTATCAACTAAAGTGGGAATGAATGTAGAAAAGGTGATAGATGCTATAAATGATGGAGATGTAAGATATGTTTACAACAAATTAGATGAAACATTCAGAAATAATACTTTTGGGAATATAGAAAATTTTAGAACATATGTAAATGAAAATTTCTATGACGAAAATGAAGTGGAATATTTAGAGTTTGCTGAAGAAGGAGATACATATATTTATAGTGCTAAAATAAAAAATGCACAAGAAGAAAATTCAGAAGGAAGAGAAATTACACTTATCATGAGATTATTGGAAGGAACAGACTTTGTTATGTCATTTAATATGGAGTAAATAAAGGAGAGGTCAAATGAATAGATTCATTAGATGGTATAATCAAAATAGAAAATCAATCTGGGCAACGATAGCGATAATAGTTATTATCATTGGTGTTATACAATTGATTAACTATTTTTATAAAGTAAGAAATGAAGAAGAATTAAGTAATTTAGGAAACCAAATTCAAAATACAACTATAAATTATAATTACAATAATGTAAGAATAGAAGACAATCGCTCTGGTTTAACAGGTGAAGTAATTTCAGAAAATCAAGAAACAGAAATAGGCGTAATAGATGATTTTATAAATTACTGTAATGAAAATAATCTGCAAAGTGCTTATGATTTGCTGACAGATGAATGTAAAGAAGAAATGTATCCTACATTAGAAGATTTTCAAGAAAGTTATTATAATCAAGTATTTAATAACGTAAAGAAAAATGTATCAGTGGAAAATTGGATAAAAAATATATATAAAGTAAATTTCAATGAAGATTTTTTATCAACAGGTAGATATTCTAAAGAAAATACAATTCAAGATTATATAACTGTGGTAGCAGTGAATAATCAATATAAATTAAATATAAATGGATATATTGGAAGAGAAGAAATTGCAAAATCAAAAGAAGATAATAATATTACAATAGAAGTAGAGACGACAGATATTTATATGGATTATCAATTTTATAAAATAAAAGTGACAAATCACTCAGAAAATACAATTTTACTAGATGATGGGGTTAATATCAATGCTATGTATATAGAAGATGAAAATGGAAATCAATATTCTGCATATACGCATGAATTAAATGAAGGACAATTAATTGTTAGTCCAAGAGAAACAAAAGAATTAGAAATTAGATATTATAGTAAATATGCCTCTGAAAAGAAAATAGATAAAGTTGTATTTTCAAGAATGATACTAAATAATGAAACATATACAACATTTCAAAATAAAAGCTTATATCGTAATTATGGTAATTTTGAAATACCAATTTAGTACAAGTAATAGGAGAATTGTATGGATGAAGAAGTAAAAAATCAATTGAAGCGTAATTGGAGAATAATATCAAAACGATTATTAAGGGTAGGAATTGTAGTTCCTCTTATAGTGATCATTATTTTGGCTGCGTCGGTTTATCAAATAAAAGTAGAAGATGGAACATTTGAAGAAGATGACTGGTCAAATACACAGTATGGTGCTAGTCAATATACAAGTAGTGTTTCTATTGGAACAGATGGAAGTATGACGACGAATATGACGGCACAGGAATTATGGGACAAGTTAAGAGAGGAAAATGGTAGAGTCAATTTATATCTTGATGGACCAGAAAAATTGCAAAAACTAATGAATGCAGAACTGGTAACACAATATTTAGATACAAGAGGAGAAGACGAAATAGATGATCCAATTGATTGGGATAAAATATCAGATGTTAATTCTAATGAAGTGCAAGGAATTATAAAATTAAAAAGAGCACAAGCTGATGGAACTACCATAACCATGACGTATAAGGATCCAGAGACTTTCCAATCATATATTGATGCGTATAATAGTAGTGGTTCAGAAAGTGATAGAAATAGAGCATTAAGTTATTTTACATTAGAACAATCAACAATTGCGAATGGTTCAGCAACACCAATACAGGCAGGTGAAACCATCTATATTCCAGATGGATTAGGATCTTCACACACGTATATGGGATGGCAACAGATAACAGCAACTGACTCCAATCAATATAAACTAAGAGAACAAGCGGGGATGAATTTTGATGAGGAAGGTTTTGGACGAATTAATGGTCGATATGTGATTGCTTGTACAACAACATTTGGTGAAGTAGGAGATTATGTGGATTTTTATCAAGCAGATGGAACTATTATACCATGTATTATAGGAGATATAAAAAATCAAACGGATGATGGATGTACAGAATGGGGACATGATAATGGTTTAACAGTTGTTGAATTTGTCGTAGATTATGATTCTTGGTATAACCCAGACCATGTTAATCCAGGTACACCAAATTGTCATCCAGAATGGCATCAGAACCTTATAAAAGCAGTAAATGGAGGAAGTTATTTTGACAATCCTAATTTTGGAGAGGAAGATATTAAACCAAATGAAGATTCTGATCCTGGTTCAGGAACAAGTGGAAGTGAATTATATTGGCCAACAGATGGAACTAATGTAACATCAGAATTTGGGCCAAGAACTTCAACATCAAGTGTTGTATCAAGTGATCATAGAGGAATTGATATAGGTGTATCGACCGGTACAAATGTATATGCATGTGAAGCAGGGACGGTAACAACTGCAGGATGGAGTGATTCCGCAGGAAACTGGGTAGTAATTGATCATGGTAATGGTTATGTGACAAAATACATGCATAATAGTCAACTTTTGGTTTCAGCAGGAGATACAGTAGAAAAGGGACAAACAATTGCAAAGTCAGGTAATACGGGAAATTCAACAGGACCACATCTTCATTTCCAAATAGAATATAATGGAACAGCTGTAGATCCATTAAACTTTAAATATAATAATGGTATGGGAAGTGGAACAGGAGGAATTGGAAGTAGTACAGGAGGAAGTTCAAATTCAACAACAACTACATATTATGCAAAAGTGGCAACGTGGAATCAAGTAACAGATACGGTAGAGTCAGATGACCCAGATGTTGAAAGTTATTCAACCACAACATATAATATGACAACTACAAACATTAACTATCAAGAATTTGTAAAAGGATATACAATGCCATTTGATTATTTATGGGTTTTATTAGTTATGAGTGAAGATCAAGATTTTGTATTAGACTTAGCAGATTTAGTTTTAAATAGTGATATAGAAATTACCGTACATGATAATTTATCAGTTAATACAAATGTTAATACATATACCTATACAGAAAACGAAAAAATTATATCAAGAGATGTAAGAATTGTAGGAAATTCACAAATTAATGGATTAAAAATTGAATATCCAGCAGATTCTGCACCACATGTTAATTCAGTAGATAGAACAGTGGTACATACAGTTATTACAACAACAAATACATTAGATATATCTTTAACAAAAGCAAATGTATGGATTGTAAATTATACAAAAGAATATACATATGAAGTTCCAGAAGATATAGTATCAGAAGGTGGTGCAGGTGCACTAGAAGATATAGCCTATACTGATGAACCAGATCACACAACACAAACTGATGATATTGGCTATGGAGAATCACAAAGGCAGTTGTATCATAATCAGTGGGTACAAGCAAGTCCAGATATTGTTACAACACTAGAACGTGTTTATTCTGATTATTATTATTCTACAACCAATAGAAATGAGTCAATAACAAATACTTTAGAAAGAAACACATATGTAGAACCTCCAAAAGCAGACATAATTGAAAAAACAAACAAAAATTCTACTGAGCCTAATTTTGTAACAATCCTATTAGATGGTGGTAATCGTAAAGCAAAACATGCTATTTTGGGTGCTTCTGAATGGTTATTTGATTTATTAGAAAAAAATGAAAATAGAATAGACCCAGTCATGATTGATTTGACAAAATACTTACTATATAAAGCATCAGGAAATGAAAAGTATTGGGATCCAGATGAACCATTTGACTTTAGTATATTTGATCCAGATAATTTTGCAAGTAATGATAATGGTTCAAGTGGTATAGAAGGTGTACCTGGACAAATCTATGATTACTTACTTAAAAAAGGAGTACCGCCAGTAGGAGCAGCGGCAATATTAGGAAATATGGATGGAGAAACAGGAGGTACATTTGATACAAGTTTGGTAAATGGTACTGGCCATTCTGGTTTATGCCAATGGGGTGGAGGAAGATTACAAAACTTAAAGAGATTGGCAAATAGTAAAGGAAAAGATTGGACAGATGTAGAAGTACAATTAGATTTTCTATGGCAAGAATTGAATGATTCGTATTCATCTGTTAAAGATGTAATCATGAGTGCCACTCAAGAAAGTGATTTAGAATATGCAACATGGTATTTTGGAAGATATTACGAGATTTATTTTACAGGAACATGGCCATCTTCGAAAAATCAATCATCTGCAAGATATGAACGTGCACAAAAATGGTATGAACAATATAAACAAAATTCTTCATCAATTAGTGGTGGAGGAACTATATACTATCAAGATGATTATAATGTACCATATGGAACAGGAACTATTGCAGATAAAGGATGTGGACCTACATCTTTTGCCATGGTAGCTAGTGATTATTTAGGCAGACAGATAACACCAGTTGATGCCATAGAATGGTGTGGAAATACATATTATGTAGCGAACCAAGGAACCTCATGGGCATATTTTGCAGCAGCAGCAAATCATTTTAATTTACCTTGTACAGTTGTGGATTTAGGAAATAATATTAATTCTGCAATAGAACAATTAAGAAAAGGAAATTTAGTTATCAATTCACAAGGACCTGGAATATTTACAAAAGGAGGACATTTTATAGTATTATCATCTATAGATAACAATGGAGGAATTAAAGTTAGAGATCCTAACAAAAACAATGCTATTAACAAAGGATATGAAAATAGAACATTTACAGCTTCTGAAATAAGTGCAGCATCATCAAATTATTGGGCATTTGTAAGAAATTAGAAAAGATATAGAATACTTTAAGGAGAAAATGAAATGAATAAAAGAAAAATAATAATGGTTATTTTAATGTTACTAATATTAATAGTTATCATTTGTATAGCAATATACTTACAAAAAATAAATAAAACAAAAGAAGAAGAAAATCTTCCAATAGAAGAATTGAACGAGGGTGGAGAACCATATAATGATGCACAATTAGATAACTTTGATATTAAAATTGAAGGAATGAAAAGTGAAATTAAAAAAGAAATTAAAAATATGAATACCTTTGAATTGGAGTTTAAGAAATTTATTTATTTAAATGGATTAGTAGATGCTGATGTAGCAACAATCACTTCTTATGATATAAATGACAATGAGTTAACAATAAAATTTCAACTAAACAATCCAAATAGAACACAAATTACAGGTATTGTAGATTTATCAGAGCAAGAATATAAATTTTCTGAAGAGGCATAATGCGATAAAGTTATACAAAAATATTGATAAAAAGGAGAGAATATGATATTCTCTCCTTATAAAATATAAGAAGGTGACTATATGATAGAAATAAAAAATGTATCCAAATCATACATACAGGGGGAAAAAATAATTGATCATTTAAATTTAGAAATTAAAGATGGCGAAATATTAGGATTTTTAGGTCCAAATGGTGCAGGAAAAACAACAGTAATCAAAATGATGACAGGGATTTTAGGAATAGATGAAGGAGATATTTTAATAGATGGAAAAAGTATAAAAGATGAACCATATGAAGCTAAAAAAAATATAGGGCTTACCCCAGATAGTCCAGACATATTTTTAAATTTGAAAGGAATTGAATATTTAAATTTTATAGGTGATATATATCAAATAGAAACTTCAGAAAGAATAAAAAAGATAAAAGAGTTATCTAAAAAATTTGAAATGTATGATGCATTAAATGAAAAAATAGAAAGTTATTCACATGGAATGAGACAGAAAATTATTATTATTGGTGTATTATTACATGAACCTAAAAATTGGATATTAGATGAGCCAATTACGGGATTAGATCCAAAAGCAATTTATGATTTGAAAACAATGATGAAGGAATATGCCCAAAAGGGAAATGTTGTATTTTTTTCTACACATATATTAGAAGTAGCAGAAAACTTGTGTGACAGAGTTGCCATTATCAATAAAGGAAAAATATTATTTTTAGGAACAGTAAAAGAATTACAAGACAAAATGAAAGAAAATACATCTTTAGAAGAATTATTTATGGAGATAATAGAAGATGATTAAAAATATAATATTATTAACGAAAATATCAACAAGAAATGTTTTTGAAAATTTTAAAATTTTTGATAAAAAGGGAATAAATAAAAAATCTATATATGTTTGGCTAATCGTAGTTGTCTTGATTGCTATTACATACTTAAGTAATGAAATATTAAATGTTTTAGAGGATTATGGACAAATAAATATATTTTTAGATGTTCTTTTTGCAATGATTATGATCATTATGTTTATGCAAATTATTATATCTTGTATGAATACATTATATTTTTCTAAAGACATAGACAATTTTTTAATATTTCCGATAAAAACGAAAGAACTGTTGTTGTCTAGAATTTTTACAATGTTAAATATGTCATATTTGACAGAAGGAATTTTTTTACTTATTCCACTAATATTATATGGAACGTTTACTATGGCTGGATCTACATATTATTTTTCAGTAATGATTGCTTTCCTTCTATTACCAATGTTCCCCGTACTATTAGTTAGCTCAGTTTTTTTAATCATTGTTAATTTAAAAAAACAGATAAAAAATAGGAATCAATTTCAAATTGTGGTAACAATATTATTTATTGCTATCATTGTCTTATTAGAAGTTTTATTTATGAAATGTATCATATCTACAAATGTAGATTATCAAGAAATCGGAAGTAGTTTAGAAAGTATAGTTACAAAGGTAAATGCAAGTATGCTTATAGTAAATCCATTAATTCATGTTTTAGAGCAAACGAACATACTGGTCAATCTATTAAAAGTATTAGGAATTTATGCAATTATGTATATAATACTAATATTTATAGAAAATAAAATGTATATAAAAAATATTTTAAAAACGAAGGAATATTATAAGCAAAAAATAAAGAAAAAAGTAGATTTAGAAAAAACATGTAAATTACAAAATATTTCAAAAGCATATATAAAAAATGATTTTAAAAGCTTATTTGGAAATACCATTTTTTTTATACAAATTATTTATCCTGTATGTATAACAATTATAATGATTATGGTAATAGCAATTTCTTTTAGACTTGGTAGTATGGCAAACAATCAAGAACTATATGATTTAATAGCAGAATTAAAATTAAATAGAGAAGGAATCTGTATTATATTAGGTGTTTGTCAAATAGTATTTTCATTTATAAATATTTCAATTTCAGCTATTTCAAGGCAAGGAAAAAGTGCTATATTCATGAAGTATATACCAATAGATTTGCACAAACAAGTTTTATTAAAAAATGTACCGCAATCTTTTATAAGTTGTATTATATCAATAGATTTACTAATTGCAATAAAAATGGTTTTTATATCTGTCTCATGGATAAATATAATATGTTTATTACCAATATGTATAGCAATGGGGATTTTGAATAGTTATATTATGCTAATAGTTGATATAAAACGACCAATTATGAATTGGAATACAGAGATGGAAGTATTAAAACAAAATGGAAATAAGATATTTCAGTATGTATGGACGATAGTAGTAGTATTAATTTTAATGTATGCCTATAATATTTTAAAAAATACATATATGTTAATGTTAATATTGTTTATATTGTTTACAGGAGTATGGATGATATTAGATAAATATGTAAAAATACAAAATAAGAAAAATAAATTATTTAAGAATATAATATAATTAAAAAAAGAAATATCAATAAAATAAAATGATATTTCTTTTTTTAATTAAATAGATTTATAAGAATTTTTCCAATAACATTAAACACAGGATTTGTATTATATAATTCAATAAAATAATTCTTTATAAATGGAATTTGCCATAATAAAAACAAAATAAATAAAACAAGAGCAATCGCTATAAACGTTTTCATATAATCAGAAAATGATTTTTTATATCGAATTTTATATCCTCTATTTTTTAAATCTTGTACATAAGCATCATAATAGGCCTGCTGTCTGGCTTCATTTACTTGTTGTTCATATTGCAAATTTTTTTTGTATGGTTCGTTTTGATAAAAATTTTCTGTATTATTAGAAGAATTATTTATATTTGTATTATGATTAACATTTTGTGAATAGGTATTATTATGCATATGCTGTTGTAAATCATTTAATTTATTTTTTAAAATTTGGTTTTGGTGATACATTTCATCATATTTATCTTGAGAAATAATTGTATTTTCTATTTTTTGGTCATATAAATCCCTCTGTTCTGGGTCTGATAAAGTTTGATATGCTTCATTAATAATTTTAAAAGTTTCTTCCGCTTCTTTTTTATGTATATCGTCTTGTAAGTCAGGATGATATTTTTTCGCTAAAGTTTTATATGCTTTTTCAATAATTTCGGGTGAGGCATTTATATCTACCTCTAATATTTCATAATAATTTTTATCCATCGTAATAATCCTTTCTCGTAAATGATACCATAAAAAACTTAAGTTATCAATAAAAATTTAAAATTATATTGTAATTAGTAAATATTTATTCTACAATAAAACCACCTTCATAAAGGAGGTGATTTTATAATGAAGGATTTCATAAAAATATTAAAACTCCTAATACTTCTAGAGATTATACAATACATAAAAAAGGAGAAAAAATAGAGGAAGCTGCAACTTCCTCTATTTTTTATTAATTTTATATGAAAGACCTCATAAAAATTTCTTCCTACTCATAGTATACAACAATTCTGAAAATATGTCAATTTTAACCGATTAATTTTTTTGTGTCTCTTTGACTTTTTCAGTAGAATTTGCTTGTTGCACAACTTCAGTTGTATTTTCATTTTCTTTCTCAATTGCTGCTTTTCTAGCTTGTTTCGTTTTTAAGTTATCTTTTGCAACAGTCATTAATAATTTAATTCTGTTTGCTTGGTTTGTTTCACTAGCACCTGGGTCATAATCTACTGGAGAAATATTGGCATCTGGATATTTTTCTCTAATCGTTTTGATAACACCTTTACCAACAACATGATTTGGTAAACAAGCAAATGGTTGCACACAGATAATATTTGGAATATCATGTTCAATATATTCAATCATTTCAGCTGTTAAGAACCAACCTTCACCAGTTTGATTTCCGATAGATAATACATCTTTTACTTTATCTTCTAAGTGCCAAATATCACAAGGTGGTAAATAGCCTTTTTTAGAATTTGCTAAAGCAATTTTCATATCTTTTTCTAAAATATCAATTAATTTGATAGCAGCCTTCATAATTTTTGAAGAAGTTTTATTGGTATTTAATAAAGTATTAAATGTAATTTTATGTGTAGCCATAAATTTAACAAATCCCATAAAATCAGGTAAAATAACTTCAGCACCTTCTTTTTCTAGTAAATCAGCAACATGATTATTTCCAAATGGATGATATTTAATAAGAACTTCCCCAACAATACCAACTCTAGGTTTTTCAATAGATGTATCTAATTCGATTTTTTCAAAGTCATTGACAATATCATAAATACTTTGTTTAAATTCTTTGGTTGTTGATTTTTGAAGTAATTTTTTACATTTTTTCATCCACTCATCAAATAATTTTTGGGTTTCACCTTTATTTTTTTCATAAGCTCTGTTTTTGGTTAACATTTTTTGTAATAAGTCACCATATAGGATTGTTTTTAATAAACGTTCAATTAATGGTACTGTTATTTTAAATCCTGGCATTTTTTCCATACCAACAATATTAAATGAAATAACGGGTATATTTTCAAATCCTGCATCTTTAAGAGCTTTTCTAATAAATCCTATATAATTGGTTGCTCTACATCCACCACCTGTTTGAGACATAATTAAAGCCGTTCTATTTAAATCATATTTACCAGATTGAAGCGCTTCAATCATTTGTCCAGTTACTAATATAGATGGATAACAAGCATCATTATTCACATATTTTAATCCAGTTTCTACTGTTTTTTGTGTACATTCTCTTAGTAATTCCACTTTATATCCACTAGATTGTACGGCAGCTTCTAATAATTCAAAATGAATTGGTGCCATTTGTGGTACTAAAATGGTATAATCTTTTTTCATATCTTTTGTAAAGATTTTTTTATGTTGTTCATAATCACCAGTAGCATGATGTTCTCTTTTTTCTTTTTCACGTTTATTCATACTAGCAAGTAATGAACGGATACGAATTCTAACAGCTCCTAAGTTGTTAACTTCATCAATTTTAATTAATGTATACATTTTATCATAACTAGATAAGATTTCTTCTACTTGGTCTGTTGTAACGGCATCAACACCACATCCAAAAGAATTTAATTGAACTAATTCTAAACAGTCATGTTTTCCAACAAAATCTGCTGCTGCATAAAGTCTTGCGTGGAATACCCATTGGTCAACAACACGAATTGGTCTTTTTACTTCTGTTTGATTTGAAATACTGTCTTCTGTTAAAACACATAACCCTAATGAAGTGATTAATGTATCAATACCATGATTGATTTCTGGGTCAACATGATATGGACGACCAGCTAAAACAATACCTTTCAAATGATTTTCTTCTATGTATTTTACCGTTTCAGCACCTTTTCTACGGATATCTTCTTTACATTTTTTATATTCTGCTTCTGCTTTATCGGCTGCTTCATTTAGTTCCTCTTTTGTAAAGTGATATTGTTTAAATTCATCTAATTCTAATATTTTCTTTACTAAGTTTTTCTTATCAAAAGGTAAGAATGGATTTAAAAATTTTACAGTAGGGTCTTTTAATCCTTCTACATTATTTTTTAATACCTCAGAATAAGAAATAACAATAGGACAGTTATAGTGATTATCTGCTTTTTCATATTCTTTTCTAGAATATGGCATACAAGGATAAAAGATGGTTTTAATTCCTTGTTCTAATAAACTTTCAATATGTCCATGTGAAAGTTTGGCTGGATAACATACTGATTCTGAAGGCATAGATTCCATACCTTTTTCATAAGTTTTTCTGGTACTCTTTTCAGAAATAATAACTCTAAATCCTAAACTTGTAAGGAAAGTAAACCAGAAAGGATAATCCTCATACATATTTAAAACTCTAGGGATTCCAATGGTACCTCTGGTTGCATATTGTTCTTCTAATGGTGTATAATCAAAAATTCTTTCATATTTGTATTGTACTAAGTTTGGTAAATTTTTAGATTTTGTAACAACACCTGCACCTTTTTCACAACGGTTACCAGTTACATGGATTTGTCCATTGCTAAACTTATTAATGGTTAATTTACAATGGTTTTCACAGTTATTACAATGTGTATGTGTAATTTTTATTTTTAAATTATCTAATTCATCTTCTTTTAAGATGGTAGATGTATATTCCATATCTAAGTTTGCTTCATATTGTTCTTTTGAAAGTAAAGCCATTCCGTAAGCGCCCATTAATCCTGAGATATTTGGTCTTACAACATTTTTACCAACAATTAATTCAAAAGCTCTAAGGACTGCATCATTATAGAAAGTACCACCTTGAACAACAATATGTTTTCCTAATGTTTCAACATCTCTAACTTTCATAACTTTTTGAATGGCATTCTTGATAACAGAATATGACAATCCACTAGAAATATCTCCAACAGAATAGCCTTCTTTTTGTGCTTGTTTGATTTTTGAGTTCATAAATACGGTACATCTTGAACCTAAATCAACAGGTCTTCTTGATTTTAGTGCTTCTTTAACAAATTCAGATATTTCTAAATTCAAACTTTTTGCAAATGTTTCTATAAAAGAACCACATCCAGAAGAACAAGCTTCATTTAACATGATATTATCAATAGAACCATTTTTTATTCTAATATATTTCATATCTTGCCCACCAATATCAACAATACTGGTTACATCTGGTTCAAATGTTTTGGCAGCTGTATAATGGGCAATTGTCTCAATTTCATTTAAATCAACATTTAAAGCTGTTTGAATTAATTTTTCTCCATAACCTGTAACACCACTATATCTTAAAATGGCTTTTTCAGGTAATACCTTATATAATTTTCTTAACATATCCATAACACTTTGTAATGGATTTCCTTCATTGCTACCATATAAAGAGTATAATAAATTACCATCTCGATCAATTAATACAAGTTTTGTAGTGGTAGAACCTGCATCAATTCCTAAGAAACAATCGCCTTCATAATTTTCCAATGGTTTTGAAGGAACTGTTGCTTTACTATGTCTTTCTTTAAAAGCTTCATATTCAGCTTCATCCTTAAATAAAGGGTCAAGTGGTTGTGTAGTTGTATCATGTGATTGTTTAAAATTCTCTATTTTCTTTTCTAATTCATTAGGTGTAATCACTTCTGTATTAAATGAATCCAAAGCAGCACCTTTTGCAACTAATAAATGTGCTTCATCTGGTATAATGATTTGATCATCTGTTAAATGTAGTGTTTCAATAAAACGCTTTCTTAATTCTGGTAAATAACTTAGAGGCCCACCTAAAAAGGCAATATTTCCTCTAATAGGTCTACCACAAGCCAATCCACTAATCGTTTGGTTAACAACTGCTTGGAAAATAGAAGCAGCAATGTCTTCTTTTGCAGCACCTTCATTAATTAAAGGTTGTATATCTGTTTTCGCAAAAACACCACAACGAGAAGCAATTGGATAAATGGTTTGATATCCTTTTGCTAATTCATTTAAACCTGCTGTATCTGTATGTAATAAAGAAGCCATTTGGTCTAAAAACGCACCAGTACCACCAGCACAAGTACCATTCATTCTTTGTTCAATAGAATTATCAAAATAAATAATTTTGGCATCTTCTCCACCTAATTCGATAACAACATCTGTTTTTGGAAAGTATTTTTCAATCACTCTTTTACAAGAAACTACTTCTTGAATAAAATCCACTCCTAAAAATTTTGCAGCAGACATTGCTCCAGAACCAGTTAAGGCAATTGTGAAAGAAGAAGAAGGATATTTTACTAATAATTCTTCTAAAACATCACAAACTGTCTTTTTCGCATCTGAAAAATGTCTACGGTAATCTGAATATATAGTATTTTTATTATTATCCATTACGATTATCTTGACAGTTGTAGATCCAACATCAAGACCAACATGTAAAATTTCATTCATGACAAAAACTCCTTTTTTGTATATAAATTTTTCGTTATAATCCACCCTAATTGTATACGGAAAAGCCACTTTTGTCAAATGGAAATTGTTGTAAATGTCCCATAGAGTTCGTTTTTGTTTGGGACATTTTGTCCCATAGAGTTCGTTTGTTGATGGGACATTTTTATTAGACTTGTTCTAAAAAGGACAAACAAATAATACAATAGGTAGTAAATAAAATTAATTAAAATAAATTAAAATTCAAAGAAAGGAATGAAAATAACATGAATAGAAAAATAGTGATTATTTTTACCGTTTTATTAATTATTATATTAGTAGGAGGATATTTTATTATTAATTATTTTAAAGGGCAACAAGAGGAAACAGCTATAGAAGAATATACACCAGAGGAAGAAATTACAGAAGAACAAAATAGACAAACCATTGTGAGTCTATATTTTTTAGAGAAAGAAACAAATGAATTAGCTCCTGAAGCAAGATTAGTAGATATTAAAGAAATTATGAATACACCTTATGATAAATTGGTAAATATGTTAATAGAAGGTCCAAAAAATGAAAAATATGCGAAATTAATTCCTGAAAATACAAAATTAAATCAAACATATAAAGAGAAAGATATGGTATATTTAGATTTTTCAAGTGAATTTTTAAATTTTAATAAGGAAGATCCAACTGTAAAACAAAATATCATTGATAGTTTAGTAAAAACGTTAACTCAGTTAACAGAGGTAAATTCTATTAAAATTTTAATTGATGGTGAGGAAAATGAAGAATTTAATGAGGTGTATAGTTTAAATGTAAGTGAATAATTAGTAAAACAATATTTACCTTCAATGAAGTAAATAAAATTAGTTTACGAATACAAAATAAATAAAATACGTTTGGTGATGGAGAATTAATAGAATAGGTTTGTATAATATTTGAAAAAACAGGGTATATAAAATATTAAAAATTATTTTAATATTTTATATAATTTAACATATTTAATAAATCGATGAAAATGATTTAAAAAATATTCAACTTCATGTAAAGATTGAATGGTATTATCTTTACAACATTTAAAATTAAATTTCTTTTTAGGGGGTGGACATTTTCCGCCTCTATTTTTAATTGGTTTTATAATTCTTTTATCCATCAAATCACCTCAAAAAATATCTATATAATTAGTATATGAAATATTTATAAAGATGTTATGAAAAGAAATATTTACAAATATTATGTAAATGTGATACAATGTAAAACATAAATAACTATTATAAATCATTAAACCTTAGAAATAGGCCTAATGGTTGTAAAGGGATTTTATAGATGACAAAATATAAAATATTAAAAGAGGAGATATATGAAAGAAAATATAGAATTAAAAGAAAATGAAAGAATTGATGATTTAGAATATAAAGGGTTAAAAATCATTCAAAATAAAGATGGATTTTGTTTTGGAATTGATAGTATATTGCTTTCAGATTTTGCTAAAAACATAAAAAAAAGGGCAAAAGTATTAGATTTAGGAACGGGAACAGGAATTATTGCCACTTTATTATGCGGAAAAACAGAATTGTCTGAAATTATAGGTATAGAAGTTCAAAAAGAAGTAGCGGAAATGGCAAAAAGAAGTATACAGTTAAATCATTTAGAAGATAAATTTAAAATGATACAAGATAATATACTAAATTTAAATAATTATTTTGAAAAAAATACATTTGATGTGATTGTGACAAACCCACCTTATAAAAAGAAAGAAACGGGAGTGCAAAATGAAGACACAAGAAAATTAATTTCTAGACATGAAATAGAAGCAAATTTAGAAGATTTTATAAGAATTTCTAAAGATATGTTAAAAGATAAGGGTGAATTTTATATTGTTTACAGACCAGAAAGATTAGTAGACTTGTTAACTTTGATGAGAAAATATAAAATAGAGCCTAAGAAAATACAATTCGTGTATTCGAATATTTATGCTGTGTCTAAATTAGTATTAGTGCAGGGAGTAAAAAATGCAAGACCATTTTTAAAATTAGAACCAAATTTATATATTTATGACGAGAAAGGAAATTATACAGAAGAAGTTTTAAAAATATATAATAAAAAATAAATGTAAATAAAATAGTGAAAGGCGAAAGATAATTATGAAAAATAAAAAATGGAAAATAATTTTAATAGTAACAAGTATTATTTTAATAATTTGTGTATTAAGAATCATTATTGATGCAATTTATTGTTATACTTTAGATATAAAATATCCATATCCTGCACTTGGAATTGATATACACAATTGGCATGAACAATTTAGATTAGATATGGTATTTTTCTTTTATATTATTGGAATCCCATTAATAGTTGATATAATTTTATTGGTTGTATCTATTATCAAATTAAAAAAGAAAGGATAAAATTATGAAAGAAATCAATCAAAAAGAAATAGGAACATTATATATTGTTGCAACACCAATAGGAAATTTAGAAGATATCACATTAAGAGCAATCAACATATTAAAAGAAGTAGATTTAATAGCAGCAGAAGATACAAGACATACCTTAAAATTATTAAATCATTTAGAAATATCAAAACCATTAATTAGTTATCATAGACATAATGAAGATGTTAAAACAGATATATTAATCAAAGAATTAAAACAAGGAAAACAGATAGCGCTTGTTTCTGACGCAGGAACACCAGGAATTTGTGACCCAGGGGAAGAGGTTATAAAAAAATGTATAGAAGAGGATATTCCTGTTGTGTCAATTCCAGGAGCATGTGCAATGATTAATGCATTAATTTGTTCAGGATTAGATACAAAAGAATTTATATTTATCGGATTTTTACCATTAAATAAGAAAAATAGAAAAGAAAAATTAGAAGAAATCAAACATACAACAAAAACCATGATTCTTTATGAAGCACCACATAAATTGGAAACAACGTTAAAAGATTTAAAAGAGATTATTGGAGATAGAAAAATTGTATTAGCAAGAGAATTGACCAAGATTCATGAAGAATATATTAGAGAAAATATAGATGTACTAATTGAAAAAGCAAAGGATTTAAAAGGAGAAATTGTTTTACTGATAGAAGGTGCAGAAAAGAAAGAAGAAAATGATTTATTAAAATTGTCTTTACAAGAACATTATGCATATTATGCAGAAAAAGGTTTGAGTAAAAAAGAGATTATTAAACAAATAGCAAAAGACAGAAATGTCAGTAAAAATGAGATATATCAACAATTTATAGATAAAGATTAAATAAAATATTGAATACCACAATGTTAAAAAGCGGATTTATAGATTATATAAATTATTAAAGAAAAATAATATGCAAAAATAAACAGACCAAGCAAATAAGAGCTTTGCTCTTATTTGCTTGGTTTTAATTTACTTATTTTTTTTGAACAATCTTCACAAATTAATTTATCATTATAATTTATTAAATTCTCGGTATTTCCACAAAAAATACAATTTGGTTCATATTTTTTTAATACAATTGATGAACCATCAACATATATTTCAATAGGATCTTTCTCAGCAATGTTAAATTGATTTCTGATTTCGATTGGAATAACTACTCTTCCTAGTTCATCTACTTTACGAATAATTCCGGTTGATTTCATAAGTTTATCCCCCCTTAAAAAGTTAATTTACAATCCTATATACATTGTTACTATATCATAAATACAAAGGCAGGTCAATTAAAAAGTAATAAAAAGTTGATAATAGAATAAAATTATTTAGGTGGTAAATATGTTAAATTTAGTTTGGCCAATTTTCATAATAATATCATTTTCTTATGCAATTTTTTCAGGAAATTTACAAAATTTAAACTCAAGCATATTTGACAGTGTAGAAAGTGCTGTGAATTTAAGCATTACGATGTTAGGAACCATGTGCTTATGGAGTGGAATTATTCATGTTGCAACAAATACTAATATTATGAAAATAATGAATAGATTATTAAAACCAATTATCAGATTTTTGTTTCCAGAAATAAAAGAAAATATAAAAGCACAAAATGAAATTTCAATGAATATGATAGCAAATATTTTAGGATTGGGGAATGCGGCTACACCTTTAGGGTTAAAAGCAATGGAGACATTGCAAAAAGAGAATAAAAATAAGCAAGAATTAAGTAATTCTATGATTATGCTAATTGTCATAAATACTGCATCTATTCAAATCATCCCCACAACAATTATTGCCATAAGAAGTTCTTTAGGAGCCCAAAATCCAACTTCGATTATTGTACCTGTATGGATAGCAACAATTTGCGCAGCAATTGTTGGAATAACTGTAACAAAATTATTAATAAGATATTCTAATAAAAGGGAGAAGATATGATAAACTTTATCAATTTTTTATCAAATTTAGCAATGCCACTTATTATATTACTTATTGTTATATATGGCGTCATAGAAAAAAAAGAAGTTTTTGATAAATTTATTGAAGGGGCAAAAGATGGGATAAAAATTGTCATCAATATTTTTCCAACTTTAATAGGTCTTTTTTTAGCAGTAGGAACATTAAGAAGTTCGGGTGTAATTGATATAGCAATTAAATTGATAGAACCGTTATTAAATATTGTGCATTTTCCAACAGAAATTATGCCATTAGCACTTTTAAGACCAATATCAGGAAGTAGTTCAATAGCGGTTGCAACAGATATTATGAAAACTTTTGGAGTAGATAGCCAAATTGGAATTATGGCAGCTGTTATTATGGGAGCCACAGAAACAACGTTATATACCATTGCCGTATATTCATCAAGTGTAAAAATAAAAAAGACTAGATTTGTTTTAATAGCAGCTTTAACAGCAGATTTAGTAGGAATTATAACAAGTATTATAGTATGTCGTTTTTTGTCGTAAAGTTTTTCTTGACAATGATTTACATATATTGTATAATTATGGAAATTAGATTAATAAGGATATTCAAATCAAATGTTATTAAAAATCATATTATTTATTTCAATATTTTTGATAGTAAGAGTTGTGATTGTAAAAATATTATTTTATAAAATGTTAAATTCAGAAATAAATTCAAAATAATCAAGTTTTTAATTTTGTAGAGGAAATAACAAATCCCCCATAATTAGTATTTAAAATTTTTTGCCCCTATATTCTTTTAAATATTTTTTTCTATGTTATTTTCTCTACAATATAATATATAATTTTTTAAATATACAAAAATATAGTAGTATTCATTTATTATATTTATCTATGATAAGTTTCACCATTCGATATTTTAAATCCTCTAAAGATTTGTTCTAATAAAAAGACACGAATTAACTGATGAGGAAATGTCATTTTAGAAAAACATATCTTTTGGTGAGCTTTTTTTAATAAATCAGAAGAAAGACCTAAAGAACCACCAATCACAAAAGAAATATTGCTGGTTTGTAAAGATAAGTTTTCCAAATTTTTCGAAAACTCTTCAGAAGTGAGTTCTTTACCAGTTAAATCTAAGCAAATCATGTAAGAATCTTTTTTGATATGATTTAATATATTATTAGATTCTTTATTTTTTATTTCATTAGAAAGACTATCATTTAATTTATCAGGTATTTTTTCATCAGGTAATTCTATGATATTTAATTTACAATATTTACTTAATCTTTTAGAATACTCTTTTATGGCGTCTTTTAAATAGGTTTCTTTTATCTTTCCAATACAAACAATATTGATAGTAAGCATTTTTGATTCCTTTCTAAAATTTTATATGAATGTTGCTACTAGTAAGTATTACTTAAGTTCAAGTCCTTATATATTTATATCTTATAAATTCCTCGGCTCAATACAAATGCCAAGAAATTCTAAAATAATTTTATGGCACCCTTTCACTTAGTCCTCGCTACGCTCGACGCGAACATTTTCCATAAAATAATTTAAAAATTTCTAATCATTTTCCAATCACATTCGTCATTTATTCGATATAAATATATAAGGACTTGAACTTAAGCTATATTTAAATTGTAACTAATTTACTATGTGTATCTCTACCTGCAACAGATAATGCTAAAGAATTTTCATTATAATTGTTTGCAATTAATTCTTCAACTACTGTTTTATAGGCAAGCTCTGGAAAATTACTTTCTTTACTTAAATGACCAAGCATTGCATTTTTTAAACCTGATTTTAGTAGAAAAGAAATCGTTTTTCCTGCAATTTGATTTGATAAATGTCCGTGATGGTCCAGCAATTCTAGATTTTAAAGAAAATGGATATGACGAACATTTTAATACTTCTGGATCATAGTTAGATTCTAACATAACAAATAAGCTTTCTTCTAAGTTTTTTAAAATATCATTTGTCATATGTCCAATGTCTGTTGCAATACTAATTTTTTTATTTTCATTTAGTATAGTAAATCCACAAGGGTTTGCTGCATCATGTGGAATAGAAAAAGGATTAATATCCAAATCTCCTATTGAAAATTTTTCTGCAACTTTAAATTTTTTAATATTTTTATCTGCGATTTTATCTCTTTGTTTTGGCATAGCATCTAATGTTTCTTGGTTCACAAAGACAGGTAAATCAAATTTTTTAGAAAAAGTTCCTAGCCCTTGTACATGGTCAGAGTGTTCATGCGTAACTAAAATACCATCTAAGGTAGAAGGGTCAACATCTATATCATTTAAGGCTTTTTCTATTTTTTTGCTACTTACACCGGCATCAATTAATAATTTTGTATTATCTGTTTCAACAAATAAGCTATTTCCGCTACTTCCACTATATAAACTACAAAAATTTAGCATAATTTTCTCAATCTCTTTCCTTTGTTTATTCTTTATTCTGTTACTCTTTCGATTTTGGCACCTATTTTTCTAAACTTTTCTTCTATATTTTCATATCCTCTATCAATATGTTCTAGATTATAAATTTCTGTTATACCTTCAGCAGCAGTACCTGCAATAACTAAAGCCGCTCCAGCTCTTAAGTCTGAAGAATAGACAGGTGCACCTGATAATTTTTTAACACCTTCAAAAAAGGCGGTTTTTCCATGAGCAGTAATTTTTGCTCCCATTTTATTTAATTCTTCTGTATATTGGAATCTAGAATCCCATATACTTTCATTAATGGTACTTGTCCCATTGGCAAGTGATAAAACAACTCCCATTTGTGGTTGTAAATCTGTAGGAAAACCAGGATATGGCAATGTTTTAATGGTTGCTTTATTAGGTCTTTTATTGCACCAAACACGAATACTATCTCCATTGTCTTCTACATTACCACCAATTTCTAATATTTTAGCAGTAATCGATTCTAAATGTTTCGTAATACAATTTTTGATTAATAAATCTCCTTTTGTTGCGACTGCAGCAAGCATAAAAGTACCTGCTTCAATTTGATCAGGAACAACAGAGTAAGTAGCATTTCCATGTAGTTTTTCAACTCCATTGATTTTAATCACATCTGTACCTGCTCCTCTAATATCAGCTCCCATAGTGTTTAAGAAGTTTGCTACATCTACAATATGTGGTTCTTTTGCAGCATTGTCAATAATGGTGGTTCCTTTTGCAAGTACTGCTGATAACATAACATTAATAGTAGCCCCAACTGATACAATATCCATATAAATAGGACAACCTTTCAGTTTTTTTGCCTTTGCATAAATTTTACCTTTTTCTACAGTAACATTTGCTCCTAATAATTCAAATCCTTTAATGTGTTGGTCAATTGGTCTTGCACCTAATTTACAGCCTCCAGGCATACCAACTTCAATTTCACCTTTTCGACTAAGCATAGCTCCAATAATATAATAAGAAGCTCTAAATTTACTTGTTAAATCTAAAGGTGCTTTTGTTGTTGTTATATTAGTTGTATCAATTGTGATACTGTGGGCATCATTCCAGGTGATTTTTGCTCCTAATTTTTCTAATATTGTACAAGATATTTTTATATCACTAATATTTGGTAGATTTTCTATTGTACATACACCATCAATCAAAAGAGTTGCTGGCAAAATCGCAACGGCAGCATTTTTTGCACCGCTAATGGTTACCTCTCCTTTTAGTGGTGTGGGTCCTTTTACAACTAATTTTTCCAATTTATATACCCCCAATTAAATTTATATATTATGTTTTTTAAAACAAAAGAGAGTGTATATTATTTTACACTCTACTTTTTCCTATAAACTATATCATAAACCAATTTAGATTGCAACTATTTTTTAGCAGTAATTAGACCTGTATCATTTAATATTTCTAATATTTTAAACTTTACTTTAAATGTAAGATTTTCTTCATTGTCAGATACAATAGAAAATTCTTCATCAGTTAATGAATTTTGTAAGTCTTCTTTTGATTCTTCAGGGACAATTCCAGAAGAGGCATCTACAAAACATAAAGGAGGAAACATGACACACCACCAATTTTGGCCTTTTGCTTCACCAATTTCCACTTTTAAGGCATCATAATATCCTGCCGGAAGAGAAATATCCCCATAGTGTTTTGTAGGAAATTCAAAATTTCCGATATGCACATTAACAGAATAGTTAAATCCTTCATCTTTTATAGTATCTAAAGCAATTTCTTTAAATTTGTCAATATTTTTATTAGCAAGCGCAATTGCTTCTTCTTTAGAAGTACAATTTGCGCATAATGTATTCATATATTCTAATAAATGATCTCTAACAATATATTTTAAATTTTGATCAGCTTCAGAATCACTGTTTGCAATAACATGTAAACGAAAAACAGAATCTGCAATGTCAGTAGAAACATCATTGGCGTAAGATATGGCACAAATAGTCGTGTAAGCAAAAAATAGAAATGTTAAAATGATTACCATTTTTACCTTGGAATGATTACATAATTTTAAAAATTTTTTCATAAGTTACCTCCAATAAACTTTTTTTCTAAAATATTCTTTAAAATAAGTATTAACAAAAAATGAAAAAATATACATTGTCGAAAAAAAACGAAGACTTTCTTTGAAATATGATTGACATATTTGTAATAAAATGGTAAAATTTACCAGTAAACAAAATGAAGAAATTAACAATTCCGTATGGTTATATAAATTTGAAAGGAATGTTTGTGATGGAAAATTTAACAAAAGAAAAAAGTTGTGCATTTTATGCAAGTGATTATCATTTTGAAATGATTAGTTTACCATACATTAGTAAAAGTATGGACGAAAACAAAGAAATCATCATATTAACAGAAAATAATTTAAAAGATACAGTAGATACATTAATATCAAAAATGAATTTAAAAAAAGAAAAACAAGAAAAAATATTATCATTAGATTGGAACAACAATGATTTAAAAAAATTCAAAGAAATTAGTAAGAAAAGTAAAGAAGATGCAGATATGGTTATCTTTATTAAAGGAAAACAAAATTATATTCAAAATATAAATAAAAATATTGAGAAATGGGTAAGTACTGATAAACATGTAAAAATTATTGATTGTTATGAGTTTTTTGAAGTAGAAGAAACGATAGAAGAAATTGCTAAAAAATATGATAAAGTCTTAGGGACATCTAGGATATAGAGAAAATAAAAAAACAAAAATAAGAAGTAAAATGGCAGGTAAATTTTTTACCTGCCAATAATTGACTAATATAAAATTATGGTGTAATATAAGTGTGGTTTTAAAATTTTAGAAAGGATGAATTTTATGGATACAGAATTAGAAGAAGTGAAAGATATACTAAAAAAATATGGTCAAGAACATTTATTAAATCATTACGATGAACTAGATGAAAAGAAAAAAGAAATATTATTAAATCAAATCAATCATATTGATTTTGACCTAGTAAACAAATTATATGATAGTACAAAAGAACAAAAAATAAATACAAATGATAAAATTACACCAATTAATTATTTAGATAAATACAAATTAAATGACCAATATAAATATTATGAAGCTATAGGGAAAAAAGCAATTAAAGAAGGAAAGTTAGCTGCAGTTACAATGGCTGGAGGACAAGGAACAAGATTAGGACATACTGGACCAAAAGGAACATATGATATTGGATTAGATTCACACAAATCTTTATTTGAATTATTATCTGATAATTTAAAAGAGGAAGGAAAGAAATATGGAGTTATCATTCCTTGGTTTATTATGACAAGTAGAGAAAATAATAAAGATACAGTTGAATTTTTTGAAAAACATAGATATTTTGGTTATAAAAAGGATAAAAATATCTTTTTCTTTGAGCAAGGTGAACTTCCAATGATGGATACAGAAGGTAAGATACTAATTGGAGAAGATGGATTAATCAAACTTGCTGCAGATGGTCATGGAGGAATTTATGAATCACTAGTAAAAAATAAGATGACAAAAAAAATGAGAGAATTAGGTATTGAATGGGTATTTATTGGTGGAGTAGATAACTGCTTAGTAAAAATGGTAGACCCTGTTTTAATGGGAATTGCCATTGATAAAAAAGTAACAGTAGCTTGTAAATCAGTTGTAAAAGCGAACCCACATGAAAAAGTAGGGGTATTCTGTAAAAGAAATGGAAGACCAAATGTCATTGAATATTCAGAAATTACAGATGAAATGGCAGAAGCGACTGATGAGAATGGAGAATTACTATATGGTGAATCTCATATATTATGTAATTTATTTAGTATTGATGCAATTGAAAGAATGGGGGCAGAACCATTACCATATCATGTTGCATTCAAAAAGGCAAAATATATTGACAAAGATGGAAATCTAGTTGTACCAGATTCACCAAATGCCTATAAATTCGAAGCATTTTTATTTGATGCTTTTGGTGAAGTAGATGATATGGCCGTTTTAAGAGTAAAAAGAGAAGAAGAATTTGCACCAGTTAAAAATAGTGATGAGAAAGGTGTAGATTGCCCTAAGACTGCAAGAGAATTATACAAGAAATTTTATCATTTAGATTAAAAATAATTATGAAAAGAGGACCCTATTCGGGGTCCTCTTAAGACATAGATCATTATTCATTGGATTTTTTTGGTTGAAGTGTATATTCTTCTCCACCCTTTGACAAATAATAAGATACAGTTTTTGATTTTTTTTCACTATCATTATATTGAATCGTAATGTGGATGATATCTTCCTCAATGCAGTAACAACATATGTTCGATAAGTCCTTAGTTTCAAACAGGGGTATTGGCTCATTAGTAATTTTCAAAATCCGTATTTCAGAAAAAAGATAAAATATCACAAATTTTCCCCAAATGAGCATAAAAGAAGGTTTATCAACCAATGGTGAATCTTTGTCAAAAGGTTTCAAAGGCTTAAGAAAGGGAGTACTTTGAGAAAAATAACCTGGTAATGGATAAATCTTGTTGTTAACAACTAAAGAATGAGTACCAGAAAAAAATTCTATTATAAGGAAATTTGGAAATACACAAATGTATTGAATGGAAGACGTGATTCCTTCTACCTTCAAATTTCCATAATTAGAATAAATGTCTACAATATAATTTTCTCCATTCCCTTTTCTTTTAGCTTCCCTATAGCGACAACCATCCTTTTCTAGTCTTCCGTCGCAATACCAATAGGTTTCCAGATAGTCTATGTCGTCATATGTCCGTTTCTTTCCGTGTTTATCTATCACCTCGTAATACATTTTCATGTTGTTTAATAATGCTGAGTTGAGTAATCTAGACATATTTTCCTCCTTTTTAATTAAATCAAAGTTTTTTGTTACAAAATTTCTAATATTATACCAGAAAACTTAATTTTATGCAAATATAAGTTTTGTAAAATACTGCAAAGCAACTGGCTTTCTAATACTATATCAAGTATAACGTGAAATTATTTGTAATTTATAACAAGAAATAACAAAGTATATATGAAAATTTTCATAAATAGCTTTTTTTATTAAATATTTTATGATAGGATAACATAGAATGAATAAGAAAAATATAGTAAAAAAGAAGGAGGTCATTATATGAATTACTTAGAAGAATACAAAAAATGGTGTGAAAGTCCAGAATTTGACGAAGAAACGAAAAAAGAATTATTAGCAATAAAAAATGACGAGAAAGAAATAGAGGATAGATTTTATAAAGAATTAGAATTTGGAACAGCAGGACTTAGAGGAATTATTGGAGCAGGAACAAACAGAATGAATCAATATACAGTAGGAAAAGCAACACAAGGATTAGCAAATTATATATTAGAGCAAGGAACGCAAGATAAAGGGGTAGCAATCAGTTATGATTCTAGAAAAATGTCAAAAGAATTTAGTATGCAAACAGCACTTATTTTATGTGCAAATGGAATTAAAACCTATTTATTTGAAAGTTTAAGACCAGTTCCTGAATTATCTTTTGCGATAAGAGAATTAAAATGTACAGCTGGGATTATGATAACAGCAAGTCATAATCCACCAAAATATAACGGATATAAAGTATATTGGGATGATGGTGCACAAATTGTATCACCAAGAGATAAAGATATTATTGCAAAAGTAAGAGCAGTTGAAAGTTTTTCTGAAATAAAACAAATGTCAGAAGAGAAAGCCAAAGATAAAGGATTATTAAACTTTGTAGGAAAAGAAATGGATGATTTATATATTGAAAAACTAAAAAGTTTAATATTAAATCCAGAGATTGTAAAAGAACAAGGAAAAAAATTAAAAGTTGTTTATACACCATTACATGGAACAGGAAATATGGTTACAGAAAGATTATTAAAAGAAATAGGAATTGAAAATCTATATGTTGTTCCAGAACAAAAAGAACCAGATGGAAATTTCCCAACAGTAGATTATCCAAATCCAGAAGATCCAAAAGCATTTAAATTAGCATTAGAATTAGCGAAAAAAGTAGATGCAGATGTTGTATTAGCAACTGACCCAGATGCCGATAGATTAGGAATTTTTGCAAAAGACAGCAAAACAGGAGAATATAAAAATTATACAGGAAACATGTCAGCATTATTAATTGCAGAATATAGAATATCACAAATGAAGGAAAAAGGTATTTTACCTAAAAATGGAATGATGATTACGACAATTGTATCTTCAAATTTAACAAAAGCAATTGGGGAATATTACGGATTAGACGTTATTGAAGTATTAACGGGATTTAAAAACATTGGAGCAGTTATGAGAAAAGCGGAAGAAAATAAAGATAAAGAATATGTATTTGGATTTGAGGAAAGCTATGGATGCTTAATTGGAGATTATGCAAGAGATAAAGATGGAATTGCAGCAGTAATGGCGCTTTGTGAAGCAGCATGTTATTATCAATCAAAAGGAATGACATTATGGGATCAAATGATAGCCATCTATGAAAAATATGGTTATTATAAAGAAACGCAAGTATCTATTGTAAGAGAAGGAGCAGAAGGTGCTGAAGAAATCAAACAAATCATGACAAATACACGTAATAAAGACATAGAAAAGATTGGAGATTACAAGGTTTTAACATTTAAAGATATAGATAAAGACTATGTGAAAAATATGATAACAGGAGAAGAAAGTAAAAGTGGTCTTCCAAAGTCAAATGTGTTATATTATGAATTAGAAGATAACAATTGGTGTTGTATCAGACCATCAGGAACAGAACCTAAGATAAAATTATATATGGGTGTCAAAGGTAAAACTGACGAAGAAGCAAGTAAGAAATTAGAAGATTTAAAACAAGCCATGTTAGATGTTGTAAAGATTTAATGATAAAGGTTGCCAAAGGGGACGTGCCATTTTGGCAACCTTTATTTTTTAATTTAAAAGATTTTTTTAAGCTATATTATTAAAAAGGTTGCCAAAATGGCACGTCCCCTTTGGCAACTCTATTTTAGTTTCCAATCATCTAAATTTCTTTGAATAGCTCCAAATAAATTAGCTCGTATCATAGGAATATTTTTAGATAATGTATAAATTAAATTTTTCATATCTTCTCTTTTGGACGTACCATCCATCGGACAAACTTTTGGCATAACTTCTATATTGTTTTTTCTAACAAATCGTCTAATCTCTTTTTCTGGTGTATACACAAGCGGTCTAATTAATGTAATTCTTGACCTATCCATATAACTTTTTGGTGAAAAGGTTCCAATGTTTCCTGTATATAGTAAATTTAAAAGAAAAGTTTCTAAAACATCATCTTGATTATGTCCTAGAGCAATTTTATTGCAACCTTCCCTAATAGCAACCGAATTAATCACACCTCTACGTAAATTGGCACATAAAGAGCATGGATTTTTTTCTTTTCTGATATCAAAAACAATTTCCTTTGCATTGCTATTTTCAATATATAAAGGAACATCTACTTCCTTACATATTTTATTTAAAAAGTCAATATCAAAAAATTCAAATCCTGGGTTGACACTTACAGCGATAATATCAAATTTTTTAGGATAAAATATTTGTAGATTTTTAAAAGCTTTTAACATGGTAATAGAATCTTTACCACCAGAAAGGCAGATAGCAATTTTGTCGCCTTCTTCTATCATATGATATTCTTCAATTGCTTTTCGCATATGACTTAATATTCTTTGCATAATACACTCCTTAATTACAATTTTATAAAAAACTACTAAAAAAATTTATAAAAATTTATAAAAATTTATAATAATATTATACCAGATTTTATCAAGAAAGAAAATAAAAATAATTTACGGAAATAGGAAAGACGAATATTTCTTAAAAAATAAGGAAAAATTAAGAAAAAATTTCTGCAAAAATTTTTTAAAAAAAGGTCTTGACAAATAAAAATGTTATAGTTATAGTGAAATTAAATATCAAAGGGAGGTGAATGAAATGGCAAGAGTTGATGTACATTATCAAGTTTTAGCAACAAATGCTAAAACAATAAGAAGTTATGCTCAAGAGTTAAACCAATATGTAACATCTGTATACACAAGATTAGCAGATATGCATAGTGTGTGGTATGGTAAAAGATATGAATCATTGGTAAAGGAATTTAATAATATTATTCCACAAATTAATGATTTGTTAGATTTAGTTGTAAAAGATATACCATTTTCATTAGAATCAATTGCCAATAACTATTCTCAAACAGAGGATGGCTATAATATAACAAGTGCACAACAAACAGCACCAAATAAAGTTAGTGAGTTAGGCCCATATAGTGAGGGGGCAGAAGATAAAATGAGATATATATCTGCAGATGTAGAAACTACAAAAAATCAAATAGTATCTGATTTTGATAATGCAAAGTCAAAAATGGAAGCAATTAAATCTGTATATGATCAAACTCCTTGGGATGGAGAGGCATCAGAAGCTTACAGCAGCACATTAACGAGATTAAAAAATGAGATTATCACATCTTTTGAAAATATTACAACACAATTTACCAACTTAATGAACCAAGCTGAAGCAGATGTGAATGCAGCAGAAACAGGAAATACAGTTTCTTAATGAATATTTTTTAAATAACTGCTATATGGCAGTTATTTGAAAAGTATTTAGAAAAAGTTATGATGTTAAATACTATAAAATAATGATAGGAGGGGACAGAATGACAAATGCTGTAGCTGACAAATATAATAATAGAGTTATGTACACTGCAAACGATGCGAAAAATGCAATAGGGGAATTAGAGGCAGAAAAAAGTAGATTGAAAGCAAAATTAAGTGATAATAATAAATTGCTAGCAGAATATAATAAAATATTATCTATTTTAAATAGTGAAATATCAGATTATGATGGATTTACTTATAATAAAATAGTAAATGCAGAAAAGGGGTTAGAGAGAAACTATAAAGGAAATGAGAGGGCAAATAATTTGAAAAGCGCTCTAAATCAACATATCAATCTTGTTGAAAATGTAAAGAAAATGATACAAAATTTAAGAGATAGAATAATCGATAGAACAAGTGAGATCAGAAGGATTATAAACAGTACTGAAAGTCAAATAAATGATGTGGAGATAGTTAGTGGAAAAGTACATAATCAACTAGCAAACTACTCACAATTGTAGAATAATTACTAAAAAATACTTTACTAAAAAGCTAAAATAGGTTTAAAAAAAGGAGGATTAATAATGAGTGGAAATGTGCATATAAATACGGAACTATTACAGCAAGAATGCGCAAAAAAGTTAGAGGAATGTATATGGGGATTAGAGGACTGCCAAGAAGCAATTGAAAAATGTATTTTTCCTCCTGATGGTGCATACCAAACAACTTTTACAATATCAAAAAGTTTGATAACGCAAACAATTGAGACTTTATTTATTCAAATAAAGAAAGATATAGCAGAAGTTAATGGTGCAATAGATGGATTTAATAATGCAGAGCAAAAAAATAAAGAAATCGCTGGTAGAACTGGAGGTAGAGGATCAAATATTCCGACAGTTCGTCCAGAAGAAACTGACTCTGAAATGACCGATGTAGAAGATATAGAGGAAAATGTAAACGTGCATTTAGAAGAAAATGAAATACAAGCAGATGCACCAACAGATGTGGAAATTTCAGATGAAGAACAAGACATAGGATTAGAGGAGATTGTGCCAAACACACAATTAGAGGAAGTAATTGATCTTATATATGATGGAGAACCTAATCTTACAGATGAGGAAAAACAAAGAATCATAGAAGCAATAGCAAAAATCAATAAAACAGAAATATTAGAAGGATTGGATGAGGATATAGCTAATAGAATAAGAGCTGAAATTATAAAAGATTACTTAGATGGTGAATTAGAATTAGATGGAATTGAAAAAGAACAATTACAAGTATATATAGAAAGCCATCCGGATTTACAAATAGGATTTGAAATTAATGAAGCTATATTAAGTTTTGAAAGCTTAATTGAAGGTGGAGTTGTAACACAAGAAGAAATAAAAGCAATTATAGAAAATAATATAGAAATCCATGATGAAAATGCTTTCATAGAAGAATATATTGACGCTGGAGGATTAGAAGCAGACGTATCAGAAGTAGAATCATTTTATGATCCAGAAACAAACATTATTCATCTAAGAGATACGGCAGATTCTGTTGTGATTACAAATTCTATTATTACGATATTAGGACAAGAAGTAAATATGGGTGAAGAATCTACAGGTGATAGTGTTGTAGAAGATGTACAAATTGGTGAAAGTGATACAACAATTGAAATGCCAAATGATGTGGTAGATGGATCAGAAAATATGACAGATGTGGAATTAGATGAAAATAATACAACCATACAAATGCCAGATGATGTGATAGATGGATCAGAAAATATAACAGATGTAGAAATAAATGAAGATGAAACAAATGAGAATCAATAGGAAATAAGTAGGTGAAATTATGGAAAATACAGAAAACAAAACAGATGTCAATTTCGAAAATATTTGTAAAATATCATCAAAAGTTTTTGGAATTGCTAAGAAAAAACTGGCAGGAGAAAAAGTTAAAATAGATGTTTCGGTTGATGAGGTAAGAGATAAGCTACAAAATCTATTAAATAATGTTAATTTTATTAATGAAATTGAAGCAAAAAGATTGGTTTCTGAGACATTATTAGATTTAGGATATATAACAAATCCGCAAGTAAAGGTATTAAGTTTACGATTAGGACAACTTTATAGAGATCAACAAAGAGTTAATAAAGAATAATTTTACAAACAAAAGTAAAGAATAGAAAAGAATATGAAACTTTAAGTTATGTAATTTTAAAGTGAACATAAATTTTTCATGTTTTAATTTTCAAAAGAAAAGTGCAGAAGAAGAGGTGTCATTATGCAAATTGCGTTAATAGGCAAAGATACACTATATAAACTTTCTTTACCCAAAAATGTTGAAGGTAATTATTGGTTAACAGACCATAAAGAGAAAAATGAAAAAAAATTAATCAATGTTGAGGGAAAAGATGGAAAATGGCAACTTGTGGCTAATGATTATACAAATGTTATTGATTTAAAATTTATTGATATTGATGACAAAAGCCATGGGATAAAGGTATATAAAAATAATGATAAAGGAGAAAAAACAATTATTTTAGAGGAATATAAGATGTATGGGATATCTTTTAAAGACTCAAAAGAATTGTTTCTTCTTTGTTGTCTGCCAACTTTTGAAAAAGATTTAATACAATTAAATATAAAAAGTCGAGAACCATTTTATATAGGAAGTGATTCGAAAAATCAAATATCATATAGAAATAAGTTAGTGCATAAAACACATGCGAAAATTTATTTATATGAGAATAATTGGATGATTGAAAATTATGATATGAATTTTGGAACATTTGTTAATGGAAAACCAGTTATAAAACCGCAATTATTAACAAATGGTGATGTTATTTTTATCATGGGATTAAAAATTATTATAATGGGAAATCGTCTTTATGTGAATAATCCCGAAGAAAATTTGTATTATAGTGCGGGATTTTTTGAAGTTATTGAACCAAAAACAGAAAAAGTTATTCGAGGACAAGATGAAGAAAAAAATATAGAAATGTATGATGAAGATGAATATTTTTCTAGAGCGCCTAGAATCACTAATGTAATTGAAAGAGAGAAGGTAAAGATTGATGCACCACCACAGATACAAGATAAGGAAGAAATGCCACTTATTTTAACCTTGGGAACTTCTATGTCTATGGGCGCAATTATGTTAGTTTCTGTGTTTAATGCTTTGGATGGAGCTATGAGTGGAACTGCTAGTACAAAAAAAACGGTAACTTCTTTAATAATAGCATTAGCAATGTTGGTAAGTATCATCTTGTTTCCAATTTTAACTGCAAAATATAATAGAAAGAAAAAAATTAGATATGAAGAAAAAAGACAAACAAGATATAAAGAATATTTAGCAAAGAAAAAAGACAATATTACAAAAATTATGCAAAAACAAAAAGAGATACTATATGAGAATAATTTATCACCAGAAGAATGTACACAAGTTATATTAGGAAGAAGCGGTCGTCTATGGGAAAGAAAAATTGATGATTACGATTTCTTAACAGTTAGACTAGGTATCGGAGATGTTGATACAGAAATCGATATTCAATACCCAGAAGAAAAATTCATGATGGAAGATGATAATCTAATTGATATTTTACATGATATAGCTGATAGTTCAAAAGTTATTCATTCTGCACCAATTACAGTTTCATTTACAGAAAAAAATGTAACTGCTTTAATTGTAAAGAAAAATGAAAATATTGATAACTTTTTAAGAAATTTAATTATACAATTAATCACATTCCAAAGTTATGAAGATTTAAAATTGGTGTTTTTATTAGACCAAGAAGGAGCTGAAACATTAAATTATGCAAAAATGTTACCACATGTTTGGAGTAGGAACAGACAAATACGTTTCTTCACACATGATGAAGAAGAAATGAAAGATATATCAAAATATTTAGAGGTAGAATTACAAAATCGATTACAATATAAGGATAAAGAATATAAATCATTTAAACCATATTATTTAATTATCACGAATGATTATAAAAGAATTGAAAATTTAAAATTTATTACTGAAGTATTAAAGCAAAAACAAAATATGGGATTTAGTATTTTATGTATTGCTAATGATTTGCTACAATTACCAAATGAATGTAAAACTTTTATTGAATTAGATATGGTAGCCAAAAAGGGAATGATATTTGAAAATGAAATATCATCAACAAATCAAAGGCAAATAGCCTTTGATAATTCTGTAAAAATATTTTTTGAAAAAATTTGTGAAAAGATTTCAAACATTCCAATTCGATATACAGAGACAGGAAGTTATTTATTGCCAAATAATTATTCTTTCTTAGAGATGTATGATGTTGGTAGAATAGAACAATTAAATGTATTAGAAAGATGGCATAAAAATGATTCTACTCTTTCATTAAAAGCTCCAATAGGAATTGATACAACAGGTTCTCATATTTATTTGGATATACATGAAAAGTTCCATGGACCACATGGTTTAATTGCAGGTAGTACAGGTTCTGGAAAAAGTGAATTCATTATCACATATATATTATCTCTTGCTATTAATTATCAACCAGAAGATGTTACCTTTATTTTGATAGATTATAAAGGTGGAGGATTGGCAGGTGCATTCGTAAAAGGAAACATGAAGTTACCACATTTAGTAGGAACCATTACCAATATAGATACTAATGGGCTTCAAAGGTCATTAGCATCTATACAGAGTGAGTTACGAAGAAGACAAGTGATGTTTAATGAAGCAAGAAATATGACAGATGAGGGGACAATTGATATTTATAAATATCAAAAATTATATCATGATGGAGTGGTTAATAAACCAATACCACATTTATTAATTATCTGTGACGAGTTTGCAGAATTAAAACAACAACAACCAGACTTTATGGAAGAATTAATGAGTGTTTCAAGAATTGGACGTAGCTTAGGAGTACATTTAATATTAGCAACTCAAAAACCAGCAGGTATTGTAAATGATCAAATTCGTAGTAACAGTAAATTTGCAGTATGCCTAAAAGTACAAGAAAAACAAGATAGTGTGGATGTTATTAAAAGACCAGATGCAGCAACTTTAAGAACAGCAGGTCAATTTTATTTACAAGTAGGAAATGATGAATATTTTGTATTAGGACAATCTGGTTGGGCAGGAGCTTCATATTACCCTTCAGATGTGATAGAAAAAAAGGTAGATAATTCTGTACAATTAATATCTGATATTGGAACACCGATAAAACAAGCAGATGATGCAGTACAAAAAGTTTTAATTGATAAAGGGGAACAATTAACGAATATTGTTAGATATTTAGATACATTAGGAAAACAACAAGGAATCAAAATGCAACCACTTTGGTTAGAAAATATTCCTGAAACAATTTTCATAAAAGATGTTCGTAAAAAGTATCAAGTAAAAGTGAAAGAAAACATTGTGAATCCTATTATTGGTGAATATGATGATCCATATAATCAACGTCAAGGAGTTGTTGAACTAAATCTATCAATTTTAGGAAATACTATTATTTATGGTAATGCTGATAGTGGAAAAGAAACGCTTCTAAGTACAATGGTATATGATTTAATTACTACTTATACAAGTGAAGAAATGCAGTTATACTTATTAGATTTTGGGACAGAAGCTTTAAAAATATATGGTAATAGCCCACAAGTAGGAGATGTTGTATTTATCAATGACAAAGAAAAGATTAATAGGTTTTTTAATATGCTTCAAGAAATTATGAAGAGCAGAAAGGAAGATTTATTAGAATACAATGGAGACTATAATTTGTATTTGAAAACAAGTGGTAAGAAAATGCCAATGATTATAGTTGTTATTAATAACTGGGATGTATTTTCAGAAACGTATGGTATTGAATATGAAGATATCTTCCAAGCTATTCAAAGGGAAAGTACAAAATGTGGAATTGTATTTGTTGTAACAACAAATGCATATAATTCTATGAGATATCGATTAACCCAAAACTTTAAACATAAAATAGCATTACAATTAAATGATGAAAATGATTATTATAATATTTTTGATAGTGTAGGAAAGAAAAGACCATCTCATATCTTTGGTAGAGGTTTGTTAGAATTAGAAGATGGACAAGTTTATGAATTCCAAACAGCTAAAATATGTGAGGCAGAAGAATATACACAAAAGGTTAGAGAAACAATAGAAAGATTGCAAAAAGAACAACAAATCAAAGCAAAACCAATTCCAACTTTGCCAGATAAAGTTACATTTGAAAATGTAAGAATAGGACTAAAAGATATATCTCAAGTTCCAATAGGCATTATACAAAAAAATCTAAAAATAGCGTTATATGATTTTAAAAGAAATTTTGCAACAATGATAACTTCGAAAAATATGGATGATGCAGTACAATTAACTTCTAATATATTAGAAGAGATAAAATCTTTAAAAAGCATTAATATAATTATTTTTGACGCAGAAAGAGCATTAACTTCAAAAAAGACAAATTTAAAAGAACAATACCAAGAATTGCTTTCAAATATGGATAAGGATACAAAAAAACATACAATATGTGTATTTATTGGTATAGATAAATTCTTGACAGATGATGCTGATATAGGAACCAGTTTCAACAAATTTATGAAGCAATTAGAAGAAAAAGAAAATTATAGTGTTATTTTCGTAGAAAACGCAAATAAAATTAAAGCACATGAATTTGAAGATTGGTATAAAAATTATATTACAAAAGAAAATGGAATTTGGATAGGAAATGGAATTGATACTCAATATTTGATTACAATTAATTCAAGTAGAAAAGAATTATTTAATAATTGTGGACGTAGTTTTGGATATATAATAAAAGATGGTATTTCCACATTTGTAAAACTTTTAGAGATGAAAGAGGATGAGGATAATGAATAAAATATTAGTTAGTATATATGTTCCTGCCTTAGAAGAAAATTATGATTTTTGGATTCCTATCAATAAAAAAATATATAAAATTATACTTTTATTGATAAAAATTATTAATGAGAGCAGCGGGGATTATTATAGACCTACAACAATGCCTTTATTATATGACAAACTTACGGCAAAACCATATGATATTAATATGACAGTAAAAGATAATCAAATTGGAAATGGAACAGAAATGATATTGATTTAATCTATAAAAGCACTTTATATTTAATATATGATAATATAAAGTGCTTTTTATATGATGCAATTTTCAAATTAAATATTAAAATATTGTTAGGGATCAGACTAAGATATATTTTAGTCTGATCTCTAATAAAACGTTAACATAAGAATAAGAAGTAAGCCAATAAATATTGATTTTTTTAATAGTATATATTATAATATTTCATGTATATGTGCTTATAGCTCAGCAGGATAGAGCAGTCGCCTCCTAAGCGACCGATGGGGGTTCGAGTCCCTCTAGGCACACCAATTGGCGAAATGCCAATTATATTAGTAACTTGTAAAGAATAATTTCTTAAGTAGGAGGAATGAACAGATGAAAAGGAAACGGAGAAAAAGAGAATTAACAGTAAAACAGGTGAAAACAATAGCATCCATCATTAGCATTTGCCTTTTTCTTGGTGTTGTGATTATGGGCATCTACCATGGAGACTTCAATAGCAATAGTCTAGAAGATGTTATTCTTGAAAGATTAGGGTATTATATAATACTTCTGATGGGCATAATATTTATTTATCGCTTAATATTAATTTTGGGAAAAGTTCCTATAAGAGAATTGGAAGAAGAAGACTACAAGATAAGAGCGGAAATTATGGAAATGTTGTCCAAAACAGAATTTAAAGAGGTGAGTTTTCAGATTAAAGATCCTGAAAGTTCAGTAGAGATGTTGATGGACATCTTAGAGGCAGAAGGGTGCAAATTCTATGCGAAATTTGATGATGAAGAAGATGGAATTATCCTTAAATGCATAGACAAGCGTGGTGAAAAGATTTACCAAGATACCATAAGAAATGGATTTTATTTTAAAACATTTTTCAAAGTTTCATAAGTAAAAATAAAATGCGAGATGATGTTATATAAAACAGAATCTCGCATTTTGTACTTGACTTTGAAGACAAACCTAACAAAACGACAAATCTATACTAAAATCTTGGTATATAAGGATATTAGCAATCATTAATATTCTCTGGACAAAAGAAGGTTTTTATAATAAAATACAGTTAGATAAGAAAATGCATAGATATTACAAAAAATGGAGGAAATATGGAAGAAAAATTTATGCGAGAAGCTCTAAAAGAGGCGAGAAAGGCATATGATAAATTAGAAGTTCCCGTAGGATGTGTGATTGTAAAAGACGGAAAAGTCATCGCAAGAGGACACAATGTAAAAGAAACAAAAAAAGATACCACAAAACATGCAGAAATCATAGCCATACAAAAAGCAAGTAAAAAGCTAAATTCTTGGAGATTATTAGATTGTGAAATGTATGTAACATTGGAGCCATGTAGCATGTGTGCAGGTGCAATTATTAATGCAAGAATCAAAAAGTTATACATAGGTACACTAGATGAAAAAACCGGTGCAGCAGGTTCTGTTTTAAATTTATTTGAAGATTATCCATTTAATCATAAAGTAGAAATAGAAACAGGAATACTAAAAACAGATTGTGAAAAAATTTTAAAAGATTTTTTTAAAGAATTACGAAAATCAAAAAATAAAAATACATAATGTAAAAGTTAGATTTCACTCTTTATTGCTACTTAAGTGAAACCAGGAGATTTGACGAAATGTAAAAAATACTGTATAATATATCAATATTTATCAGGAGGAAGATATGATTGATAAATTAAAAAAATTAACGAAAACAAAAAGTTTTCATATTTGCATGATAATTGTGATTATTGTGGCTATTTTATTTGTAGTAGGTATGTTAGTTCTAAGATATAACGTAGAAGGAGAAACCAATATGCCGTTTGATTTAAGTAAAATTGCTATTATTAGTACACAGGAAGGCATAGATGATGGGCAAACCAATACTAGATGGTCTTTTGATGTACATCAATCAAATGATATTTATCTATATATTGATAAAAATGATGCATATGATAAAACAGAAATAATAAAATCTGTTCGTGTAGATAACTTTCAAATAGAAGCTAAGAATACAGAGAATATTAAATTATATAAACCAGATGCAACAGAAGAAAATCTTATATTTCAATATAATGATGATGATATTATACAAAGTTTAGAATATACAGGAGATGTAGAATCAGACTTAAAAAATTTAAAAATATCTAACCAAGGTGGTATTATTGCCTTTAGATGTTCAAACAACAATGTAGCAAAATATCAATCTGATGAAGAAGAAATTAATCATAGTGAATTATTAAAAAAGGCTGGTGTTACAGAAGAGGATTTAAAAGTTAATCTAACATTTCAATTAACCATAACATTAGAAAGTGGAAAAGAATATCAGGCAGAAATAAAAACAGAATTACCAATAGGAAATGTAATAGATGAAGGAAATACTTCTACAGAAATAACCGACTTAAAAGATGTTGTTTTTAAAAGAACACATAACTAAATTATTCTAAAATAATACTTGATTAAATAGAAAAATCAGTATATAATACAAATGGTATATTATTTAATCTTTGTATGGAGAGTATCCAATAAAGACCTATGAATCTTGTCAGGTCCGGGAGGAAGCAGCAATAAGTAGTTTATCTTTATGTGGTATACTTTCCATAGAGAGATTAAATAATAGGACCATTTTTTTCTGTTAAACAGAAAAGTATAAAGGATGTGATAATGATGGGGTACACAGCTCTTTATAGAAAATTTAGACCATTGAATTTTTCAGAAATGGTGGGGCAAGATCATATAACAAGAACATTAAAAAATCAAATTATGGCAAATAGAGTAGGCCATGCCTATTTATTTAATGGTGGAAGAGGAACTGGAAAGACATCTGCTGCTAAAATATTAGCAAGAGCAATTAACTGTTTAAATCCAAAAGATGGAGAACCATGTAATGAATGTGAGATTTGTAAAGGGGCCATTTCCGGCTCTTTAACAGATATCGTCGAAATGGATGCAGCATCTAATAATAGTGTGGAAGATATCAGAAGTATCAGAGAAGAAGTCAATTTTTTGCCAACAAAAGCCAAATATAGAGTATATATTATTGATGAGGTACATATGTTATCAACAGGGGCATTTAATGCTTTATTAAAAACATTAGAAGAGCCACCTGAACATGTAAAATTTATATTGGCAACAACAGAACCACAAAAATTACCAGCAACTATTTTATCTAGATGCCAAAGATTTGATTTTAAGAAAATATCTAATGAAGATATTATCAAAAGACTAGAAATTGTTTGCAGAGAAAGTAATATAGAAATAACAAAAGAAGCGATGCAGATTATAGCTACATTATCAGAAGGGGCTCTTAGGGATGCATTATCTATTTTGGAAAGATGTATTCAAGATGGTGAAAATCAGATTGATGAAGATAAAATAAAAGATCTAGTAGGAATCCCTAAGATGGTATTTGTTCATGATATTGTAGAAGCCATTATACAATATGATGTCGATAAAGCACTTGTAACTGTTAATAAAGTTTTAGAAGATGGAAAAGACATTTCAAATTTATTGTGGGAAATCATAAAATATGTAAAAGATATCTTGTTATATAAAGCAACTAATCATGTAGAATTATATAATGAAGAGGAAAAACAAAAATTAAAGGAAATCTCAGAAAAGGTTGAGAAGGAAAGGTTAATCAATCTCGTATATGCATTTTCAGAGTTAGAAAATGAAATGAAATTTTCTACACAAAAAAGTATTATTTTCCAAGCAGGAATTATAAAGTTCTGTAGCAAGTTAACAGTTAATCATAATGGTAATAGTGATTTAGAGCAAAGAGTAGAAAAAATAGAAAATTATTTAAGAAACCATACTGGAAATGCGAATAGTTATAGACAACAACCAGTTGGTACAGAAGTAAAAATGGCATACAATATATCTGCAAACAAAACACAAACTATACCAAAAAATGAAAAGAAGCCAAGTGATAGTTCAAAGAAAATGCAAACATCGACATATTCTAGTAAAGTAGAAGAATATTGGCCACAAATTGTAAGAGATTTAAAACAAAATGGAAAAATTGTGTTATATACAAATCTAATGAATACAAGAGCAAGAGAAATTAATGATATGACGGTAGGAATAGAGTTCCCTAATGGCTTAACATCATTTGGAAAAACGGTTTTAGAAAAACAAGAAAATATAAAAGAACTTACCAATTTGGTTTCTATGGCTTCAGGAAAGCCAATGAATATAAAATATATTACAAATGTTGGAAATGTAAGAGAGACAAAAGAACCTAATATTAAAAGTATTGCAAATGACTCAGATATACCATTTCATGTCATTGAATAGAAATATATGGTAAGATGGAACTGTAATAAAAAAATCAAATAAAATATAAAACGATATTTATAAAAGAAAGGAATGTGAAATTATGTCAAAAAGAGGTGGATTCCCAGGAGGAATGGGAGGATTCGGCGGAATGAATATGAATAACTTAATGAAACAAGCAAAAAAAATGCAAGAGGATATGGAAAAATCACAAGCAGAGTTAGCAAGCAAGGAGTTTGAAGCAACAGCAGGTGGTGGAGCAATATCTGTAAAAGTATCAGGAGAGAAAATGATTAAAGAAATCAAAATTCAAAAAGATGTTGTAGATCCTGATGATGTGGAAATGCTAGAAGACTTAATATTAACATGTGTTAATGAAGCTTTAAGACAAGTAGATAGTGCACAAGCTGATCAATTAGGAAAATTCAATATACCAGGATTTATGTAAAAAATAAAAGGGATTATCGGTTTTCCGAATAATCTCTTTTTAAACTATTTGGAAAATATAATTTCCTATCATCTAAAAAATAATATTGTATAAATAAATGAATATATAAACGAATGAAATGGAGGTACAAAATGTCATTATATTCACCATCAATTGAAAAATTAATAGAAAGTTTTGAAAAATTACCAAGTATTGGACATAAAACAGCAGCAAGACTTGCTTTTTATATCTTGAATAGTTCAGAAGAGGAAACAAAAGAATTTGTCAATTCCATTTTAGAAGCGAAAAAGAATTTAAAATATTGCAGTATATGTTACAACATTTCTGATACAGACCCTTGTCCAATTTGTAGTAATCCGAAAAGAGATACATCTTCTATCTGTGTTGTAGAAGATGTAAAAGATATCATTGCGATGGAAAAAACACATGAATTCAAAGGCGTATATCATGTTTTACATGGTTCCATTTCTCCAATGAACGGTGTAGGACCAGATGATATCAAAATAAAAGAATTATTAGCCAGATTAATGGATGGAACGGTAAAAGAGGTTATCTTAGCAACTAATCCAAGAGTCGAAGGGGAAGCAACAGCCATGTATTTGTCTAAATTAATCAAACCTTTAGGGATAAAAGTGACAAGAATTGCACATGGTATACCTGTTGGTGGAGATTTAGAGTATACAGATGAAATTACATTAACAAAGGCTTTAGAAGGTAGAAGAGAATTGTAAATTAACATAATTTGACAAAATTAAAAAATCTGATATAATAATGATATCAAAATGCAGAAAGGGGAGTAACTATGAAACTTGATAATCAGAAACGGTTGATTATTCCAAGTGAACTTTATGAGTTTTCAAATTTGAAAGGAGTGGATAAGGTATATATTGCCGTAAGGGGTGAAGATATTTTATTTATTCCCGGAAACAGTAAAGAAATGCCAAAAGATGTAAAAATTTATGGCATTAGAGATTTGGAGGAAAAAAGAAGAGTTATCCTCCCCACACCATTTGTAAAAGTCTCTACTGAATGGGAGATATATCTTTTAAATGGTGAAATATTGGCAACCCGGAACATCATTTTATGATGTTCCGGGTAATGTTTTGTCATAAACAACAAAATTTTATTTTAACAAAATATCACAAATATTTTTGGTAGAATGTAGTTTTGCCAATTTTTTTGTATTTTCTTTCATGGTTTCTAAAGTTTCTGGATGTGAAAATAAATTTTCTAACATTTCTTGTACATTATCATCTTTTTTAATCCATATAGCAATACCATTTTTTACTAAGAATTTTGCATTTTTTTCTTCTTGACCAGGGATGGGATTGATAATGACCATCGGTAAATGAGAAGCTAAACTTTCAGTTGTTGTTAAACCACCAGGTTTTGTAACTACTAAATCAGAAATACTCATAAATTCTGGAACTTGACTAGTATATTCAAAAACTAAAACCGTATCTTCTCTTTCATATTTAGAAACAACTTTTTCAAAGGCCAATTTCATTTTTTCATTTTTTCCACTAATGGCTATGATTTGCATATCTTTGCAGTATTTTACAAATCCTTCAAAAATCTCAACAGTTCTCGTTTTTCCTAATCCAAATTCTCCTCCACCAAAAAATAGAATTGTTTTTTTATTTGGTTCTAAATTTAATTCTTTAAAAATTTCTTCTTTATTAAAAGATTTTAAAAATCTATTAGATAAAGGAATTCCTGTTGCAAATATTTTAGAATCTGGAATACCTTTTCTTTTTAAATATTTTTTCATATTTTCATGTGCCACAAAATAGTAATCTGTATAATCACAACCAACTAACCATTGATCATGTGGGGCAAAATCTGTCATGATGGTTGCAATTTTTGAAGAGATTTTACCTTTTCTTTTTAGATAACTACACATTTGACTTCCAAATGGATGTGTAGAAATAATTAGATCAGGTTGTTTTTCTCGTAACAGCTTTAACAATTTAATGGCCATAATTTTATTAGAACGGCTGGTAATATGAGCAAGTGGTCCTCTTTGAGCATCAGAGTAAATTCTTCCCCAAGCCCAAGGTGCTTTTTTAGCCATCTCATTATAGGCTTTTGTTGTCATTTTTTCTAGTGCTTTATTCACATATTTCATACAATCAATTAATTCTACATCTATGTTTTTATCCTTATAATCATTTTTTAAACATTCATGAATTGATTTTGCAGCATTTAGATGACCACCACCATAAGATGCATAAAAAATTAAAATTTTCATGATAATCTCCTTTTTTTCAAAATAATAAGAATAATAGATCCATTCTTATTATTAAAATCATTTGTAGTTCAATTTTAACATAAATACGATAAAATTTCAAAAAATGGAATAAATTTTTATAAAAAAGAGAAAATAATGATAGAAAATATATCCAACTATGAATAATAACTAAAAAATAGGTGGAAAATATATTTATATGATGAGGTGATGATTTGAAAAATATTGTTAAAATTCTAACTATATTTATTATATTTGTAATAGCGTTTATTATGTTTGTTACATTTGGTAAAGAAAATTTAAAACAAAATGTTAGTTATGCAGCAAGTTCGCATACATCAGATGTTCAATTAATGGCAAGAGCGATTAACGGGGAAGCAAGAGGCGAACCATATGAAGGACAAGTAGCTGTTGGAGCAGTTATTTTAAATCGTGTAAAAGACTCGCGATTTCCCAATTCTATCTCAGGTGTTATTTATCAATCAGGAGCCTTTACAGCAGTAGCTGATGGACAAATCAATGCACCGATTGATGAGAATTCTACAGTGTATAAAGCTGCACAAGATGCTTTAAATGGTTGGGATCCTACAGGGGGATGTGTATATTATTTTAATCCAGATACGGCAACTAATAGTTGGATATGGTCTAGACCACATGTTATCACAATTGGAAAACATAGATTTTGTAAATAGAAAGATCTGTATTAACGAAATCAAGGATTTCGACGAACAGATATAAAGACTCTAGAAATAACGAAAGGAAGGAAAAAAATGAATAAATTAGTAGAATGGAAAGAAAGATTAAAAAAGGGGCATATGTTTAGCATCATTGTTGTTCTTTTAATTGTAGTTGCTATATTAGGGTTTATTTTATATAAAAAACAAAGAGAATATAGACAAGCTTCAGAAAATTCATATAATATGGCATTTTATGAATTAGTCGATTATGTACAAAATGTAGAAACATATTTGGCAAAGGCATTAATTTCTACTACACCAGAACATGGAGCCGAAACATTAACCAATCTATGGAGAGAAGCGAATTTGGCACAAAGTTATTTAAGTATGTTACCAGTAGCTAGTCAAGAGCTAGAAAATACAGAAAAATTTTTAAATCAAGTAAGTGATTATAGTTATTCTTTATCAAGAAAAAATATATATAATGAAAGCTTAAGTGAGGAAGATTTAACAAATCTTGAAGAGTTGCATTCCTATAGTACAGAATTAGAAAATACATTAAACCAATTATCAGAAGATTTAAATAATGGAAGATTTGAATGGGGAGAATTAACCAAAAAAGGAACGGTAGCATTTGCACAACAAGTCGATAATATATCAAAAGAAAGTTTTAGTAACTTAGAAGAAAATTTTCATGAATATTCTGGTTTGATTTATGACGGAGCTTATTCAGAACATATGACAAGCACAGAGAAAAAAGGATTAACAGGGGAAGATATAGAGGAAAATACTGCAAAAGGGCTTGTAGAAGAATTTATAGGAAAGGATAAGATAAAAGATATATCTAGTTTAGGACTATCTGAAAACGCAACCATTCCAGCCTATACATTTTCTATCACAGGTAACAATGATGAAAATATTAATATTTCCATTTCACAAAAAGGTGGACATGTTATTTATATGAATACCAACAGGGAAGTAAATGCACAAATTTTATCACAAGAAGAAGCAACACAAAAAGGGAAAGAATTTTTAGAAAATAAAGGTTTTAATAGTATGCAAGAAACCTATTATATTACGCAAGAAGGAATTACCACGATTAATTATGCCTATAAGCAAGATGATGTGATTGTATACCCAGATTTAATTAAAGTAAAAGTAGCTTTAGATAATGGAGAGATATTAGGAATTGAAACAACAGGATACTTAAATAATCATACAGAAAGAGATATCAGCAATATACAAATTTCTGTTGAAGAGGCAAAAGAAAATTTAAATCCAAAATTAGAATTAACAAGTGAAGGAATGGCAATTATTCCAACAGAATGGCAATCAGAAATATTATGTTATGAATTTAAAGGAAAAGTAAATGATAAAGAATTTTTAGTGTATATCAATGCAGAAAATGGAAGGGAAGAAGATATACTAATCATAACAGATACGGGAAATGGTGTTTTGACAATGTAGAATTGAAAAGGAATTTTGGGGTGCACTTCACCGTCCCCAAAATCCCTTTTTAATGTCTTTTATATGTATCTTTTGATAATAGTTCTGTACTAACGACCTGACCGTTTTGTTTTAAAATTCTGTAAGCTTCTGAATAAGTAGAATCAGCTGTACTGCTAGTTACATATGAAGAAATTTCAACATCATATTCATTATTTGTTCGTAAGCCATATATATCAAATTTAGCAATGCCACCTGAAACAGAACATACTAATTTGATAGGATAATCTCTATTATTTTTAAATTTAAAATCAATTGAACCATAAACAACTGTAGCATCTCTACTTGCTGAAACATAGGATGGAACAAATTGGTGATTACTTCTTTCTACAATTTCTAAATTTGCATAAAGAACAGCGTTATATAATGTAGACGTAATTTGGCAAATACCTCCACCTAATCCATCAACTACTTCACCACTAACATATATAGGGGCTTCCTTATATCCAGCAGCAATTGTTCTTTCACCTACAACTTGATTATATGAAAATGTTTCACCAGGCATTAAAACTGTACCATTAATTTTAGAAGCAGCTAGTTGTAAATTGGTTGTCCTATCTCTATCTCTTGTAGAATATGTTGTAGAATATGTTGAAAGCAAATCTGGAAATGCCTCTGTACCAATCATGTTTGTTGTTACATTAGGATATAGAGTTCTTAAAGGTATTACATATTCTGATTTTTCTTCCGATAACATTTCTTTGGCTTCATCTAAAGAAATAGCGAAATCTAGACCATTTTCAGATGGATAAACAGCAAATGGATCTTGTGTGTAATAAGCATCAACTGGTTCTTTATATATTTCATTATAAATTTTTTCAATATTAATTTCAGCAGGTTGTTTAGAAACAGTAGCAATATCTAAAGTTCTATTTTTTAAAGTTAAATTGGAAATACCATTTTTTATATATGTACACATTTGATCGACATTTACAACATTACCTTCAAATCCACGGGTAACAACTAAGTTATTTCCTTCAATATAATACCCACTTTCAATAACAGTATCAGGTAATTTAGATGAAATATCATTTAAAGCAGTTCTTAATTGCTCCTCATCCAAAGTTACTGTAAGTTCTATATCAGTAGGATCTATCCAAGTTTTTAAGGCTGTAAAACTATTTTCAAATATATTACCAGATTTACCAATTTTATATGCTTGGTCTACAGCAGAATCAATATCAAAATTCACATTAAGAGCAGATAAAGGAATACTTGTCTGATAATCATTATGTACTAAGTTGATATTTTCTGGCAAATTTTCATTAATATAGTTTTGAATGGTTTCTTTTGCTTTTTCTGTTGACAAGTTAGAAACATCTACACCTTTTATACTGATTCCAAAAATGATGTTTTCATTTCTATTATTTACAAAAGTAAAAACTAAAAAAGCAATACATAATAAAATAATAAAAGCCAAAATACAAATACTAAAAACACGAATAGATTTTGAATGTAGATGTCTATCATTTTCAGGATGATAGTTTTCTACTGGATGATATTCTTTTTTTTCATTATTTGATTCTTGTTTAGGTTGTGATTCAACACCTAATAAAGTTACTTTATCTATAGGTTTTTCTAATTCTATGTTTTTTGTATTCATGAAATTCTCCTTTTTTAAATGTCTTTTTTATTATAACATAATTCGTCAAAAAATAGTATATTATTCACATAAAATTTAAAAAACTAACAAAATAAATATGAAAAATCAATATAAATAGTTTAATATAGTCTAATGTTGCTTAATACAGGAAAAATTTTTATATGGCTAAAACAAAAGTTTATAATTATAAAAAAAGGGAAAAAATAAAAATTTTACTAAAATAATTTTATATAAAAAAGAGAATACTAAACATATAAAGTTGTATATACAGTTTTATAATTTTAAATTTTTTAGGAGGAAATTATGTCTAAGAATCGTCATTTAATTTCTGAAAATTTAAGAGAAGAAATTGCAAGAGAATTAGGAGTATATGAACAAGTAAAAAAAGACGGAGGAAGCTGGGGAAATGTTTCTTCTAAGGATTGTGGAAATATTGTTTCAAAAGCAATTGAAATAGCAAATAGAGCAATAGAACAATAGTTAAAGATATGGATAGAATTAAAAAATTCTATCCATATTTTATATATAGTTGCAAAAAAAGAAATTTAATCATATAATTCTAAAAAAGATATAGAGGTGAAAAAGATGAAGGATATAACGGTAAAAGATATATTAGAATGTACAAATGGAAAATTGATTACAGGAAATGAAAGCTTAGTATGTAAAAAATTTTCTAAAGATACCAGAACAATAAAAGAAGGAGATATTTACATAGGAATTAAAGGAGAAAATTTTGATGGAAATGCATTTTGGAAGAAAGCATTAGATAATGGCGCAATGGGAGTCATTGTTCAAGGGATAGAATTTGATAAAAAAGATATGGAAACATATCAAAATAAAGTGATTATACAAGTAGAAGATACATTACAGGCATTATACAAGCTAGCAAGTTATAAAAGAGATAAATATAATGTGCCTGTTATAGCCATTACAGGTAGTGTCGGAAAAACAAGTACAAAAGATTTGGTTGCCAATGTGGTTGCACAAAAATATAAAATATGTAAAACAATAGGAAATAATAACAATAATATTGGAATGCCATTTACCATATTAAATGCGCCAAATGATATCGAAGCATTTGTATTAGAAATGGGAATGAATCATTTTGGAGAAATTCATTTACTTTCTGAAATTGCCAAACCTAACATATGTATTATTACCAATATAGGTACTTCACATATAGGAAACTTAGGGTCTAGAGAAAATATATTAAAGGCAAAATTAGAAATATTAGATGGTGCTAAAAATCCATATATGGTTATCAATAATGATAATGATTTATTACATAAATGGTATGAAAAAAATAAAGACAAAATAAACATAAAGACATACGGAATCAACGAAAAAAGTGATATACAAGCAAAAGATATTCAGTTATATGAAGATGGCAGTGAATACCAAATTCATTTAAACAATAAAGAAGAGAAAATAAAAGTTCCTATTGGAGGGGAACATTTTGTATTAAATAGTTTATGTGCTATTGCTGTTGGAAAATTATTAAACCTAGAAAACGAAGAAATAAAAAAAGGGATTGAAACATTTTCTCTTACGAAAAATAGAATGGAAGTCATAGAATTAAAGAATGGCATTAAGATAATCAATGATGCATACAATTCTAGTGTAGAATCTGTAAAGGCAAGTTTAGCATATATGAATCATATGAAGGCGAATAGAAGGATTGCCGTATTAGGAGATATATTAGAAACTGGAGAATTTGCTTTAGCATTACATAAAGAAATTGGTAAAATTGTATGTGAAAATCAAATAGATATTTTAATTTGTAGTGGTGAAAATGCAAAATATATTGCTAAGTCTGCACAAGAGAATGGATTTGATGAAAAAAATATATATTATTTTGAGAATAAAGAAGAGATTGTGGATTTATTAAAACAAGTCATTCAATCAGAAGATGTGGTATTATTTAAAGCATCAAATGGCATGAGATTTTTCGATATAGCAGAAAAAATAAAGATAGAATTTAAATAAAAAACTTAAAAGGAGAATCATAAAAAAACAAAGGAGAGGATAGTATGAAAACAAAATTAGGACTTATTTTTGGAGGGATGTCAACAGAAAATGAAGTTTCTGTTATGTCAGCAAATTCTATTTTAAAAAATTTAGATAAGAACAAATATGAGATTTTTCCAATATATATTTCAAAAAATGGAAAATGGTATCAATATGATAATTTAGAAAATATTGAGATTAATGAAGAGATGCAGAATATGAAAAAATTAGAAAATATAATAGAATATCTACAGAATTTAGATGTGATTTTTCCAGTGTTACATGGATTATATGGAGAAGATGGAACCATTCAAGGATTATTTGAAATATTAAAAAAACCATATGTTGGATGTGGTGTTTTAGCATCAAGTGTAGGAATGGATAAAGCGTATACAAAAGTAATGTTTGAAAAAGCAAATATTTGTCAAGCACCATACATATATTTGAAAAAATATAAAGACCAATATACATATATAGATAAAAAATTTAATGAAAAAACAGTATCTTTAGAAGAAGCAACAGATATCGTTGAAAAAGAAATTGATTTTCCAGTATTTATAAAACCAGCAAATTCTGGTTCGAGTGTCGGAATTAATAAAGCAAAAAATAAAGATGAATTAAAAAAATATATAGAATATGCAGGAAAATATGATAAGAAAATTCTAATAGAAAAAGGGATTGTTGGAAAAGAAGTGGAATGTGCAGTACTTGGAAATGATGATGTAATTGCATCTTGTGTAGGAGAAATAAAATCTGCTGATGAATTTTATAGTTATGATGCTAAATATCAAAATGAAAATTCAAAAACATTGATTCCAGCAAATTTAGAGGAAGAAGTTTCAAATGAAATCAGAAAATTAGCAATAAAAGCATTCAAAGCAATTGATGGAAAAGGTTTATCAAGAGTAGATTTTTTTGTAGAAGATAAAACAAATCAAATTTACATTAATGAAATTAATACATTACCAGGATTTACAAAAATAAGTATGTATCCAAAATTATTTGAAGCGGAAGGAATACAGTATAATAAATTGTTAGACAAATTAATAGATTTGGCACAAGAGTAAATGAAATATATTTTATATCACGAATATTCTGAAGTTTTTAGCTTGATGATGACAGAAAATTGCAATTAATAAATTGTATAATAAAAAATCCATAAAACTATGGATTTTTTTCATTTTTATGATATAATAAAAACACCTGATTATTGGGGAGGATGTCAAATGATTTTTAAAGATTATTATAAAATTTTGGGGCTAGAAACAAGTAGAGTTTCTATAGATGAAATAAAAATAGCATATCGAAATGCTGCTAAAAAATATCATCCAGATGTCAATGTAGGAGATAGTTTAGCAGAAGAACGTATAAAAGATATAAATGAAGCGTATAGAGTTTTATCTGTGCCAAGTTCTAAAAGAAAATATGATAGAATATGGAATTCGCATAATTTAGTCAATAAAAAATTTAGTATTAAAGGAAAAGATTCTTTGGTAAAAATGTTTTTTGGAAACATCAAGGAAAATCATGAAGAAAAAAGAAGTAAAGAACCATTAAGAGGAGAAAATGTTGAAACAGAAATTACTACAACCATATATGAAGCTTTTAATGGTGCAGATAAAAAAATATCCTTACGAACAGTTGATGGAAAAATGAAAACATTTACCGTAGCGATTCCTCAAGGAATAAGGGATGGGGAAAAAATAAGACTAATAGGTCAAGGAAAGCCAGGTATCAATGGTGGTAAAAATGGAGATTTGTTTATAAAAATCAATATAAAGAATGATAAAAAATTTCAGTTGCAAGGTAGTGATATGTATACAGACTTGTTAATAACTCCTTGGGAAGCGGCTTTAGGAACAAGAGTGAATATTCAATCAATTGATGAAGAAACAAAAGTATATATTCCGCAAGGAATACAAAGTGGAGAAAAAATCAGAATACCAGGTAAGGGATATAAAGATGGAAAAGGATCAAGAGGAGACCTAATTGCAGAAGTTAAAATCATGGTACCTAAGAAATTAACCAATCAAGAAAAAAAGATATTTGAAGAATTAAATCATGTATCAACCTTTAATCCAAGAAATGACTAAGAAAAAAACACTTATTTACATAAAATATATATTGACAATATATGTATTTTCGTGTAAAATAAATAGTGGATGTTATATAAAATAAAACAAATGACAAGCTATGGATTAAAAAACATAGAAACGGAGGGAAAAAAATGGAGACATGGGAAGGAAAGAGCTTTAGTATTACAGATCCAAAGGGAGTAAATACAGTCATCTATCAAATCATTAAAACTCCAAAACAATTGTTGAATGAATATCCTAAATATGTTTTAGAAAGATTAGAGTCAACAAATGAGATTAGAGGAGAAATGACAAGAAAGACTTTTTATGTAGATTTTCCATCAGTAGATCAAGACGATTTAGTTATATTGTCTTTTGGAAAAGATAGAGTGGTTGTTAATACTGCTATTTTGGAAGGTAATAAAGTTTCTATCAGCAAAAAACCAATGCCTTTAAAATTTGATAGTATATATTCAGAAAATGAAACAGAAATTAAAGATTTCAAATATACACCAAATTTAAAGAGACCAATATGTGTCATTGACCCAGAAACTACAGAAGAAGTAAAGCCTGTACTTTATTTTGATGAAAAAACAAATGAAGTAAAAGGAAAATGTAAGTTGAAACCAAATAAACCTTATTTTGCCTTTGAAATCAAAGACAAAAAAGAGAATTAAGGAGGAAAGTTTAAATGAATAATCCAGGAGCAAAACGAAATTCGAGTTTAGAAAATGATGTATTGAGATGTTGTATTTTCTTACAAAGAGTCATAGAGAAGGAACTTGAAGGAGATGAAAAATACGCAGATGACGTTGCACATGGTGCAACAGGATTAGAAGAAACTGTCATAGAAGGACAAGTTATTGATGCAACGACTACAACAACAACAAATGGACTAGAAGCCGATGGAAAAATGGTAAGAAGAGTTGGAAAAGGTCCAGTTATAAAATCAGCAAAACTACCTAAAGATGTTCAAAGCTTAAAAAGATTACAAGAATATAGAAATAAAGAAATATTAGAATCTAACAAAGAAAATACAGAGCCAGATAAGGAGATATAAACAAAAGAAGAGTAGGTGATTTAAGGTGAATTACAAAATTGAAGGAGCAATCAGGAGAAATAGAAAAAATTTTATCATTTTTGCAATACTATGGATATTTATAGCCATAGTATTTGTTACGCCTATAGCACATAGTTCATTTCAAGCAAAAATAAGTGGACAATTTAATTTAGAAGTATTTATTGAAACATTTGGAACTTCAATAACACATCCACTTAATACATTAGGAAGTGTTTTAACAGAAGGCGCAATGGGAACATATTTTTCAACATTAATGGTTGTAACAATTTTTTATGCACTATTTTTCTTTATAGGATTTGTAAGGTCAGCTCCTAAAAACGAATTTTCTGATATAGAACATGGATCTAGTGATTGGAGTCAAAGAGGAGAACAATATCAAATACTAAGTAGAAATAAAGGAATTATTTTAGCAGAAAACAATTATTTACCAGTAGATAAAAGAGGAAACGTAAATGTTCTAGTAGTTGGACGGATCAGGATCTGGTAAATCTGCATCATACTCAATTCCAAATGCATATCAAATGCTAGGATCTTATGTTTTTACAGATCCTAAGGGAGAATTATATGATAGAACAGCAGGCTATCTAAAAGCACATGGATATAAAATTAAAGTATTAAATCTTGTAAGACCAGAATATAGTGATGGATATAATCCATTAATGCATATATCATCAGGATTAGATGTTGATGTTATTGCAAATACCATTATCAAAGGACAAAAAGCAGAAGGTGGAAGTTCAGACCCATTCTGGGATGACTCTGCTGAAATGTTATTAAAAGCCTTAATTTATTATTTATTAGCAACTAGACCAGAAGAAGAACAAAACCTAGCCAGTTGTGCAGAATTAGTTAGGGCAGCAAATACAAACGGAGGAAATAACCTTCTTACAGAATTAATGAGTCAATTACCATATGACCATCCAGCAAGAATGAACTATAAATCTATTGAAATTGCACCAGAAAAAACATATAGTTCTATCTTGAGTTCATTACAATCTAAATTAGGTAAATTTGACTCAAAAGAAATTGCAGAATTAACTTCAACAGATACCATTAATTTCGAAGAAATAGGAAATGAGAAAACAGCTGTATACGTTATATCTTCAGATACACATACAGCATATGACTTCTTATTAACCATATTCTTTGCGCAGATGATACAACAATTATACGACTATGCAGACCAAAATGGAGGAGCATTAAAAGAACAAACCTTCTTCATATTAGATGAGTTTGCCAATATTGGTAAAATACCTGATTTTGATAAAAAAATCTCTACGTCTAGAAGTAGAAAAATATCATTTAGTGTTATATTACAAAATATAGACCAATTAGAGGCAGTATATGAGAAATCATATGAAACCATCATGGGTAACTGTGATACACATGTATTCTTAGGAAGTAACTCATACAAGACAGTGGAATATTTCTCAAAAGCACTAGGAGAAAAGACAATTGAAAGAGATAGTATATCTATCAATAGAGATAGACAAAACTGGAAAACAGGAAAAAGTGTATCAGACCAAGTAATGGCAAGAGCCTTAATGACACCAGATGAATTAAGAAGAATGGATAATGATTTATGTATTATCTATGAAAAAGGAATTAAGCCTGTAAAAGCTCAAAAATTCTATTATTTCAAACATCCAATGGCAAAAGAAATGAAAAGATTAGAGATTAGTCATAATGATATTGGCGAAATTGAAAGAGGAACATGGAGAAAATATAATCCATATAATCCTTATGTGCCAGAAGATGAGAAAAAAGAAAAAGTAGATAATTTGAAAGTAGAATCTTTAGATGATTTATTTGATGATGATATAACATCTAAAGAAGACAAAAAAGAAGAAACAAAACCAGTTACAGAACCAATAAATAAACAACCTGAAAAAAATATACAAAAACAGGAAAAGACTTTAGACTTAAATAGTTTTGACGATGCACCAATTTTGCCACAAGAAACAACAGAAGAAGATGATGATATATATGATTTACAAAAAGAATTAGAAGCAAAATTTGATGAACTATTTGGTCCATTAAATGAAGACAATTAATCTCCAATTGGGGACTCTTTAAGGGAATTTGGGGACGGACTCATTTTTCCCTTTTTAAATATTATAAAAAATAGAAAAATATAGAATATAAAGTCATTACACAATTTTGTATAAGCTAAATTTTCATAGAAATTCTAAAAGAAAAAAGTGAGCCTCTTTCATTGTGGCTATCAAACTTAAGCCAAATGAACAGTCCTCACTTTTTTCTTTAACAATTTCTAATTTCAAATTTAGATACGCAAAATCGTTTCATTTTTTTATATTCTATATTTTTTTATTTCTAATTAACAAAAAAGGGAAAAATGAGTCCGTCCCCAAATTCCCTTAAAGTGTCCTCAAACAGAAACGTTTTCAATGAGACATGCAATGAGAAAAACCAAAAAAACTTTCGCCTATCTACTTGAAAAAAAACAACAATTAAGATACAATCATAGCTATAAGAAAAAGAAAGAAAAGAGGAAAATAAAAATATGAAATTTGTGCATATAGCAGATATACATTTTGATAGCCCTTTTGTGAATTTGTCAGATAGAGAAAACCTAGGGGATATCAAAAGATTGGAGCAAAGAAGAGTTTTTAAAAAAGTAATTGACTATATAAAAGAAAATATGATTGATTTTTTGTTTATTGCAGGAGATGTATATGAACAACAATATATCAGAAAATCAACCATAGAATATATAAATGACCTATTTAAAGAAATTCCAAATACAAAAATATATATTAGTCCAGGAAATCATGATCCATATATCAAAAATTCTTACTATAATCAATTTAAATGGAATGACAATGTACATATATTTTCATCAAAATTTGAAAAGATAGCATTAGAAAATATAGATATATATGGATATGGTTTTGATGATTTTTATTGTACAAATTGTGGGATAGAGAATTTAGAAATAGAGGATAAAACAAAAACAAATATATTAGTGATACATAGTACAATTGATGGAGCTAACTTAGAAGAAAAACAATATAATTCTATTCCTAAAAGAGTATTGGAAGAAAAAGGATTTGATTATGTAGCAACTGGGCATATTCATAAATTAGATTATCATACATATGAAAATCAAAAGATTGTATATCCTGGTTCTTTAATTTCTTTGGGATTTGATGAATTAGGTAAACATGGAATGATTGTAGGGGAAATAAACAAAAATAAAGAATTAAAAACAGAATTTATTCCATTAAGTGAAAATGATTTTGAGGAAATAGAGTTTGATGTAACAGAATGTATTTCTAAAGATGAATTAATAGAAAAGATAAATGATTTAGAAATAAAGGACAATCAATTAATAAAAATCATACTTACAGGAAAAAGAAATTTTGAGATTGATAAATATGAAATATATAAATTAGTAACAAATGAAAGAATTATAAAGATAAAAGATCATACAAAAATACAATATGATTTAGAAAAAATATCTAATACGTATACATTAAAAGGTTTGTTTGTGAAAGAAATATTAAAAGAAAAAGAAAATGCAAAGGAAGATGAACTAGAAATTATAGAAAAAGCAGTTGAGATTGCCTTTGAAGCATTAGAATAGGAAAAGTGTAAGTTAAATGCGGAAGAATCTATATAGAGTCAAGTTAAAACTAATTTCTGAAACACAATAGAGAAAGGAAGGATCAAATTAGTGAATATAGATAAATTAAAAATAAATGCTTATGGAAAATTAAAAGATCAAGAAATAGAATTTGATAAGCATATAAATGTGGTTCATGGTCAAAACGAGGCTGGAAAATCAACCATATTAAATTTTATGATAAATATGTTATATGGAATTTCCAAAAATAAAAATGGAAAAGAATATTCAGATTTTGAGAGATATAAGCCATGGGAAGGAGAAGATTTTTCAGGAAAAATTGAATATACAATAGATAATGGAGAAATATTTGAAGTATTTAGAGATTTTAGAAAGAAAAATCCACAAATATTTAATGAAAAAAAAGAAGATATCTCTAAACAATTTAATATAGATAAGTCAAAAGGAAATGAATTTTTCTATGAACAAACAAAAATGGATGAAGCATTATTTTTATCTACCATTGTAGTAAATCAAGAAGAAGTAAAATTAGGGAAGAGTGAGCAAAATATATTAATTCAAAAAATAGCTAATTTAGTAGGAACAGGAGAAGACAATGTTTCGTATAAAAGAGCCATTGATAGAATTAATAGAAGACAATTAGAAGAAATAGGAACTCAAAAGTCTAGGGAAAAGCCATTAAACAAATTATTACGAGAAAATGAAACTTTAGAAGAAGAAAAAAAAGAATTAGAAAAATATAAAAATACAAAATATGAAATTGAAGAAAATAAAAAAGATTTATTAGAAAAATTTTCAAATACAGAAATAGAATTAGAATATTTAAATAAAATAAAAAAAATATTAGAAGAAGAAAAAATAGAAAATGAAAAAATAAAAATAAAAGAAAATATAGAAAATCAAAATAATAAAAAAATAAATTTAAATAAAAAAGAAATTTCGGAAATAGAAAATGAAAATAAAAAAATATTTGAAAAAAATAATAAAAAAATAAATACATTAATTAAAAATAAAAATAAATTAAAAAATAAATTCATTATATTATTTATTATTTTAATTTTAATAAATATTTTTGTATGTATATTGATAAAAAATAATATTTTTAAATATATTTTTCTTCTTACTCTCCCAATGGATTTAATTTTTTCTATTTTATTTTTAAAAAATAAAAAAAATAAAATAAAAATAGCAGAAGAAGAAAATAAAAAGGAAGAAGAAAAAATAAATCATGAAAAAAATAATTATTTAAATGAAAATAAAATGATAGAAAAAAATAATAATGAATTAAAAAAAGAGATAGATGAATTAAAAAATAATTTAAATCAAAAAATAGATCAAGAAATAGAAAAAATAAAAAATAATTATTTAAATAAAATAAAAAATACAGAAAAAATAAAAATAAATAATTTAAATGAAATACAATATGAAGTAGAAAAAATACAAAAAGAATTAAATAAAATAAACATAAAACTACATGAATTAGATTTTGATAAGGAAAATGTGGAAGTTAAAGTAGATAATTTAATGGAAATAGAAGAAAAAATAGTTAACAATAATGAAAAAATTGTAAACTTAAGAAAATTAGAAAAGAGCATGAATCTGGCAAAAGAACTTCTAGGAAAAGCATATGAAAAAATGAAAAATACAGTAACGCCTAAGTTTACAGAAAATCTATCTAAAAACATAAATGAAATAACCAATGGAAAATATACAAATGTTATGGTACGAGATGATAATGGATTAGTTGTAGAATTAGATAGTGGAAATTATGTTGAAGCAAATCGATTAAGTGTAGGAACAATTGATCAATTATATTTATCTTTAAGGCTTTCTATGACAGAAGATTTATCAAAAGAAAAAATGCCAATTATTTTAGATGAAGCATTTGCATATTATGATACGCAAAGACTAGAAAATATATTAAAATATTTAGCGAATAGTTATCCAGATAGACAAATTATTTTATTTACTTGTACAGAAAGAGAAAAAAATATATTTGATGAATTTCATATTTCTTACCATTATATAGAATTATAAGGAATTTAAGTTTGTTAGATAAGAAAAGTAAGATTGGCAAAAATAAAAGGGGGAAAATTTCATGAATTTTAACATAAAAAATTTAGATATAAAAATAAGAGGAAATGATAAAAAAGAAATATTTAAAATTTTTATGATCCTTGTCTTGATAAATGTCTTAATAACTATAGTGGTGGTTTTATTTGCAAATGTAGAAATTTTAAAAACAATTCTTTTATATATTATGTCTGTTATTTATGTGGGAATTGTTATATATATAATTAAAAAAGAAAATGATGAAGCAATCGTTAAACCAAAAGAAGGATTTGAAAATAAATATGACCCAATTTTAACGAAGTTTTTAATAAAAAATGAATTTGTACTAGATAATGAATTATTAAATGCAGAAATATACTATCTGATAAGAAAAGGATATGTAGAAATCGATAAAGAAAAAAATATACTAAGACTAAAAGATAGAAGTCAGTTTAAACAAATTGATGCCTTAGAAAGAATTAATGGTGATAAAATAAAAGAATATTCTAGTGATGAAATTCCTTCATATGAAAGTATGTTTATAGGAAAAATTCTATTTGCATTTCATGATGAAATAGAAATAAATGAATTTAAGAGAAACCAAAGAGAAAACTACTATTTGCAAAGAGGAGAAATGTGCAAATTAGCAATGGAAAAAATGCTTTTATATGAAATTGAAAAAAAGAATATGATGGGACAATCAAGTAATTTTAATTTTATTTGTATTGCAGGAATTTTAAATATAATTACATCCATTATGCTATTTATGGTAATTGGAAGATTTAATATAGTTTTATTATTAGCAACAATTATAAATATTGCATTAAATGCAGTCATTATTAAAAATGAAAATATATTATCATATAAATACTCAGAAGATATTGTAAAATATATAGATAAATTATTAGAATATGTAGATATATTAAAAAAAGGAAAAACAACGAAAACGGCTAATTCCCTATATACAGGAGAAAATATAAATGTTAGTGAAATGACAAATCAACAAGATAAATTATTAAGTAGTCTACATAATTACGAAAATATAGAAAGTAATCCAAATCATGAAGATATAGAAAACAATGCTGAAAATGAAGAAATAACAAATCAAAGAAATACAGATGAAGAATTAAAATTCTTATTTGGGATCAATCAAAATGAAGACCTATTTATATAATAGGTCTTTACGCTTCTTCGAGAACTTAAATACATGTAATTAAATTAGAAAAGTAGGGAAAAGTTCTCTCGAAGCAAGATTTGTCCTAGAGAATGTGGTAAATGCCTTGTAAAAATAGAAAAAATATAGTATAATATTTCAAGCTTAGGAAAGAAGGAGAATATTTATGTTTGAAAAATTAGAAACAGTAGAAAAGAGATATGATGAATTAACAAAAATGATTAGTGACCCAGAAGTGATATCTAATCATACAGAATGGCAAAAACTAATGAAAGAACATGCTAGTATAGAAGAAATTGTATTAAAATTTAGAGAATATAAAAAAGAAAAACAAGCAATGGAAGAAGCAGAAGAATTAATGAAAGATCCAGAAATGAAAGAACTTGCAGAAGAAGAATATTATGCTTCAAAAGAAAAATTGCCTAAAATAGAAGAAGAATTAAAAGTTTTATTAATTCCAAAAGATCCAGATGATGATAAAAATATTATTTGTGAAATACGTGCTGGAGCAGGAGGAGAAGAAGCAGCATTATTTGCAGGAACTTTATTTAGAATGTATACCATGTATGCAGAAAGAAAACACTGGAAATTAGAAGTCCTTAATGAGAATGAAACAGGACTAGGGGGATATAAAGAAATTTCTTTCATGATTACAGGGAAAGGTGTATATAGTAGATTAAAATTCGAAAGTGGTGTTCATAGAGTACAAAGAGTGCCAGACACAGAAAGTAGTGGAAGAATCCATACATCAACAGCAACAGTTGCTGTTTTACCTGTTGTAGAAGATGTAGAAATTGAAATTAACCCTTCAGATATCAAAATGGAAGTGTTCCGTTCATCAGGTGCAGGTGGACAACATATTAATAAAACTTCATCAGCCGTAAGATTAATTCATGAACCAACAGGAATTGTAGTAGAATGTCAAACAGAACGTTCTCAATTCCAAAACAGAGATAATGCGATGAAAATGCTTAGAACAAAATTATATGAAATGGAAAAACAAAAACAAGATAGTGAAATATCAAATGCAAGAAAATCACAAGTTGGTTCAGGAGATAGAAGTGAAAAAATAAGAACCTATAATTATCCTCAAGGAAGAATTACAGACCATAGAATTGGAATGAGTATTTATCAAATGGAAAACTTCTTAAACGGAGATTTAGATGAAATGATTGATAATTTAATCGCAGCAGATAGAGCTGAAAAATTAAAAGGTGAAGAGGAATAAAGTCTATTACTATATCATGTATTGATACAGAAAAAGCAATGCTAAAATTTAAACAGGATCCACATTGTGGGTCCTGTTTTTATCAATATATTAAAACTTAACTATTTATTTTGTAAAATCTGGTTCAGTTCTGTCATCGAATGTTTTTGAATCTCGATTTTGAGAATGTTCTTGACTGGATTTATGTTCATGCCAAATATTTTTTATATCTTTAAATACTTCTGGTGGAACGCCTGGTATGCCAGAATGCATAATTGCATTTTCATCAAAAATCAATTTTTTTCCCGCACTATTTTTTACTGCCTGACGAAATTGATTCATAATATATTCATTTTTATTAAGGTCTAACCCTTTTGATTTCATTTTTTGTATTACTTTATCAAATTTATCATAAGATTTAACATTTTTATATTGATGTCTTATCATTTTTCTTACATTTTTATATTTACGTCTTGATTGCTTATATTCTAATTTTGCTTGAGTTTCTTTTCTCTTAGCAATCTCCAAATCTTTTTTTGCTAATTTTAATTTTTTTCTAGCTTTCATGATTTTTATAATATGAGGAAAATGTAAATTTTGTAATGCTTCTTTTGCTTTATCTCTAGCTACTTTCTTTTCTAAAACTGTGGTTTTTGCAGATTTAAAAGCAACTTTTTTATCTAGTCTATCTTCTCTAACTTTAGTAAAAGCATTTGAAGCTCCTTCAGCAATTCCTTGTTGCTCCATATCAATGGCTTTGTCTAATGTACTAAATGACATTGATATCATCTCCCTTCAAGTTTTTTATAAAGCTTGTAAAAAGACCTAAATATATTATACCATAATTGCTATATACTGTCAAAATTAGTTATAAGCGACAATAGATTTAAATCTTCTATAAAAAGTCAAGGAATTTTTATAAGAGACTAAAAATATATAAAGAATAAATAATGATACATATGTTGATGTAGAAGATATTGCAATATATAATGGCATTAGCTCTTCTGAAGGGGTAAGTTTAGATGATTTTGAATATACTGCGACAGAAGAAAATGAAACTCCTTCAAATACAGATAATAATGGAATTTCCGGAAATACAAATAATAATGGAATCAATCGAAATAATGATAGCACAACTGCAACAATAAGACTTCCAGCAGCAGGAATGTCAACAATGATTATTATCATTTTATTAGTAACAGCAGTTTGTACAATTGTATTATTCTTAAAAAATAGAAAATATAGAGGTATAAAATAATTTAGAACAGGTAATAAAATAAAACTCTTTAAAATAAACTAAAATAAAGTATATTTTAAGGAGTTTTTTTCATGCAAGAAATTATAAAAACAACTTTAATAGGATTATTTTTTGGAACATTTGGAACCACAATTGGTGGAATTATCGGTGTAATTACCAAAAAACATTCAAAAAAATTTTTAAGTTTTGTATTAGCATTTGCCTCAGGACTGATGATGGCCATTATCTGTTTCGATTTAATACCAGAAGCATTAGGAATTAGCAATTTGATAAGTGCTATTACAGGAATATTGCTAGGAATTGCTATGATGATTTTCTGTGATAAATTAGTTGAAAAAAAGTTTTCCATAGAAGAGACAAATGCAAGTAAAAATAATACTTTACTAAAAACAGGAATCGTCGTATCCATCGGATTAGCTATTCACAATTTTCCAGAAGGTTTAGCTATTGGTTCAGGTTTTGGTGCCTCTATTAAATTAGGTTTAAGCTTGGCAATTGCTATTTGCTTACATGATATACCAGAAGGAATATCTATGGCAATACCAATGAAAAATGGAGGTATGAAGAAAAGTAAGGTTATATTTTTAGTGGTAATGTCTGGAATCACTACGGGAATAGGAGCTTTTGTAGGAGCTATTATTGGAGGAATATCAGAAGAGGTAATTGCCGTTTGCTTAAGTTTTGCAGCAGGTGCCATGTTATATATCATCTCTCGGAGAATTAATTCCAGAAGCAAATAGTTTATATCATGGTCGAATGACGGCAATAGGAAATATAATTGGATTTTTATTAGGATTGTTTGCGATGATGTTATAGAGTCTAAAGAAAAGGAAAATAATAGTATCAATTCATTTATCATGATTTTGAATAAGTTAAACAATTATAAATTTTAAAAGTCTATATATTTAAAGATAAATCTATTCAAATAAAAAGTTTTGTGATATATTAAAATTGGTGAGAATAAAATGTTAACGAAAAAAAAGATGATAAGAAGAATTGATATTATTTTTTGGTCAATCATAATCATTAGAGCAATCATTGCAATTATACAAGCTATACAAAGTGGAGATATTAATATTCATTTTGTTACGGATAGTCAGTTAGAAATTTTAAGTTTGAAAGACTCTATATGGATATCTTTTAGTATAACCTTTTTTATGCTTTTTATGTTCTTCTTCTTTGTGATAGCTTCATTGCTACAAAACTTTTATATAACGTTTATATATATTGGAGTAAGAATTGCTTATAAAAAACATAGCAAGGAAAAATTAGATAAAATAGATTTTAAAAACAATAGTTATTATAGAGATATCATATCTAAATATTCTCCAGCTGTTTTAAGTTACATAGATGATTTTAAATTAGAGGAAAAAGATATAGTTGCTACATTAATGTCATTAGAGTTAAAACAAAAATTGACAATTAAAGACAGTATAAAAATAATAAATGATAGTGAAGAAAACTTAGATGAAAATGAAAAATATGTATTTAAAAAATTAAAAAACCATACATTAAAAAATATAAATATGTTAGAATTTGAAGAAAAGGTAAAGAAAGATTGCTTAGACTATAATTTATTAGAAGAAAATAAAGATATAAAGAAAAATATAATAAAAAAAGTCATTTTTAGTGTGTGTATATATATATTAATTGTTGTAGGATTTTCCAACTTTCCAACTTTTTATAATAATATACCGAATAAAACTATTGCTATTTTACTCTTGCCAGTAATATTTATATTATTTTTAATTATGATTATTTTACCTTTTGCAACAATTGTTTATATACGATCATATTATATTATGAATAAACAAAATCCATATATACGTAATAAACAGGCTAGAAATATCAATAAAAAATTGGAAGGTTTAAGAAAATATGTGAAAGATTTTTCACAATTAAGTGAAAGTCAATATAATGAAATTGTATTATGGGAAGATTATTTGATTTATTCTGTAATTTTAGGACAAAATTCTAAGATTGTAAAAGAGATTATGAAAAAGATTAATGAATAAAAGAATTATTAGCGAGTTTTTACAAAGAAATTAAAATATATAGAGAATAGATAAATATAATTGTAGAGTAAGTATAATTTACAACTTGCTCTATTTTTGTATAAAAAAGTATATTTTACGAAAAATTTAAGTATAAAGAGATTACAAATAAATTATTTAAGTATTTTATAAAAAGATAAAAAGAAAATAATTTTCACGATGATATAGAAGATATAAAAAATCAGATAAAATTATTGACAAACAGGTTAAAATCATATAAAATACAAACAAAAGTTTGAAACAACTAAACAAACAGAGGAGGAATTAAAGTTTGAATTATATAGAAAATTTAAAGGATTTAATCATATATCAAAGTCAGAATAATAAAAATATATCGGTAGAAGTTTTATATAATGAAGAAGATTTTTGGTTAACTCAAAAATCAATGGCAAAATTATTTAATGTGGCAGAAAATAATATTACATATCATTTACAAAATATTTTTAGAACAGAGGAATTAGAGAAAGATTCAGTTACTCAAAAAATTAGAGTAACTGCTTCAGATGGAAAAAAATATAACACTAATTTTTATAGTTTAGATGCTATTATAGCAGTTGGTTATAGAGTAAACTCAAAAGAAGCAACAGATTTTAGAATATGGGCAACAAAAACACTAAAAGAATATATAAAAAAGGGATTTGTTGTGAATAGCGAGTTCTTAAAAAATGGACCAAAATTTGGAAAAGATTATTTTGATGAATTATTAGTTAAAATAAAAGAAATTAGAGCAAGTGAAAGAAGATTTTATCAAAAAATAACAGATATATATAAAGAATGTAGTTATGATTATGATAAAAATAGTGAAACAACACAAGAATTTTACAAAAATGTTCAAAATAAATTACACTATGCAATTACGGGAATGACAGCTCCTGAGATTATTTATAATAGAGCAAACAGTGGGAAAGAAAATATGGGGTTAGCTACATGGAAAAATGCACCAGATGGCAAAATATTAGAAACAGATGTTACAGTAGCAAAAAATTATTTATCACAAGAAGAAATTACAGAATTAAATAATTTAGTTTCAATGTATCTAGATTATGCAGAAAGACAAGTAAAGCTAGGTAAGATTATCTCAATGCAAGAATGGAAAGATAAATTAGAAGTATTTTTAAAAATTAACGAATATAATATTTTAAAAGATAATGGAAAAATAAAGAGAGAAATAGCAGACAAGCTTGCATTAGATGAGTATAAAAAGTATAGAGTTATACAGGATAAAGAATATATATCTGATTTTGATGAACTATTAAAAGAAACAAAGAAGTTAGAAGGCGGACAAGAAAGTTAATAAAAGGAACATTAAAAAATGTATATCAAAATGTGCTTGCTTTTTTAAATGAAATATAGTAGAATAAAAAACGCAAACAGATATTTGAAATAAAGGAGTAAAAATAGATGCAAGATATATTAAAAGGATTAAATGATAAACAATATGAAGCAGTTGTCAATACAGAAGGGCCATGCTTAGTTATTGCAGGAGCTGGAAGTGGTAAAACAAAAGTATTAACACATAAAATTGCCTATTTAATAGGAGAAAAAGGTGCAAAACCATGGGATATATTGGCGATTACTTTTACGAATAAAGCAGCAAACGAAATGAAAGAAAGAATTGCCAATTTAGTAGGAGATGATGCAAAAGATATTTGGATGGGAACATTCCACTCTATTTGTGTTAGAATTTTAAGAAGATTTATCGATAGAATTGGATTTGATTCTTCATTTATTATATTTGATACATCAGATCAAAGAACATTGGTAAAAAATTGTATGAAAGATTTAGCAATTGATGATAAATTATTTAATGACAGAAGTGTGTTATCTGAAATTAGTAATGCTAAAAATGAAATGCTAGAGCCTGAGCAATATACAGCAAGAGCAAATTCTGATTTTCGAAAAGAAAAAATAGCAACAGTATATGAGTTATATCAAAAACGATTAAAAGAAAATAATGCGATTGATTTTGATGATATTATTAATTATACAATAAAAATTTTAATGGAAAATCCAGATGTCTTAGAATATTATTCAAATAAATTTAAATATGTATTAGTAGATGAATACCAAGACACCAATAAAGCACAATTTACATTAGTTACATTATTAGCATCTAAAAATGGTAATATTACAGTTGTAGGTGATAATGATCAAGGAATCTATAGTTTTAGAGGAGCAGATATTTCGAATATTTTAAATTTTGAAAGAGATTTTCCTGGAACTAAAATTATCAAGTTAGAGCAAAATTATAGATGTACAGGAAATATTTTAAAGGCTGCTAATAGTGTTATTAAAAATAATGAAGTCAAATACAAAAAAGAATTATGGACACAAAATGAAGAAGGAAATCTTCCAAAAGTGTATCAAGCTGATAATGAATATGATGAAGCAACCTATATTGTGACAGAAATTGAGCATTTGAAAAGAGAAGAATATTATAAATATTCTGATTTTGCCATTTTATATAGAATGAATACCCAATCAAGAGCAATAGAGGATATTTTAAGAAGAGAAAATGTACCATATAAAATTGTTGGTGGTTTGAAATTCTATGAAAGAAAAGAAATTAAAGATATTATCGCCTATTTACGATTAATTCAAAATAGTGCAGATAACTTAAGTTTAAAGAGAATTATTAATGAACCAAAAAGAGGAATTGGAAAAACAAGTCTAGATAAAGTAGAAGCATTGGCAGAGCAAAATGGAACTTCTATGTATGAAGTGATTAAACATGCTGATCAATACGGATTAAATAGAGTATATTTAAATTCTAGAGAATTTGTGAATGTAATAGAAGAATTAAAAGACAAGAAAGATGAACTAGTCATATCAGAATTAATCAAAACAACATTAAAGAAAACAGGATATACCAAAGCATTAGAAGAGGAAAATACCATAGAAGCAGAAAACAGAATTGAAAACTTAGAGGAATTTTTAACAGTTGCAATCGAATTTGAAGAAGAATATGCAGAAAATTCATTAAGCCAATTTTTAGAAGGAATTACTTTATCCTCTGATATTGATAATGTAGAGGAGGATGAAGATTCTGTAACACTAATGACATTACATAGTGCGAAAGGATTAGAGTTCCCAGTTGTATTTCTTGTAGGAATGGAAGAAGGCATTTTCCCTGGATATAAATCGATTTCAGAGCCAAAAGAACTTGAAGAAGAAAGACGTCTATGCTATGTAGGAATTACGAGAGCAAAAGAACATTTATATTTAACTTGTAGTAAACAAAGAACCATTTTTGGTTCAACAAGTTATAATCCGGTTTCTAGATTTTTAAAAGAAATACCTGAAGACTTATTAGAGGGATATAAAGAAGCATTTGGAGAAGAGGACAATAATAAAAACCAAATGTTTAAAGATTCAAATTATACATGGACATATGGAAGTAAAGATAATGGAAATATTAAAACATATAAAATTGGTGAAAAAGAATCTGTTGGAGTGGCAGCAAAGTCAAATAAATTAAATAATTCTGGATTTGCCTTTAGAACAGCAGAAAGCTTCTTAAATAATTTAGGAAAAAAATCAGCATCAAATAACCAAGTAGATTTATCCAAATATGAAGCAGGCGTTAGAGTATATCACAAAAAATTTGGAGAAGGTACAATTAATAAGGTAGAGCCAGAAGGTGAAGACTTAAAAGTAGATATTAGTTTTGATAAAGTAGGACATAAACGATTAATGGCAAAATATGCAAATTTAGAAATTATATAAGTATAAGAAATAACTTTCGTATAGATTTGTGCGAAAGTTATTTTTATGTATAGAAAAAAAATTTTCACGAAGTGCGATTTGTCCGAATAAATTTGATAAAAATGGAAATAATGAATAAAGAAATATAAAAGAAAGGAATGATTAAAAATGGCAGACTTAAATCAAATGGAATTACAACATTTAAGACATCTTATTGGAGCACATGAAACAGCTTACCAAAAATTAAACACATATTCTTCACAAGCAGTAGATCCACAAATTAAGCAACTTTTTACAAAATCTGCTCAAGATGCTTTAAATACAAAACAAAAATTAATGACATTTTTAAATAATTAAGGAGGATATTATGGACGAGAAAACAATGGTAAATGATATTTTAGCTGGAGTAAAATCAGATTTAACAGCATATCAAACAGCTATATCAGAGGCTGAAAATATGCAACTAAGACAAACTTTTCAACAAATTAGAAATAATGATGAAAGTTTCCAATACGAACTTTTTAAAATTGCGCAATCTAAAGGATATTATATTCCGGCACAAAAAGCTACTACAACAGAAGTTAATACAGTAAAAACAGAATTACAATAAGGGATTTTGGGTCCGCACCCAAAATCCCTTTTTCTGATTTGAAAAAGAGAGAAAAAATGAAAAAAACAAAGTATTTATAAAAAAATGGAAAAAAACTTACGGAAATTAGACTTTATATATCATTGCAAAAAAAATAATATTACAATATGATTACATTATCATATACAAAGGAGATAATGTAATGTTTAAAAAGGTATTGGTTCATGCAAGACGAGGAATAAAACTCATAATTCTTTTTATGATTGCAATATTTTTAATTATTGGAGCAGTTGCATTTTTATATAAACCAACATATAGTGTATATATAAATGGACAACAAGTAGGATATACAACAAATAAGTCAGATTTACAGCATAGAATTAACGAATATGTGGACCATGGGGATGGAACAAATGAAAATGTAGCTTTTGTGCAAGTAAATGATATGCCAGAATATAAATTATGCTTATTAAAAAGAAATATTGTGACAAATGATGAAGAAATTTATAATAAAGTAACCGAACAAGGAATTCCATATTATAGATATTATGCAATACTAGAAGATCAGCAAGAAAAATACTATGTATCTTCATTTGAAGAAGCAGAAAATGTTGTCAATACATTAAAAGATAAGAATAGTGAAAATATAGATAAAATTTCAATCTTAGAAAAATACGAAACAGGAATAAAAGATTTAGTTTCTGTAGATGAAGTTGTATCTAAACTATATGTAGAAAAGAAAACAGAAGTAAAGGTTGCACAAACCACATCTTCAAAAGCTTCGGCAGGATATGTCAATACAAATACAACAACATCAGGTGGAAAGGCTACATTGGGGATTTCTTTAATTAGACCAATTTCAGGAACGATTACTTCTAGATTTGGAGCAAGGAGTAGTATTAGAAGTTCTGCACATACAGGATTAGATATATCAGCACCAAAAGGAACAGCGATTAAAGCTGCTGCTTCTGGAACTGTTACGTTTGCAGGATGGAAAGGTTCTTATGGATATATGTTAGTCATATCTCATGGAAATGGAGTACAAACCTATTATGCACATTGTAGTAAATTGTATGCATCAGTTGGACAAACTGTATCACAAGGAGAAACCATTGCAGCCGTAGGATCTACTGGAAATTCAACAGGACCACATCTACATTTAGAGGTTAGAGTTAATGGGGTAGCATACAATCCACAAAATTATGTATATTAAAACAAACAATCCACAGTTTATTAGTAAACTGTGGATTATTTAATCAAAGAAAGACTGTAAAATGCATATTACTAAGCAGGAGGTTATTATCTTCTAAAAAAATAAATTTTTCGGCTCAATACGAAAATTAAGAATTTCTAAAATCCTTTTATGGCACCCTTCCAAGGCAAGCTTGAACTCTTTCCATAAAATGATTTAAGAAATTCTAAATCTTCTCCAATCACATTCAAAATTTATTTTTTTAGAAGATAATAACCTCCTGCAGAACAGATAATTGTTCAAAACTTTTAAATTTGTTTATGATAAAAAATATTTAATTCCCGTTTCAATCGCATTTCGTTTCATAATCGCTTTTCCATGTTCTAGTAACTTCATTTTAAATGTTTCAGAATGAGAAGCCAAGCTTGCAAATTCAGAAATCGTTGAGTAAAAAGCAGGTATATGTATAGATTCTGTATTTATATTAGAAAGTATTAGGTAATATGTATCATTAAACAAATATAAAGCAATGTTTTTTGCTAATTTTTTTGGTTGGAAGTTTGCAATATTATGCATAGCTGTACAAAATTCACAAAATTCTTCAAAACTAGAAAATTTATAAATAGAAGTATTACTTTTTGGATTTACTTTTTTAATTTTCTTTTTTGGCGTTACTTTTGGTTTATTTGATGGTGTGGTAGGTTTCTCTATATATTTTGTGATAGTAAACACAAATAGACCATCAGGAGAAGAAAAAGCTTCTACAAGAAGTTTGTATCCTTCTGTATAAAACCCAACTTCTTTTTCAGCTTTTAAAAGCATTTCCAAAAATAATTTTTGAGATTCTATTGGTTTTTCCATAATGGTTTGATAATCCAAATTATTATTTTTTAAATCTTCAGAATTTACAATGACACGAATCTTATTTTCAGTCAATTTTTCAATTTTCATATATAATAAAAGCCTCCTTAAAACCTATTAAGTATATTATACTACTATTATTATTATATTTAAATAGATAATTTTTGGTAATAAAATTTTAAATATTAAACAATATACCATATAAATATGAAAAAAGTAAAGGTTTTTACTTGAAAAAAATGTTAAATCAATATATAATACCAATATGTGAAAAAATAAATAGCCGTAAGAAGTAAAGGCTGATTTGGAGGTATAAAAAATGGCAACAAAAGACAAAAATATATGGATATTAATCGTGTTTATTTTATCAGGATTAGTAATAGGAGGATTATTAGGACAACTTGCATCTAACGTAGACTGGTTGTGGTGGCTTTCATATAGTCAAACATTTGGATTACAAGATCCGATTGTTTTAGATTTAAGTGTCGTAACCATCACGTTTGCATTAATGTTTAAAATTAGTGTAGCAAGTATCATAGGAATGTTATTGGCGATATTAATTTATAAAAAAATATAGGGGCAAAATATGAATCAAAGAAAGGAAGGATATTTTGTCTATCAAAATCAAACAATTACCAGAAACAGAAAGACCATATGAAAAAATGGAGCTATATGGAGAAAATGCATTATCAAATGCAGAATTATTAGCCATTATTATAAAAACAGGAACAAAAGAGGAATCTTCGGTGACGATTGCTCAAAAATTATTAAGCTTAAATCCAAACCCAAAAAGCAATTTGGATTTTTTAAAAGAAATGACAATAGAGGAATTCATGCAAATAAAAGGAATTGGAAAAGTAAAAGCTATTCAACTAAAAGCAGTTGGTGAATTGGCAAAAAGAATGTCAACACCATCAAATTATCAAAAAATAAAAATTAAAAAGCCAGAGGATATTGCAGGATTACTGATGGAAGAAATGAGATTAGAAAAACAAGAACATGTAAAACTTATTATTTTGAATAATAAAAATGAAATTATAAAAATAAAAAAGATTGCACAAGGTGGAATCAATTCAGTGAATATGTCCATGAGGGAAATTTTAGTAGAGCCAATCAAAATGCAAGCACCTAGAATGATTTTAATTCATAATCATCCTAGTGGTGATTCCACACCAAGTAAAGCAGATATCCAAATAACAGAAAGACTTTTTAGGGTAGCACAATTATTTGATATAGAATTGTTAGACCATATTGTGATAGGGAATGGAAACTTTACAAGTATTATTTCAAAAATATTAACGAAAGATGGAGAAATATGAGTTTATGAAAGGAACGTAAAGCGTATGAAATTTTTTACATTTGGATCAAAAGATATTGGAATTGATTTAGGAACAGCAAATATCTTAGTAACATTAAAAGGAAAAGGGATTGTCTTAAAAGAACCATCAGTCGTGGCTATTGATAGAAAATCAGGAAATATTATGGCAACAGGAACAGAAGCAAAAGAAATGCTTCGGAAGAACACCTGACCAAATAAAAGCAGTAAGACCATTAAAAGATGGTGTTATTGCAGATTTTACAGCAACACAATTAATGCTTAAAAATTTAATTGGGAAAGTAGGGAAACGATATAATATTGGAAAACCAAGAGTGGTTGTTGGTGTACCATCTGGAATTACAGAAGTAGAAGAAAGAGCAGTAGAAGAATCTGTTATCCAGGCAGGAGCAAAGGAAGTATACCTTATTGAAGAACCTATGGCAGCAGCAATTGGCGCATCTTTAGATGTAGGAGAACCAAGTGGAAGTATTATAGTAGACATTGGTGGAGGTACGACAGAAGTTGCGGTCATCTCATTAGGAGGAATTGTTGTTAGTCATTCTTTACGTATTGCAGGAGATGAATTAGATGAGGATATTGTAAATTATATAAAAAGAGAAATGAATTTAGCAATTGGAGATACAACAGGAGAACAAATAAAAATGCAAATTGGATGCGCTATGCCACTTATGACAGAAATGTCAATGGAAGTAAGAGGAAGAGATTTAGCAGATGGATTACCAAGAACTGTTACGGTAACTTCAACTCAAGTGGAAGAAGCGATGAAAGAATCTATTCAAAAGATTGTAGAGATTGTTAAGATCACATTAGAAAAAACACCACCAGAATTAGCATCAGATATTATGGAAAAAGGTATTGTTTTAGCAGGCGGAGGCGCATTGATTAAAAATTTAGACAAGTTATTAAGTATAGAAACAGGTATGCCAGTGTATATTGCAGAAGAACCATTGGATTGTGTTGTTAGAGGAACTGGTAAAACATTAGAAGATTTAGAAAGATTAAAAACAGTCTTAATTAATGCGAGAAGAAAAAAATAAGATGATTGGAGTAGAAAATGTATAAAAATAAAAAAGCGGAAATAGCAGGAATTGTTATAACCATTGTTATTTTAATATTGATAGTCATATTTTCAAATAGGGATAGTGAAATATCTTTTTTAGAAAATGCAGCAAGTAAGTTAGTTATGCCAGTACAAAATGGATTAACTTATTTAAAAAACAAAGTTAGTGGTAATAGTACATTTTTTACAGATATTAATAATTTAAAACAAGAGAATGAAGAATTAAGTAAAAAAAATAGTGAATTAGAGCAATCACTTAGAGAATTGGAGAGTATTAAATCTGAAAATGAGACATTAAAAGAATATTTAGGCTTAACAGAGAAATATGGTGAATATAGTACAGTTCCAGCATATATCATTAATAAAGATATTAGCAATTATTCAAAAACAATTGTAATTAATGTGGGAAGTGATGATGGAATAAAAGAAAATATGACAGTGATTGCTGATCAAGGATTAGTAGGACATGTTATTTCTGTAACAAATGACACCGCAAAGGTAAGAACTATCATAGATACTTCAAGTTCTGTTAGCTGTCTATTAAGTACAACAGACGAAAGTATTGTGTGTAAAGGAACTTTAGAAGAAGAATCAGCTTTAAGAGCAATTTATATACCAGATGATGACGGAATTATACAAGGAGATAGTGTAGAAACTTCTGGATTAGGAGGAATATATCCAAAAGGTATTCATGTAGGTAGTATCAAAAAGGTTGTCAATACACAAAATGCAACTGATAGATATGCCATTGTAGAAACAGCAGTAGATTTTAATAAGCTAGATACAGTGTTAGTCATAACAAATCAATAGAGAGGTGAAATCTTTGAAAAAATTTATTATAAATATATTTATTATACTAACAGCACTTATTATATATTTTTTACAAGCAAATTTTTTTAACTGGTTTACAATCTCTGGTGTTATGCCTAGCTTATTTGTCATATTTGTTTTATTTATAGGATTATTTTCTAATCGAATAACAGGTGTTGTATATGGAGTAGCCATAGGTGGAATTTTAGATTTAGTAATCGGTACACAAATTGGAATTAATGCGGTGGGCTTAGGAATTATTGGATTTTTAGCTGCCACTTTTGACAAAAATTTTTCAAAAGATAGTAGAGCAACGATTATGTTTATGGTTTTAGGAGCTACATTAATATATGAAGTTATTGTCTATCTATTAAATTATATTGTGTTTTCTACAAATATAGAAATTATCAATTTTATTAGAATATTAGCGATTGAGATTATATATAATTTAATCATTGTTATTATCTTATATCCTTTAATTCAAAAATTTGGATATGCGATTGAAAATGAATATAAGGGAAATAAAATTTTAACGAGGTATTTCTAATAACTATGATTTAAGTTAAATTATCTTATTTTTTATACCTTGTGTGTCGCAACCACTTATGCTGAAAGACAAATTTCTATCTAGTATTAAATAAATTTAATACTATCTGAAAATTTACTCTTCAGCGAATGTAGGTTGCTCCAATCGCACTCGCCATAGGCTCGTTTGGTCGCTTACGCGGTATTGCAAAATAAGATAATTTAACTTAAAGCATATTAAAAGTTATTTGCAAATATTTAGCTAAAATGTAAAGAAGAGGAAGGTGAAGCCTTGAAGGGATTGAGTTTTAAAAAAGCGAAGAAAAAAGCAAGAAGCAATTTAAATTTACGATTTAATGTGCTAACTGTTATTACATATATTATTGGAATTGTTTTAATTATCCAATTGTTTAATTTGCAGATTGTACATGGAGCAGAATATAGAGAAGAATCTAATACAAGACTTACCAGAGAATCTACACTTGAAGCTGCAAGAGGTGAAATCTTAGATAGAACAGGAACAGCATTAGTTACGAATTCGACGAAATTTAGTGTTGAATTGTACAAAACAAAAATTGATGATAATGAATTAAATAATTCTATTTTAAATATGGTCAATCTATTAGAAAAATATCAAGTAAAATATGTGGATTCTTTTCCAATATCAATAGATCCATTCCAATTTACGATTAGTGATGAGACACTAGCTAAGTGGAAAAAAACATATGATTTAGATGAGAATATGTCTGCAGAACAAGCCTTTTACGATTTCAAAGATCGATATAAAATTCAAAATACAGATATAATAGAAATTCGAAAAATAATATCTATTAGATATGAAATAACAACAACTGGATATAGTAGTACAAAAGCATTAACGATAGCAGAAGATATTCCAAGAGAAGCAGTGGCAGAATTTTCAGAAAGTAGTGATAAATTCCCAGGAATTAATATTGTAACAGAACCTGTAAGAGAATACACTTCTGGAACACTTGCATCTCATATTTTAGGTTATGCCTCAACGATTAGTGCGGAGGAATATGCAACTAGAAAAGATACTTATGACCAAAATGATATTATAGGAAAAACAGGAATAGAATATGTTTTTGAGGAATATTTGAAAGGACAAGATGGGACGAAACAAATTGATATGGCAGTTGATGGAACAATAACATCTGAATATACATCAGAAGAAGCTATTGCAGGTAGTAATGTCGTATTAACAATAGATGCAAATTTACAACAGGTTGCAGAACGAGCATTAGAATCCAACATTAAGAAAATTGCTTCAGGAGGATTTGGAAAAGCTTATAATACCAATGCAGGTAGTTGTGTTGTTATGAACGTGAAAACAGGTGAAATATTAGCAATGGCAAGCTATCCGAATTATAATCCGGCAGATTTTGTAGGTGGTATTAGTACAGATAAGTGGAATCAATATAATACAGATTCTGCAAAACCATTAATGAATAAAGCAGTTCAAAATTCATATGAACCAGGTTCTATTTTTAAAATGGTAACGGCAATTGCTGGACTAGAATCAGGTGTTATCACAAGAACAGAGAAAATAAATGATGTAGGAGAATATAGAAAATATGGAGAAAAATGGCCATGTTGGTATTATACAGATTATCATAGAGGACATGGATATTTGAATGTATCACAAGCAATTGAAAGGTCATGTAACTATTTCTTCTATGAGACAGGAGACAGAATGGGAATCGAAACACTTGCTAAATATGCGAGATATTTTGGATTAGGACAAAAAACAGGTGTAGAATTACCAAGTGAAGCAACAGGTGCAATGGCGACGCCAGAATATGCGCAAACAGTTGGTGTTACATGGACAAAAGGACAAACTATTAATGCTTCAATTGGACAAGGTTTAGACAATTTTAGTCCTCTACAGATGACAAAATATATTAGTATGTTAGCTAATGGTGGAAATGATATAGATGTAACAATTATAAAAAGTATTATAAAACCTGATGGAACAGAAGCTTCAAGAGAAGAAATTAACAACTTTGTTAATCAAAAATTAGGACTAAAAGAAGAGGAAGAAACTGAAGATATAACAATTAGCCAAGAAACAATGAATGCTGTACTAGAAGGAATGAAATCTGTTACAACAGATGAAACAGGAACAGCTTATTCTAGATTCCAAGATTTTGGCATTGCAGTAGGAGGAAAAACAGGTTCTGCTGAATCTCATGATGCTAATGGAAAAGAGATTGTTAATGCATGGTTTGCAGGTTTTGCACCATATGACGATCCAGAAATTGCGGTTGTCGTTATGGTAGAAAATGGTGGACATGGTAACTATACAGCAGAAGCAGTAGTGGAGATTATGCAAGAATATTTTGGAATGAATGCACAACAGGTGCAAGAAGATATGAGTGCTGTGAATTATAATCAATCTTTGAGATGATTGAAAAATAATTACAATTTTGGCTATGTCAAAATTTAATTCTTTTCCAATCGATTTCTGACAAAAGAAAGGAAGGATGTAAAAATGAGAAACTGTGTGAGTATTAATTTAAGAAAGAATGAGATTGTCATTAAAATTAGTGATGAAGCAGAGCAAAAAGAAATTGTTGATAATTTAAGAAAAAAACTTCCTGAATTGAAAAAAATGTATAAAAATGAAAAAACACCAATTACAGTTACAGGAAAAATTTTGAAGAATAAAGAAATAGATGAAATACAAGAATTAATAAAACACAATATAGATGTTGAAATTGATTTTGATATGCCAAAATCCTTAGGGCTTTCAAGTATAAAAAGAACATTTAATAAGGAAATTGCAGTTTCTGAAACGAAATTTCATAGAGGTTCTTTACGATCAGGACAAAAAATGGAATCAGAAGGAAGCCTAGTTATATTAGGAGATGTAAATTCCGGTGCAGAAATAATGGCTTCTGATAATATTGTCGTATTAGGAGCATTAAGAGGATTAGCACATGCAGGAGCTAAAGGAAATAAACAAGCCATTATTTCTGCAGGGCTTTTAGATACAGTACAGATTCGAATAGCAAATGTGATTAAAGAAATTGACAGAGATGAGGAGCCATTACATAAACAAGCATATGTTAGTATAATTGATAATGAAATTGTAATAGAATAGATTTAACTAATAAGTAGTAAAATCAGTATCATAAACAATGTATCATCTTTTACATCTTCTTTATAAAAAAAGAAAAGCAAAGATAAGATAATGAAATCATCTAAGTATAGTTTTTGACCAGAAATTTCTAATATCGGTTCTTCTTTATCAGAAAAACCATTGACATTAATGAAAATAGGTCCAATATGAAAATGCTTAGATGATTTTTTTTCATGTATATTTTCTTGATCTTGGTTGTTTGTATCTCCAGCTTTTCTTATTTCCGTATGTGCAGATTGGTTATCATCAAGTATTTCTTGTTTATCCTGTAACATAGAATTTGGTGCATAATAAGGGTTTCTTGGATAACTACGAGAATAAGGATAAAAAGGAGATCTAAAAAAAGAAATAGGGTTAATCACTAGAATTCTCCTTACCATTATTTTGATTAAATAATTCAATTAAATTCGCCATATTTAGTAAATTAGCATATTGATCTAATTTACTTTTTTTTTCATCTCGTAAATAAGGTTTTAAGGATTGTAACAAATTTGATCTCGGATCAGAAGAGTGATTCATTTTTTCCATTATAGATTTCATTTTCATCATTGTATTCATATCAATTTTACTAAAATCGAAAGAAGTGTTTTTAGTGTCAGAACCTGATTTAGTAGTATTATCAGTATCTTGCGTATTTACGGAATCAATATTTGCGTTATCATTAGTTACTTTGTTCCCATTCATCATTGTAGAAAAATTTTTTAGGGTATCAGGAGGAATTTGAGAAAGTATATCATTCAAATTTCCATTATTCAACATAGAGTTTACTTTATCCATTGTTTGTTTATCAATATTAAAATTATCCAAATCAATCACCTCATAAAATATATATTCAAAATTCTATGTAATATAATATGTCAAAAGACAAAAAATGTAACATTTTTGTAACAATTTATTTAGAAGTATACATAATTCCAAAAGTGTATACTAAAATAACATAAAATGTTAAAAAAAGTAAAAAAATGTGTGAAAAAAGTTGAAAAATCAATAAAAAAAGGGTATAATTAATAATAGGTATAATTTTAAAATTTATAATGCTGAAAGTGTGATTAGAAGCAAAATTTTATTTCAGAGGAGGTACCAATATGAAAAATAAAATTTTAAAAATTAGTGTGGTTATTTTATTAATAATGACGCTAACGATGTCAAATTTTATATTTTTGGGTTCAAGCCTTATAAGTTATGCAGCAGATGCAACAAGTACGAACCATAAGAATATTGAATTTGATGCATATTTTAAGGATAGTAATGGACAAAAAATAACTACATTAGATAGAACAGCAGATATGCAAGAAATTTCTTTGTATTTAGCTGTTAATGTCAATACAGAAGGATTTTTTGTGGGACAAGTAAAATTACAAAATGCTAACTTTGATATTGTAAGTTCTGAAAGTGAATTTGTAAGCAAAATTGCAGACAATACCGTTTATTTAAATCAATTAGATGTAGGGACAAGTGCAGAAATAGAAGTAAAAGTAAAACCAATTACTGATGAAGTTATGAATGCAAATATGCTTGATTGTCAAAGTGAATTAATATTAACAGGTATTTATAGAGATAATACAGAAAAAGACATAGACATTAAAGCTACAAGAATGGTCAATATGAAACTAGTAGAGTCTAATTCAAATGACAATGTAAAAAATGATATAGAAGTTATTACAAACAAATTAATTAAAATATCTGGTGAAGATAAACGAGTTGTACAATTGTCATTGCATATGGGATTAAATGACAATAATTTCCCAATGAAAGAAATTTATGCAAAAGTAAATGTACCAGAAATTGACAAAAAATCACCAGAAGTGATAAAAGATGTTTATCTAAACACAATGTCAGCATTTGATTATAAATATGAGAATGGATATGTGGAAATAACATTGAAAAATGAACCAACACAAAATAATGATATTCTATGGAGAAAACAAGGAGAAGAAAATGTTGTTTTGACATATATTTATGATGCAGATGTGGAATTAGATAATATAGAAATTACTTCAGAAGAAAGTGTTACTTTACAAAATGATAAAGTATTAACCTCAAATGTTGGGACAGTTACATTATCTAATGAAGAAATCGATTCAACAATAAAAGTAACCGCTAATAATGCAGAAGACAGTATATATAAAGGAAAATTATATTCAGGTATAGATAAACAATATACTAGTCAAACTGTATTAAATGTTAACTTAGCAAATATAGAAGAATACATATCTATAAGAGAAGAAGCAAGTAGATATATATTTGCTGATGGAGAAGCAGATAGTAATATCTATTATAATAAAACAACTATTTCTAAAAAAGATTTTGATACAATATTTGGAAAAGATGGAAAAATTGAAATTTACAATGAGAATCATGAATTACTAGCAACAATAACAAGTGATACAGAAGTAGATGATAATGGAAATATTGTAATGGATTATACAGGTAGAGAACCAAAAGCAATAGAAATAAGGACTTCTACCCCAATTGCAGAAGAAAGTATCACCTTTACACATACAAAAACAATAAGCAAATCAGATATCAATGTTATAAAATCAGCAAATAGCATTGCAACTAGAGTGGTATATGGATATAACAATTATAGTGAAACAGAATTAGCTATAAAAGGACAAACCTATACAACTGGTATAGAAGCTGAAACAGAAATGACAATGGCACTTAATGAAACAACAACAGAAGCAAGATTAGAAATTAGTAGAAATACGTTATCAACCATTGTAGCAAATGATATTGAAATGAAATTAATTTTAAAAACAGATGAAGAATCAAAAGATTTATATAAAAATCCAACTTTTACAATTGAATTACCAGAGCAAGTTGAAAGTGTGCAAATTAATAGTATCAATATGTTATATGAAGATGAATTAACAATTGCAAATTATACAGCTGATGGAAGATATATCACAATTCAAATGCAAGGAGAACAAACAGCATATAAAGCACAATCTGTAGAAGGTGCAAATGTCATTATTGATGCAACAGTTAATGTTAATAAAACATCAATTGCAAAACCTGAGTCAATCAATGTAACATATACAAATGAAAAAGCAAATGCTTATGCCAATAATGAGGAGATTGGTAGAATTTCTCAAGAAATAGAAGTTGTAGCTCCAAAAGATGTAACCGTTATTAATAGTATAGAAGCATTAGATGTCGAAACGATCGGAGAAGAAGAAACAACAAGTGTTAGCTTACAAAGAGGAACAGATGCTACACAAATGGAAGTTAATTTTGAAATCATTAATAATAATGAAGAAAATGTTGACAATGTATATATGTTAGGAACTTTCCCAACAAGAACAGAAGAAAACAATATAGATATAGCAGTTGTTGATGGAGTTAATGTGGAAAATGGAACAGTATATTATACAGAAAATGAAGATGCAACAACAGATATAGAAAACGCTGAAAATGGATGGACAGAAAGTATTACAAATCCAACTGCAGTAAAGAAATATTTAGTTGCTATGGACAATATTGATTCTAGAACATCTGTTAGTGGTTCATATACAATAGAAGTACCAGAAAATCTAGAATATAATCAAACAGCAACAGAAGGATATGAAGTAAATTATACAAAAGGACAAGCAAGAAGTGAAAATACAGTAAAAGCAACAGATATTTCAATGGAAACAGGAGTTGGACCAAAGATAGAAACGAATTTAACAGCAACAGTAGCAGGAGCAGAATTAACCAATACAAGTACAGTAAAAAATGGAGAAGTGATTAAGTATAGAATACAAGTATCTAATACAGGTTCAGAAGATGTGAAAAACATTACTGTAAAAGGAATGATACCAGATGGAACCATCTTAGTAGAACCAGTTGATAATTATGAATATACAGGAGCTTCTTACTACAAAGGAATAGATACAGATCATTACGAAACAACAATTGAATCTTTACCAGTTGGAGATATTACATATGTAGAATATGAAGTAATGCTTAGTTCAAACTTAGCAAATGGTACATCACTTACAAATACAGCAGAGGTAAGTTTCTCAGATGTAGTGCAAGAAACAAATGAATCAAAGGTTTTATCAGAAAGTGGAAACCTAAGAGTAATGGCAAAAAGAGTAACAGATAGAAAAGTAGATTTATATGAAGCAGGAACAGTTGCATATTATGGAATCATTAAAAATATTTCATCTGAAACATTAAATAATGTGACAGTAAAAACAAATAAATCAGAAAACTTAGAAGTTTCAAGATTGGCTTTAATAACAGGAGCAAGTGAAAACGAAGTTCCAGATGATGAATTATATGTTATATCATCAGATGAAATACCTGCAGTAAGTGAAGAGGAAGCCAATACAGATACAGCTGAAGATAATGTAACAACAGAAATTATCGAATATAGTGATGAAATCAATATAGGAACATTAGCACCAGGGGAATCTAAAATATTAAGTTATGATATGGTGATTAACACAATGCCAAACACAGTAGATACAATTGATTTCTCAGTAATTGCATCAGATGGACAAAAAGATTATAGATCAAATCTATGGGAAGATAAAGTAAATAGTTTTGATATTGATATGACTATGGATTCAAATACAGAAAGTGAATATGTCAAATCTGGAGATAATATTACATATACAATCAATGTAAAAAATGCAAGTACATCTATAACACGTGGATTAGTTATAACAGATGAAATTCCTTCTCAATTAACAATTAATCGTGTAACTGTAAATGGAGAAGAAGAAAACTTTACAACAAATCATATTGAAATTAGCAATGAAATACCAGCAAATGGAGAAATGAACATTGTGATAGAAACCGTTGTTAATTATTCTGCTAACAGAACAGATGCAGAAACAATCACCAATAGAGCAATCGCAAGTGTATATGGTGAAGAAATTGCAACCACATCTGATTTAAATCACATCATAGAAGCAGATATGATAGATGAAAATCAACCAAATGAAGATGATAATAATCCAAATATAAATGATGATGTGCAAGGTGGAAATATAGCAAATGGAGAACAATTAATTAGTGGTTTAGCATGGTTTGATGAAAACCATGATGGTAAAAAAGATGACAATGAACAAACATTATCAAATATAACTGTCAGATTATTAAATGTTAATACAAATCAATTTGTAAAAGATACAAGTGGAAAAGTATTAGAAGCAGCAACAAATAATAATGGAATGTATGTTCTTGATAATATTGCAAATGGAGAATATATTGCTATATTTAGTTATGATGAAGGACAATATTCATTAACAAAATATAAAGCAGAAGGAATTAGCGAAGCAGAAAATTCTGATGTAAGATTAAATGAAATATTAATAGAAAATACAAGACAAGAGGTTGCATCAACAGATATTCTTACAATAGATGGAACCAACATATCAAATGTAAATATTGGATTAATACAATTACAAAACTTTGATTTAAAATTAGACAAATATGTCAATAGAATATTAGTCCAAAATTCTGCAGGAACAACAACAAGAGAATATAATAATGCAACAACAGCAAAAATAGAGTTAGATGCAAAACAAATGCAAGGTTCAAACATTATTATTGAATACAATATTATTGTAACAAATGTTGGAGAAGTAGCAGGATATGTTAGAAATATAGTAGATTATCTACCAAATGACTTAGAGTTCAGCTCAGAATTAAATAAAGATTGGTATGAAAAAGGAAATGCATTGTATACAACAGCAATAGGAAATGAAGTCATTAATCCAGGAGAATCAAAAACGGTAACTTTAACTTTAACCAAAACAATGGGAGAAGATAACTTAGTTACAAGAAATAATGCAGAAATTTATGAGGCATATAATGATTTAGGATTAGAAGATTCAAACTCAACACCAGGAAATAATGCAAGTGGAGAAAATGATTTAGGCTCAGCAGATGTAATTGTTAGTGTTAGAACAGGTGGTGTTATATATATGACAATTGGAATGACAATAGCAATTATTGTATTAGCAGGAGTTGTAGCAGGTATTATTGCAAAAAGAAAAAATTTGAAGGAAAAAGAATAGAAAGGAGGGGGAAAAATGAGTAAAATAAAACAGCTAATAGTTGGAATTATCGTTTTTGTGATGGCTGTATTAACATATGTAACGATTGTACAAGCCTATACTGTAGGTGGAACTACAAGAATTAATTATTCAGACTATATAAGTGATAGTAATTTGTTTTGTGTTGAACACCATCAATCATTAAGAAGTTGGAAAGTAACTTATAAGGTAATTTCTGAAGTAAAAATTGTAGGAAATCAATCAACAGATCATACAGGAAAAACAATTACAAATAGTGAAAATGCAAAACTTGCCTATATATTATCATCAAAAGATAGTGGAAGTAGTAAACAAAGTAGTCCAGTACAGAATGCAATTTGGAATACTATGTATACATGGATGAGTAAAGTTGGAAAAAATCATGCAGGACTATATCAAGGATTTGTAAATGATGTGCATGGTACACATACAAGCTTGGAAGATCAAGCTACAGAATATGCAAAAGATTTTGGAAATACAAGTACAGAATTAGTAGATAACACAAATAAAAAAGCTATTTCTATACAATCAGATGGAAATTATATTAAAATCGGTCCATTCAACTGGAGTTTTGCAGGAAGCTTGAAAAATGTTGTAGTAAAAGACCAAAATGGAAAAGCAATCAGTGGAATTACTTTTAGTGCATACAAAGGATTAACAGCAAATACATTTGGGGTAGAAAAAATAGTGTCAGGAAAAGATTTCTATATATCTATACCAAGTAATAGTGGGGTTAGTAAAATTACTAGTATCACGGCAAATGGTAGTACAACAGTAAAAAGTGTAACGATTTGGTTTTTGGAATCACAAAGTGGAGCTAGATATCAAAACTTAATTGCCAGAGAACCAAGTGAAGCACCATATAACTATGATACATCATTTGATTATGATATTCCATTATTAGGACATTTAAAAGTTATTAAAGTTAATAAAGACAATCACGAAGTTCGATTACAAGGTGTTGGATTTAAAATTCAAAATAAACAAACAGGATTATATGTTCATCAAGATGCAAAGGGAAATATTACATATGTAAATGAAAATCAAGCAACAGAATTTGTAACAAATGCAAATGGAGAAATTTTAATTAAAAACTTAATTGTAGGAACTTATGTAGCATATGAAACACAAAATCCAAATTATGGTTATGAAATGATTTCAGGAGGAGTAGAACATAATGTTGTAGTTGATAAAACAGAAGAATTTGTGATTGAGAACAAACAAATTTATGTAAAACTTTCTGGATATGTATGGCTAGATAAGCAAAATGGTAAGGAAAGTTACAGAAATGATTTATACAAGACGAGTACAGATACTTACCAAGATACAGAAGATCAGTTATTAGAAGGTGTTATTGTAAGGTTAATTGATAGAAGAACAGGTCAAGTGGTAAAAAATGATAATGGAGAAGATTTCTATGCATTGACAAAAGAAATTAAATTAGGAGATAACATTATTAGATATTATCAATTTGTAGATGTTAGAATTGATAACTTAGCAAATTACTATATTGAATTTGAATATGATGGAATAACTTATACAAATGTAACACCACATATTGACCAAGATACTGGCTCTAAAGCAGCAGAAAACCCTGGGGTAAGAGATGAATTTAATAAAGGATTTAGCACAATTGAGGGGGCTTCTGAAACAACAGGTGTTGCTCTAGACGAAAATGGAAATGTAGCACATGAATTAAACTATCAAAAAGATAGTGAACAACATAAATCAACTTTCATTAATGAAGGTTTACCAGTTGGACAATATCCAATCACTGCAAATACAGATGAAACAGATTATAGCATAAAAGACCAATTTGAATATGGAATGGAAGAAATCCCATATATCAATTTAGGATTATATGAAAGAGAACAACCTGATTTAGCATTAATTAAAGATATGCAAAATGTAAGACTTGCTATTAATGGATATCAACATATATATGAATATGCACAAAGATTTGAAAATCTAGAAGCACAAGAGGCAGATGGAGATTATAGTGATACAGCATTCAATGTTGGTGTCAAATTTGCTAGTAAATATATAGATAATTCATATACAAGAGCTATTTATAAAGCAGATTATGAATATCAAAATGAAGAAGATAGTAGTAGAGAATTAAAAGTATATATCACATATAGAATTGCAGTAAGAAACGAAACAAGTAACTTAATTACACAAGTCAATAATTTAGTAGATTACTTTGATAGTCGATATAGCATCGTAGCAGCAGGTACTGGTATTAATCAAGAAGGAATGATTACAGGAAATATTGAATTTGAGCAAGAAGCATATAACAATGAATATACAAAAGCAATTATTTACACAAATTCAAGAATAGAAACTGGAAAACAAAATGAATTCTATGTACAATTTGAATTAAGTAGAGAAGCTGTTATTGAGATTTTAAATGATGGCGAAACATTAGATAATGTAGTAGAAATTAATTCATATTCAACATTTGATGGAAATGGAAGTGTATATGCTGGTATAGATGTAGATTCTAATCCAGGAAATGCAATTCCAGGAGATATATCAACTTATGAAGATGATACAGACGCAAGTCCATCATTAAAACTAGAAGTGGCAGATGCAAGAGAGATGACAGGTAAAGTATTCTTAGATTCTACTTCAGGAGAATTGTTAACAGGACAAATCAGACAAGGTAGTGGACAATATGAAGAAGGAGAAACAGGAATACCAGGAGTAGAAGTAACTTTAACAGAAAATACAGGAACAGGATTAGTATATACAGCAACGACAGATGAAAATGGAGATTTCTATATCTCAGATTTCATACCAGGAGATTATACATTAACCTATACTTGGGGAGATGAAACATATACTGTACAAAAATATAAAGGAACGGTATATAATAAAGACAGATATGATGCCAATATGGCTAATAAAGAATGGTATAAGACAGATGTAGGAACAAGATGGACAGATGCTGTAGATAATTATAGTGAACCACAAACAGCTCCAAAAGGCTCAAGACAACAAATTGATGATGAAATGAAGACGATTACAAATAGAACTGAACCAACAATTCATCAGATGGATTCTACAACACCAACCATGGGAATTGGAGTAGAATATGATACAACTTATACAGCATCAAGTGGAGACAGATATGTATATAGAATTGAAAATGTAGACTTTGGTATTGTAGAAAGAGCAAGACAAGCATTAGGACTAAATAAAAGAGTAAAAACAATGGAGGTTACTTTAGCAAATGGAACAACTCTAGTAGACTTAGAAATCACAGAAGATGGAAAATTAGAAGGACAAACTTCTAGTGTAACATATTTACCACCATCAGATAGTTCAATTCCTAAAAATGGAATGGTAAGGCTTGAAATGGATAACGAATTACTAGAAGGATCAACACTTCAAATAGGATATGAAATCAGAGTGGATAACAATAGTGAGTTAGAATATATGTCAGAAAATTACTATAAGTACGGAATGATTGAAGGAGATGTGGTAACGATTACACCATCAGCAATTGTGGATTACTTAGATACAGATTGGATGTTTGATGCAACAAGTAATCCAGATTGGGAAGTAATACAAAAAGATGATTCTAGAATTCAATTAGCAGAAACTGTAAAAACTTCAGACTCAATTGATAATAGAACAATACTATATACAGAAGCTTTGGCAGGACATCATTTGGAACCAACACAAAATGCAACAGTAATGTTAAATGTATCTAAACTATTAAATGCTTCACAAGATATAGAATTAGAAAACGAAACAGAAATTGTTAAAGTAGATAAACCTGGAGGAGGAACTTTAACATTCATACCAGGTAACTATGTACCAGGTACAGGACCACAGGTTGAATCTGATGATGATATGGCAGAAATTGTGATTATTACACCTAATACTGGTGAAAACTTAAATTATATTATACCAATAACAGTTACTATAACAGCATTTGTTATCATAGGTGTAGGAATCGTCTTTATTAGAAAGAAAGTTCTTAACAAATAGTCATATATAAAGAAAATATGAGATTGAAAATTCAATCTCATATTTTTTTTTGAAACCAAAAGTATGGGCAAAAATAGACAAAAAACCTTACGCAAATCAAAGTTTATCCAAAAATCGAAATTTAAAATTACAAAATGTAATAAAAATGTAAACAAAATAACATATAAATCATATGAAAAGCTTAAATAAAGCATCCCTAAAAGAGAAGACTAAACGGAAAAAAAAATGGAAAATTTTATCCTTGAATTTGTAAAAAATAAAGTGTACTGTATACTAAGAATAATAGTTATTTGGAGGGGAAAATATGAAAGAGACACATTTGAGAAAAAAAATTATGATAATCATGATTGTGATATTGGCAATGTTAAATGTTTTTTTGCTTACCATACAAATGGTTAATGCTGAAGAAGAAAAAACAACTTATGTAAAGCCAATCATAGAAGGAGCAATGGAGAAGTATATAAATTATAAGATTTCTGATTATGATAAAGGGACATTAGTACAATATCATCTAAGAACAGGAATTCATTATGAAGAAAATTCTGAACTTTTCCCTATCAAAGAAAATGAAGTTATTGTAAATATGCCACAAATAGATGGCAAATATCCATATTATGTAAAAGTACTTGTAAATAATACAGAAACAACAAATGCAAACGCTAAAGATAGTCATAGGGTACTATATGATCCTGAAACAGGTATTGTAACAATTAAAATATATAATCAGGATGAAAATGGTAATTTGATATCAAGTCAAATACCAAATAATGATAGTAGAGATGATTATACAGTTATTAGTTATTATGATACATATACAGAAGAACAACCAGAAAGAGAAATAGATTTAAAAATTTCTTCAAGAACAAAATTATATACTGACGACAACAGAGAAACTTATGGTGAAGGAGAATTAAAAAGAACAGTAACTGAAAATATAGGAGACTTAACTTCTATCAGTTATGATACAGAAGATATTTATAATGGATATATTAAATCAAATATAATTAATGGAACAGAATATAATACACAATATACAGAAAGTGAAAAAATAAATATAAGTAAAAAAGAAGCACAGCAAAAACTTGAAATTGTAGAAGGAAATACTTTTGTAAAAACAAATGATGAAGAAATTGTAAGAGATTTAGGTAATCAACATCAATTAGTTTATAAAAGTACAAAATTGAGCAAAGAAAATATAACAGAAATTTTAGGAGAAGAAGGTATTGTTGAGATCTTAGATGTTGATGGAAATGTTCTTGCAACAGTTGATAAAAATACAGAATTTGCAGAAGACGGGACATTTACGATTACATATACAAATGAAATAGAAAATATAGTTATAAAAACAAGTAATGTTATAAATGAAGGTACATTATATATTGAGAATACAAAAGAAATCAAGAATACAATGCAAAACCTTGAAAATGTGAAAATAAAAACAACAACCAATATAATTGGGTTAAAAGAAGAGGAAGCTTTAAGTGAGTCAGAAGAAGCAACAGAAAATACAACTGAAGAAACACAAATCATCGAAACAGAAAGTTATAAAGTAGTAGATGAAAATGTTGTAGAAATAAAAGATGCACAAACAAATGTAAGTTTAGATTTAGATACACAAGAATTAACAAATGAACAACAAAATGAAGTGACCTTTAAGGTTAAATTGCAAGCAAATAGTAATACAGATAATATGTTTAAAAATCCAACAATTAAAGTAGAGCTTCCTAATCAAGTAGAAAAAGTAATCCTTACAGAAAGTTCTATTATGTATGCAAATGGATTGACATTAAATGAACCATATACAGAAGTGAGTGAAAATGGAAATATAAATATAGTAGCAAACTTAGAAGGAATACAAAGTCAATATAATGAAAACAATTTAGGGTTAACAACCACTATAGAAATAAAAGCAATTGTTATATTAAAGAATGAAATAAAAGATTCAAGTGAAAATATTAACTTAACTTATACCAATGGATGGACATTAGATGGAAGAACAGAAGAAAATACATCTAGTAAAGAAATTCAAATTAAGAGTTATCAAAATATAGAACCTGTTGAAGAAGAGAAAAATGAAGTCATTGTTCCATATTCTAGTAACAATATAAGTACAGAAGATATGGAAGGATTAAATCTAGAAGTTATACCATTAAAAGGAAATAGAGAAATAAATGATGGAGGCATAATATATGAAGGGGAATATATTAAATATAACATTACAGTAACCAATACAACAGATAAAGATTTAGCGAATGTAAATATTAATGCAACAATCCCAGAAGGTTTGAAATATGGTGAATTGGAGACAGATTATGAAAGTTTCCGTTCAGAATATAAATACAATTTTGATGTAGATTTAAGAGAAAAACAAATAGATTTAGGAACAATAAAATCAGGTGAAAGTAAGACTGTATTTTATGAAGTGCAGGCAAACAATTTGACAGGTGAAGAAGAAAAGCAAGTAATGACAGATATTCGTGTCAATGTAGATAATCAGCAAGCCAAAAATTGGGAAATGACAAATACCATAAAAAAAGCAGATGTTCAAGTATTTTTAACTTCTAGCAAAGATTACAGAGGACTAAGTGGATGGAATTATGGGGTTAATTTAAGTTCTTCAGAGGAAAAACAAGTACCTGTAAAAATCTATTTACCAAAAGAATTTGAATTAGATTGTGTTGTTTATGATGGTGGTAAAATTGACTTAGATATGGACATTTCAGAAGATAATGTGATAACGACAACTTTAAATTCAAATGGCAGTTATTCATTCCAAGGGTATATTTATCAAACAGATGTTAACAAAGAAGATGGAAAAGGTGCGGCAGAACTTACAGCTTTTGCAGAAGTTATAACAGATAATACATATACATCTAATCAAAATAGAATTATGGTACAATATGAAAATGTTACGATTTCTATGACATCACCTAATGAAGGTGAAGAAGTAAGATATGGAGAAGAAATTAATTATGAAGTAGAAATTAAAAATGTTGGTGGAAAAAATGTTAATTATGATCAAGCAGATTATATTATTGTGGAAATAACAGACTTTTTACCAGATGATTTTAATGCAACAAGTATTTCATATAATACATGGAAAGTAGATGATGATTTACAAATTGTTTCTGAAGATACAGTAACAAAAGAAATTGGTGGTATAAGCACAGATGATAATGGAGAGAGATTACCTAGTATAGACGAATTTATCTTAATTCCAAGTGGAGAAACATCAACGGTTACAATTACTGGAACAGCAGGGCATGTTTATGAAAAAACAACGATTAATAATACTATGACAGTATCAGGAGACAATATAGAAGCTAAGACTTCAAATACAGTAACACATACCATTTTGCCATATAATTATGACCAAATAAATGATAATCCAGATAACCCGGACAATCCAGATAATCCAAATAATCCAAATAATCCAAATAATCCAAATACACCAGATAATCCAGACAACCCAGATAATCCAGGAGATGTAAATGATCCAAATAGCAGATATAGCATATCAGGATTAGCATGGAATGATCAAAATGGAGATGGTGAAAGACAAACAGATGAAGGATTGCTATCACAAATAGAGGTTATGTTGATAGATACAAACAATGCTAACACAGTAAAATCAACTGTAAGAACGAATAATAGCGGAGCATATACATTTTCAGGATTAGAGCAAGGAAATTATATTGTTATATTTAGATATAATACAAATGACTATATAGTTACACAATATCAAGCAAGTGGGGTAAATAAAAATTTGAATTCTGATGCGATGGATAGTTTGATTACACTAGATGGAAATCAAGTAACAGTAGGTGTAACAGATGTCATTACATTGAATTCAGATATGGCAAATATAGATATAGGTTTAATAGAAAGAAAAATATGTGATTTTAAATTAGATAAATATATTAATAAAGTAACTGTCAGAACAAATAATGGAGTTGTTAAAGAAGAAAAATATGATAATGAAAAATTAGCTAAAGCAGAAATACACTCAAAACAAATAGATGGGGCAACTGTTATCGTTGAATATAAAATTGTTGTCACAAATGAAGGAGAATTAGCTGGAAATATAACACAAGTAATTGATTATTTGCCAGATGGATTAGATTTTTCATCAGAATTAAATACAAACTGGGCACTTAGTGGATCAGGAAAATTAGTAAATTTAAGTATTGCAAATAGAGAAATTCAACCTGGAGAGAATGTAGAATTAACCTTAGTATTGACAAAAGAAATGACACAAAATTCAACAGGTACATTTACAAATGCAGCAGAAATAGGAAGTATTAGTAATAACCAAGGAACAATGGATACAGATTCAACACCAGGAAATGGAGCAAATTCAGAAGATGATTATAGTACAGCAGATTTAATTATTACAGTTGGTACAGGTGCTGTTGTATATATTTCTATTGCTATTGGATTATTAGTTGTTATGACAATCATATGCTATATCATTATTAAGAAAAAGCATATTGATATTCGTAAAATTTTAAAAATTAGCAGGACAATCGCATTTGTACTTGTATTTGGCACAATCATTTTTTCACAACAAATAGTAGACGCCTATTATTATGAAAAGGATTACTATTTTAAATATGTTGTTAATGAAGATGGAACAAACTCACACTTATTTACAGGAGGACCAACAGGTTATGGACAGTGTATGAACCATGATGCAGAAGCATACAATGCTACATTTAGTTATGGAGGAACTGTTAAGGGAGATGACACTTATAGTGAAGCAACAACATCATCTACAACAAAGTTTGAATTAACAAAGGGAAATACAACAGTAAGTACAAAGTTACAAGGCAATAATTATATAATAGGTCCATTTAGTGTTTCATGTACAATCAGTGGAACATATACTTTTAAAGCATATGATTCAAAGGGAAATGAAATTACAGGATTTAGTACATGTGATAGTAATGGAAATACAATTACTGTAAAAGGAAATATGCAATTCTATATAAAAATGGCACAAAGTAAATTACAAAATGGTATTTCAAAATTAAAACTTTCAGCTACCAGAAAGGTTACAACTACAGTAACCAAGAAAAAATATGTACGTCCTTGGTATAAATGTCCAGACTTTCCAGGAGAAAAAGTAGGACAAGATGTACAGGCACATAAACTTGTTTATCAAAAAGATGAACAAACTTCTACTTCTGAGAATAAAACAAAATCATTAGAATGGACAGATTTTAAAGCATCACTAGAAATTATTAAAAAAGATGCAGATGATGCAAATATAACATTATCAGGTGTGCAAATACGTGTACAAAACTCTGCAATCAAATATGATAAAACATTTACAACTGATGCAAATGGAAAAATACGTATAGACAACTTACAAATTGGTACATATACGATAACAGAGGTTTCAAATGATCATTATGGATATGTACAATTAGAAAGTGGAAAAGTAAGTTTAGCTTCAGGACAAGTTGTAACATATAGCTTATTAAATGAAAAGCAAACCGGAAATTTGACAATAGAAAAGAAAGATGCCGATAATGATACTACCAAAATAGAAGGCGTAAGCTTTAGAATAAGAAAGAATATATCAACAGAAGATGATACTGATTTTGTTGGTGGAAATGGTGATGTAGACGGTAATGGATATTTAGATACCGCAGATTTAAATTTGGTATTAAGATATGTTAATGAGAGAGTAGAGCTTACAGCAGAACAATTAGAAATCGCAGATGTTAATGGCGATGGTACAGTTAATACATCTGACTTAAGTTTAATTCTAAGAAAAGTAAATAGTGCGGAATATGTAGTAGGAATGGAAAATGATACACCTATTACAACAGCAACAGGAAGTATACATTTTGATAGTATGACAACCACCAATAATTCAGAAGAAGCAACTATATTTGTAACAGATGAACAAGGATTAATAAAAATATATAATATGTTAGTTGGTAGTTATATAGTAGAAGAGATATCTGTAGGAGACAATTTCGGTTATGATATAGATCCAAATTATATTTCATGGGAGATAACCAATAGTGATGGAACAACTTCAACGGTGGATCAATCAATATCTGCTACAATTGAAGTAACAAAGCAAAAATCTACGGATACTAATAACACAGCAACAAAAAATGATACTAGTAAGTCTGATAAAATTGTTGATAAAAACAGAAGAAAATTTATCAAAATAAGAGGATTTGCTTGGGAAGAAAAGACAGATGGAAAAAATAGTACAAAAGATTATACATGGAATGAGGGTACAGAAGATAAAAAATTAGCAAATGTAATTGTTAGATTAAAAGATGCTAATGGAAAAGAACTTGCACAAACTATGACAGATAGTAATGGTGAATATGTATTTGGTAATTATGATGAAGATCCAAATGCAATCAAACTAGAAATAGATGACTTAGTAGGAGCATATATTGAATTCGAGTATAATGGAATGAGTTATCAATCTATTGAAGTCAATTCAAAATTTACAGAGAATTCAGAAACCACATCAAATGGAAATACCATTACAAAATATAGTGGTAATACGAATAAGGCAACAGATTCAGCATTAAGAGATGAATACGATGATAATTATGCAACAATTAGTAAAAATACATCTTCTGATACAAATGGAAATGTAACATATGAAGACGAGCCAATAGAATATAATTATGATTCAAAAGATCATAAAAGTGCAGTTAACTATGGAGATGAAGTGTTATACGGATATGAAGGACAACCTTATCCAATTTCTAAAACAGATAAACGATATACACTTCAAGCAGTAACAGCACAAAGTGAAACCAATGCGCTTTGTACAGATTTAACACCAGAGATGATTAGACAAAAAGCAGTTGTAGAAATTGGTGGATTGAATTTAGGAGTAGAAGAAAGAGCAATGCCAGATTTGGCAATTGTACAAGATATGGAAAATGTGCAAATTAGTTTAAATGGTTATACCCATACATATCAATATGCAAGAAGATTTGATGATCCAGATGAATATGCAGGTGGAGATCCATTTGATACAGCTGTAAGATTTGCAAATAAATATATAGACAACTCTTATTCAAGAGAAGTATATTCATCAGATGTTTCATATAATAGTCAACATGAAGAAAGTATGCAAGTATATATTACATACATGGTGGCACTAAGAAATGAGTCATCAGATGTATCTAGTACTATTAAAACCTTATCAAATTATTATGATGAGCGATATGAAAATGTACTTGTAAGAGATGATACATTTGTAAGAAACGATGATGGAGTTATTACAGAGTATGGAAAAGAAATCAGTTACCAACCAGATAATAGTTATAACGAAAATAGTATGAAGAAAGTAGATATATATGCAGATTATCAAATAGAACCATCACAAACAAGATATCTTACAATTACATATGAATTAAGTAATGAAGCTATCAATTCTCTATTAAATGATAATGAAATCACATTAGATTCTGTAACAGAAATTACCTCATATTCTACATATTATAGGGATAGTCAATTTACAAAACCTTATGCAGGAATCGATAAAGATTCTGCACCAGATACAGTGGATATACAATTACAAGACGGTAAAATCAGCATACAAGATACTATGGAAGATGATACAGATAAAGCACCAACCTTGAAGATTGTACCAAAAGAAGGAAGAATCATAGAGGGAACTGTTTGGGAAGATCGCGCTCTTCAAGACTTACTTGAGTTATCAGGTTATGATAAAGAAAGAAAAGGTGATGGTAAATATCAAGATGGTTCAGATGGTGAAGAGCCAGAAAATGTTGTTGAGAAAGTAACGGTAGAATTAATGAGACGTACAGATTCAAATGATTGGGATGTAGCAGAATTATATAAGAAGGATGGATCATCAGTTCCAGCAAGTACGTCAACTGATCCAACAGGACATTATACATTCTCTGGAGTCATACCAGATGCAAATTATCTTTTAAGATTTACTTATGACAATAATAGTGTTATTGTTGACCCAGCGGGTAATACAGTTGGAAATGTAAATGTTGATAATTATAAATCTACTATTTACAGAGGTGGCGTGAAAGAAGATCCAAATTCATATTGGTATAGAGAAGAAACAAGTAAATTTGCGGATGCAGAAAGATTATCAGATGCCAAAGATACTTCAGGAAAGAAAGAGGATGGAACTGTAATAAACGATATTGTAGATACTAGAATACATGATGAAGAAGAGTTTAATTATGAAACAGTTACAGAAAATAGAAATCTTGCATCAATCAGTGCTGAGACGGCAACTTTTGAAATTGAATTAGAATATGATGTTAATGATATTAATTTGCAACATATTAGTAAATATGATAATCAACTAGTATTTGTATTTGATAATATGGACTTTGGTATTATTGAAAGACCAAGACAAGATTTAGTAGTGGATAAACAAGTAGCGAATATACAAATTACATTAGCGAATGGAACAACCTTTATTAAGGGAGATCCAAGAACTCAAAACTTATCAGGTGTCAGAGTGTTAGATAATCATGATGTATATATTGAAATGGATAATGAGTTTATACAAGGTTCAACTTTGGAAGTAACTTATGAAATATCAGTAGATAATACAAAATGTGAGATAGACTACAATGATCCAGATTACTATATTTACGGAATTATTCCGGCAAATAAAATGGACGTATACAAAATCGCAACAGTCAAGGATATGTATGATTACTTACCAAGTGAATTGATATTCCAAAAAGATGCAGAGAGTCATTGGGACAAAGTGACAATACAAGAATCTGATAAAGGAACTATTCTTTCAGATGAGGTATATGAGCAAGTAAAAGGACTTCAAAATATTGTTCACTTAGATAATAATGCAGCATTTGCAACTCAGGCACCAGGTACAAAAGTAGTAGATACAACATTAGTCGTATCAAAACAATTATCAACATCATCAGATGATTTAACATATGAAAATGATGTAGAGATCATAAAATTATCAAGTAGACCACTATATAATTCAGTACCAGGAAATTATGATCCAACAACAAACACGATAGATGAGTCAGATGATGGAAATGTATCTGTAACCATAACAGCACCAACTGGTGAAAATAGACAATATTTATTATATGGAGGACTTGGAATTGGTTTATTAATCATCATTGGAATAGGTGTCGTAATTATCAAAAAGAAAGTATTATAAAATTCAAAATTGAATAAAAAAATCATTCCTAAATAGGGGTGATTTTTTTGTTACTATTCAGGCCTTCCCCTCTAAGTGGAATGATAGGTTATATTTTTAAGGTTCTCGGCTATCTTCCAATTCCCGTTTAAGAAATTCTAATATCTAAATCGTAACAATACCCGGAAACAGGACCCTTTACGACTTAGATATAAGAATTTCTAAAACGATTCCAGTCGCATTCGAACACTTAAAAATATAACCTATCATTCCACTTAGAGGGGAAGGTCTGAGCTGTAACTTTTTTTGTATGGAATTGAAGTGATGATATTGCTTTTTTTGACATTCTGTAATAAAATAAAAAGCATAAAAAAAACAAAAAAAGAATATAAGAAAATAAATGATAAAAAAACAGTATATTCTGTAAAAAAGTTATTAGTAATCACTTACTAAAAAAGACAAAAACCACGAAAGACAAGTAGTAAAATATAGCGTATATATTAGGTAAAGGTGGTATGTGAATATGTTTCAAAATATAAATGAATATACAATACAAGATAGAAAAAAGGAAACAGTTAATAAATGGTCAGAAATTATCAAACCAAATAATATTATTATGTATGTCTTAGCTTTTATGTTGTCATTAGTTGGAATAGGAGGAGATTTTTCATTATTTAGTATTAGTATATTAGGAGCTTGCTTTTCATCTTCTATTCCACTTTTAGGGATAATTGTGGCATCTTTTATTGGAAATGTTATTAAATTTGGTGTAGCAGGGGGATTAGAGTATTTTTTAACAGGTCTCATATTTTTTATCAGTTTATTCATCCTAAAGCCAAAATATAACGAAGAAGAAAAAAATGAAAAAATCAAAGTAGGTAAAAACATTTTTGTTGGTGTTTTTATTATTCAAATAATAAAAGCATTATTTTCTACACTAACATTTTATGATATATTATTAAGTATTACATATACTATTATTGCAATTGCATTTTATAAAATATTTGCAAACTCTATCTCTGTAATTGAAAATTTAGGAGAAAAAAAGGCATTTTCCATTGAAGAAGTCATTGGGACAAGCCTTCTATTAGCGATAGCCGTAAGTGCTTTTTCAGACATATCTATTTTGGGATTTTCAATCAGAAATATACTTAGCATATTGATTGTGCTAGTTTTAGGTTGGAAAAATGGAATATTAGTAGGTGCTACTTCAGGAGTAACGATTGGTGTTACACTTGGAATTATTACAGGAGGAGAACCTATCATCATAGCAGCTTATGCAATTTCTGGTATGGTAGCCGGCTTATTAAATCGTTTTGGAAAAATAGGTGTCATTGTTGGATTTTGTATAGGAAATGTAATATTGGCATATGCATCAAATGGATATACGGTGGAATTAATCTATTTTAAAGAAATTTTATTAGCATCTATTATTTTATTAGCAATACCTCAAAATATTCAAATTGATATAGAAGAATTTGTGGGTGGCTCAAAGTTTTTACCAATATCAAGAGAAAGAACTTTAACAAGAGAAAAAGAAACAGTTGAAAAATTAAATAATGTATCAGAGACCATTAAAAAAATGGCAAATGCTTATGCAAAAGACACGAAAAAAGAATATTCTATTGAAGAAAAAGAGGAAAATAAGCAAATATTTATTGATGAATTATTAAATAATCTAGAACCATATAAAGACAATTTACTATATGAAGATATTGCTAATGTAAATGGAAAGATTATAGATGAAATTTTTAACTTGTTATTAGAAAAACAAGAAATTGAAAGACAAGATTTATTAAAAATTTTTGCAGATTGTAATAGTTATATAATAGGATTTGATGACAAAGAAGTCAGTAGTTATTTAGAAGAAAATATATTACAGATTTTAAGAATATTAAACATTTCATATAAAGTAAGTAAAAATAATTTTGTTTGGAAAAGAAAACTAGAAGAAAGTAAGAAAAATATGGAAACACAGCTAAGAGGTGTTTCAAAAGTCATATCTGGAATTGCTAAAGATATCCAAAAAGACACAGTTAAAGAGGAGAATTATACAAAACAAGAAATTGAAATTATTGAGTTATTAAAACAAAAAGAAATAAAAGTAAAAGAAGTAGCTATTCATAAAAAAGATAGATATATGATTCACATATTACTTGAAGAAATAGCAGATAATCGTGTCATAGAAAATATATTGACAAAAATTTTAAAAGAAAAGATGATTTTAAATGATGAAAACTCTACGGAAACAGACTTAATATATATTTCTGATGACAAATATGTCATTGGATTTGCAACAGCAGACTCTAGTAAAAATCAAAGTGAAGTTTCAGGAGATAATTTTATCAATACAAGATTAAAAGATGGAAAATATGTCATTGCTTTAAGTGATGGAATAGGAACAGGAAGAAAGGCAAATGAAAGTAGTATGCAAGCATTAGCTATGTTACAAAACTTATTACAATCAGGATTTGATAAAGATAGTTCGATTGAATTAATTACATCTACTTTAATTAGCAAAAATGAGGAGATTTTTGCTACATTAGATATTGCCATTATAGACTTATATAAAGGAACCATTGAATTTATAAAAAGTGGAGCTTGTCCAACATACATAAAGAAAAATAAAAAAGTACAGATTATAAAATCAAATTCACTTCCAGCAGGAATGATTAATCAAGATAATATACAAGTATTTGATACAGATATACAAAATGAACAAATGATACTTATGTGTACAGATGGTATATTGGATTCTAACATAGAATATAAAAACAAGGAATTATGGATTAAATATTTGTTAGAAGATATAGAAACAAAAAACACAAAAAAAATAGCAGATATTGTATTAAATGAAGCAATTGATAATAATTTCGGAAAAACCAAAGATGATATGACTGTCATTGTGTGTAAATTTATGGAAAAAGATATGTAAAATGATATTCACTAAAAAAGGAGGCAAGTATTTTGAGTAGAGGAAAAAGATATGAGGAACGAAAGTTAAATAAGAAAAAAGTCTTTGCAGTGATTTTAGCAATTATTGTCATCATTATGTCTGTATTTATTATAAAAGGCATTTTTCAAAAAGAAAGTACTAGAGGAGAAATTACGAGTAAAACCTATTTTGCGGCATATAAAAATAATAAATGGGGTGTCATAGACGAAAATGGTAATACTGTTATAGAACCTTCTTATGAAGAAATGATGATTATCCCAGATAATAAGACAGACATCTTTCTTTGTACATATGATGTGGATTTCGACACAGGAGAATATTCTACAAAAGCCTTAAACAGTAAAAATGAAGAAATTTTTACAGACTATAGTAAAATAGAAGCCATCAGTAATCATGATAAAAATAACAATTTATGGTATGAAGATAATGTATTAAAAGTGCAAAAAGACGGGAAATGGGGAACAATCAATTTTGAAGGAAAAACTGTATTAAATACAGAATATGATAGTATAGATGTAATACCAGGTGTAGAAAACGCGTTACTAATTCAAAAAAATGGAAAATATGGTGTAGCAGATAGAGAAGGAAGAATCATTTTAGATACCAATTATGCAGAAATTACAAACTTAGGAAAGACCAATAGAGATGGTTATATCGTAAAAGATGATGCAGGTTTATATGGAATTGTAGATTCTTCTAAAAAAGTGGTTTTACAAAATCAATATCAAGAAATTGAAAAAATATACGGAAATAATTTATATGTCGTAACACAAGATGGAAAACAAAAAGTAATTAATAATAATGGAGAAGATGTTTTAACACAAGGATTTGAACAAATAGCAGCTATCTTAAAAACAAAAGATCAAGGTGTTATTTATATCTCAAATGGAAAATATGGTGTTATGAACTTAACTGGAGAAGTTTTGATAGAAGCACAATATGATAATTTAGTAGAAGCAAAAGCAAATATCTTTATTGCAACCAAAGGGGAAAAACAAGGTATTGTGGATATTGAAAATAATGAGAAAGTACCATTCCAATATCAATCTATTACATATAATGAAACAGGAGATATTTATGTAGCAGAAGATGAGAATTTTAATAGTAATATCTTAAACACTAATTTTGACGTACAACAAACTGGAATTTTGATTGAGATAAATGCAGATAAAGGATATTTTGAATTAAGACAAGGTGATGAATATAAATATTATAATTTTAGATTTGAAGAAAAAAATGAAACAGAAATTTTAAGTAATAATACATTGTATTTAGACAAAAAAGATAATCTTTATGGATTTGTAGACAAAGATGGAAATGTTGTGGTAGAATATATGTATGATGATGCAACAGAACAAAATGAATATGGATTTGCAGCAGTCAAAAAAGATGGAAAATGGGGGGCCATTAACAATAAGGGGGAAGTGGTACAAGAACCTACATACAATTTAGATGATTATTTCGTTATTGACTTTATTGGAAAATGGCATCTAGGAAAAGATTTAAATATGAATTATTACAATCAAGAGTAAACATTTTCTAAAAGAAGCTAATTTCCATTTCATTTGAACATTCAAAATTTGAACACTAAATTTATAAAGTGATAACATAGAACATAAAAAAAGAAGTAATTTTAGTAAAAAAGGTGATAAACATGGAACTAAAGATAAACTATCAATACTCATATTTTATACATCCTTTTGTCGTTAAACAAAAGAAATATCAAAAATATATATTGAGATTATTAAAAGATAAAAATTGTAAATTAAAAAGATTTGAAAAAGAAAAAGATTTAAGATTATATAAACATTTTACACCAAAAATGAGAGATTTTCTTTTTTCAAGTTTTAGCTTTACAAATGCAAAATATACGAAATTTAAAGAAATGCCAATAGAAACACAAGCAGCCGTACTTTCAAAATATCCTTGTAGCATATTTGAATATACAATAAAAAATGATATTCAAGGAAAAGCAGGAGATGGAAAAGGTATCTTCTTTAAAATACGAAAAATAGAAATTATTTGTTTTGAAACCGGAATTTGCTTTTTGTGTATGAAAACAAATATAGAAGATAATCCTACTTTTTCAGATGTCTTAAACTTTAACTATAAATTTAGAGATATCAAACAAGACAATAGAACTTTAAATAATTATGATAAAATTAATATACAAACAGATAGTTTTGCAAGTATTGATAAGCTTACAGATTTTATAAAAGGCATTACAGGTTCTAATGTAGAAGCAATCAAGTTAGATATCAATACAGAACGATTTTTAACATATTCCTATGTTTGTATAGATCAATCAGGATGGAACATAGATAATCCATTTGAAAATATTGAAAATAATTTTGTAAAATTTGTTAGATTTCTACCTGCTGACAATTCTGCTAGTTTACAAGAAAAAGACATTTTAACATTGTCAAAATGGAAATATACAAAAATGGGAATTACAAAATATGGTGTAACCTTGTTCTCATCATCAACAGATATTAATAATTATACGATTTTACCAAATGAATTTGAACAACAATATTTATATACTTATATATTTGAATTATATAAGAAAATTTATTTAAAAAAATTAAGCTTGGAATTTAAACATCCAACAAAAATGAAAAAAGTAAGAAAAGAATTTATTGCTTTTACAAAAAATGTTTGGATCCAAGAAGTAACAGAAGATGAAACTGGAACTATGTTTGACCATAAAGTAAAAGAAATTCTAGGATTAGAGCAATTATACAATGAAGTAAAAAATGAATATGATGTATTATATAAAGAGCTGAATATTGAAAAAAATAAAAATGTAACAATAGCAATTTCAATTATATTAATTGCATCATTAATATTTAATATATTGAATTTTGTACTGCTATCAAAATATTAGAGTATATGTAAATTCATTATATTTAGGTATAAATGGCTAGAGCTGGCTCTAGCTATTTCCTTAATAGCAATGGGATAGTTTAAGAAAATTAGTGTTTAATAAAAAAGAAAAGGAAGAATAGTATGAAAATCAGTTGTGGAACAGACATTATAGAAATTAAACGAATCAAAGAAAGCATAGAAGATTTAGGAATAAAATTCCTAGAACGTGTTTATACAGAAAAAGAAATTGAATATTGTGAAAGTAAAAAAAATCAAAAATATCAGCATTATGCAGCTAGATTTGCAGCAAAAGAAGCTGTGTTTAAAGCAATTTCGCGTAAATTAAATAATAAATACGATATTGGTTGGAAAAATATAGAAGTTGTCAATGATAAAAATGGAAGACCACATGCTAGTTTGCTAAATATAGAAATACCAGAAATACAAGAAATGGATGTTAGCATATCACATTGTAAAGAATATGCTGTAGCAAATGTTGTAGTGGTTTGGAAAATGTCCCATTGAGTTCGTTTGTCAATGGGACATTTCTCCCGTTGAGTTCGTTTGTCAATGGGACATTGAACAGAGGAGGTAGATAAAAAATGGAGTTTTTTGATAGTCATTGCCATTTAGATGATGAGAGATTTGATGAAGATAGAGAAAAACTAATTGCAGAAATTAAAAAGGCAGATATTACAAAGTTTGTTTCTGCAGGATATAGTGTAGAGGGTTCTATAAAAGGTGTGGCATTATCAAAAACATATGACTATATATATACGACTTGTGGAATTTCCCCAAATGATATTCCACAATCTGAAGAAGAATTGTGGAAAGATATAGGGATAATAAAGGATCTAGTGAAAGATAATATAAAAGATAAAAAAATTGTAGCCATTGGAGAAATTGGATTAGACTATTATTGGGAAAAAGATTTACAAAGAAGAGATTTGCAAAGACAAGCTTTTGTAAAACAAATAGAAATGGCAAATGCATTAGATTTACCAATTGTGATTCATACTAGAGAAGCAGTCATGGATACGCTTGAAATTTTAAAGGAACATATGGTGAATAGAAAAGGTGTTTTTCATTGTTGTCCATTAAATAGAGAATTGGTGAAAGAGGCGTTAAAGCTTGGATTCTATATTTCATTTGCAGGACCAGTTACGTTTAAAAATTCTAAAAATGCAAATGAAATTATCGAGATGGTACCAAACGACAAAATGTTAATTGAAACAGACAGTCCATATTTGGCACCAGAACCAGTTAGAGGAACGAGAAATGATCCAAGAAATGTGAAACATATTGCACAAAAAATAGCAGATGTAAAAGGAGTGACTTTAGAAGAGGTTGCTAAAATGACATATGAAAATGCAAAAAAAATCTTTGCGATTACTTGACTTATATAAAATCAAGTAATTGCAAAGATTTTAGTATTTTAAATTTCTTAAAGCTTCAATTCTATCAGCAGTACTAGGATGTGTAGACCATATGTTGGTACTTCTTTTTTTATTGTTTTTCTTAAATGGATTAATAATATACATATTGGCAGTCGCATTGTTTGCAGTTTCTAATTGATTTGGGTCATTTTCTAATTTTTCCAAAGCAGATATTAAACCATCAGGATTACGTGTAAATTCTACGGCTGTACTATCTGCTAAAAATTCTCTTTTTCTAGATAAAGCAAGTTGCATCAAAGAACCAAAGATAGGTGCCAAAATTAGAAAAACTAAACCAATTAACATTAAAATACCATTTGCTTTACTATCACTATCTCTATCCTTCATTCCGCCCCAAAATAAGGCACGAGAAAATAAATCAGATAACATAACAATAAATCCTACCATTACAGAAACAACACAACTTAAACGAATATCATAATTTTTAATATGACTCATTTCGTGAGCAATAACGCCTTCTAGTTCATAATAATCTAATTTTTCCAAAAGGCCAGTGGTTACACAAATAACTGCATTTTGTGGATTTCTACCAGTGGCAAAGGCATTTGGTTGAGCGTCATCTACAACATAAAGTCTAGGTTTATTAGGAAGTCCTGCTGTTACCATTAAGGCATCTAAAATATTGACCAATTTTTGGTCCTCTTCTTTGGTAGCTGGCCTTGCTTTATTAAGCGATAATACAATTTTATCACTATAATAATATGAAGCCCAAGCAGAACCAATTGAAAATATGAAAGCAATGACAATTGACATGGTTCCTAATCGTAAAGCATGGCAAATATAATAAACAATTAATGTAATGACTAAAATAAAGATACCTACGATTATTCCAGATTCAAATTTATTTTTTTTACTAGTTTCAAACATAATATCTACCTTCCATTAAAATTTATATGACAAGAATGTACTTTATTTTATACTAAAGTTCATCTTAAAATTTATTAAATAAGAAAAAAGGATTCTCTTATTTAGTTAAAATGACGTTATTAAAATAAAAAAGGGAAAAGGTAATCCCCAATCCCTTCTTATTTGATTTATACTATTTCCCAAAATCTACTTTCACATTTTTTCTTGCTTCTGCACTTTCAGCTTCGAATAAATCACGAGCTTTAAAATTAAATATTCCTGCAATAATGTTAGATGGGAAAACTTCTAATTTTGTATTATACATTGTTACAGTATCATTATAGAATTGTCTAGAAAAAGAAATTTTATTTTCTGTATTTCTAAGTTCTTCTGATAATTCTGAGAAATTTTGATTTGCTTTTAAGTCAGGATAACTTTCAGATACTGCCATAATGGTTTTTAAAGCGTTAGACAATTCATTATCTAATGCAGCTTTTTCAGCAACACTTTCTGTATTTGCCCATGAAGTTCTAAGTTCAGCAATTTTTTCAAAAGTTTCAGATTCATGTGTCATATAGCCTTTTACAGTTTCAACAAAATTAGGGATTAAGTCAAATCTTCTTTGTAATTGTACATCTATTTGACTCCATGCGTTATCAACTTTTATTCTTGCTTGAACCAAACCATTATACATAGCGATGACAGCTATAACAATAATAACAACAATTGCTAATATAATCCAACCCATTTATAAAAATCCTCCTTATACTTATTATATACAAAACTATCATAGCATATTAATATATTTTATACAATATGAATATGAAGAAATTGTGAAAAAATTTTGAATAAAAAGGAATATTTTTTAAAAAATTTCATATAGTATAGTATGGACAAAAATTGGACAAATATGAAGGTTTTTAAAAGAAAAATTATGTAAATTGCTATAAAATTAGAAAAAGAAAAGCTTAGGGACACAATGAATTGACGGAAAATGAACAGTTAGTATAAACTTTTAGTAGGGAAAATTTGATAAAAAAATTGAATAAGAGATACCAATTTGATAGAATATTTTTGT
>CALXFG010000002.1 GCA_944387505.1 uncultured Clostridia bacterium
ATCAAACATATATAAAAATATCCCTGTTAGCATATAGCTAATAAGGATATTTTTATTTTTCTAGTCTGAACAGTAACCTTTTTTTACAAAAATATGACATTTTTATGACAAAAAGTGTTGACATTTGTAATTTTTTATTCTACAATAAACTTGTAGTAGTTAAAAAACTACCCGTTTTGCTAAAGATTTTTATGATTTACGATAGATAAAAGGAGTGATATACAATGGATATGGAAAGGGAAATTTACCCAAAATCGAATTGTTTAGCTTTAACAGTTAGAAAAGAACATAGATTAGTTTGTATTAATAGGGCTGCTAGAAAAACAATTAGAGTTTCTTGGAAAACTTTATTATATGCTCTATTCTTAACAGTTGCGAATATTTTTGTTTAGAATATATATATGAAAAAAGACTTCGAATATCATTTCGAAGTCTTTTTTGAAATCTTCTTTATGAATTCCTTATATTGATTACTTATATCTATTCTTCCACTACACCTTTGATATCAAATTCAGCAAATTCATCTAATGGCTCTGAAGTTTTGATTTCTATTTCTTGTGTCTCTCCTTTTTCTAAATCAGTTATTTTATATGGATATTTATAAATTTTATTTCCTTCTTCACTTTTGAAAATAAGCTGAACGCGCTTGTTGTTAAATTTTTCTCCTGATGTATTTGTTAAGATGGCTTTCCATGTATACACACCATCTTTTTCTTCAATCTTTATATCTTTTAATTCCATTCCTAAAACTTCTTTTTCTTCTAAGATTCCTGCTTCAGTTTCTTCCTTTTTATTTAGAAAATTTGTTACTAAAAAATATATAGCAATCAAAGATAGAATGATCATAAATGAAATACATATGTTTTTAATGAATTTCTTATATGTCTTTTTCTCACCTTGTCTTTCATGACGTCTTCTTTTCTTTTCTGGTTTTAACATTCGTTTTGCTTTTTTCACTTTAAATCTCCCTTTTATTGTGAAAGTTTATTATTGAAAGCAGAAGTTTTTATACTTCTGCTTTCAACATTGTTCTTTGTCATGTTGTATATGACATGACTTTATAGCTAACTTTTGGAATCTCTTATTCTACTGTATAAATTTGCATATTGATTGTTGCATCTTCTGGTACATCATTCTCAATTAAGAATTTTCTTAAATCAAATTCATTATTTGTAACATAATCAAATTTAAAGTCTGCCCCATTAAGCACTACTTTTATTGGTGCATTTTCTATATTATTTCCTGTGTAAATAGTAACTCTTGCCTTGTCTGTGATATTGATATTTTGACCTTTATCACTTAATAATACAGTTCCTTTACCAGTTACAGTTCTTAAGTTATGTTCTTTATTGATGTCTTCATTTTCTTTGATATCTGTAAATGCTTTTTCTAAATCACTTATATTATATGCAGGTAAATATTGATCATATTGTTTTTCACCATCTTTACTTGTTAATAAGCTTGTTAATTGAGATCCATCTACTCCTTTAGTAAATCCTATTGCATAAAGTTTAGATTGAATATCTCCTACCTTACAATCTCTAATATCTTCTGCATATTTTGGTGCATCTTCTTTGTCATCTCTATTATCATTACCATCCGTAATTAAGATTGCACTTGTTGCTATTTTCTTGCTTGTTTGAGATTCTACCTTGTTTAATGCTCCTTTTAATCCTGTTGCTATATTTGTACCAGATTGTAATCCTGGATTTGTTACAGGATATTTTGTATATTTTGAAGTTGCTGAAAGATTTTGCAATAAATCAACATCTATAACATATGTTCCATCATCATTCTTTTTAAAATGTTGTTTATATGATTTTGTACATACTTCTTCAAATGCTTCTTCTGGATTTTCTTGTGTAGTACAATATTCTGCAAATTTAACAGCTGCAGTATAGTGCTCTATAGTAAATATGTTTTCGTATTCTTTTATTATATCATCTGGATTTGACATAAATCTTGTATTTAATTTTACGCCGTCACAGAATCCTACAATTGCAATTTCTCTCTTATTAGCTTCATTATTAGCCAAATATGAATATACAAATTTATCTAATGCAGTTTTTAATGAATACCATCTTGTACGTTCATATCCTGCTTGGTAATTGATTGTTCCATCAGCATTTCTTGGTGCATATGCCATTGTATCCATTTCTGGATCTGTATCTGCGTCTAAATCTGATGCTAAACTTAATGTCATATCTACTACTAAAACAACACTTTGTTGACCTAATTCTGTTTTTGTTTCGTAAATATTAATTTCTTTCATTGCATTATTAGTAATTGTCTCTGAAGTATTTCCTTCACCATCTGTTGCTTGATTTGTGATTGTTGTTCCTAATGCTTCATTCATAACTTTTACTGTAAATTTAATTGTTACTTTTCCATTTCCTGGTACAGATAATTCTAATTTACCATTCTTCATATCTTCTATTTGAGCTTCAGATAATTTTGTTGGATTTGTTGTTTCTCCACCAGTTGTTGTTACACGAATACCGTCTTTGGTTAATTCTGTATTTGCTGGTATTTCTTCTTTAACTGTTGTCTTACCAGGTACTAGTGAGTTATTTTCTAATACAACCTTGTAAGTAATGGTTGATCCGACTTTTATCTCTTCACCATTTGTATCTGAATATTTATGGATTTCAATATCAGATTTCATATTTGCAGTTATAATAGCGGTTGCATCTTTCTCTATTTGTGTTATTGGATCTTCTCCTTCTGTTCTATTTTCTGCATTACCTGTCATTGTAGCAACATTTTCAATATCTAATATATCTTTATCTGTATTATCTCTATCCATACTTCCTATTTCATAAGTTACAACAACTTCTACAGTTTCTCCTGGTTCTAATGTTGCTTTTTGTCCTCCTAATAAGTCTTTTCCTGCTGTTTTAGCTGGATCGGTTATTGTAATATTGGTTCCTGCTGGTAATACTGTTGCATTTACAACTGTTACATCTCTGTCATCTGTTAGTTTGAAATCTTTTATGGTAATATTTCCAGAGTTTGTTGCTGTAATTTTGTAAGTTAATACATCTGTTTTATTAGCTTTATCATTATATGTGATTGTATTGGTTTCTTTATCTTCTACACCTAGTTTTGTTGCTGTTTCATTGACCTTTGTGATTTCTTTCTTGATTGAAGGTTCAAGGTCATAATCTACCATAACGGTTGCTGTACTTTCTTCTTCATCAGGTGTTTCCGTACTTGTAACAATTGCTGTATTAGACATCTTATCTGCATTAGCTACATCAAATAATTGTACTTTATAAGATACTGTTAAGATATAACCATCATTAGGTTCTATGGTTGTTGGTACATTTGCTGTATTTAATAAGTTATCATTTACATTGACAGTTGCTTTATTAACATTTGTTGCTGTGCCAACTACACCATCATTGATAGGTGTTACACTCATAATGTTCACTAGTCTTTCATCTGTTACATTTACATCATGTAATATGACATTTCCTTCATTTTTTACCACAATGTTATAAATGATGGTATCTCCATTATTTACAGCTTGTGAATCATAGATTGTCTCTGTGTCGTTTTCCGTAATTGCTTCTTCACTTTGATCTATTTCAGTTGTTGTTTGTGTTCCGTCAAGAATAACTTGTTCAGCTGTCTTTTTAATTGTAATATCTGGTATTTCACGTCTATTGGTTATGTCATAATCTGTTATTGTTGGTGTATATCCTACAACTTCATCTTCTGAAACTGTATACTCGATTGGTTCTCCCTTTGAATATTTTGGAACACCATTAAATGTATATTCCCAATTATTCTCTGCTGTTACGATTTGTGATTTAACTTTAATTCCGTTTGCTAATAAATTAACGCTTATTTCTGTTGGTCTTTTTCCATCTTTATTATTTACGTCATCCCAAGTTTTTTGACCATGAATATCGATTGTTTCTGGAGTATATGTATTAATCAAATTATATTTGTTATCTGGGTCTACTGATACTGTATATTCAGATCCAGGAATTGTTGCTTCTGCAATTTGATATTCAATTTCTACTCCATTTTCATATTTTGGTACATTTTCAAAACTGTATTTCCATTCGCCATTTTTGTCTGCTTTTACGGTTGTTCTAGTATATTCTGTAAATTCTCCTTCTGTCCCAACTCTATAATTTAAAATAACTGTAATTTCACTAGGTCTCTTTCCATCTCTGTTACTATCATCATTCCATGTCTTAGTTCCTTCAATAGTTTGGCTTCCTGGTTTAATTGTATTTGTAAATCCATCTTCTGTTTGTTGACTTGTATATCCTTCTACTGGATCTTCTGTTACAGTGTATTGATAGATGTGTCCATCTGTTAAGTCATATTTTTCTAAGTCTTTAAATTCATATGTTGTTTCTCCGTTTTTTAATGTTACCTCTTTTATTTCTATTCCGTCTCTTAATAAGTTAATTGTAACATCTGGATGTACGGTTCCTTCTGGATCTATCCATGTTTTGGTTCCACTGATACTTTCTGATGTATCTTGTTTAATTGTATTTGTAAATCCATTTTCTGTTTGTTGACTTGTATATCCTTCTACTGGATCTTCTGTTACAGTGTATTGATAGATGTGTCCATCTGTTAAGTCATATTTTTCTAAGTCTTTAAATTCATATGTTGTTTCTCCGTTTTTTAATGTTACCTCTTTTATTTCTATTCCGTCTCTTAATAAGTTAATTGTAACATCTGGATGTACGGTTCCTTCTGGATCTATCCATGTTTTGGTTCCACTGATACTTTCTGATGTATCTTGTTTAATTGTATTTGTAAATCCATTTTCTGTTTGTTGACTTGTATATCCTTCTACTGGATCTTCTGTTACAGTGTATTGATAGATGTGTCCATCTGTTAAGTCATATTTTTCTAAGTCTTTAAATTCATATGTTGTTTCTCCGTTTTTTAATGTTACCTCTTTTATTTCTATTCCGTCTCTTAATAAGTTAATTGTAACATCTGGATGTACGGTTCCTTCTGGATCTATCCATGTTTTGGTTCCACTGATACTTTCTGATGTATCTTGTTTAATTGTATTTGTAAATCCATTTTCTGTTTGTTGACTTGTATATCCTTCTACTGGATCTTCTGTTACAGTGTATTGATAGATGTGTCCATCTGTTAAGTCATATTTTTCTAAGTCTTTAAATTCATATGTTGTTTCTCCGTTTTTTAATGTTACCTCTTTTATTTCTATTCCGTCTCTTAATAAGTTAATTGTAACATCTGGATGTACGGTTCCTTCTGGATCTATCCATGTTTTGGTTCCACTGATACTTTCTGATGTATCTTGTTTAATTGTATTTGTAAATCCATTTTCTGTTTGTTGACTTGTATATCCTTCTACTGGATCTTCTGTTACAGTGTATTGATAGATGTGTCCATCTGTTAAGTCATATTTATCTAATTTTATAAATTCATATGTTGTTTCTCCGTTTTTTAATGTTACCTCATCTATTTCTATTCCATCTCTTAATAAGTTAATTGTAACATCTGGATGTACAGTTCCTTCCGGATCTATCCATGTTTTGGTTCCTTCTATATTTTCATATTCTTTAACTACAGTATCGTCAGTTGGATTTGTTGGTGTTCCATCTACTTTTGCATCAGCATTTCTAATAACTTTTGTATCTGCTCTTGTAAATGGATTTACACGAACTTGGAATGTTACAGTAGCTGTTCCACCGTTTTCTGCAACAGTTACATCTATTCCCTCATTTAATTGTTTTTCTTCATAATTTCCTTCATTATTCACTTTGATTGAATTTGGAACAAGTGTTGTTCCTTCTGGTACTGTATCAGATACTTTTACAGTTCCAGCTGCTTCTCCATGATTTGTTAATATAATTGTATATGTAATAACATCTAATTCATGAAGTTCTTCTCCTTCATAAGAACTTGATTTTACTGCTGTTATATTAGCTACTTTTGTTTCTTCTGAAGGTATTGGTTCTTCAGGTGTATTTGGATCTTCTGTAATATATGCTATATTTTGAACTTTTGATGTGTAATCATTTTCTGCTGTTTTTTGTACAGCTGTTACCACAATTTCTACTTTAACTGTTTTTTCACCTGGCACAGCAATAGAATAGTTTCCACTTGTTAATTGTGCCTCTGTTATTGTAGCTTGTTTATTACCTTCACTATCAAACAATGTTGCAGTTTCAAATGTTGTTCCATTAGGTATTGGATCTCTTAATACAACTGTTCCTTCTTTGTTTCCTTTATTGGTTAATTCAATTGTATAAGTAATTTGTTCTCCTACTTTAACTGATGTTTTATCAGCCTTTTTGGTTGCATTGATATCTACTGTGTTTACTTCTTCTGGATCTGTTGGTTCTTCATTATCTCCCACCAATGCCACATTTGCTATTTCACCATCAATATTGGTTACTTCTATTGAGAATACAACTTTTGCTGTTGAATTTTCTGCTACATCAACTAAAATTCCAGAAATTAATTCATCAGCTGAATATGTTTTATCTCCTACTGTCACATTTCCGTTCATTTTTGCATTTTGTAATATGTTTGCTAAATCTTCATCTTTTACAATGATACTTCCTGGTACTTTACCTGTATTTTCTACAGATATTGTGTATGTAATGATATCTCCCACTTTTGCTACATCAACTGGTGTTCCTTTTCTTGTAATCATACTGGTTTTATCTGTTTTAATGATTGATGTTTCTGTTTTGTTACTTTCTTCACCATTGGCAATAGCAACATTTTCAATTGATCCTGTTGTACCTTCATTAACCATTACTGTAAAGTTTACTGATGTTGTTGAATTTGCTTCAATATCTACCATCCATCTTAAAGATGTTACAACTGTTCCGTTATCAAATTCTTCTGCATTTGGTGTACTAGATACATATGTAGTCTTTTCTGGTATGTTATCTGTTACATAAATTCTTTCTATTTTTTCATTTGTATTGTTTTGTACGGTAATCGTATATGTAATGGTTTCTCCAACTTGAACCAATGTACTTCCTGATTGTGTTGTAGCTGTTTTGGTTACTGTAACATCTGTTGGTTCTACTGAATCAATGTTACTGTATGCACTAGCAAATGATGCATTTAATTCTGTTGGTGCCCATACTTTATCTTCCCCTTCTGCTACTAATTGATCTGGATATACGATTGTTTCTTCTCTTGAAATCGTAGTTTCTTGAATCGTATCTGTTGTGGTTGTTCCAGCATTTCCTGTTGTTGTGGTAGTTCCACCTGCTGTTGTTCCTCCTGTTGTTCTCCCTGTAGTGCTACCTGTTGTTCCTGTAACACCACCTGTTGCTGCTGTTCCAGCATTTCCTTGGTTTTGATTACCTCCAGCAGTTGTTGTGTCTGTATTATCTGTTTCTGTCGCATTGGCTGGTACTTCAGCTGGTTCCGTTGCTTCTGTTTCCTGTCCCTCAGCACTTTGTGTTGCTGGCTCTCCTGACTGCTCCTGTGTATCAGTCGTGGTTTGCTCTTCTTGTGTTGTTCCTGTTTGTTGTTCATTATAGCTTGCTAAATCTGTAGCTTCTGTAGTACCTCTATTTTTTAAGAACACTACAGTACCTACAATGGCTGCAATTACTAATATGGCTACAATAATAATTGCGACAACTGTTTTCTTGTCTGGCCCTTTGGTATAACCTGCCATCTTAATTCCTCCCTTTTACTCAATAATTTGTTTTGCTTTTAGTATTAATCGTTCTCTATTTCCGTTTGTACATGTAATGAGTGTTACTTCTCTTATTGTTTCATCATTTGTGGCTAAAATACGAACATCATTTGGATCTGTAACAAATATATCGTAAATTTCATATTTCATTGTTGTTTTTGTTAAATCTGTTAATTCTACAATATCACCAATTTCTAGATTTTTTGTTTTTCCAAACATGGTTCCATTGTAGTTATTATGTCCTGCAATTGACAAATTTCCATAATCGTTTACATTTCCTCCCCAGTATCTTACAATACCATATCGCATTGGTTCTTTTGTTTCTTCTGGGTTAGAAGTTTCTATTGCTAGTATTGGATATTGAATATCGATTTTAGGGATTGTAACAATTCCTATGACATCATATCCATTTAATTGTACTGTTTCACTATTTTGTATTTCTACATTTGAAAAAGTTTCTATTACTTCTTGATTTTCTTTTTCATTTTCCATGCTTTTCCATTGTTTCATTGCAATTAATGCAATTAAAATAATGGCACCTAATAATAATATGATAAATATGGCTCTATAAATTTTTAGTTTCATTATTTATCCTCTTTTTTATTTAGCTTTTTCATTCTTGCAAAAACAATAATTAAAGCGATTACTACCATTGCTAAAGCTACAAATAATACAATGCTATCTCCTGTAATCGGTAATTTAGCTGTTTCTTGTACGGTTCTTGTTTCTTGTACATCTTCTCTTTCTTCATATGGTGTTAAATCTGATACCATTAATTTTGCGTCTGTTGTTACTGTTCCATCTTCTGCTGTTTTCTTAATGAAAACAACATATTGATCATTTATTTGTGCATCATTTGGTTGTCTGATTTCCATATTTTCAACCGCTGTCCATGTAGCTCCTTCTATTAATTGATTATATAAGGTATAGAATTCAGAGGTTAATTGAATCTTTGAATACATATCTTCTGCATTATAGCTTGCTTCATTTAATAATTGATTTGCTAATGCAAATAATCTACTATATGGTGTATCTTTTTCAACTTTTGTTAGTTGATATTCGTATGTTGCATTATCTGTATCTGTAATTTGTAATCCACCAACTGTAAGTTTTGTTTGCACACCATTAATTTCTTCGTCAATTTCTACTAAATCTTTGACGGTGTCTGTGCCAATCCTTTTGGTAGTGCTTTCAACATACTCCATATCTTTCTTATCTAGGGCTTTTGATAAATCAAGTGTAATCTTTTCTGTTTTTTCTTGATTATCTTGGTTGTATTTTACATAAAGATATGTAGTATCTCCTGTAACAGCATCTCCTTTTATTTGTGCTACATAATTTCCTTCTTCATCTTTTGCTGTTACAAAGTTCAAATCTTGTTCTTGTGCATTATCTATATTAGATACTGCTGAAGCAAAATTTGTTCCCATTAAATCTTGAATATATACAATATATTCTTCATTACCTTGCACATCAGTATTACTGATTATTTGTATATTTTCTTCATTCGTAACGGCTAAAACTATCATAGGTACTAACATAAGCATAATGAACAAAACGATAGCACCCGTAAGTTTTGCTTTGAAATTTTTCATAAATACTCCCCCTAAATAATATTTTTACAAATTTACGCCCACATTATATCACAATTGTTTTCAAAAGTATACCTTTTTTTGAATTTTTTTCTATTTCCGTAAGGTTTTAGCGATTTTTTATGTCGAATTTTGTTGTTTCTTTGTATTTCTTTATGTAAAGTATTTTTGCAATTTTTTTGTATCTTTGTATCTTTTCCTATACCACAAAAAATCACAATGCTATTTCTATTCAATTCATAACATCGTGATTTTATTCTAAATTTATTAATTGTTCTTTAATAAATGCTTTCTATTCTTTTATAAAATTTCAATTATCCTTTTTAATTTTGATATAACGATATATTTCTCCTTTTTCGTTTCCATTAAACTTTTAAACCACTTCATAATCCAATAATTCTACTTGATTACTTATGAAACGCACATCTTTTACTATTTCCTTTCCTAAATCCGTCGATAAATATTTTTTATTATCATCTGCAAAAACCGTGACAATACTACCTTCCACATTTTCCTCAAATCTTTCTTGTATCAATACAGCACCTATCAAATTTGCACCAGATGAAATGCCCACACCTAATCCTAATTCTTTTGCCAACTTTCTTGTCATATTGATGGCATCCTCGTCATTTATCAATAAAATGTCTTTTTCTATAATATCTTTATTCCTATCAAATATATCTGGTACAAAATCGTCTCCAATCCCTTCTATCTTATGTTGTTCTACTAGTTTATCACTTGACAACATTGGCTTTTTTTCTATCTGTAACGTTTCTTTACCTTGTTTTCCACTATTCATAGAATTTGACAAGATTGGCATGTTTTCTGGCTCTAATGCATATATTTTTGTTTGATTATCTGCTTCTTTTAATCGTTTTCCGATTCCGATTAATGTACCTCCTGTTCCTACCCCAGAAACAAATCCTCCAATTTTCTTTCCTTTTAATTGCTCTAAAATTTCTTTTCCTGTTGTTTCATAATGTGCCAATATATTATCTTCGTTTTCAAATTGATTTGCCAAAAATCCATTTAATTTATTTGCTAATGTTTTAGCCTCTTCTACACATTTTATAAATCCTCCCTCTTCTTTTGATATTAATGTGATATTGGCACCATATAATTTCATTAACTCCATTCTTTCTTTACTTGCCCAATCTGGCATAAAAATATATACAGGATGTTTATAATAAGCACCTAAAGCAGATAAGGAAATACCTGTATTGCCACTTGTTGCTTCTATAATAGGCATCCTGTCTTTTAATACACCTTTTTCTTTTGCATTTTTTATAATATAATAGGCTACCCTGTCCTTGATACTTCCTGTTACATTGAACATTTCTAATTTTACATATACATTGTTTTCTTTTCCTTTGTATCTATATGTAATATTTATCATGGGTGTATTTCCAATTACTGTGCAATGATTCATAATCATTTCTCCTCTCTTATTTGTACATACTTTGTGAACTTCATATCTGATGATAGTATTCGTTTCTTTTGTGTATTATATTCCGGAAAATCATTTTAGGATACTCTTTCATTTTTAGTATGTGTCTCATAAGGTATAAAAATACTAGTTACAACTTTCTTGACATCTTTATATATTTATCGTATAATGATTATGTTATCAGGCAGTAAACTCTGTTTCTGTTTGTTGACATTACCAACCTTTGGCTGAAAAATTTTTTTAACCATTGGATTGGTAAATTATGTTGGCATCTGTGGGAACCACATACTTACAACTCCTTAAGATTTGATTTTCATCCATTTTTTTGCACACATTTACCCACAGATAACAACGCTAGAGCCGTACTATTTGTACGGCTCTCTTTTATTACACGTCCCTAACGTGGCATTATTTTTCTCTTCTAATAATCCAATCCTTTTCACATTTGATTGGTAATTTCATTAACACCTTTTGTCCTTTAACACCTGGGCTAACAGATGGTATCTCTTCTTTGGTATCACTATCCCATAATTTCTCAATTGTAAATTGTACAGGTTCTAACTTATATGGAATTAAAATCTCCATTTTATCTCCCACTTGAAGTTTGTTTTTGATTTCAATAACAGATTTCTCTTCATCATATTCTACTACTTTTCCACCAAACTCATATTTTTCGTTATATTGTCTTCCACCATATTCTTGTATATCTTTGTTATTCCTATCATTAAAATAAAATGTGGTTAATCCTCTTGTTTTTACTTTCTCTAACTCTTTCAAATATTTTGTATAATCATAATGCTCTGGATCTTTTTCATAATCATCAATCGCATTTCTATAAGCACCAATGACACTTGCTAGATAATATTCTGTTTTTAACCTTCCTTCTATTTTTAAGCTATCTACACCCATGTCAATAATTTCTGGGATTTCTTTAATTAGGCACAAATCTTTTGAGGAAAAAATACTTGTTCCATATTCACTAGTTTCAATTGGCATCAATTCCCCTGGATTGTTTTTTTCTTCAGCATATAAGTTATATGACCATCTACAGCTTTGTGCACAATCTCCTAAATTCGCACTTCTGCATGACATGAAATCACTTAAGAAACATCTTCCTGAAAAAGCAAAACAAATGGCACCATGGATAAAGATTTCAATTTCCATCCCTTCTGGTTTGTTTTCCATGATATATTTTAACTGTTTCTTATTCATTTCTCTTGCCATAATCATTCTCTTGGCGCCATTATGATACCAAAAGTTTGCTGCATGTAGACTGACAATATTGGCCTGTGTACTTACATTAATTGCTACACTTGGTGCATATTGTTTTAATACTTCTATAACCCCTCCATCAGCTGCTATAATTCCATCTGGATTTAATACTTCTAATTTTTTTGCCATTTCTATGATTTCTTCATATTTTTCGTCCCAAGCAAAAATATTTAAAGTAACATATACTTTCTTTCCAATACTATGTGCATATTTAATTGTTTTTTCTAAATCATCATCTTTCATGTCAGCCCTTGTTCTTAAAGATAGTGATGAAGTTCCACAATATACAGCATCTGCTCCATACAAAAAGGCAATCTTTGCTTTTTCATAAGAACCTGCTGGTGCTAATAATTCTACTTTTTTCATATATATCCTTCCTTTTATCTATATTTTCTCTTAATTTATTTTTCGCATCCATATTATACCCTTAGAAAAAACTTATGTCAATCTTTTATTTTATGTTTACTTTTTCCTTATTTTCTAGTATAATGAATTTGTTTAATCTATATTTGTCAAGAAAAAAGAAAGGGGCGTATAAAGGATGACAAATAAGGAACAGTTACTCGGAAACTTATTTCGGGAGGCATTATACACAAATAGTACTACTCCTGAAATGCTAGAATTTTTTAGTAAAAAGATTTCTTCTAGCTTTTCGTCAGAGGATTTCTTACTTTTGCAGATGGCATCACAACTATTTGAATCTGCACAAATAAGGAAAAAAGCCTATGAGTACATGAGCATGACGGCAAAAATGAGCTCTAAATGCTTTGAAGTTATTGAGCAAAAGCATCCTGAACTATATTTTTGCACATCTCAACGTTTCAAAAGTGTTCAGAGTGAAATTTATAAGCGCTATGAACGAGTTCAAGATGGATTGTCTCCAGAAATTAAAGATTTACTTGCTGTACGGGTAATTCTTCTAATGCCAGAGACACAGGAAGCACTCCAAACAGAGTACATCATTGCTAAAGAGATTATGGAAAACTTTTCTCTGCTAAATAGTGATGAGAATTTTCCTCTGTATGTTAACTTATCTATGCCGGATAAGTCTGTATCTCAAAGTGATTTTGACCCTGAAAAACATCCAGAAGTTTTAATTCCTGATGATTCTATCTTAATTCCAGGACTAGAAAAACTAGGAAAGGATTATATGCATCATCCAAAAGGTGATGGATATCAGTCTTTTCATATTTCATTAGAGCTAGTAAAAAAATCTGAACCTACATTTAGATTTTTTTCTGAGGTTCAAATTCGGACGATTGCACAACATCAATACTCCGAATATGGCCCAGCAAGCCATAAGAAATATAAGGATAACAGAAACAAAAAAATGCAGGAAATCTTCACTTATGAAAAAGACAAAGTTCATTTGTTTGGATATCATCCTGACGAAAATCCAGAACATGAAATTGATTTTTCTGGTTTTTCAAAACCAACGTTTATAACTGAACGTTCAAAAACTTTTTAGCTTATATTTGGCCCATTTGCCATAAATTAAGCAAATTGACAAAAGCTCCCGAGTCATTTCTCGGGAGCTTTTCATTTATTGTCTTAGACAACAAGATTCTTATTGTTTCTTGATTTTATTTTCTTATCTTATCATGTCTGTTTATGATATTGTCATTTAATTCTATTAACAGTTAATCCATCTTCTAGTTTTTTATTTGATTTTACTAACAGCTAATCCATCTCCTACTTCTAAGATTTCTGTTTCTAAGTCTGGATTTTCACTTACCTCTTTTATATATTCTCTTAAATTTCTAACAGCTGTTCTTTGTTTATGTTTGTTATAGTCACTCATAACATAGCCTTTATATAAGATGTTATCTGCAAAAATAATTCCATCTTCATTAATCATCCTTAAAGCTTCTTTTAAGAAAAATGGATATTTTCCTTTCGCAGCATCAATAAATACCACATCATATTGTTGATGTAATGTTGGCAAAATTTCTACTGCATCTCCTTGATAAATATTTATTTTATTTTCTACCTCTGCTAATTTAATATTCTTCTTTGCCTCTTCTACTCTATCAGCTTCTCTTTCAATGGTATCAATGACACCATTTTCTGCTAAAAATTCTGTAAAACATATGGCAGAATATCCTACTGCTGTTCCAATTTCTAGTATTCTGTTAGGCTTATTTTTGCTTAAATATTTTTCAATAACTTCCAATGTTTCATCCATAATGATTGGAATATGTTCTTCTAATGCTTTTTGTTTTATTTTTTTTAATTCTTGTTTATTCATTTTTTTCCTCTTTTATCATAAATTATTATTACCTTGCAATACTAACTTATTTGTAATATTTAAATAACTTATCATTTAATTTCTGATAAATTAGTACCATTTTCGGTTCATTGGTTACTTCTGTCACTTTGTCAATATCTATCCATTTTACACCACTATTTTCATCTTCTTTTATCTTAAGTGGTTCATTTTCATCAGCTTCTAGTAAATAGCAACAATCTAGATGTAAGTGAGATGGTACAAATTTTCCTCTTTTTATATGACTATCTACTGTAAGAATTTCTATACCATATATCTCTTGGTTTAGTACTTTTATATTTTTTAGTCCTGTTTCTTCTTCAGCTTCTTTCAAAGCAACATGTAGCAAATTTCCATCTCCATCTGCATGTCCACCTGTCCATGCCCAAGATTTGTAAATATTATGATAAATCATTAATACCTTTGTTCTTTCCTTATTCACAATCCAATTAGACGCTGTGAAATGACACATTTTATTTTCTCTGGTTAATACATCTGTAAATGTATTTATATATTCTAGCATCATTTCTTTATCTGCTCGTTCTTGCTCATTAAAAGGTATAAAACGTTCTATTTGTTCTTTTAGACTCATTTTTATTTTCCTGCCTTTTTATCTATTTCTATTTTGGGACAATTGGGATCAGATCCCAATTGTCCCTGGCACTATTTATTTCTATTAGCTCTTTCTCTTTCTTTTGTATCTAAGATTTTCTTTCTTAATCTGATTGATTTTGGTGTTACTTCTACTAATTCATCATCTTGAATAAATTCGATTGCTTTTTCTAGTGACATTTGAATTGGTGGTACTAAACGTAATGCATCATCTGAACCAGAAGCTCTTGTATTTGTTAAATGTTTTTCTTTACATACATTGATTGCTAAATCTTCTCCTCTTGAGTTTAATCCAACAATCATTCCTTCATATACTTCTACACCAGGTCCGATGAATAAGTCACCTTTATCTTGTGCATTGTATAATCCATATGTGACAGATTTTCCTGCTTCAAATGCAACAATGGTTCCTCTAACACGCGCTTGGATATCTCCTTTATATGGTTGATATGAATCAAATATATGATTCATTGTTCCTTCACCTTTTGTGTCTGTTAAGAATTCTGTTCTATATCCAATTAATCCTCTTGCTGGAATCTTAAATTCAATTTTTGTATGTCCGTCTTCAGCAGGTTCCATATTTACCATTTCTGCTTTTCTTCTTCCTAATTTTTCAATAACATTTCCTACACAGTCATCTGGAACATTAACCACTAAATCTTCAATTGGTTCACATTTGACACCATCAATTTCTTTAAAGATAACTTTTGGACGAGAAACTAGTAATTCGAATCCTTCTCTTCTCATTGTTTCTATTAATACAGATAAGTGCAATTCTCCTCTTCCTGATACCTCAAAAGAATCTGGTGAATCTGTTTCTTTTACTCTTAATGATACATTTCTTTCTAGTTCTTTAAACAATCTATCACGAATATGACGAGAAGTAATAAATTGTCCTTCTTTTCCTGCAAATGGTCCATTATTAACACTAAATGTCATAGATACCGTTGGTTCATCTATATCTACAAATGGTATTTTTTCTGGATGATTAAAATCACAAATCGTATCTCCAATGTTGATATCTGGTAAACCTGCCAATTCGATAATATCTCCAGCTTTTCCTTCTTCTACTTCTACTTTATTTAATCCAACATGTGTATATACTTTTGCCACTCTTCCTTGTGTCACTTTATCTTCTTTTCCACAGATGGCAACTGGCATTCCATCTTTTATAATTCCTCTTTCTACTCTTCCTATGGCAATTCTTCCAACATAATCATCATAATCAATATTTGATACTAACATTTGAGCTGGTCCTTCTTCATCACAATCTGGTGGTTGAATCGTATTGACAATGGTTTCAAATAAACAATGTAAATCTGTTGCATCATCTTCTAAATTCATTTTGGCAATTCCATTTTTAGCTGAAGCATATACAACTGGGAAATCTAATTGTTCATCATTGGCGTCTAACTCAATAAATAATTCGATAACTTGGTCTACAACTTTTTCTGGAGTTGCCCCTGGTCTATCAATTTTATTAATAACAACAATTGGTTTTAATCCTAAAGCTAATGATTTTTTCAACACTTCTCTAGTTTGTGGCATAGCACCTTCAAAAGCGTCAACTAATAAAAGTACTCCATCAACTGTTTTTAGTACTCTTTCTACTTCTCCACCAAAATCTGCATGTCCTGGTGTATCTACAATATTGATTTTTATATCATGATACATAACAGATGTATTTTTAGAAAGTATCGTTATTCCTCTTTCTTTCTCTAAATCATTAGAATCCATGATTCTCTCTGCTACTTGTTCATTTTCTCTAAACACATGGCTTTGTTTTAACATGGCATCTACCAATGTCGTTTTTCCATGGTCAACGTGTGCAATAATTGCAATATTTCTAATGTTCTTGTTGTTCATTTTATTACTCCCTTTCATTTTGTCCCATTGAGATCGTTTTTCTGTGGGACATTTTTTTGTCCCATTGAGATCGTTTTTCTGTGGGACACGACATTTATTAAGACGTTTTCCAAATTCTTCTTGAAAAACGCCTAATTCTCTAAAAATCAGCTTATAAAATTATACACCTATTTGGTGGTTTTGTCAATTCATATTCCAACTATTATTCAATTCATATTCCAACTATTATTCAATTCCAACTATTATTCAATTCCTCATGTCGCATTAGGTTCGTTTGTCTATGCGACATGGTGATTTATTTCATTATTTTGCGCTTTTCACTTCATAAATTTCTATTTTATAAGTTTTATTTGACAAGCATTACTATTTATGTTAAGTTTATAGTAATGCTTTAAGCATTTGTAACTTTGGCAATGGTAAGCTTGCTAATAACCTTGATTCAATTGATAGAAAGGAAAGCTTTATGGAATCTGTTGGATTAATAACAAAACAAAAAGAACCTATCAAGGATCCTTATATTCCTCATATGCCTGAAAGGCGGAGTGCCCTTACAGATATGATGGATGATGTAGTTCAGTCTCCAAAAGGAAAAATTGGATGCGTTTGGAGTGCCAGTTTTCTTGCACATTCGGCAGAAGATTGGCTGAATCGTTTAAAATAAAATTGAATTTTTTCTATAACATAACAAAATAAACCGAGTCGCTTACCACTCGGTTTTTGTACATTTATGTTTACTCAAATATTTGCTTATATTCCCGTTTTATGGTATATTATTTTTAATGCATAAAGCATTATTTTGTAACTAGCAATGGTAAGCTTGCTAAAACTTTTTCTTGTAATTAAAAGGAGAAAAATATGGAATCTATTGGATTAATAACAAAACCTAAACTGCCTATAAAAAAGTTTTACATCCCAGATTCAAAAAAACAATTCTATTTTACAAGAAGCCCCGTTAGAGTCTGGAGTGCAGATTTTATGGATAAAACAAATGATGAATTAATAGAAAATCTCAGAAAAGCTGTAGAGGATTGTTTGAAAAATTCAAAATAGAAAAAAAACAGATTCGCTTACCAATCTGTTTTTTATTAATGTCGCATTAGGTTCGTTTGTCTATGCGACATTCTCCTAACTAGCAAGTTCGATAATCTTGCTCATAATTTCTTCTGTTACTTTATCTAACACTTCTTTATCTTTGCTTCCTTTGTACTGACTATAATCTAATGGCTCACCATAAGTAATGGTAATTTTATGATGATCTTTTGTTCCACCTTTTATCCCACAAGGGACAACTTTTGCACCACTTCTTATGGCAAAAAAGGCAACACCATCTTTTACTTTTTCTCCTTTTTCTAATCCATTTCTAGTTCCCTCTGGGAATAGAGCAATACATTTTCCTTCTTTTAAATCTTTTAAAGATGCTTTAATCGCAGAAATATCTTTTTCATCTCTTTTTACTGGTATTGCTTCAAATGCCCAACCCAAAAATGCTAAGAATTTATTTTTATATAACTCTTCTTTGGCTAAAAACTTCATATCTCTCTTAGCTGTTGCCACCATTAGTGGTGGATCCATGTAGCTTCTGTGGTTTCCACAAAATATAATTGGTCCATCTTTTGGTACATTTTCTACTCCTTTTATTTCTGCTTGATATACTATTTTAAACCATATATATATGGCGCCTCTTACTATCCATTTAATGATTTCTTTTAAAAATTTCTTCATTTTTTTCTCCTTTCTGAACTTTCGAAACATGTTTTATTGAATATTTTTCATTTCAAAGCATCTCCTCTTTTTATCTATATTATGGGTTCACACAAAGCTTAAATTGCAAAATGATTAAAAATATGATATAATAATTTAAGTAACCCGTGTGTAGATTCAAAGGAGGGCATATGAGAAAATTTCTCACTGTGATCATCTATTTATTCATCAGTGCAATGATGTTTGTTGCACTGTCATACGTTTTAGAGGACGAAGGCATCCTTCTGAGCCTAAACGTTGTAGAAACACTTGTATTAGTCATTTTATCTCTCGGCTTAGGGGGGATATTTGGCGGTCCATTTCTGTATGATTTCTATGAGGGGTGATACAGAATACAGAATACAAAATCGAGAATTGCTATGGTTTTCGGACCATAGTAATTCTATTTTTTTTATTCATTTTTATCGTTTCTTCTCTATGATTTCTATAATTTTTTCTACCGCTTGTTCAACATTCAAATTTGTAGAGTCCACATATATAGCATCTTCTGCTTTTTTTAGTGGCGCAATTTCTCTAGTAGAATCTCTTTTATCTCTGTCTTTTATTCCTGCTAACACTTCTTCATAAGAACACTCTATTCCTTTTTCTTGATTTTGCAAAACTCTTCTTCTGGCTCTTTCCTCAGCTGTTGCATCTAAATAGATTTTTACATCTGCATCTGGAAATACGACTGTCCCAATATCTCTTCCCTCCATGATGACATTTTTTCCTTTGGCAATGTTTCTTTGTACTTCCAATAATTTATTTCTTACAACTGGTAAAACAGATACTGGTGAGACCAAATCGTTTACATCATTTTCTCTAATTCTGTGTGTTACCTCTTCTCCATTTAAAAATACTTTTCCATCAGGATACATCTCAATATGGATTTGATTCAACATTTCCTCTATTTTGTCTTCTTCTTGTATATCAATATGTTCTTGAATCATATTTAAAGCAACACATCGAAAGGTTGCTCCTGTATCAATATTAACTAATCCTAACTTTTCGCCTACCAATTTGGTAATTGTTCCTTTTCCTGCTCCTGCAGGTCCATCAATTGCAACTACAAATGACATATTCTTTCCTCTTTTCTTGTCCCATAGAGTTCGTTTGTTGATGGGACATTTGTCCCATAGACATCGTTTGTTGATGGGACATTAATCTTGTTTTTCTGGCACATAAATATTTTTTGCAACCACATCTAATTCTACAACATTCATTGCAGTTAATTTTTCTATTTCTTTTCTTGCTCTATCTTTAAAATCCTTTATTCCATTAATCACATTATATCCATACATAACTGTCACTTCTACATAAATTTTTGCACCTTCTCCATAGTTTTCTACCCTTGTTCTTGATATTTTGTAGATAGCTGGTGTTTTTACAGCAATATATTCTAATATTTGTCTAAATACCAAATCTGATATTGTAAATTTTCCAAGATAACTAAAAGTTGGTCTTATGATAGATTTTTCTGATATATATGGTTTTTGCCCTTTTCCTTTTGATTTAAAGATTTGTAATGGGTCTAATAAATACCCAGAAAAGTCTTTTTTTATTTGAAATGTTGGTACTGGTATAACATGTTTTCCTTCTGTTACACGAATTCTTCTGGCTGTTTCCATTTCCTGTTTTGTTGCAACATCTGTTATATAAATATATTCACTAATTTCAGGCAAGCCTAAATTAGCTGCAATTTTTTGTACCATTCCATCTGATGTTCCTAATATTAAAATACTTTGTGGTCTTTCCTTTTTTAAGGCTTTTATAATTTTTTCTCTTTCTTCTTTTTCATAAAATAATGCATGTTTTACCGTTCCTACTTTGGTAGGTGCTTTTTTTGCTGATTCTCCTGCTAATACTTCATTATCTTTGATTAATAATCCATCATCAATAATATAGTTTATGTTTCTTTCACTTGCTACCATTTGTGCTCGATAACTTTTTCCTGTTCCTGATGGTCCAACAAATGCATATACTTTTATTTTATTTCCAAATAGTTCATCTAATATCATATTGGTTTGTTGCTCGCCTTCTGCTACACAACTAACTCCTTTCTTTTTGAAATCTTTTGCTTTATGACATTCTGCATTTTTCACTTTATAGTACTTTTTTCTTTTTGTATTCTTGATTTTTTATCCTCAAACTTTTTATTTTCTTGCTTTAATTTCTCTATTTATCTTCCTTGTTCTATTCTCATCTTATTCATTCTGTTTCACTTTCATTTTTTGATTCATTCTGTCTCACGTTCATCTTTAATTTGAATAACTTTCATAAGTTACATTTGGATAGCTAAATACTTTTCCATTTTCAGTAAATTGACCACTTGGACTATGGTCTTGATCAATCACTTCTCTTCCTACTAAGAAATATTTATATCGAGATTCTTCACTTGCACTTCCTCCACCTATAACAACTGGATCATCCCAAGTCGTATCTACTGCATACCAATTTCCATTTAATTGTACATAATTCCAAGCATGGTTTTCTGTTTCTCCTTGTGAATTTGTTCCTGTTCCAATTACCATAACACAAGGAATATTTAGCTCATCTAATAGATATTTAAATGCTCTTGCATATCCTTCACAGACACATTCTCTATTTACCAATGCCCCATAAATACTATATATATTTTGTTTTGATAAACTACTATCATAATTGATGGTATCAACTAAATAGTCATGTACCATTTTAATATCTTCATAGGTATTTCCGGTTTTCTTTTGTACAATTTGATTTTTCACCTGCTCGATTTGTGCAAAAGCTTGGTCAATTGCTTGTTTAGAATTAAATTCTTCTGTTAAATAATTTGCTTGATTTCCAGAATTGATATATACATTATATGTTGAATTTCCTGCTCTCGTAGTTGTTTCTATATTTAAAAACATTTTCTTAGGGCTCAAATAAAATATTTCTGGATTATCATATGTATAGGCCTCTATTGCAGATTGATAATATTCTCCCAATTTTTCTTGTCCATCACTTTGTGATAATATGTCTGAAAAACTGGTTCCTAATTCAATTTGATAAGTTCCTGTTTTCATTTGTTCTTTATTACTTTCAAATGCTCTATATATAATTCTTGATTTTTCGTCTAATTGATTATAAAAATATTTATCTACTTTGACACTTGAGTAGTCTGAATTTGTATTATTATTATTTTTTTCTATTGAACTAATCGGATTTTCAACAATTTCTGGTACTTCTATATCATCTTCTACTGTTTTTTCATCACTTGTTACAGTCGTAACATTTCCTGAATTTTCTACAAATGCTAATGCTTCGTCTCCTCCTGAAAATTCTTGGATTGCAATAATAGAAAAAACAATGATAACTGCAAAAATGCCCATAATTACTAAAAATAATATCACTGAAGTGATTTTATCGATTATTTCTTCTTTCATATATTGTTTTCCTTTCATAACACTATGCTTTTATTATATCATTTTTATTATATAAAAACTAGTATAAATTTAAAAATTTTAGCAATACTAAAATAAATTACGTATCATTATGAATTAGGAGATTTCATTATGAATTTAAAAGATTTATTCTCTTCACTTTTTACTTATACACCTGATAATAAAGAAACTTACAATTTTAATTTAGTAGAAGATTTAAATACCAAAATCTATCCAGATAGCACATTAGGAAAAGAAGGAAACGAAAAAACAAAAATCTTTCCTAGTGTTTCGGTCAATACAGATTATTTGAAAACAAAATATAACTTATTAATTAATTCTGATATTGTTTTTCGTGATTTTATTTTAAATGCTAGAGGTAAACAATATCATGCACTTCTCATCTTTATAGATGGAATGATTAATACAGAAATCATGAATGAATTCATTTTAGAACCACTGATGATGAGAAATCGCAATAATCTATATGACAGCTCTCAGAATAGAATCATTTCTGAATCTGTTACCAATCATATTACCGTTCGAAAAGTCAAAAAATTTAATTTGGCAAACTATATTTCTAGCTGTCTTGTTCCTCAAAATGCGATTAAACAAGTCTCTACTTTTGAAGAAGCCATTTCAGGTATTAATTCTGGAAATTGTGCTTTATTTGTGGATACCTTAAATATTGCTTTTGATATAGAGGTAAAAGGATTTAAGCAAAGAGGAATTGAAAAACCTAGCAATGAAATCGTCATCAAAGGACCTCATGAAGCATTTGTCGAAAATATTAGAACCAATACCTCACTTGTCAGAAGATTTGTTAATAATGAAAATTTAGTTATTGAAAATATAAGTGTCGGAAATATCACAAAAACAAAATGTGGCATTTGTTATGTTTCAGGACTGGCTAATGAAGATTTAATTGCAGAAGTAAAATTTCGAATGAATAATTTAGATGTTGACTCTTTGCTTTCTGCTGGTCAATTAGAACAATTGATTTCAGATTCTAGTAATTTAAATACACCTCAGCTTATCTCCACCGAAAGACCTGATAAAGCTGCTAGTTACTTACTAGATGGTAGAGTGATTATTCTAGTAAATGGTTCTCCTTATGCGATTATCACACCTGGTATTTTATCCGATTTTTTAAGTTCACCTGATGACAAAAATCAAAAAGCGCTTTTTTCCAATTTCACAAAATTAATTAGACTAATCGCTGCCTTTATCACCTTATTATTACCAGGACTTTATATTGCCGTTACCAGTTTCCACCAAGAGATTTTACCTACTGAACTATTATTCTCCATTTTAGCCTCTCGTGCCAATGTTCCCTTTCCCATTATTTTCGAATTATTAGTGTTAGAACTCTCTTTTGAATTAATCCGTGAAGCTGGTTTAAGAGTACCTTCTCCGATCGGACCTACGATTGGAATTGTTGGAGCTTTGGTAATGGGGCAAGCTGCTGTTAGTGCAGGAATTGTAAGTCCAATCTTAATTATTGTAGTTGCTATAACAGGAACAGCCTCTTTTGCCATTCCAGATTATGCATTTGGATTCCACCTAAGAGTTTATCGATTTGTTTTTATCTTTTTAGGATATCTATGTGGATTTTTAGGAATTGCACTTGGTCTATTTGTATATATGATTGTTATGTGTGACTCAAAATCTTTTGGTGTTCCTTTTACAGTAGGTGTATCACCTCTTGAAAAAGTGAAAGGTAGCTCTTATTTCTTACCACCTATGGAAAAAAGAGAATACCGTTCTGGGTTCTTGAATTCAAAAAAAGAAACCAAACAAGGTCATATTTCAATGAAATGGTCCCATTGAGATCGTTTTTCTGTGGGACATTTGTCCCATTGAGATCGTTTTTCTGTGGGACACGACACGAAAGGAGTTTGTATGGAAACATCTAAAATTACTGCAGCTGAAGCAATCAGTATCGTTCTTGGAATTTTTGTTGCTTACACTTTGGTTGCTCTTCCAAGAAGTATGCTGGATGCCACAAAAACAGCTACTTTAATTAATCTTATTTATGTAGGCTTGATTGCACTATTAATAACTTTTTTAATTTATAAATTACTGATTAAATTTCCTGGAAGCGATATTGTCGATATTGCAGAATACTTAGGTGGAAAAACATTAAAAACATTTATTGGTATTGTGTTTATTTTTTATTTTCTATTTAGTAGTAGTATTCTTCTTCGAAATTTTTGCGAATGTTTAAAAATTGTATATTATCCTATGACAAGTTTAATCTTTATTATATTAACTTTCATTGTTGTCATTTGTATTACTTTGCACCATCGTTTTTCTTCAATTGCTAAAGTAAATCTATTGATTATTCCTTTAGTAATTATTAGTATCATTTTCTTATTTATTGCCAATATGAAAAACTTTTCTTTTGATAATATTTTTCCAGTTTTTGGAGATGGTTTATTTAATACATTTGTAACTGGATTAGGCAATTTAGGTGCTTTTGGTGGAATTACCTTATTATATTTTCTTCCACCTTATTTAAAAGAGCCTCAAAAGATGAAAAAAATTTATCTAACATCCATTATTTTAGGAACGGTCTATTTCTTGTTATGTGTTTCTATTATCTTATTTATGTTTATCTCTTTGATGTATACAAATCAAATTATGCCTTTATATTCTGCTGCAAGATATATTGAATTCGGAAACTTTTTTCAAAGGCTAGAATCCATTTTCCTTTTGATATGGATTTTGCAAATGGTCTGTTACTTAAGTATTGTTGCAAAAATATCTCTTTCTATATTTAAAAAAATCACGAATATCCGTGATGAAAAACCGCTGATTTTTGTATTTGGATTATTGATTTTCGCTATTAGTCTATTACCAAAAAATTACGCAGTTTCAAAATTTATCGAGTATTATATTTATCATTATATGGTTATTATTGTTTCCATATTTTTAGGAATTTCTCTCCTAATCCTCGCATATTTCAAAAAAAGAAAGAAAAAGGAGTTGAAAGCAGATGCGTAAAAATCTATTTAAAAAAATCTTTATTGTTATTTTAATCATCATGCTTCTTCTTGCCTTTTCCAAGTCTTACTCTACTTTAAATATTGATAATTTAAGTGTTGTTGTTGCTATGGGAATTGATGTTTCTGACAAAAATCATTTACAGATTAGTTTTCAATTTACCAATCCTTCTTCTGTTTCTGAGTCAGGAACTTCTGAACAAGCCCCTTCTATTATTTACTCTGTTGATGCTTCTTCCATTAGCTCAGGTATTAATTTAATTAATACGTATATAGGAAAATCTGTTAATCTTTCACATTGTAAAGTCATTACGTTTTCAGAAGAAGTCGCAAGTCAGGGAATTTCTGATGAAATCTATACTTTAATTAATGATACACAAATTAGACCTTCTACCAATATTGTGATTTCTAAAACCTCTGCTAGATATTATTTAGAACATTCAAAACCCTTATTTGAAAACTTGATTACCAAATACTATGAAGTCTTTTCTGCCTCAGGTAGTTATACAGGATATACTGCAAATGCTACCATCGGTGACTTTTTCGATAGCCTAATATGCCATTCTTGTGAGCCATTTGCGATATTAGGTGGCGTTACGAATAACTCCACAGAATATACCGGTAGCACCAATTCAGAAAATGACTCTACCACAAAATCAAATGCCTCTTCTTTATCTGGTCAATCTACAGCTGAAAATACAGGGCTTGCTGTTTTTAAAGATGATGTTTTAGTTGGTGAATTAAATTCTATAGAAACCTTATGTTTCTCTATTCTTCGAAACCAAGTAGATGGATTCTTGATATCTGTTCCCAATCCCGGTAAATCCAACTCTTATATAGATTTACATGTCACTCCGTTAGTTACTCCAGAGATAAAAGTAGCTATTTTAGATGGAACACCATATATTACTGTAGATTGTCGTTTTACAGGAAGAATTTATTCTATGGAAGATGGTGCAGATTATTTGGATAACAATATGTTAAATCAGATTTCTAATTCTTGTAATAGTTATTTAGAATCCATTTTGACAGATTATTTATATAAAACATCTAAGGCTCTAAATTCTGATATCAATGGTTTTGGAAAAACTGCCAGAAATAACTTTTTAACACTTGATGAATTTTATGATTACAATTGGAGTGAAAAATATAAAGATAGCTTTTTTAAAGTAACTGTTGATTCTTCAATCCGTTCTTCTTCATTGTTGACAGAAAGTTAACCAAAAAATCCTTATCTGTTAAATTTGTATTTGCTTGCATAAACATCTTAAATCTTGTGAAAGGACAAATCTCGCTTCGCGAGAACTTTTCTCTACTTTTCTAACTTAACTATATATATTTAAGTTCTCGAAGAAGCGTAAAGATTTATCAACGCGAAAAATTGCATAGCAATTTTTCTGTGCAACGTTTTTTTGTGGTATAGGAAAAAGTCATTTTTCCTATACCATAAAAAACAATTTTACGTAGAAAATGATGGAGGTTTAGATAAAATGATTAGTTTTTTAGAATTTGTTGTTTTTATTTTATTTTGTCTATATGTTTTTAAAGAAGCGATGAGTTATGGTATCTATGAATTTAAAAATGAAAATAAATTTGGTGGTGTATTTGTTATTGTCTTTTCTTTATTTTCTATCATACTAAGTATTGTATCTATATGCATTTCTTGATGTCGCATAGAGTTCGTTTGTTGATGGGACAAAAAAATGAACGATTTGGCCTTTTCCCTATCGTTCACCTATCGTTCATACTCAAAAAGGGAAAATGCGTCCGTCCCCAAAATCCCTTAAATTTTCTCAAAATCAACTGTTCTCATTAATTTGCTAGCATCTTTTACTCTGATATTGATTTTGTCTCCTATTTTATAAGTTGTTCTTGTATGTTCTCCAATTAACATTTTTCTATCTTCATCATAAATAAAATATTCATCTCCTAAATCGTCAAATCGAATTAAGCCTTCGACTGTATTTTCTAGTTCTACAAAAATACCAAAAGAAGTTACAGATGAGATAATGCCTTCATATTCTTCTCCAATTCTACTTTCCATATATTCTGCCTTTTTGATATCTTCACTTTCTCTTTCGACTTTTGTTGCTATGCTTTCTCTTTCAGAAGATTGTTTTGCTCTTTCTTCTGCTTGTTTTTTATATTCTTCCACAAAAGATTCTTCAACATCATAATTATCTTCTAAATATTTTGAAATGATTCTATGGATAAATAAGTCTGGATATCTCCTAATTGGTGATGTGAAATGACAATAATATTTACTAGCAATTCCAAAATGACCTTCATTAATTGCTTCATATCTTGCGACTTTCAATGTTCTCAATACCAAATTAGAAACTACTTTTTCCTCTTCTTTTCCTTGTACTTCCTCTAAAATTTTGGCAAATTCTTTTGGGTATATATTATCTTTATTTGCTTTAATTCTTAACCCAAAATTAAATAAAAATTTATTTAATTCTTGCACTTTTTCATAATCTGGTTTTTCATGTACTCTATAGATAAATGGTGCATCTAGCCAAAAGAATTTTTCTGCGATGGTTTCATTTGCTGTTAGCATAAATTGTTCAATAATTTCATTGGCAAACGTTGTTTCATATTTTTTGATATTGGTAACTCTTCCGTCTATATCTAATTCAATTTTACTCTCTGGAATGTCTAAATTCAAATAGCCTTGTTCTAATCGTTTCTGTTTTAAAATCAATGCCAATTCTTCCATTAACTTGAATTCTTGAAAATATGGTTCATATTGATTGATTATCTCTTCATCTTCATTATCTTGTGTATTTAATTCTTTTTGATCTGCATTGTTTGATACCTCTTGTTTATTTGTGTTCAGATAATCTAATATTTTTTGCACATTCGTATATGTCATTCTTTCTGTTACATTAATCACTGCTTTATAAACATCAGAAGAAACAACTTCTCCTTTTTCATTGATTTCCATACTACAAGATAGCGTAAATCTGTCTTCCCCTGCATTCAAACTACAAATTCCATTTGATAACTCTCTTGGTAGCATTGGAATTACTCTTCCTAGCATATAGATACTCGTCCCTCTTAATAAAGCTTCTTGGTCTAATAAACTATTGGGTTTTACATAGTAACTAACATCAGCAATGTGTACATCTAACTTGTAATTTCCGTTATCTAATTTGGTTACTTTTACAGCATCATCTAAGTCTTTCGCATCTTCTCCATCAATTGTAAAAATAAGCTCTTCTCTTAAATCTCTTCTGTTAGTAATATCATTTTCATCAATTTGATTTCCACATTTTTTAGCCTCTTCAACAACTGGTTCTGGAAATGTTGATGGTAAATGATGTTCTCTAATTAAAGATAACATATCTACACCAGCTTCATTGACATTTCCCAATACCTCTATAATTTTCCCTTCTGCCTTTTTCCCTTTTTCAGGATATTTTGTTATTTTTACTAACACCTTATGATTATTTCTAGCTTTTCCAAAATTCTTTTTAGAAATAAAGATATCTGTTCCAAAATTCTTATCATCTGGTACCACAAATCCAAAATTTTTATTATTTTCAAATCTGCCAACAATGGTATCTTTTTCATGTTTTAAAATCTTAACAACTTTACCTTCTGCCTTTTTTACTTTATTTTTCTCTTCAATAATTTCGATTAATACTCTATCTCCATTTAACGCATTTTTCGAATTTTCTTTAGCTATATAGATTTCATCTTCTTGGTCTTCTATTTTAACAAAACCAAAACCTTTTTGATTCTTTCTATAAATACCATCATAATAGACTGCATCTACTGGTCTATATTGATTTTTCCTATTTTTTTGGATTTTCATTTCCATTTCAAGCTTTCCTAAAATTCGTAAAAGCTCATTATATTCACTTTTTGGCACATGCATAATCATGGCAATTTCTTTTGCCTTCATTGGTGCATAATCCTTATCTTTAATTAAATTTAAAACTTTCAGTTCTTGCTCTTCCATTAACCTTCCTTTCTTTTTGGGGTTGCCATTGGTTGCCATTGGGGACGGGGCATTTTGGCAACTTTTGTATCCAATTTGGAACATTTTTAAGATTTATAGTGAAGTTGCCAAAATGCCCCGTCCCCAATGGCAACCAATGGCAACCCCAAAATTCAAAAAAAGGGAACAATGAGTCCGTCCCCAAAATCCCTTTTCTTTGTTTATGCCATATATAATATTCCTAATACAATCGTCAATACTGCAAATACGATTGATAATATAACTGTCCATCTTTTTTGTTTTCCTTCTTTGGTTCTGCTTTTATTTTTTTCAAAGAAGTTATTGGTTGATGAACCTGTAATTGTTGAAGATAGTCCTGAATCTTCTTTTGATTGTAATAATGCTAATATAATGATTGCTAATGCTATTATAAAATATATAACAACCAATATCCATTTTGCTATTTCCATATTGATTTCAATCCTTTCTCTAATTAAAAATTATTACATTTTTAACTATATCTCTGTTTCATTTTTTTAGTTCTTCAATGCTTTCATTCTCGAATGACTTCGTTCTTGAATTTCTTTCTTCTTGAATATTTGAGTTCTTAAATATCTTCCTTTTAAAATGTTTTTGTTGTTGAATGTTTTACTCTCATATAATATACTTTGCTATTTTAACATATATTTTTCTAAAATGCAAATATTTTTCATATAAATAGCAATTATTTTTCATGACATTTGGAATTTACTTTTTTCCTTTTTTCCTTACATTTGGAATTTACTTTCTCTTTTAAAAGTTACTTTTACAATTTACCATTATTTTTCATTGATAATCTTGTCAATTGATTTTTCTCTCATTTCTTTTATGACTTTACAACTATTGTTTAATTTTTCTTGATCTTTCTCATTTAATTCTAAGTTTACCAATTCTCTTACACCATTTTTATTAATAATAGCTGGTATTCCAATATAAATATCATTTTGTCCATATTGATTTTCTAGATACGTAGATACAGTTAAAATTGAATTTTCGTCATCTAAAATAGCTCTTACCAATCTATTTAATGCCATACCAATTCCATAATAGGTTGCTTTTTTCTTTTCAATAATTTCATATGCAGCATTAACAACTTCTTCATGCATCTTATTTAATTTATCCATTGGATGATGGTTATCTTTCATAACATCTGTAATTTTCTTACATCCTACATAACAATGTTCCCATGGTACAAATGAAGAATCACCATGTTCTCCCATAATATAAGCATGTATATTTTTACTAGATATTTTTAAATATTGTCCTACAATATATCTTAATCTTGCTGTATCTAAAACTGTTCCTGAACCAATTACTTGATTTTTTGGTAATCCTGATACTTTTGCTACAACATAAGTCATCAAATCTACTGGGTTACTTGCTACAACGATAATTCCGTTAAATCCACTTGCCATAATGCTTTTTGTAATATCTTTCATGATTTTGGCATTTACTTCTGCTAATTCTAATCTTGTTTGTCCTGGTTTTTGTGCAATACCTGCAGTAATAACAACTACTTGTGCATCTTTACATTCATCATAATCCCCTGCTCTAATAATCATTTTTTGTGGTGCATATGGTAATCCATGTGCCAAATCCATTTCTTCTCCGATAGTTTTATCTTTATTAATATCTATTAAGATAAGTTCTTGTATTCCTCCTCTGTTTAACATTGAGTAAGCCATACTCATTCCAACAAATCCTGTCCCTACTAAAACAATTTTTCCTTTTTTCATACAAATCCTTCCTTTATCTATAAATTTATCTTGTCCCATTGAGTTCGTTTGTCTATGGTCCCATTGAGATCGTTTGTCTATGCGACATTAATAGTATACTACTTTTTTCTTGAAATTAAAAGTTTTTTTATATAATTTATTTTACTTTTTTCTATACTTATGATATAATTTAGCAAATTATCAAAGTAAGGAGTGCTATTTATGAGTTCAAATTCAAATAATAATACTACTACTTTGGCTGAAAATAAGGTATTAATCCTATATATTTTAAATCTAATTGATGGAGATATTATACAAGATGGATTGTTTAAAATTATTTCTTCGATTAATAACTTGAATTATTTTTATTTTAAACAAATCTTGACAGATTTAATTGATTCAAAGCTAGTAGGTGTTTATACAAAAGAAGATGAACAAGTATTAAGAATCACTAGTGAAGGAAAAAATGCGTACACTTTAACAAAAGATGTTATGCCTGGAATATTAAAATTAAAAGCAGATAGTGTTTTCAAAAAAGAGTTTTCTAATATTGAGGAGGCTTCTTCAGTAATTGCTGAATTTACTCCAAAGGATGAAAACAATTATACTGTAACCTTAAAAATTGTGGAAAATAATGAAACTATTTTTGAAGTTAAAACTTATGCCGGTTCAAGAGAAAGAGCAAAGAAAATTGTGGAAAATTGGAAAAATCATGCTAATACGATTTATCCAAATATTTTAAGTATTTTATTTGAAGAAAATTAAACCAAATGTCGCATTAGGATCTGATCCCAATGCGACATTTTTGGGACAATTGGGATCAGATCCCAATTGTCCTTTTTCCTATTCCTAGAATATCGTCATTCTAAATCCAATACTCCAATAAGTTTGATCACTAGTATTATTGCTTCTACTATTTACACTTAGTTCAGAAGAAGAACTACTCTCATATGATCCACCTCTGATGACACATGGTTGAGAACTTATATTTGAATTTTCCAAAGTCCATTCCCAAACATTTCCTGCTAAGTCGAATATACTTTGTTTGCCAAATGCACTATTTGCTCCTGTTGATAATAAGACAGATCTTGCTGAAGTTTTATCATAAGGTGCCTCTTGCCACTGCGAACCATTATTTAATGAATATTGTGCACCTGCATTTACAATAGTATATATACTTGATTGATAATTTCCCCAAGATGTACTATTATTCCTTAATTGTGATTGAATTGTACCAATTGCGGTTCCTTGGTCTACTGCTTTTGCTTCTATATATTTTTGTACTAAATCCCATTGAATACCAAATAGTAAACTTCCTGAATATCCATTGGTTCCAGCTTTACTTGCCAAAGTCTGTGCCTCACTACAAGTTACCCAATTGATTGGATATTGATTTGCTTTTGACATTGGAACGATATCTGCAATAGATGTATGTCCATTTCTCTTTACACTTGTTCCTGCTTCATATCTTGATATGTAGAAACCTCCATGTTGATAAACACTCTTTAACATTTTATGTTTCAATTCTGTATATTCACTGCTTGATAATCCTGTTGCCCCATCTGAAGAATATGTATCACTTGCAGAAGTTCCATTTCTATATGTTGAAGCATAAGTATGTAAATCATTTTCAATATTTTGATAATCTTCATCTGTAAAATCTTTTATACTGATACCTGCTGTTGGATATACACTTGCTAGTTTTGGTACCTCTATCCATACATATTCATTTCCAGCTGAATCTTGAATAATTAATCCTGTTTCTAATGTTGTTCCTTCTACTTGTTTAAAATCAGAACTTGGTAAATATGGTCTCGTACCAGGTCCATTTGGTAGATTTCCTGTTCCTCCAATAATTTCATCATTAGCTTGATATGAATCAATACTTAATTTAATGTCCATAGCTGAAACAGCATCTGGATTATCTGTAAAGTATTTTCCTACTATATAGCCCCACTCTGTATCTAATTCATCATTATCACCAGGCCATTTAGCTGTAACCTTTAAATAGGCATCATCCTTTGCTGCTACTTGCAGAGAATGTTCAATTTCCAATGTGAATGGGAATTTATCCGGATCATTTATGATAATACCTTTGGATATGAGTTCTCCTGTTTCTGGGTCTGACTCCAATGTTGGTTCTGCTATCGTGATATAATTCTCTGTCGTAGGTTGTTCCCCTTCTTGTACTAATTCATAAGATACCCCCACAATCGATATTGCTTGTATTCGGTAACTTAAATCTACTAATGCCTCTCCCTTATTTAAAATATCAACTGTAACGATTTGATCATCCATCTGAGGATATAATGTTGGAAACTCGATTCCAATCGGATTTTCCTTTTTCTCTCCATTTATGTAATATTCCATGTCCCATGCTGCCACATGTATGTTTAAGCTTGGATTTAGTAGCTTTGTGTAGGCAAACCATGCAAATGTTGTTAAAATAAGGGTAAAAATAAGTAATAAAGATTTTTTGATTCTATTATTTTGATTTGACTTTCTATGCTTACGCAATATATTACTCATATGTATTTTTCCCTCCTTTTTTCCTTTGTGTTTTGTCCTATTGAGATCGTTTTGTCCCATTGAGTTCGTTTTTCAACGGGACATTAATCCCATTGAGTTCGTTTTTCAACGGGACATTAATCATTTGTCACTTTTAATTGTACTTCTTTATTCAATAAATTTCCTCTTTCATTTTACTAAATTTTTCTTTTTTCTTCAACTATTTCTTGTCATTTTTTGAAATTTTATATAGCTTTTTCTTACTGCTTAAGACTAATGAATCATAAATTTTTGATTAAGTGAAAACTTAATATTTTGACAAAAACCCACAGAAAAACGATCTCTATGGGACAAAATGTCCCGCAGAAAAACGATCTCTATGGGACAAAAAGAACCATAATTACCAATCATATTTGGTAATTACAGTTCTTTTAATAGTATAATAACTTAAATAACTTTAATAACTTTATAATTTACTATTATGTTGATTCTTCATCATCTTCATCATCTGCTGATCCTGGTTTGCTTAATCCAACGTCAATTGTTAATCCTCCACCTAGTGAAGCATAGTTGATACAGTCAACGTCTTGTCCTTCTAGCCATACATACATTCTCATGTGGATATATTTACCTGGTGCTATTGCAAAATCAGTTGAACCGTCTGTAACACTCTTTAATTGAACTGGACTTGCACCTACACCTGTATTAGGTGTTGTAACTGTGTTTTGTTTTACTAATCCATTCGTTGCTGCTCCTGTATCCCAATCATATATATTTGTTATAGTTTTTCCAACAGATGTTGTTGTTAAAGCATAAGTAGGTAATTTTGCCTCTGCTGTAAATTTGCCATTTGCACCTACAATAGTGTTGCTTGGGTTATCTGCACTTGAAAGTTTTAGTCTGTTATTGTTTTGTACAATGTAATCAACATGTGCTGCATATTTTGTTACTGCTGGACTAGGCTCTCCACTTGTTTGTTGTGCACCACTTGCATTTGGTTCCCAAATAGCTACATCTGTTATTGTACGAGCATCACCAGTAGTAGCTGCTAATATTTTAGCTTGATCTGGTGTGTTACTAACTAATGTATCATTAGCTAAAGATGATTCTTCATCATATATAGCAAATGCTACTCTTAGTGTGTTTTGTAAACCTGTTGCTTCTTTTGCTAATCCGCCATCTAATGTAATTGCTGAATTTGTTTCAAGTCTAAGTAAGTCATTTTGGTTGCCTGTAATAGCTGTTTGTGATGAAGAGTTTTGTAAGAAGAAGTCAATTGCATAAAATCCTTTTTCCGCTCCAGTCTCATCTGTTGTCATATTTTTTATATCCTTTAATACAATTCCTGATTCGTTTGTTCCCCTATACATGTTTAAGTCTTTTTCTCCAATACCTTCATCTTGTTTTGCTGTTGTAGAAACTGGTAGTAATTCAGTTGGTATTAAATTTGTACGACCATCATAAGGGTTTGCTAGTGATTTTCCATCTTCTAGGAATTTTTCTACTTCACCTTCTGTTAAACTAATTTCATTTGCCCAGTTTAAAGCATCTAATGAAATTTGTAAACCTTCAGCTACATTTACTTTACCTTTTAGTCCACTTAATGTTACGTTTTTCTGCGTAGAGAACCACGCATATGTTGATACAATCAATAAGATTGCTGTAAATGCTACTAATAAAATTAATGCATTTAATCTTTTTCTTGAGTTTCTTTGAATGTTTTCTTCTCTCATTTCTTTTTCCCTTTCTTTCTTTAATTTTTAATTTATATAAAAAACTTATAAACATTTTCATCTTTTGTGGTTTATTCACAAAAGTTTTTTATCTTTCATCTTGTGGTGTTTCGTCTTCTTGTAAGATATGTTCTTCTGTAAGGGTCATATGCATTTTGATTTCTCCACCTATCAAGTCATCTAAACACTCAGGATCATCTCCCTCTACCCAAATGACAACTGTCCATTTATCGACATCTCCCACCTCAAAATTTTCTGTAAAATCTAACATGACGGTATCTTCATCTTTAAAAGGTGTTGTTTCTGGTTCAGGTTCTCCTGTTTCTCTGTTATTTTTCGCATAAACCGTTCTTTCGCCATTTTTAAAGACCATAACTCTGATTGCTTCATCTACATTTTTTACGACATCATCTATTTTTATGGTTGTCCAGTAATTAATCGTGTCTTGTCCCATATTTTCCGCATAAAATGTATATGCTATATAATTTCTACCATTATGTGATCCATTTCCTTCATTGTCTATATCTTCTGGCAACCAATCTATTGAAATGTCTGTGAAAAACTCTATATCTTGTGATCTTAAAAATGTTCTTGTATATTTATTATTAGGGTCTTCATATATGACCAATCCACTTTCTCTTCCATATTCACTATCCAGTGTTACAGTAAAGTTTTCTCCCCTATAAAATATGGCCAATATGATATATACATTAATTAAGAGTAATACAATCAGTACTAAAAATATTTCAAAAGCAATACGTCTTTTATTTTTTCTTTTTTCCTTTTTTGCCTTCTTTTCTAGTTTTTCACCAATTGTTGCTTCATCAATTTGTTCTTCTAATGTTGGTGTATTGGTTGTTTCTTCATTTGCCATAATCTCACCTAGCTTTTCAAAATACTTTTTCTACATATTATACTAAAATTATACCCAGTCTTCTATTTTTTGTCAACGAATTTGTTATTACATTTTTATTACATTTTTGTTACAATTTTCCTGTTTATTTACCATTTTATTACTTCTTTATCAGTCAACGGATTGTATATTTATTTTGAATAAATGGCGAATGCGATTGGAGTACTTGTAGCCTTTCTTATGATAAATTAAATGAGGAAGCGCGAGCAGCGAGAGGCTCGTTTAATTTATCGCTAGAAAGGCTAAAGTATGTATTGAGCCGAGGAATTTATGAAAAATAAATATACAATACGTTGACTGTAAGCAATTGTCATGTATTATGGATGAATCATTGAACTTGTTATTTTTACTGTTATTTCTATTGCCTTTGAAGGATCATTTGCTTCATCTTGATAATACGCATAAGCCCCTTTACCAAATTGTGTATCCAATATATCTTTCGCTAGATTTTCATCCTCTGTTCCATTTCCTTGATATTCCCAACTAGCATGGAACTGAAAAGTTCCTCCAGCAGCTGGTGTTGTTGTATCATCAACATATTCTCCGTCTAATCTTGTTTTATCATATGTATAGCTGATATTAAAAGGATATTTGGTATCATCTGCAAATATATTGATTGTATTACCATCAGTCTGAATGATACCATCTTCTTTTAGTTTGTCTAACACATCTTGACCAAAAACCTTAACTGAGGTTAATTCATATTTTATACTAGTACTTGTTGTACTCATGTTAAAAATTCGTACGGTATCTTCTCTATCAGGCATTCCTGGATATAATTGATCTATGGTGAATGTAACTGTTTCGTCTAATACTTCTTTATCATCTACATAATATCGAACATCCCATGGTGTTATGTTCGCCTCTAATCCACTCATATTAACTGGTTGATTTGCTTGAAACCACGCAAAGGTATTTATTATTAATATTACAGAAAATACCGAAATTAGTAAAATTCTAGCTGGTAAACTTCGCTTTTTAATTCGTCTAAATTCACGTAATATATTCATAAAACCTCCATCCTATCATTTGTTTTTTTCTAGTTTTCCCCTTTTTTCTTTTGTGTGTTTGTGTTCTTCTTTGTAGATTTCCTTGTGCTGGTATTCTTCTTTGTCCCTGTATTTGTATTCTTTTTGGTAGTCGACTTTGTATTTGTATTTGTCTTTTTGTTTTTCCTAGTGTTTGTTTTTGTATGTACATTTGTTGTCTTGGTTCCTGTTTTTGTATGGGTTGTCTTTGTATTTGTCGTCTTTGTGTTATTTGTTTTCTTATCGTCACTTAACATCTGTTTCATTTGTTCATATATCATTTGTTCATGTGTGCTCTTTTCCAAATCTTCCTGATTATCTTTTGATTCTTCTTCCATGTAGATTTCATGATCAGAGATGTCCTCTGTTTCTTCTATATCATCATTTTCCTCTTCATCATAATCTTCTATCTCTTCCTCTGTTTCTTCATCATAAAACGCCTCATCTATATCATTGCTTATATTGGCAATTCGTTTTACTTTGCGTTTTTTGGTTTTTTTAGGTGTATTAAATGCTATAAATACATTCAATACCAAAATGATAATGATGAAAAATATAGAATATATATTTGTTGCTAAATTATACAATACTGTCAAAATATTAGATTTATATTTTACAACACCATATACTTGTTCTTCACTAATTTGAGGGTCTTCAACACTATTACTTTGTAAACCTTTAGCATGGAAAGTCAAATTTCCATTTTCATCTGTATCAATTCCAACAACATTGTGCATGATGATTTTTCCTGCATATTCGCCAGTTTTACCTAAATACACAATATCATCTCCTACTTGAATATTTTTAGGATTCACTTCTTTACTGATTACCACTTCTCCTACTTCATATTCAGGCTCCATACTTCCAGTAACAACTCTAAATATTTTATATCCACCTATTGATCCATTACTATTTGTCACTCTTTGCAGAACAATTACCATTGTTAAAATTAACGCCATGACAACAATTATTTGGTATAATATAATGAATACAATCTTTATGATATTTTTTGTATTACGTTTTGATTTATTATCCTCCCTCATAGCTTAACCTTCTATCTTATAATTATCTCTCAATTTTTTTATTTCATATTTTTTTCTTTTGATTTTACGATTATTTATCTTATTGTCTCTAGAATTAACAAGTATGCATATAATCACGATCAGAATACATATATTCATAAATCCTCTTACATTTTGTATGTAATTGACGAATTTTCCTATTTTCGGAATAATCCAGACAACTTTACCATATATATTCTGTATATCTACTGGTTCTGTATCTACTACTTTATTATTATCCCCCTTAGTAATAATCTGTTTTTCTCCTTTTTCTGCTATCATTTCTGATATCCTATGTGAAATGATTCTATCTTCTTGTTTAAATGTGATAATATCTCCAACTTTTAAATCTTCTATATTACAACTTTTTACAATTGCTAAATCATCCTTGCAAAATGTCGGCTCCATACTTTCAGAAATGATATTAAACATATATATTCCAAAAATATGTGTTTTTTCTTCTACTGATAATATTAAATTCACGATAAAAAGAACGATTAAACTAGTCAGTATAACAAATTTTATTACCTTTTTGGTTCTTTTTTTATTTCTTATTTTGTGAGAAATTTTTTCAACATCATATTCCAATTTTGCTCTCAGCTCCATCATTTTCTTTTGTCTTATTGAGATCGTTTTTGTCCTATTGAGATCGTTTTTCTGTGGGACATTTTGTCCTATTAAGATCGTTTTTCTGTGGGACATGTCTATGCGACATTTATTTTTTTAGCATTTCTTTGACATTCATGATATATTCTAAGTCTTTGATAGAAAATTTGCTTTTTTGGATATTATTATAATTGTTTATAATTCTTACTTTTCTGATTAAATCTTCTATACTATCTTCTTCAAAGTTTTCTTTTGAAAGTTGCATTCCTAATAATTTGTATTTATCCTTTATGATAATAGATAATTCTTTTGTATCACTTATTTTTACATGATTGATGACTGTAAAGTTAGAAAAATTAATAAAGTTTCTTATTTTTTCAGCATTTTCTCCAATTTCTTTGTCTGTTATGTCTTCATTATTTTTTATCATCGCTTTAGCCATGTATCCATAATAACTACTTGCAAATTTTAGTACATCAAATAATGATGATGTTTCATCTAAATTTTGAAGTATCTTTTGATTGATGATTTCTTCATCTAATTGCATATATGCTTTTTTCAAGTCTAAAACAAGATTATTTCTTTGTAAAATAGAGATACTATCTTTCTTGTCCTCTGCTTTTTTACGTTCAAAAAATCCTTTACTTGGCTTTTCAATTTTAGAGTTTAATTTAAATATCTCTGTTTGCAATTTTTTGATTTCTTCTTTTGTTAACTCATATTGTGTTTTTTTAACTTTTTTATCTTTGTTTGCTTCTGCATTTTTTAATAATTCTTGTCTAGTTTGTAATACTTGTTCAACTAAAAATTTATATTCTAAGTATTTTGCATATTCTGTTAAATTCGTGTTTAATTTGTCAATATTTTCATCTATCTCATTTTTTTCGATATCTGATAACTTCGTAACATCTTTATCAGTTAATTCTGTATATATTCTTTTATAGTTATCTTCTTTATAATCATTGATATTTAAGCTACCTGTATAGAATTTATCAAGAATGTTTTTGTTATCTGTTTCTTCTATTTGATTTTTCTTTTTAATCAGATCAGCCTTTCTTTCTTCGACATCTTCTACTGTTAAAGAAAGACCTTTTAAAATTTCTTGTGCTTTTTCATTATAAAATCTATCGATTTGACTTTCATATTTGTCATAAATATATCTTATATTTACATACAAATGTGATACCACTTCTGAACATTCCCAATATACTTTTTCAAACTGATTTTTTACAGCTTCTGAATTGATATCTCCATTATAGGCTTCTCTTAATAGAACTTCCATATATTTCTTTGCATATTCACTGATACAAAAATCATCTGCTGTTAATTTGATTCCCACTTTTTCAAATTGTTTGATACTGAAAATCAGTTCCTTATTTAACCTTTCTAAATTGCTCTTATAATAGCCATTTACATTGTATATAACGCGGTCTAATCCCATTTTTTCAAATGAAGAACGTGTATCTGTATTTTTTTCAGCAATATCATATTTTAATATTTCTTGCTCTATTTGAGGAATCTCTGTATTTTCTTCAACAGTTGTAAGATTATCATATCTTTCTTCTATTTCTTTTAACAATTTTTCATTTAGATTTTCATATTTTTCAGTCATTTCTTGTATGGTTTTTAATAATGTTTTAATTGCTTTTATGCCATTTCTTGGCAATACTGAAATAACTTCTTTATCTGTTGTGATTTGTTTTTCTATATTTTCTACTAACTCTTTCACGAATTTTCCTCCTCTAATTTTTTTACAGTTTCATATTCCCCATTTAAAAACTTTAAAAAGCTTTCTACTTGTTTTTGGGTATCTAGTAATTCATCATTTTCTAAATTAGATGTTTTTATATTTTTTAATTCCATACAGTTCACCCCTCTTCTCCTGTTTCTTCCTCTGGTGGTATATATTGTGTAAATGTCATTGTTGCTTTATAGTTTAATACTGTGTGTAAATCATTTACAGAAGTATTATCTTCCACTTGATTTGTGTCATCTGTATTCGTTGTTTTTTGTTCTTCCCCTCTAAATTGTGTATCTGCCTTATTGTCCATAGTGCTACCTTCACCATCATTCCATCTAAATAAGACTCTGATTTCTCTTTTCTTTTCACCTGCACTATTGACTTCTGTTGCTGGATCAATAACACCTTTTATTTCTTTTGTTTCTGTTATGGTATGTGTATCTCCATCAATGACTTCATATCCATATATTTCAAAATCTTCTAATGGTGTCTCGTTTAATTGTTCAATCGAAAATTGATACTCAAATGCAACATCTACTTCTGTATAATCAATCAACATTTCAAAATATCCAGTTTGCCCAGGTACTAAAATATTTTCATTAATATTTTCATTTTCTGTAAGGATGGGTTCCATAACCTCATTCAGTGTTTCTGCTTCATGTATAATTGTATCATTTACTTTCACTAACCAGCTTTTGATATTGGTATTATATGTCGTATCGACCTGTTCAAAATATCTTGCATAGGTTCTTTGTATAGAAAAAATGGTAATGATTAAAGAAATAATACATAATATTTCAATAATTCTTATTCTATTTTCTTCTTTCTTTAAATTTCCCTTTTCATTTTCTTTACTGTTTTCCTTCATCCATTTTCCTCTCTATTTATTCATTTTCCCTTTCTGCTCTCTTCACTTTTTTCCCTTTGAAAATTCTAAAGGCAACATATATCGTTAATGGCAATATTCCACAGAAATAGAAAACATATTTATTATTTAATAACATACAAATCCATGATAAAATATACATTTTCGTTTGCACAACTCCATTGATTTGGTCTTCACCAACAACAGGGTCTTCTTGGTTATTGGCAATACCTTTTGTATGAAAAACTTTTTTTCCATCCACTTCTTCAATATCTACAACCCTGTGGGTAATAAGCAAGCCATTCATTGATCCTGCTTTTCCTTCATATGTTACATCATCACCAATTTTAATTTTGTCTGGATCTGTTTCTTTAACAATAATAACATCACCAATTTGATATTTGGGAATCATACTTCCTGTTTGTACTCTAAATATCCTAAATCCTAAAAATGATTCTTGGTTATTGGTAACTTTTTGTACAACGATGACAATAGAAATAAATAAGATAATAAGCATTAAAATTTTAACAATTAGATTCCAAATCATTCTAAATGGTTTGCTGGCAACTCTTCTTCCTATGTTTTTTCCTGAAATGGTTTCTGTATATTCTTGCACTTTTGGCTCTTCTTTTTTTACATTACTTACTTTTTTTTCAATTTTTGGCACATCTTTTTTTACTGTATCTGCTCTTTTTGTTGTGGTTGATGGCTTTTGATTTTTTGTTTCCGTTTTTTTCTTTGTGCTTGCTGTCTTTTGTGTTTTTAGTTCTATTTTTGGAATAGTGCTTACTTTTTTTTGAGCTTTGGTTTCTTTTTTGGTTTTTGTTTCTTTTTTTTCACCAGTTTTTATGCTCTCTTCTTCTCTTTCGTCATTCTTGCTCTTCATTTATTTTAACCTCACTTCTTTTGCTTGTATCATGAATTTCTCAATTCGATCTTTAAATCTATCTTCTATCGGTTTTAAAGAAATTAGTTTCTTCGTTTTCATTACTAAAATTTTTTCTGAAATCAATTTATTTAGTTCTTTTTCTGTCATCTCTGGATTTAATTCTATAATTCTTTCAATCATAGCATCTGTTAATTCTTTTGCCATTTTCTTGTCTTCAATTGCTGATTTTGCCTTTCCTTTTAATGTATTACTATTGTCTGTCATTTTCAAAACAGAGTGTAGCAAAAATATATCTTCATCTACTAATTCTTTTACGATACCTTTTTCTTCATACTCACTACTTTCATTAATCGTTTTATCACTTAATTCCATTTGTTCACTTAAATAGTTCCATAGTTTTACAGCATATTGAAAGTTTACATTTTTTAATAAAACATTTGTCATCTTTAATGGTGCTTTTACATATGTTGCTTTTTTGGCAACTAAGGTTTGATAAACCTCAGTTTGCTTTAACATTTTTATAGATTTTTCGATATCTGCTATTTTCTCAGATGTTTTTTCTGACTTTGTGATTTCTGTTGTTCTCTCAGAATGATATTCCAAATTCACATTAATTTTTTCTTTATTTAATTTAACTTCTGCTTCATAATTTGCTTTTTGGCGATTTTTGCCTTTATATTCCTCATCAGCCTCTTTTTTTCTTAAATACATGTAATCTTCAATCAATTTTATTAAAGTATACAAAAATCGATTTTCATAAGTCAGAAAAGTTTCTTCTTTATAGGCATTTAAAATCTTTTTAGGTGTTACTTCTCCACTTTTTTGATTATATTTATCGACAAGATTGACATGTTTCGATAAATGTTTTACACTTTCTACTGTCACTTTCTTAATTAATTCTATCTTTATAATTTCTTCTTCTGTGACAATATTTTTTATTTCTTTTGTCAATGCTTTTTCTAAATATGGAATGGTAAATAAAACCATGTCTATCCATTCATCATTCTCAACAAGATGACTTCTATCCACATCCATCATTAACTTTGAATCAATTTTACTAAGAAATTTAGTTGATTTTTCTTTTTCCATATTCGCAAATTTCACAATATTTAAGTCCATTTTCTATCCTCCTGTCTCATTGTGTCCCATTGAGTTCGTTTGTCTATGGGACATTTTGTCCTATAGAGTTCGTTTGTCTATGGGACAAGTCCGTCCTCAAAATCCCTCAAAAATGTCCCAAACAGAAACGTCCCCAATTGGACACTTTTTATTTAAGACATCTTTTTAAGTCTTAATAAGAATTCTATACATTCGCCCATTTTTCCTTTTCCAAAGTTTTTGTCTAAGAAATCTATATATCCGTCGATTTCATCTCTAATTAATGTTAAGTTTAGTCCTTCAAATTTTCTTAATACTTTTTTTGCCATGAAATAGTCTACAGCTTCTGTTTCATCTCCACCACATGCTACATATACTGGTACAAATTTTTTCATGTGTTTTACAATACGGTTACCAAATGCAACTCTAAAGTGTTTGATGGTATAGTTATCCATATCTTCTATTTTTTTCAAAGTTGCTGGTGATATTGCATAGTCTACCATTGCTTTATCAAATAATCCATTTAAATATGAATAGTTTACATCAAGTGCATCAACATCATCTGCTTCAAATGCTACACCTTTTTCATTGATATCGATTGGCATCGCTCTATCGTATACCTTATCTGTTACCATGAATGTTGAGTCGTCATTGTTGATGGTTCCGATATACCATGCATTAGGTGGAATTTGTAATTTTCCTTTGATTAATTTCTTTGGATCTGTTGGCCATGAACTTTGTACAATTTCAATTTTCCAATCTTTTGTACTGTGCATTTCTAGAATAGATAGCATTTCTGCAAAATAGTATTCCACACGAGCTAAGTTCATCTCGTCTAAGATAACTGTATAAATTTCATCCGTATATCCTGCTTCATATAAATATGCTAAGAAGTCTGTTTCATTAAATTTCTTAGTGAATTCATTTAAGTATCCAAATATATCTGTTCTATCTCTCCAAGATGGTTGTACAGATGCAACACATGATGGATGTTTTACAAAGTTACCCCATGCAAGAGATATAGATGTTTTACCTGTACCAGAAATACCTTGTAAGATAACTAGTTTAGTTGATGCAATAGCTGATACAAATAACCTTATCATTTTTTCACTATAATATAATTTCAACTTGCTTGCAGCAAAATTTCTAAACATATAGCAAAACTCTGGTAATGTAAAGCTATTGTGATAATCTTTTTGTTTATATTTTGCAAATTCTTCATCTATCATTGTTAATTTAGAGAATCTGCTTTGGCTATTTGGATCAATTTGTTCTTCATTATTTGCTTCTGATTGAGCAGCAGCAAGCGCAGCTTTATCCATACCTGTACTGATACCATTTGGATTAACACCTAATTCTGGTGACTTCATATTTAATAATTTTAATTTTTCGTCTACTAATTCTTCTACTTGTCCATTTAAGGTATCAATTTGTTTTAATAATTCTTCTTGATCTACAATCTTTTTCCTCCATTTCATATGTCTTTTCAAGAAAAAGATTAAAATTCCAACAATTCCTCCAATAACAATAAGCATGCAGATAATGGCTAATCCTGTTAAAAACCATTCTGAAACCTTAAAATCATTGGCATAATTTTGGATAATTCCCCAATATCTTGGTATATTAAATATATTTACAATCCCATTCCAAAGTCCACCAAAAATATCTCCAAATCCAGAGAAAAATTGGCTTAAAAATTCAAATAAAAATCTTCCATATGTTTCCATGTTTTACTTCTCCTATTTTTTATTCCCATTAAGTTCGTTTTTCTATGGGACATTTGTCCCGTTGAGATCGTTTTTCTATGGGACAAATATTACGTTATTGAACATCTCTTTATTGCTTTTTATGTCTTTATATAATGACAATTTTTGAGGTACAATCACCATTTTAAACATTTTTAATTGTTCCACATCTTCTATACTTTTTGCTTCATTATCTAATGTAATTGTAAAGTTGTAACCTTTTTTCGTGTATTCTAATACACTTTTTTGATTTTTTATATAGTCAGAATATAGAATATTTAAACTGATTTTATCTTGTAATTCTTGATTTCCAAGAATCGATAAAATACTATCTAATTTTTGTTTCTTTTTGAATAGTGTGCTTGTAAATTCTGCAATATATTTATCATTAAAATTTCCATTGATGATATCTGAAATGACAACAACACTTAATAATATATATTCTACTTGCAATTTATCTTCTGCTATAATTCCCTCATGATATACTTTTTCGATAGCAGTTTCGCTATATTGCATTGGCATTTTCACTTTCTGTTCTAGTGTAGCAAAATATATGTCATCTTTAGATTTGCAATTTTCAAATTGTAATACAAATTCATCTGTATCAAATTTTTCCAAAAATATTTCTTTTTCTAGCATATCATTTTTGATTTCTTCATACAGTTTTTTTTCTGCACTTTGTGAAATTCCTGTCTGAAATAATTCATTTGCTGTTTGTATCATTTTACTAACAATTTCTTTTATATTATCAATCGTCTTAAAATTTTCTACATTTCTAACATTATCAAAAAATAAAATATATGCAAATAATTCTTTCAAATTGTGAATGGTATTTAATTTGCTTTGCTTTTCATTTAAGTTTTCAGATTCTTCTTCGCATTTTTTCATTAAAATATCTTCTTTATATTCTAGCTCTTCTAATATTCTTAAATAAAAAGCTCTTGCAGGCTTGTCTGCATTCTGAATATTATAATATCTAGCATTTATATATGTTTTTAAATATTCATCCACTAACTTTTCGTCATATTGTTTCGCCAATAATGTCTTCATATATTTTTTTATTTTCTTTTCTGTAAATGTTATATATGTATCCATTAAGTTGTTCATTTTTACCTCCTGTGTCCCATTGAGATCGTTTGTCTATGGGACATTTCCCATTGAGATCGTTTTTCTATGGGACATTTTGCCCTAAATGATTTGTTTAGCATCAATATCTAATTTTATATATTCTATCAAATCAGAAAATTCTGCATTTGTATCATTTTCTTTTGGAAATGTTACTTTTATCACATAATTATCTGTCAAATCTTCTCCTTGTATCATTTGTGAAGGCTCTATCGATATTTCTCTGTAATAAGTCCCATCTTCATCTGTGGTTATTTTTTGTTGTGTAGTTAAGATTTCGCCATTTTTTTCTATTGCATATTCTAATGGTAAATTGGTTGTTGTTGTTATGGTTAATGCATATTCCAAATCTGTTTCTGCTCTTTTATTGATTGTTCCATCTTCATCTGCCTCAAAATTTGATACGGAAAAAGAATAATCAAATGAATTATTTGATGGATATATATCTTTTATAATCATATTTGCTGATTGAAAATCATCATGAAGCATCCAGAAAGCAACATCTACATCTTTTTCTGACGTTGCTACTGTTTGATATCTTGATAATGTTCTTACTATAAAAATAATCGCAATAATGATAATTGCTATTAAAAAAAGTATAAGCATACTTTTTTTCAATTTTTTCTTATCCAACATCTTTTTTCTCACCTATTTTTTCTTTATATGCTATCATCACTATAAATAATATAATGGTTATCACTAGTGGTATGATAACATGCATATCTGTAAATACTTTTTTCCAAACTTCTACATGATTGATAATATACACTGCTTTACCTATCACTTGACTTTTTTCTATTGGCTCATCTTGAGTATTATTATTATCTCCTTTTGTGATGATGGTATCTCCATCAATTTGTTCTATTCTATGTGTAATAAGTGCATTGTCCTGTTTGTATGTTATAATATCATTTTCCTTGATTTCATCACTTATTTTGATAATTATAATATCACCTATTTCAATGGTTGGTGACATACTTCCAGTTTCTGTACTAAGTATAGAATAGCCAAATATATTTACATATTCTTTATTTTGAATATTTAATTGTATAAATCCCCATATGACAAGAATAGCAATGATACTTAATACTAAAATTATTAATTCTACTACAACTTTTTTAATAATGTTTAATACCTTATGTTGTTTCATTGCCTATCTCCTCTCCTGTATATTGTTTTAAATTAATTTCTAATGGAATGTTTATCTTTGCATTTTGTGTTTGACCTAATGCTGAATCTGCTTCATTATTTTCTTCTATATTTTCCCATTCAAAATATAATCTGATATGATTTAAATATTTGTCATTTATTCTTGCAAGAGGAATGATAGCCTCATGCATATTTGTTTCATTATTTGTATATACATCATCATTTGTAAATTGTTCTGTTTCATCAGTTTTTTGGAAATAATTTTCCACATTCACTAACTTTAATTTTGCTGTTGTTACAGCATCTAATTTTATATTTAATGTATATAAAACAGATACATCTGTGGTTGTTGGATCGATAATAATTTCAAAATACGCCTGTGTCCCTGGTGCTATTTTTTGGCTTTTAACATGTTCAGAATCCAGATACACAAGATTGTCTTCTGTCATGTTAAAAGTCAAATTTTCATCACCTGAAGATATGTCTGTTTCATTTACTTTAATTGACCATACACCTAATAGATTTGTATATTCTCCTTCTAATTGGTCTTTATATAAAGCATACATATTTGCTATTTCAAATAAGGTTATAATTAACATTATTAATACTAAAATTCTTAATAATTTTTTCATTTATTCTTCCTCTTTTGATTTTGTAGTTCTTGGCTTACGAGTTGTTGTTGTAGCTTTAGCTGTTGTTTTTCTTGTTGTACCTGTTTTTCTCGCTGTACTAGCTTTTGAAGTTGTTCCTGCTTTTTTTGTAGTACTTGTTTTCCTCGTTGTACTAGCCTTAGAACCTGCACTTGTCTTTGAACCTGCTCTTGTTCTTGTGCTTGTACTTGCTCTAGTTGTGGTTTTTGGACTTGATTTTTTCGTTGTTGTTCTGGTAGTTTTCTTTGGCCTTACAACAACCTCTTCCTCTTCGTAGACCTCATCCTCATCCTCGTCATATTCATCATCATCGTACTCTTCCTCTTCTTCTGCTTCTACTTCTAGTGCTTGTTTTTTCTTTTGCTTATTAAGATATTTGATTTCCATTACTAATTCAAATACTTCTTGTAAGAATAGTAATAATGATACTACTACGATACAGAATAAGTATCCCCATCTAGATTCTAGTAGGCTTAATATATATCCCCATCCTTCTATAACAATTGTGTCATCTACTTTTCCGATAAAGTAATCATTTGCATAACTTTCTTCATTATCTACAACATATACCGTATGGGTTCCTTGTTGTGTTTTTGCTTGTAAAGTTGTGGTAATAACTTCATATTCTGAGCTATTTAATACTTTATACATGAATATTTTGTCTCCAACTTGTACATTTCTATCATTTGTTTCTTTTATTAATAGTATAGAACCTTGTTTATATTCAGGCTCTAAAGAGTCATCATTAACTATATAAACCGTATAATCTCCAATTACACTATTATTATAATCATTATATGATAATAGTAATACTGTAACTGTAATAGCAATAATAGCATATAATACAAATAATATAGTTCCTAGTACTTTTTTCATTTTTTCTCTTCCTTGTATTCTAATATTTAGGTTTTTATATGGTTATACCTATAAACCTTCTTATTGTGTTATTGGTTGTAGTTGTATTGATTGTGTACCTGTTAAATTTCCTTTTAATACAACACTGATGTCATATTGTTCTCCAACAGCTAAACTTTGTATCCAAGTTTGCATTTGTCCTAATACTTCTCCATCAGCACCAACCAAAATGGCATTTAAACTTTCATTTTCTACTGGATTATCTGTTGTGTTTAATATAGACATAGATACCATTGTTTCATCTTGACTATCTAAATATTCCATTGATACATTTGTTACTTCCATACTTTTATAGCTTGTATCTGGTAAAGCAACTACTGTTTGTTGTGGCTCCTCTTGTGTTTTATCTTTATTAACATTTCTAACTATTAAAACAACAGCAACAACTACTATAATAATCGCGATAATTGCAATTAATAGTATTCCCAACATTTTTTTACCTTTTCTTACTTTTCTCATATTCTCCTCCTTCTTTTCTACATTTTTTTATACTTTTCTACTATATTTTATACCATAACTTTTTTTTAAAGTCTATACTTTTCCGAAAACTTTTTTGTCGCATTAGGTTCATTTGTCAATGTCCCGTTGAGATCGTTTTTCTGTGGGACATTTTCTCCCGTTGAGATCGTTTTTCTGCGGGACATTTTCTCCCGTTGAGATCGTTTTTCTATGGGACATTAACTTTGCATTGCTTTTTCTACTATTTTTCTATTAATTCCTAATACTCTTGATATTTGTGCTTTTGAGGTTCCTTTAATAATTTTTAATTCCTTCAATTTTGCATCTCTTGTATCTTTATCATACATGCGAAATAGTCTCACGTTTTTTATTTTTAAAATCTGCTGGATTTTTTCTTTTACCTGTTCGTCTGTAATTTTATAGGCAAATTCATATTCTACTTCTTCATTTATTAGATTTTCTTTACGACTATGATATATGATAAAATTTTTTATTGCTTCTTTTTTTGTTTGACCAAACATGGATAAAATAGGATTTGGATTTATAATTTTAGAATTAAATAAAAACTCTTTATAACTGCTCCATTGATAATCTTCAGTTCTTGCAATATTCGCTTTTAATGGATTTTGATGAATATATCTACATAATGTATACAAATATTCTCTAGTTTCAACACTTTTACTTAAAAATCTACCTTGAAATAAATGACCTTCTTTTTTATATTTTTTAGCAAAATATAATGAATATGATATTGCCAAACTTTGCATTATTTTTGATAATACATCTTGACGATCAAAAATAATTATATGTACATGGTTGGTCATTAAACAATATTCATATATTTCGCAATGGTATTTCTCTTTTATTATCTTAAGTATTTTTAAAAACTTGCAATAATCTTGATGATCATAAAAAATATCTTGCTTATCATTTCCTCGTAGCATGACATGATATATCTTTGTCATACTACCTTTTCTTATTTTATAGGGCATTTGCGTCTCTCCTTACTATATTTTTTTATTTTCCCCTATTTGCCCCCTAAAGTATAGACAGTATAGCATATTTCTTTTCATTTTGCCATACTTTTCAATTAATTTGCTTAAATTTTTCAAAAAAGTCCCACAGAAAAACGATCTCAATGGGACACACAAATGTCCCACAGAAAAACGATCTCAATGGGACATTGCGACAAATGATTATTCATCATTTACAGTAATAACAGAAGTTGCATCACCCAATGGATAGGTATAATCTTGAGACATATCTACTTTATAAAATTTAATATTTTTAGCAGATTCCTTATCCATTGTAAAAGTAAATTTTTCTACATATCCATCACCATTTACTTCTTCACTGCCTTCTACTCTATTTAGATAAGCTTCATCATTTAAGTCTATTCTTACAACATTTGGATTAAATTGTAATGAAACATTGCCTCCTGTTTCATGGATATTTACCATTTTCAAAATCAAATAGTTCCTATTTGCAACATCTTCTATTTCATAACTATTGGCTAAAACTTGTTGTATTCTTAATGAAATCTCACAAGAAATTTCTTTCTGATATGGTTCTTGTGTACTAGCTTTTATTCTTATCGTAATAATATCGTTTTGCTCTATTTGCGTTTTTGGTGTTACCACAATCTTGATTCTGCTAACATTATTAGCAGTGTCTCCATTTTTTGCATATATGATTCCTGTTGTTTCTGTAGGTCCACCAGCTTCATTGATTCCGCAATGTTACTTTATCTGTATCTGGTGTTTCACACGAAAGTTGATATTCTAAGTCATAATCTAATCTTAATAATGTATTTTGATAACTATATAAATCAAAATTGATTTCATAATTGTCTACACCACCCCAATTTTCATATTGGTATGTTGCATTATCAAGCGTTAATAAATCACTTGTAAAGTAAAATGCTTTTGAAGTGAAATAGGCTTCTCTTGCTTGGAAATATACATATCTACCAAATACTGAAAATGTAATGACTAGTATTAATAAAATAAACAGCAATATGATTTTTTTGATTCTTTTTTCTTTTTTTCTAATTCTTGCATGTTTTCTTTCCATATCTTATCCTTTCTTGTTTTAGCTTTTGTCTAATTATTTTTTTGTTTTCATTATTTTTCAAGTAGACTGAGGGTGATTGTTCTGAATTTATCGCCAAATGCACTATAAAGTTAGCGTTTATCATCAAATGCACTATGGAATTAGCATTTAATCTATGTAGCTAGTTAAGGAGATAATAAAAAAACAACCTTCCTCAACCTACTTAAAATAAATATTAAAATTTAAACATGATAGACATACCACCCGGGACATTACCGTCCCAGGTTGTATGTTAGTTCTACCATTGTTATTCTGCTGTTACATCAATCAGCCCCAAATGTCCCATCAACAAACGAACTCAATGGGAGGAATGTCCCATCAACAAACGAACTCAATGGGACAAATGGGACAGGACACATTAAGGAACTACGATGAATGATTTTCTGATGGTTTGTATTAATGTATTGTTGTAGTATGCCTTAAATACAATTTTATACTCACCTGTACTGATGCCTTCTTTTATTGCCTTTTTGAATTCAATGTTCTCAATGTTTTCTCCTTCTGTTACTGTTGGATGTTGTTTTTTCTCCATGATGACATATTCTTTACATCCATCTGCTGTTACTAAGCCTTGTCCTTCATAGTCTTCTGGTGTTTTCCATTCTGTACCATCTAGATTTTCCAAATAGTCTTTTAGGTCTACTGGTGTATATTCTATTGGATTATAACTACTTGTTCCATCTTCTGCTGATGTATATGTATCATTTCGTTTATACAATTCTACTCTTATATTTGTTTCATCTGTAGGTGATCCGACTTTTACATTTAAGTCTAAGCCGTCTCCTCCAACAAGGTTCATACGAGTTGTTTTATTAATAATTCTACTTCCATCAACTGATTCTACTCCTGCTAGTCCTAATAGTTTATTAATAAATGTGATACGAATTTCTTGTTCTTGTTTTACTTCTCCTCCATAATGTGATCCATCATCTGATGCGAAGAAGTAAATTTTTGCAATATATACACCGGCTGGTACACTGTTTTGGCTTAGTGCTAATTGATATTGATTTTGTATTGTAGATAATCCTGCTGATAATGGAATTCTGATAACACCATCTGCGCCAACTCCATAAACGGTTGATGTTGTTTGATCAATGACTCTTAAGTTTTGGACTGCTGGTGCTTTGATTCTTTCTCCATGTTCATCTACAATTTCAACTGCCATACCTGTATATTTATCATAATATTTTGTATCTTTAATTGTTTCTCCCTCACTAGTTGTTTGTTCTATTATGCTTGCATTAAATGTGAATGGAATTGCTAAATTATTATATACAGAATATGCTGTTTTACCATCGTTTGTTGTAACGGTTTCTGTCATAATAGCATTTTTGTTATACAAGTCATAAACAATTTGTGTGTCTCCATTATCATATTTAACTGCTCCTGATTGATTTCTCAACTCTAAGTAGGTTTCTTGTCCTAATTGATCTGCACTTATGTTAGAATCTTTGAAATCGATTGAAACATCATATTTCTCTAATGCATATCCAAAGTTTGGCTCAATATCATGATAATATAGACTATTATTATTTGCATATTTATCTGTTGTAGCTGTTCCACCCATTTCTACAAAGTCAGATAAGTTGTATAAGTATCTTGTTGTTCCAGATGTATTATCTGTTGCATCATAATCGGTATCACTTGCTACTTGATAATAATATACTTTGTTTAGATTATCACCTTGTCCATAATCTCTTATGGTAATTCCTGTACCTTGTGGTAAAGGCATAGTGGTTGATAATACTCTATAATCTCCATTTGCATAGAAGTCTGATTGCCCACCATGTACTTCTTTGTACAATACATAAGTGATATCTACTTGGCTATCTGTTGTGTAGCTTAATTTTGTCTTACTACTATTTGTAAATGTTGGAATATAGTTTTCTATATTTGGTGTTTGTTCTGTTTGAAGATTTACTGCAATCACTACTTTAAAGGTATTTCCCATGCTTGCATCTTCACCTGATTTGGCTTTTCCAGTTAAGACAATATTGACATATCCTAAATCTTTTGTTTCAGAGATATTTACAGAACTAAATATCTTGAATAGTAAGGTTCCTGCTGTATTTGAATTGTCTGTCTTAAATACGGTATCTCCATCAAATGAACCATCTCCATCTGTATAGATGTTTGTTTCACCTGATTGTTGCCATCCAGAATTTGATGTTTGCATTGTTAATCCAAATGTGTTATTTGCATTTTCACTATAAATTGGTATTTGTAGTTTGTTAATCAAGTTAACATCTGTATTTAATGCATTTGAGGTAATTCTATCAACGCTAAATGTTGTACCATTATATATTGCATTATCCACAAATGAATTGAAATCTAATGTTAATTCTGCTGTTGATTCTGTTCCAAATATAGATGCAATGACTTGTGTATTATAGTTTACAATTTGTGCTCCTACAATCCAATCATAATAAGTTCCATAGTCTGTTACTTCTATCACTTGTGGTGTCGCTGTGGTTGAACCATCACTTACCACATTTGTATAGAAGCCATCTACTGTTATATCATGATTTGATTTATGTCTTCCTTCTATGTAGGTACCTGCTGCAAACATATTGGTTGTTGCTGCTCCTGCATAATCTGGTGCATAGATATCATATTCTTTATTTCCTGTAGTTCTATTATGTCTATACATTCCAAAGAATGCCATACCATTAACATCTCCCCAAATATCTTCGCTATTTCTATCGCTTAAATCTCCTTCTGCTTTTGCAAAGATTAGGTTGACACCTTCAAAGGTATATATTCTGTTATCAACATTTCTTGTTACTGATCCATCGGCAATTGTTGCTGTTTCTTTTGTCGTACTTCCATCAGCATTTGTTAATAAGCTTTCAAATCCTCCAACCATATTAAATCCGCGCTGTGTATATAGGGTTGTATTATTTTGTAAAGCTAATCCATTGGTAATTCTATTTAATGTATAACTTGTTTTTTGATAGTAATTATTTTTATCTTGTGCACCAATTAACTCTAAATATGAATTATCAATTGTAACTTTACCAGTGCGTTCGATTGAAGTCATTGTATAACTTTGTGATGAAGTTCCAAAGTCTTTTATCATGACTGTTGATTTATCTGTTCCATCACTTGCTGTTGATGAATAGGTTGCATCTTTTCCAGCTCCGAAGATTCTTCCACTAAATGTGATTGGAGATTCTGTACTATTATCCATTAAGATATGTGTTTCTCCATAAACACTGACTGTATTGTAATCTTCGTTATCTGAATCGCCTGAACCATAAATGTTTCCATTGATAACAATATTTCCAGCTGTGAATGATTGATCGGTTACTGCATCTTTACCAATGTTGATATTGGTTGTTCCATAAACCGTTGAATTCTTTGAACCTCCATTGATGTCATTCTTGATTGTTCCACCTGTTATGTTGATGGTTGTAGAACCGACTGCATTATTTCTTCCAATGTCAGTTCCAAGTCCTCCACCATAAAGTTCTCCATTTATAGTTGCATTTCCTTTAATATTGATAGTTGTATTTCTTGTAATACCTTTGATTTTGTTTCCACCATAGATGTTTTGTGCAGTTGTTCCTTCAATGTTGATGGTTGCATTTGTAGTTTCTCCACCATCACCTGTTCCACCTTGGTTTCCACCAAAGATGTTGGTTACAGTTGCTCCATTTTGTGTCACATTTGCATTGGTTACACCTACATCATATCCTCCACCAAATACATTGTTTACGGTTCCAGAGTTTAATTGTACATTTGTATTTGTTGTAACTCCTGCATTTTTAGAACCACCAAAGATTGTGTCAATTGTAATACCGTCTAAATTTACATTGGCTGTTCCGACTCCTGCACTATTACCACCGCCAAATACATTTGTTACATTTCCCATACTTAAGTTAACATTTGATGTTCCAACTGTTCCATTTGTGTTTGAACCTCCATAGATGTTGGTTACATTTGCTGTACCACTCTCTTCATCTCCTAAGTAAATGTTGGCTGTTGTGGTTGTTCCACCATAACCTCCACCATACACATCTGTTACCGTTCCGGTTACTAGATAGATATTTGAAGTTGTGACTGTTCCATCACCTTTTGAACCACCATAAATGGTACCTGCTGTCATTCCAACTAAGCTAATATTTACCTGATTTGTAATTCCAGCCCCGTCTGATCCACCATAAATAGTTGGTGCAGTTGTACAATAGTTTAATTGAATATCAACCGTTCCTACTCTGTCATAAATTCCGCTACCATAGATAGTTCCATTTATCGTTGGTTTAACAGTATCATCACCATAATAATTTCCTATGATAATCTGGACATCTTGGTTTGATGTATCTGCATTTAGTTGTGCTTGTGTGGTTAAATGATTTCCACCATAAATGTCATTAACAATTCCACCTAATATTTGAATTAGTGCTTCTTCTCTAACTTGATTTTGGTAAGCACCACCATAAATGGTTCCCATAACTTGTCCATTATCGATTGTTATCGTACTACTTGTAGTGATTTCTCCAGTTGCATTATTGGTTACACCACAGTTATTACCTCCACCATAGATATCTCCTGTAATAATTGCTCCATTGTTTAATACAATATTCGTATTACCTGTAATTAATCCTGTATTTAGATTAATGTTTGTTCCATCAATTACACCATTGCTTCCACCATAAATGTTTCCATTTACAGTTATCGCACTGTTAACATTTATATAGGTACTTCCTGTTACTTTTCCTTGTGCGGTTGTTGTTGCATTTGAACCACCATAAATATTTCCGGTTATCTGTAAAGCTCCTTGAAGATTAATGCTTGCACTTCCTGTTGAAGTATCATTTCCACCATGTCCAAATACATTACCATTGATTTGACCACCGTAGAAGTATAATCTATTGGCCAATGGTTCTTCTTCAGTACTTGAATCCTTCGTCGTTGCCATTCTAGCGCCACCATAGATATTGCCTGTGATATTTCCACCATACATATCTAATTGTGATACACCATCATTAAATCCATTGATTGATCTTAAATACATTACTGCATCTTCAGAAGCTCTATGGAATTTATTTTCACCTGTAAAGGTTCCACTCAAGATGGTCGTCACTGCATAATTTCTACTATAACCTGATGTAGTATCTTGTGCACCATTAGCATTATATGGATAACATCTGTCTTCAAGTTCTCCCATTGCTAAATATCCTGTTATCTCTAATTTGTCATTTCTAGCAATCGCAGATTCTTTCATGGTACCAATAATGACTTCATGAGAAACATATTTTTCCTTTGATGTTTGTCCAGCAAAATCCAAACTACTTCCTGCAATAATGTCATTATACTTACCTGCTTCTACAATCACTCTGTGATTTCCGATAGTGCCTGTTGTTTCTTCCTCTTTATAGTTACCTCCAACAACACTTCCGAAAGTATACTTACCTTCTGGTGTTGAGATTCCTCTTCCAAGAGTTACATCTCCGTAGTTGGTAATTAAGATATTTGAATAATTGCCTGTTGCTAAGTAATCACTACCATCACTAACATTTGTAGAATCTGCATATAATTTGATATTATCAAATGTGATGTCACCTTGTACATCCATATTAGATGAAACTTTTAGTTCTGCACCACTTGTTCTGTAATCTACACCTGCATATAAGCTTGTGATTGTAGCATTTCCTACTAATCTTTCACTACTGTTCCATTCGATAGCATCCATAATAACAATCATGTTATTTGTTGCATTTCCTGAAGCATTTAGTTTGCTATATGCAGTAGTTAAATTTTGAACTGGTGTTGTAGGTGATAAACCATTATTTGTGTTATTTCCATTGCTAGATACGAATATGACAGTTGCTTCTTGCCATACAGCTCTTAAGTTGGTTACTGTGTTTGGAATATCTGTATATAGGTCATAAACCTTACCATTTTCGAGAGCAACACCTCTTTCATCTGCCTCTGCCCATCCTGCAAAGCTATATGCAGTTTGTTCACCATTTTCGTATTTGAATGGTTCTGCAAATAAGTTGTTATCTCCGTTACCATAGATTTCTCCAATTGAACTTGCTCTATATACGCTGCTTCCTTCATTTGTACCACTTGATGTTACATTCATTAACTCATGTACATAGCTTTGATGCATTTGTTCAAAATCAGGTGTTACATGATAGGTTACATTTGTATAATTTTCTGTATTACTACTAATTGCTGATTTAGAGAAACTAATCGTTGTTGCATTACTGTAATTATCAAATTCATCTACTAATGTATCTTTTGCAATTACTAATGAATAGGTTCCGATTTCTGTTAGACCTGTTACATCAATTTGGTAAGTTTTTGAAATTTCATTTGCATCTTCTCCAACAGGTTGTACGGTAATGTTATCAGCATTGGTGATATCCACACCATCTTTGATGATGCGAATATCTCCTGCCTCTAAATTACTTTCCTCTGGTACTAAGAATGTATCTTTTCCTTTTACAGTAAAGCTAATCTTACCATTTGACTCAAATTCTGAAGTATCTGCTTGCTCGTATCTCCATACTGGTTTCTTATTGTCTAAGTCGACATAGATATCTGTTGCTTCATTTGAATGTCCTTCTGTATCACTAATCTTGCCAGCTGGTATACTAATTTTTAATTGCTTAAATTCTTCTTCAAATTCGTCAAGTCTGATAACAAAATCATATCCATAAGCATTTCTTACAGGTGTGATGGTAATTGGTAAATCTGTTCTTTGGATATACTCACCATCTCTATTTAGTTCATAAATAGAAATGTCTTCTGGTGCTAATGTTGTATTAAAGTCATAGAATCTATCTGTACCTGAAATAGTTACTGTTGCATACCTTTCAGCATAACTGATAAATTTATCTTTATAGAACAATTTTGGATTGATAAAGTCTGCAATAATATAGTTGTTTTCATCATCACCATCATCATTATCTACTACTATTTTTGTTTCAATGTTCGCGTTTCCAGATGTATCTCTTACTTTATTTTCTGCAATCACAAATTCAATCTTACCACTATGTCTTCTAAAGATTTCATTTTCTAAGTTTTCTGGTAATTCAAAGTTAGATAATTTTAATGTGTATCTAACACCATTTCCTTCATCCTCTGGTATGTCAGAACTTGTTAATTCCTTCGTTAAAGTATTTGTTACATCCATTCCATCAACAAGTATTTGTTTAATATCATCAGCAGTTAAAATATCACTTTCTAAGAAGTTTGTATCTACTGCCTCAAAGTAAATCGTTACTTGTTTATTTTCTTGGTCGATAACTGGATTTGTTCCTTCTGCATACTTATATGTAATTGTAGGTTTTATAAAGTCTACAATGTTATTTCTAAATGCTGTATATTTAGGATTATCCGCACTATCTCCCACATCTGTTTCAACCCAATTTGGATTTCCAACAGGTATTTGGGTTACTTTATTTCCGATTCCAGAAGTATCTCTCATCGTATTTTCTGCAATTTCAATTTTTACTGCTCCATCATAGGTTCCGAAGTTTCCTAAAGTTAATGTATAACCTGTATCTGCACCATTTAATTCTGTCTCATCTGTTATTTTTGTTAATTGTTTTGTAATCGTTGTGATTGGTGCTTCTGGATCTTCAGCGTTATCTACATAAACATTGATATTATCTGCTGTTAATGTATCTTTTAAGTAGTAATCATCATGTCCTAGTATCTTAACGGTTACGGTTCCTGTTTCTCCGTCTCTATCTCTTGTGATACTACTATCTGCATATTCCCAAACAGGTCTTGTGAAATCTACAATGCTATTTTTAAATGCTGTATATTCACCATTTGCATCTCCTGGTTCTACCCATGTTGCATTTCCTACCAAAATTTCTGTTTCTTTATTTGTATTTCCATATTGGTCTGTGATAACCCCTTCTGGAATAATGATACTTGTTATACCTTGATTATCTTCAAAATTACTTAAATCAATTTGATAGATAACGGCTGTTGCTGTTTTACTTACTTGTGCTACTTGTTTTACAATCGTATCTGGGTAAACCGTTTCGCCATCAGGTTTTACGACTTTTACTTTCATCTTAGCAACATTTTCTGCATCTTGCAAAGTAGTTTGTCCTAAATATTTATCTGTTGCTCTAATTCTAACAGATACACTTCCTGTTTCTGTGTCTAAGTCTCTTGTAATTCCATTGTTTGCATTTAAGATACTTAAATTGTCTTCTGTTTTTTCAACTAATGGATCGATAACATCGACAATTACTGGGTTATCTGTATCATCACCATCATCATAATCTAATGTAATGGTTGTTGCTGTATTTTTATTTCCAGATGTATCATCTACTTTTCCTCCTGCAAATACAAAGTCTACTGCACCACTATAATCTTGGTATTTATTTTCTTCATTATATACTAATTCGAAGTTTGATACGACAAATGTATATTCTGTTCCATTAGGTATTTCGCTTGATGTTACCGTTGTATGTAATTGGTCTGTTAAGTCTGTTCCTGCTACTTTAATTCTGATATTTTCTGCATTCATGGTTCCATCAGGATTCATGATTGCATTTTCTCTAATGTATTTATCTGTTACTGTAAACTTAACCGTTAATGTTTTTGCTTCATAATCAATGTCTGGGTTTTCTGCATTAGCAACATCTGAATATGTGTATTTAATCTTAGGGCTAATAAAGTCTACAATATTATTTCTAAATGCTGTATAGATTGGGTTCTCTGGGTCATCCCCTTCTTCTACCCATTCTGGATTTCCTACTGGAATCTCTGTTTCGATATTCGTGTTTCCACTTATATCTGTAATGGTTCCTGCATCTAATACCACTTTTGTAGCACCACTTAATTCTCCATAATCACCTAATGTCAATTTATAAATGACTCCAATATTGTCTAGTCCTTTGCCTTGTGCTTGTGTTAAAAGTTGTGTGTATTCTTGGCTTGCTGGATCTACTTTTACTAAATTCTTAGATATTGTTGTCACTTCTTCATCTGGTGTTTCACTATCTGTTAAGTATACATGAATCTTATCTGTGGTTAATGTGTTTTCTTGATAGTATTTATCTGTTCCAAGTATGGTTACGGTTACAGTTTCGTTTTCTCTATCAATACTACTGGTTAGGTATTCCCAAAGTGGATTTACCACATCGACAATCATTTCTTCATTATGGTCTGGATGATCTGGATTTTCTGGTTCATCGATACCTAGTGTAATGGTTTTTGCATTATTTTGGTTTCCAGATGTATCTGTTACGATACCTGCTGGGAAGCTTAATGACATTGGTCCACTATAGCCTTCTCCATTTTCTGATTCTAATCCTTCTACCAATAATTGATATCTTTCTCCGACTTTTTTCTCCACACCATCTACGGTGTAGTAGATGTCTCCGTTTGCCTTATAGGTAATGTTTCCATCTACTACATCGGCATCTAGTGTAACTTTTGATAAAGTCTTTGTAATGGTTGCATCTTCTGGTAGTTGTGTTTCATCCACTGTGATGGTTATCATGTCTTGTGTTAATGTTGTGCTTTCGAAATATTTATCTGTTACATCAAATATAATGTTTACATTCTTTTGGTCATAATCGATGGTTGTATCATAGGTTTCATATGTAAATTCTGGTTTGATGTAATCAGCAAACATGGTTCCGTCTGTGTTTCTGTCAGTATCGGCATCTTTTAATTCAATGTTAATCCATTCGAATTCTTCTCCGTCAGGTCCTTGTGTATGTTCTGTATCCATTGCTTCCATGTTTTTGTTTCCATAATCATCAATTAAGGTTCCTTTTGCTAGTTGAAGGGCAATGTTACCACTCCATTCTTTGAAGTTCTTTCCTACTTGACGTAGTGCTTCTTCAAAGTTTGATAAGGTAATGGTGTATTGTACAGATTTCATTCCTGTTGTTCCATCTGTTGTTTCTGTTACTGCGCTGATTGATTTTGTAATGTCTTCTGCCAATTCTCCATCGATATATACATTTAGTAAGTTTGCTTGCTCACCGGTTAATTCGCCTTCTGGGAATTGTCCGTTTACATTACTTGTGTATACACTTGGATCTACTTGTCCTTTTACAACGATGCTAACTTCTTTGGTTTCTTCATTGATGCTACTTGATACTTTTTGCCATTCTGGTTTGTATTTAGGATTGATGGTTCCATAGGTTGTGGTGTCTGCTCCAGTATTATCTGTCCATCCAATGGTTGTACTAGAGTCTGTGTTTAGTTTGAAGTGTGTTCTGTCATTGTAGATAGATTCTGGTGCTTGGATGATAATTTCTCCAGATTTTCCTGTTTCACCGAACGTGTATTCATATGCTAAATGTGTCTCCGTTTGAATAATACCATCTACTGTTACTTTTACTTCTACATTGCCATCTGGTATTTGTATAAAGGCTGGTCCTAAGTCGAGAGTTGTCATCGATGTATATCCTGTTCGGTAGAACATTCTATACATATTGGTTACATTCCTTGTGTCAAATTTGTCTCCTAAGTCTAAGCTTGTCATAGATTGTCGTCCTGTAGCATAGAACATTTCATACATATCTATTACATTGCTAGTATCAAATTTGTCTCCTAAGTCTAAAGTGGTCATAGATGTATATCCTGTATAACCAAACATCCTATTCATGTCTTTTACATTGTTTGTATCAAATTTATCTCCTAATTCTAAACTTGTCATCGCTGTAGATCCTGTAGAATAGAACATTCTACTCATATTGGTTACATTGCTTGTATCAAATTTATCTCCCAAGTCTAAACTGGTCATGGATGTATATCCTGTATAATCGAACATTCCTATCATAACGGTTACATGACTTGTATCAAAATTGTTTCCTAAATTTAAACTTGTCATCTTCGTATATCCTGTATTGCTAAACATATAATTCATATCTGTTACATTGCTTGTGTCAAATTTGTCTCCTAAGTCTAAACTTGTCATCGCTGTTCTTCCTGTATAACCAAACATACCCATCATATCTGTTACATTACTTGTATCGAAATGATCTCCTAAGTCTAAACTTGTCATGGCTGTATACCCTGTTCTAGAGAACATTCTATTCATATTGGTTACATTACTTACATTTAATAATCCTATATTTGTTATCGTTTCTGTTGACGTACAATTTTCTCCATAACCAATAAATGCAAATAAATAAGTTGAATCTACATTTCCAAAGATTTCATCATTGCTTCCAATGTACATTTTATATGTTCCATTTGCATTTGTATCATACCATGCAATGATTGAATTATCTTTTTGTGCAGATACATCCCATGCTGTGCTATCGACATATTCTTTAGTAGCTACATCATATACATCTGACGGAATATTGTCTACAAATGTAATATTATCTATATTTTCTCTTTCTATATTTGTATTTCCTAAAAATGCTAATGTATCATAAATATTTTGACCAGTTTCTGAAACACCTGTATATTCTATATCTGAAGCAGCACTTACTAATGTATTATACAAGATAATATCTGTTGCCTTATTACCATTTCCAGACTGGTCTGTTGCCACACCTTCCGCAATTTGGATTTTAATTTGATTACAATTCAAGTAATCTAGTCCATCTCCGCTAAGGGTTATGGTATATTGGTCTCCAATCACATCTGTTCCGTTGCTAGCATATGCTGTCGTTTTTCCTTCAACATTTACAGAAATATTTGCTGTTGAAACCTCTGCACCATTTACTAGCACTTTAATGTTATTTGCTGTTAAATTACTGCTTGCAAAGAACTTATCTGTCGTTCTAACCACTGCAGTTGCTGTCTTAGCATTTACATCTACTGATGAGCTTACTTTCTCCCAGATTGGATCAACTACATCAACTACTGTTGCCTCTCCTGGGTCACCTGCTAAGATGTTCAATCCTGATGTAATGGTTGTTGCATTATTTCCATTTCCTGTTGTATCTGTAATTTTGTTTGCTGGAATTGCTACTGTAATGATACCACTATAATCCATAGTTTCTTTACCTTGTAGTTTTTCTAGTTGTTCTAGATGTGATAGTTTCAAAGTATAACGTTTTCCAACCACTTTGTTGGTTCCATTAACTGTTCCTGTTATATCTTGTTCAGTTAATTCTCTTACCACTCCATGAACACCTGTATCATCCCAATTTGGTTCTTCTCCATCAATTAAAATATTCAAATCATCTATTGTCAATGTACCTGTATTGTAGTATTTATCTACAATATTGAATTCCATTGTAAATGTTTTTCCATCATAATCAATATCTGAAGTATTATATGTATATCTTACTTCTGGTTTGATGAAATCTACAAAATCTGTAATCGTTGTGGTTTCCTCATTGATTTTGTTTCCTCTAATATCTCTTGATGCGTTTGGATCAATTCTAACTTCTAAGTTACCACTTAGCTCTCTGTAGTCTCTTCCAGAACCGATGAATTCTTCGTCTGTTTCTACAATTTGACTGATTTCTAATGTATATTGATGTCCTAAAACTTGTATTTCTCCATTAACATTTGCTTTGATTGGTACTGTACTTACAAGATTTCTTATAACTTGATCATCTATTGATACACCATCCATCCATGTTGTAATCTCATCTAATGTAACTGTATCACCTTCATAATAGTTTTTATCTGTTACGTTAAAGACAATCGTTTCTTTTCCATTTTCAGCATCTTGTGTTTTTTGTACATCATATACTTCTGGTCCTGTTCCATCGATGTTACCTAAGTCAAATTCTTGTTTATTTGTCGTGTTGTCATATTGGTCTGTAACAACTCCTGCTGCAATTTCGATTAATACATGACCACCATTTTCATTTTTATATTGTGCTGTTCCACCAACAATTGGCTCAACTGGTGTAAATTCTGTATATCCTTCTACTTCTGGTACGATATCAGTTAAGGTTAATGTGTACTCATATTCTTCATTTGGTATGATTTCTACTGGTTCACTTAATTGCTTACCTACTTCAGTTGATACTTGTCCATTAACGGTAATGGTGATATCATCAATGGTTAAATCAAAACTGCTTTCATCTTTATTTAAGAATTTATCTTTTACTCTTAATTTGATGATTCCATTATCTCTATCCACATCTCCTAATGTCCAGATAGGGTCTACAACATCGACTACTTCTTCGTCTCCATCTTGTCCTCCTGGATCATCTTTTCCAATACTGATAGATTTTGCTGGGCTGATGTTTCCAGATTTATCTGTCACTGCACCTTGTGCAAATGATAATGTCATGTATCCACTATATGTGTATCCATCTCCATTACCATCTGCATCTTCTTGGTCTAGTCCAGTGATAACTAATTGATATCTTTCTCCGATTTTTGTATTTTCCACGCCTTCTACTGTTCCTGTGATGTCTTGTACTTTTGTCAATTCTTTTGTGATGGCGTTATTTAATTCGGTTACATCATAGTCATCTATTTGTACAGTGATTTGACTTGCATCTAAGTTTGATAATGTTGTACTTTCAAAGAATTTATCTACTACATCGAATACGATTGTTACTTTTTCTTCATCTCCATGGATGATTTCTGTGTCTTGGCTTCTATATGTAAATTCTGGATTGATGAAGTCTGTGAACATGGTATTATCTGTGTTTTTGTCGACTTTTGTTGTATCTTCGATGATATTGTCAATTCTTGCTCCTATTTCTGTAACTGCTCCTGCACCTGTTGTTGCTCCTGTTTGTGTATCTGCGCTTGCTACTTCCATGTTACTGTTTCCATAGGTTGTTCTGTTTCCTTCTTCATCTGCTGGTCCTGTTGTATCTGATAAGCTGCCTTGAGCGACTTCTACACGGATATTACCACTCCATTCTTTGTATGGTATTCCCGTTCTTCTTACTGCTTCTTCGAAGTTTGATAGTGTTACAATTTGTAATACATCTTGTGCTCCTGTTCTTGTGTTTGGAGTTTGTGTTGCAGTTCCTACTGTTTTTGTTACAACATCTGTGATTTCTGTGTCATCTATAAATACTTTAATGTCATTTGATGTCAATGTACTTGTTACATCACTGATATATTCAGCTGGGTCTACTTCTTGGTTTGTTGTTCCTCTTAATGTGATGTTTAGTTTTGGATTGTTTGCGTCTGTTTCATCAATTTGTGCTCTTTCTTTTAGCCATTCTGTTCTGTATTTTGGATTGATGGTTCCATTTGTGAATTCTATTGTTGTACTTGAGCTTGTATTTAGTTTGAAGTTTGTACTGTTTTGATAAATTGCTTCTGGTGCTTGGATGACAATTTTTCCTTGCTCACCTGTTTTGTCGAACATGCCTGTATGGGTTGATGCTATGTTTGTAAAGGCTGGTCCTAAGTCTAAACTGGTCATTGAAGAAGTCTCTCCTGTATATCTAAACATAAAACTCATATCTGTTACACTACTTGTGTCAAATTTATCTCCCAAATCTAGAGTTTTCATTGATATACATCCCGTACTTTGGAACATATAACTCATGTCAGTTACTGCACTTGTATCAAATTTATCTCCTAAGTCCAAACTTGTCATAGAACTATATCCTGTAGCTGAGAACATATAACTCATGTTTGTTACATTGCCCGTATCAAATTTATCTCCTAAATCTAGATTAGTTAATTTATTTCGTCCGCATTGTTCAAACATATATGTCATAGTTATTACATTACTTGTATCAAATTTATCCCCTAAATTTAATGTTGTCATTTCTGTTTCGCCAGTACTATCAAACATATTGTTCATTCTTGTTACCTTTGAAGTATCAAAGTTTTCTCCTAAATCCAAACTTGTCATGGCTGTATATCCTGTTTTTGCAAACATACACTCCATATTTGTTACATTACTTGTGTCAAAATTATCTCCTAGGTCTAAACTTGTCATAGCTGTATATCCTGTATTTTCAAACATATAACTCATATCAGTTACATTGCTTGTATCAAAATGATCTCCTAAGTCTAAACTTGTCATGGCTGTATATCCTGTATTATAGAACATATTACTCATATTTGTTATATTACTAACATTTAATAAGCCAATATTCGTAATCGTTTCTGTCGATGTACAATTTTCTGAATAACCTATATAGCTAAATAAATAACTTGAATCCACATTTCCAAATATTTCATCATTACTTCCAATATACACTTTTACTGTTCCATTGGCGCTTGGTTCAGACCAAGCAATAATTGAATTATCTCCTTGTGCAGATACATCCCATGCTGTGTCATCCACATATGCTTTTGCTGAGAAATCATATACATCTGATGGAATATTGTCCACAAATGTAACATTATCTACATTTTGTCTTTGGATATTGGTATTTCCTAAGAAAGCACTTGTTGTATCTGTTTCTGTACTCGTATTTCTTAACGTATTATACAAGATAATATCTGTTGCCTTATTGGTATTTCCAGACTTGTCTGTTGCCGTACCCTCTGCAATTTGGATCTTAATTTGATTGCTATTAAAGTTCAAACCATCTCCACTTAAGGTAATGGTGTATTGGTCTCCAATCACATCTTGTCCGTCTGTTGTAGAAGCTGCTGATTTTGTTCCTACATTAATAGAAATGTTATCTTTTGAAACTTCTGCTCCATTTATTAGCACTTTAATATTATCAGCCGTTAAATTACTATTTGCGAAATATTTATCTGTCACTTTTACAGTTGCAGTTGCTGTCTTGTTATTTACATCAACTGATGAGCTTACTTTCTCCCATACTGGGTCTACTACATCGACTACAGTTGCCTCTCCTGGGTCACCAGCTAAAATGTTCAATCCTGATGTAATGGTTGTTGCAACATTTCCATGTCCTGTTGTATCCATGATTTTATTTGCTGGAATGGCTACTGTAATGATACCACTGTAATCCATGGTTTCTTTGCCTTCAAGTTTTTCTAGTTGTTCTAGATGTGATAATTTCAATGTATAACGTTTTCCTACTGTCTTACTTTCACCATTGATCGTGTCTGTAATATTTTGTTCTGTTAATGTTCTTACCACTCCGTGAACACCTGTGTCATCCCAGTTTGGTTCTTCTCCATCGATTAAAATGTTCAAATCTTCAATTGTCAATGTACCTGAAGTATAGTATTTATCTGCTATATCAAATACCATTGTAAAGGTTTTACCTTCATAATCAATATCTGATGTACTATATTCATATCTTACCTCTGGTTTGATAAAGTCTATAAAGTCTGTGATAGTTGCAGTTTCTTCCTTAATTGTATTTCCTATCATATCCCTTGATGCATTTGGATCAATTCTAAGTTCGAAATCACCACTTAATTCTCTATAATCTCTACCAGAAGCAACAAATTCTTCATCTGTCTCTACAATTTTGCTAACTTCTACAGTATATTGATGTCCTAAAACTTTAATTTCTCCATTAACATTTGCTTTAATTTCTACTGTACTAATAATTTGTGTTGTTACTTGATCATCTACTTGCTCACCATTTATCCATGTACTTAATTCATCGATTGTTACTGGATCTGATGGATCATAGTTTTTATCTGTTACATTGAAGATAAAGGTTTCTTTTCCTTCTTCTTCATCTTGTGTTTTTTGTACATCATATACTTCTAGTAATGTCTTATCAATATTTCCTGCATCTAGTGTTTGTTTATTGCTCTCATTTCCATATTGATCTGTTACAACACCTGCTGCAATTTCTAATGTAATATGTCCACCATTGTCATTTTTATATTTTGCAGTTCCTCCGACGATTGGCTCAACTGGTGTAAATTCCGTATATCCTCCATCATCTGGTGTTACATTTTCTAATGTGATGGTATATTCATATTCTTCATTTGGTATGATTTCTGTTGGACCATCTAATATAGTTGCAATAGCTGTTGATGGCTCTCCATTTACAACAATTGTAATCGCATCTTCTGTTAAGTTTAAGATACTTTCATCTTTGTTCAAGTATTTATCTTTTACTCTTATCTTAACAAATTCTTCTTCTTCATTTACCTCTGCTATACTCCATACTGGGTCAACAACATCGACTACTTCTTCGTCTCCGTCTGCTCCCCCTGGTTCATCTTTTCCAATCGTGATTGATTTTGCTGAACTTTGGTTTCCAGATTTATCTGTCACTGTACCTTGTGCAAATGATAATGTCATGTATCCACTATATGTGTAACCATCTCCATTACCATCTGCATCTTCTTGGTCTAGTCCGGTGATCACTAATTGATATCTTTCTCCGATTTTTGTATTTTCAACACCTTCTACAGTTGCTGTTAAGTCTTGTACTTTTATCAATTGTTTCGTGATGTTTTGATTTAATTCAGCTACATTGTAATCATCAATTTGTACAGTAATTTGACTTGCGTCTAAGTTTGATAATGTTGTGCTTTCGAAGAATTTATCTACTACATCAAATTCTATTGTTACTTTTTCCTCATCTCCATGGATGATTTCTGTGTCTTGGCTTCTATATGTAAATTCTGGATTGATGAAGTCTGTGAACATAGTATTATCTGTGTTTTTGTCGACTTTTGTTGTATCTTGGATGATGTTGTCAATTCTTGCTCCTATTTCTTTGACTGCTCCTGCTCCTGTTGTCGCACTTGTTTGCGTTTCTGCGCTTACTACTTCCATGTTTTTATTTCCATAAGGTATCTTCTTACCAGTTTCATCTGCTGGTCCTGTTGTATCAGATAAGCTTCCTTGTGCCACTTCTACACGGATGTTACCACTCCACTCTTTGTAGTCTTTTCCAGTTCTTCTGGTTGCTTCTTCTAAGTTTGATAAGGTTAGAACTTGTAACACATCTTTTGCTCCTGTTCTTGTGTTTGTGTTTTGTGTTGCAGTTCCTATTGTTTTTGTCACAACGTCTGTGATGTCTGTATCGTCTATAAATACTTTGATGTCATCTGTTGTTAGTGTACTTGTTACATCACTGATGTATTCTGTAGGGTCAACTTCTGTGTTGGTTGTTCCTCTTAAGGTGATGTTGATTTTTGGATTGTTTGCGTCTGTTTCATCGATTTGCGCTTCTTCTTTTAGCCATTCTGTTCTGTATTTTGGATTGATGGTTCCATAATTTGTTACTGCTGTTCCTGATGAATTTGTCCATCCAATCGTTGTACTTGAGTCTGTGTTTAGTTTGAAGTGTGTTGCGTTTTGGTAAATTGCTTCTGGTGCGTGGATGACAATTTCGCCAGATTTTCCTGTTTGTTGGAACATGTTTTCATATGCTAAATGCGTTTCAGTTTGACTAGTACCTCCTACTCTGGTTTCTACATTTCCATCTGGTATTTGTGTAAATGCTGGTCCTAAATCTAAAGTTGTCATAGATGTATATCCTGTTTGATAGAACATTCTATACATATTGGTTACATTACTTGTTTTAAATTTGTCTCCCAAGTCTAAATTTGTCATGGCTCTATATCCTGTTTGATAGAACATGTGTTGCATAATTGTTACATTACTCGTATCAAATTTTTCTCCTAAGTCTAAACTGGTCATGGCTGTATATCCTGTTTGATAGAACATCGTATACATATCTGTTACATTACTTGTATCAAAATTATCTCCTAAGTCTAAACTGGTCATGGCTGTATATCCTGTTTTATTGAACATACTGCTCATATTGGTTACATTGCTTGTGTCAAATTTATCTCCTAAATCTAAGCTTGTCATTGCTATATATCCTGTTTCTTGGAACATTCCTTGCATATTTGTTACATTGCTTGTATCAAAATGATTTCCTAAATCCAAACTTGTCATTGCATTATATCCTGTCCTAACAAACATCCAATCCGTCTTATATACACTACTTGTATCAAATTTTTCTCCTAGGTTTAAACTTGTCATCGCTGTATGCCCTGTCAAACCAAACATTCCAAACATACTTGTTACATGACTTGTATCAAAATTATCTCCTAGGTCTAATTTTGTCATCGCCGTATATCCTGTACGAGAAAACATTCTGCTCATATTTGTTACATTACTAACATTTAATAAACCAATATTGGTAATGGTCTCTGTTGATGTACAATTTTCTGCATATCCTATAAAGGCAAATAAATTACTTGAATCTACATTTCCAAAGATTTCATCATTACTTCCAATATATACTTGATAGGTTCCATTAGCATTTGTATCATACCATGCGATGATGGAATTATCTTTCATTGCTGATACGTCCCATGCTGTGCTATCTATATATGTATTTGTATATATATCATATACATCTGATGGAATATTGTCGACAAATGTAAGATTGTCTATATTATCTCTTAAGATATTGGTATTTCCTAAAAATGCTATTCTATCATAAGTATTTGCATCAGTCTCAGAATCATATATATGATTTATATCATCAACGGCACTTACTAAAGTATTAAACACAATCAAATCTGTCTCTTCATTCACATTTCCAGATTGATCTGTTACCAATCCTGCTGGAACTCTAACTTTGATTTGGTTAACCGTTGTATCAATTCCTGTAAGATTCAATGTATATTGAATTCCATATTGTACTGTTGAACTTGTTCCATCTACCACTCTTTGCTCAGTTAAAGGTGTACTGGCCAATTCTTTTGCGATATTTGTATTTATACTTCCATTTACAAGGATTTGTATATTTCCATTTGTCAATGTACTATTTGCAAAATATTTATCTGTTACTTTAAATGTCATGGTTGCTGTTTTGTTTGTTGCATCTACATTTGAAGTCATTTTTTCAACTAATGGTTGTACAACATCCACAACCTCTTCTGTTCCAGATCCACCTGGTAAACTAATTCCTGAAGTAAGCGTTGTTGCATTATTTCCATTTCCTGTTGTATCTACTATCTTATCTGCTGGGATTGCTACTGTAACAACACCACTGTAATCTAAGTAATTATCTCCTTCTTTTACTTGTAGTTGTTCTAAGTTAGATAATGTTAATGTATATGTATGTCCAATTACTTTACTTGTTCCATTTACCATGCTTGTCTTTTCTACGACTTGAAGTGCTTTATTGACTTCTGTCCAATCTGGTTCTTCACCATCAATTCTGATTGCTAAATCATCAATTGATAATACTCCTGATGTATAGTATTTATCTGCTATGTCAAATTCCATTGTGAAGGTTTTTCCGTCATAATCGATATCTGTTGAACTGTATTGATACATTACCTCTGGATTGATTAAATCTGTAAAGTCTGTGATAGTTGTTGTTTCTTCATTTAGGTAGTTTTCACTCATATCTTTTGATGCCATTGGATCAATGCGAACTTCTAATGTACCACTTAGCTCTCTATAATCTCTGTTAGATCCAATAAATTCTTCATCTGTCTCTACAATGTCGCTAATTTCTAATGTATATTGATGTCCTAAAACTTTTATTTCTCCATTAATATTTGCTTTAATTTCTACTGTGCTAAGCAATTTCTTTGTGATTTGATCATCTATTTGTAGTCCATCCATCCAAACACTTAATTCATCAAGTGTAACTGGATCTGTTGGATCATAGTTTTTATCTGTTACATTAAATACAATCGTTTCTTTTCCATTTGCTTTGTTCTGTGTTTTTTGTACATCAAATACTTCTGGTTTTGTTTTATCAAGATTTCCTACCTCTAGTGTTTGTTTATTGGTTTCATTTCCATATTGGTCTGTTACAACGCCTGCTGCAATTTCTAGTGAAATATATCCACCATTATCTTCTTTATATTTTGCAGTTCCACCTACAATAGGTTCAACCGGTGTAAATTCAACATATCCTGCATCTGGTGGCGTTACATTTTCTAATGTGATGGTATATTCATATTCCTCATTTGGTATGATTTCTGTTGGTCCCTCTAAGATTGTTGCAATCGCTGTTGATGGCTCTCCATTTACAACAATTGTAATCGCATCTTCTGTCAAGTTTAAGATACTTTCATCTCTATTTAAGTATTTATCTGATACACGAATTTTGACATATTCTTCGTTTGTATTAACTTCTGATACACTCCATACTGGATCTACAACATCGACAATTTCTTCGTCTCCATCTGCTCCACCTGGATCATCTTTTCCAATGGTAATTGATTTTGCACTACTTGTGTTTCCAGATTTATCTGTTACTGCACCTTGTGCAAATGATAATGTCATGTATCCACTGTATGTGTATCCATCTCCTACACCATCTTCGTTTTCTTGGTCTAGTCCTGTGATGATTAATTGATATCTTTCTCCGATTTTTGTATTTTCTACACCTTCTACAGTTGCTGTTAAATCTTGCACTTTCGTTAATGTTTTTGTAATGTTTTGATTTAACTCTACAACATCATAGTCATCAATTTGCACTGTGATTTGACTAGCGTCTAAGTTTGATAATGTTGTGCTTTGGAAAAATTTGTCTACTACATCAAACTCGATGGTTACTTTTTCTTCCTCATGTGAGATTTCTGTGTTTTGGCTTCTGTATGTGAATTCTGGTTTGATAAAGTCCGCAAACATTGCATTTGTTGTGTTTTTATCTACATTTGTTACATCTTGTATGATGTTGTCAATTCTTGCTCCTATTTCTGTAACTGCTCCTGCGCCTGTTGTTGCCCCTGTTTGTGTGTCTGTGCTTGCAACTTCCATGTTACTGTTTCCATAGGTTGTTCTTTTTCCTTCTGCATCTGCTGGTCCTGTTGTATCTGATAAGCTTCCTTGTGCTACTTCTATACGGATGTTACCACTCCACTCTTTATATGGTATTCCAGTTCTTCTTACAGCTTCTTCAAAGTTTGTTAGTGTTACTGTTTGTAACACATCTTGGGCGCCTGTTCTTGTGTTTGAAGTTTGTGTTGCAGTTCCTACTGTTTTTGTTACAACATCTGTGATTTCTGTGTCATCTATGAATACTTTTATGTCATTTGATGTCAATGTACTTGTTACATCACTGATGTATTCTGCTGGGTCAACTTCTTGGTTTGTTGTTCCTCTTAATGTGATGTTTAGTTTTGGATTGTTTGCTTCTGTTTCGTCTATTTCTGCTTCTTCTTTTAGCCATTCTGTTCTGTATTTTGGATTTATGGTTCCGTAGGTTAGTATTTCTGCTCCGCTGCTTGATGTCCATCCAATCGTTGTGCTTGAATCTGTGTTTAACTTGAAGTGTGTTGCGTCTTGATAGATAGCTTCTGGTGCTTGAATAACAATTTCACCAGATTTTCCTGTGTTGGTAAACATATTTGTATTGGTTGATGCTATGTTTGTAAAGGCTGGTCCTAAGTCTAGACTCGTCATTGCTGTATATCCTGTATTGCTAAACATATTGGTCATACTTGTTACATTTCTTGTATCAAATTTATCTCCTAAGTCTAAGCTTGTCATGGAAGTGTATCCTGTATAAGCAAACATAGATTGCATATCTATTACACTACTTGTGTCAAATTTATCTCCTAAATCTAAAGTTGTCATTGCTGTGTATCCTGTATATTCGAACATGTTGCTCATATCTGTTACACTACTTGTGTCAAATTTATCTCCTAAATCCAAACTTGTCATGACATCAGCACCAGTATAAGAAAACATTCCGTTCATCGTTGTAACTTTACTTGTATCGAATTTTTCTCCTAAGTCTAAACTTGTCATTGCTTCTTCACCTGCATTTGCAAACATTCCATACATATCTGTTACATTGCTTGTATCAAATTTTTCTCCTAAATCTAGGCTCGTCATTTTCATTTGTCCTATATTACTAAACATGTTTCTCATAGTAGTTACATTGCTTGTATCAAAGTTTTCACCTAAATTAAAGTTTGTCATTGCGTTGTAACCAGTTTTCCAGAACATTCTTTCCATCGTTGTTACATTACTTGTATCAAATTTTTCTCCTAAATCCAAATTTGCCATTGCTGTACATCCTGTATTTTCAAACATATAAGACATATTTGTTACATTACTTGTATTTAATAAATTTATATTTGTAATAGTCTCTGTTGCTGTACATTTAGATGCATATCCTATATGTGCAAACAAATAACATGAATCCACATTTCCAAATATCTCATCATTACTTCCTATATATACTTTTACTGTTCCATTTGTATTTGTATCATACCATGCAATAATTGAATTATCTTGCATTTGTGATGCATCCCATGCTGTACTGTCTTTATATGTATCTGTATTTTTGTCATATACATCTTCTGGTATGTTATCTACAAATGTAACATTATCTATATTTTGTCTTTGGATACTTGTATTTCCTAAGAAAGCACTTGTAGAATTTACTTCTGTAGCAGTATTCTTTAATGTATTAAATAGCAATAAATCTGTTTCTTCATTAACATTTCCTGATTGATCTGTTACTAAACCTTCTGAAACTCTAGCCTTTATCTGGTTTACAGTTGTATCAATTCCTGTAAGATTTAATGTATATTGAACTCCATATTGTACAGTTGTCGTTGCTCCATTTACAACTCTTTGTTCATTTAAAGGTGTACTTGTCAATTCTTTTACGATACTTGTATTTACACTTCCATTTACAAAGATTTGTAGATTTTCATTTGTCAATGTACTATTTGCAAAGTATTTGTCTGTTGCTTTAAATGTCAATGTTGCTGTCTTATTTTCTACATCTACATTTGAAGTAATTTTTTCAACCAATGGTTGTACAACATCTACTACTTCTTCTGTTCCAGTTCCTCCTGGTAAGCTAATTCCTGAGGTAAGGGTTGTTGCATTATTTCCATTTCCTGTTGTATCCATTATCTTATTTGCCGGAATGGCTACTGTAACAACACCACTGTAATCTAAGTAATTATCTCCTTCTTTTATTTGTATTTGTTGTAAGTTAGATAAAGTTAATGTATATCTCTTACCAATTACTGTAGTTTCTCCATTTACAATATTTGTTCTATCTTCTTCTTGTAAAGATTTTTCTACCTCGTTCCAATCTGGTTCTTCTCCATCAATTAAAATGGTTAAATCATCTAGTGTTAATGTTCCTGAAGTATAGAATTTATCTGTCATATCAAATACCATAGTAAATGTTTTTCCATCATGGTCAACGTCTGTTTCTGAATATTGGTATGTTGCATTTGGTTTAATAAAATCTACAAATCCGCCATCTAACATTTCTCTATTAATCCTATCTGTTCCTGATGCTCTCTGTGTCACTCCTAAAACATCATTAGCAGAACCATCTGGCAATGGTTCTGCATAATATTTTGTTAATTCAGTTGATTGTATTGTACCAATTTCAGTTGTAGTTTCTGCCAAAAATAATATTGCTAATGTAATTATCGTTGTCATTAAACTTATTACACTTATACTTTTGAAGTATTTTCGCATCTTTAGTTCCTCCAAATATTCTTTCTATCTATACTTTTTTCATGTTTTATATATAATTCATGTCTTTTTGCATATTTCATATTTTTATATTTCATATTTTTATATTTCATGTCTTTTTACTTTTATATGTATTTATATCTTTACATCTTATTTTGATTCTTCATCAAATTAATTATAAAATTGAGTTAAATTTTAATAAATTTAATAATAAAAATAATGACTAAAATTGCTTCTAAAAAACATCCTAAAAATCATCCTAAAAATCATCATTTTTTTATTGACAAAATCCCAATATTTTATATGTTATATTATATATTTTTTAGCAAATATTTACAAGTATTTTACGACAAAAACTTCGCTTTTTTTGACAAAATTTTTGTCCCATTGAGTTCGTTTGTCTATGGGACATTTTGTCCCATTGGGATCGTTTGTCTATGGGACATTTTATCTTGTGATTCCGTTTGGTCCAAGTTTGTTTGGTTCAACGTTGTATTTGTCGAATAGGAAGCAAAAAAATCTAGGTTGAAACATAATTCATACCTAGATTTTTATGAAAATTTATAACTTTTTTGCAATCTGCTGTATTTCTTTTTTTGATAACTTCGTTATTTCCATTATCTCTTCTAATTTCATATTTTTTTGCAACATTGATTTTACTATTTCTCTTTTTCCTTGTTCTATTCCTTTGTGATATCCTGCATCATAAATTGAAGTTTCATCTCTTATGGCTTTTTCTCGTAAAAATGCTATTCTTCTCTCTGATTCTTCTCCTGTTAAATATTCATACTCTTTTTGAGCTTTCTTAATTTCTTTATTCTTACTCATAGCATATTTTACCTCCTTATCCCCTATTGGGATCCATTGGGAACTGGTTCCAATAGACCCAATTGGTCATTTTATGCAAAATACTGCATATAATGGTATTGATTTTATATTATTTTTATATCCAAAGTTTTTACTGGAAATTCTAATAGCATACTTTGGATTATACCTTTTCATATAAACATTTAAGCTTCTACTAACCACATTATCATTTGCTTTTACTTCAATAGGTATAATACCATCATTGTTATATAAGATAAAATCGACTTCTGCTTTATTTCCAGATTCCCAATATATTAATGGATTTTGATTTGCAATTAATTGTGTCGCAACATAGTTTTCTGCAATAATTCCTTTATATTGTAAAAGATTATCTAATATTATATCATTATACTTTACTTGTAACATATTTAATAAAATTCCTACATCACTTAAATAAAGCTTAAAATGATCTTCTATAATAAATCCTAATGGTGGTATTTCTACTTTATTAAGTATTGGGCATTTATGTACCATTGTACTAGAAAGAAGCCAATTTAATGCAGTTTCATAATTCCTTTTTCTTGCATTTGATGATATTTTTCCATATTGAAATTTATTGCTTTGATTTCCAAGTTGTGATGGTATTGATTTATATATACTTTCTATTTTACTAGCTTCAAATTTATTGTCTACATATTTATTCATATCATTTAAATAGGATTGATAAATATCTTCTATTATACTTTTATCAAATTTTAAAATATCTTTATTATTTTCAAGCAGATTTTTAATTGCTTCTGGCATTCCACCAACACATAAATATAATTTATATAATTCTAAAGCCTTATTATGTAATACTGAATCCATGGGTGTAATATGATTATAGCAATTTTTAATTTCATCCATAAGGCCTTGGTTGCCATTAGCTATTAAGAATTCTTCAAAATCCATGGGATACATATTTAACATTTTTACTTTACCAACTGGAAAGGATGAATGCAATCTCTTTAATTTCACTCCCAATAAACTTCCCGCACATATTATTTTAAACGGTTCTTCACTTTCATTAAAATATTTTAATGAACTTATCAATTCTTCTGACTCTTGAATTTCATCAAAAAATATAATCGTATTTTGTAAGTTAATATCTTTGTCTAAATAAATTTTCATCCTTTTAAATTTTTCAGACGTACTTATTTCTTCTTTAAATATTTTTATAATTTCAGAATGTTCTAATAAATTTATATATACATATTCTTCAAATTCATTTTTACAAAATTCATTTATTATATATGTTTTTCCAATTTGTCTTGCTCCTATTATCATTAAAGGTTTTTGCATATTTGTATCTTTCCAATTAATTAATTCTTGATAAATTTTTCTTTTCATAAGCTTCTACCTCCGATACTATTGTAGTATATTTCTCTATAAAAGTCAAGTGAATTTCACGTTTTTGACACTTTGTTCTTTTGTTTGTTTCACGTTTTTGATACTTTATTCTTTTATTTGTTTCACATTTTTGATATATGATTTGTTACGTCTATTCACATTTTTGATAGTTCCGTCGAATTCATTGGGACCTGGTCCCTTTTGGACCTGACATAAGTAATCAGAAAAAATAACATTTTTCTATAAAATCTTGATTTTTATAAACATTTATGATATTATGTCGACATAAGATTTTTGGGCTATTTTTCATTTCAAAATTATTTATTTTATATCTGTTTTATATGTTTATATCCATTTTTTTATTTAAGAAATATATATTTTTTATATATTCAGATATTTTATTTATTATTTAAATCAGAATGATCACTTTTTTTCTTATAATTTTAGTTTTTTATTTTGTTATTTTTCATAGAAACTTTAACTCCCTATATTTATCGTCAACAATTATTTTTTATCATACATTTTTATTTTATTCTAAAGTTTATTTTATACTCTTTTATATTAGATTTTCCATATAGTTAAAAGGCAATACGAAAGTCTTTTATTATATTTATTTTTGTATTTTTAGCAATTTTTGCTCAGTAAGATTTTTGCTTAATAAGATTTTGCCCAATAAAATTTTGTATTGTATAACCCAAAAAAATTTGTTACAATGAAAGTAGAAAATTTATTGAATCAATTAAAAAATTTAAAAGAAGTAGATATGCTACCACTATCAAACGATTATGTCTTTAAGAGGATCTTTGGAAAAGGTAGAAATGAGAAAATTCTAAAAAGCCTTTTAGAGGCTATATTAAAAATCCATATACAAAAGATTGAAATAAAAAATCCTGAAATTCCCAAAGAAGCATTAGATGAGAAATTGAGCATATTAGACATTAAAGCTGAAATTAATGACAATACAGTAATTGATATCGAGATGCAAGTTGGCAATACAACTGCAATTGATAGAAGATTAGTAGTATATCTTGCAAAATTAATAGCAGGAGACATAAAAGTATCAGAAAAATATCAAAAAGCAAAAGATACCATCGTAATATGTATATTAAACGATCATGTCATAAAAAGAAATGCATATTTAAGTTTAGCCATGTTAAAATATGAAGAAACAGACGAAATCAGATACGTCAATATGGGATACAAAAAAGAAGAAGATTATTTAACAGATATGGTAAAGTACTATATCATAGAATTACCAAAGTTTAAGAAAAAGAAACCAAAGGTAGCAGACTTACTAGAAAAATGGTTGTATGTAATTGGGGGCGATCAAAAAATGATGGAAGAATGTAAAAATGAAAATGAAGAAATTAAAGAAGCAGTAAAACAACTTACAGAAATGAGTGCTGATGAGTACAAAAGAGAATTATATGAAATCAGAGAAAGAAGCAGATTAACCTATAATGTCCCATTGGGATCGTTTGTCTATGGGACATTTTAGAGCAAAAAATCCAACTCTTATCGAGCTGGATTTTTTGTTTCTTTGGGTTCCTATTTCAGGACAACCTCTTTCTCTTGTCCCATTAGGTTCGTTTGTCTATGGGACATTTGGATCCAAACAAATCTGATCCCAATGGGACACGACAATCCCAATGCGACATATTTAATTAGAGTTTCCAGATTCGTCTACGATTGTTCCTGCATCTACTTTTACAGTTACATCACCACTCCAATCTGAATATTCTCTATCATAATCTATTGTTGTTCTTGGTTGTTCAAAGTTTGAGATGACTAATGTATAACGTTTTCCAATTACTTTACTAGTTCCATCGATGATGGCTGTCATGTCTTCCACTTTTGTAATTGTTTTTGTTACACCAATTGCTTCTTCATCGTCTACATATACAGTAAGTTTTGATGTGTCTGTTGCACTGATTTGTGCTGATGCAAAATATTTGTCTACTACTTCAAATACAATCGTGTCTGTTTTTGCTGTATCGTCTTTTGTTGATGATATTTGATATACTTCTGGATTGATAATGTCTATCATTCCTAAGTCTAGTGTTGTTTCTATGTTTTCATTTCCTGATTCGTCAACTAATGTTCCTGCTTCTATTTGAAGTTCTGTGTTTCCGCTATATTCTCTGTATTCTTTTTCACTTGCTTGGAATACAGTATCTGATTCTTTCCAATTGCTTAATGTTAGCGTATATTTTACACCATATTGTACATTTGCTCCATCTCTTGTTTCTGTTAATGCTGTTGGTACACTTAATTGTTTAGTAACATTTGTTGTGCTTGTTACTTCTTCTCCATCTATAATGACTTTGATTTTGTTAACGTCTAATGTATTATTCGCATAATATTTATCCGTTCCATACAAGTCTACTGTTACCTTATTATTTTCTTTATCGATATTTACGTTTCTAGCTTCCCATATAGGTGTTACAACATCGACGATTTCTGCATCTCCAGTTTGGTCTGGTTCGTTAATTCCTATCGTGATATTCTTTTGGTCATTTGCATTTCCAGATTTATCTGTTGCAATTGATGCTGGGAATATGATGCTGACTGGTCCACTGTATTCTTTATACATTCCATTTTCAATACTTGCTTGTTCAAAGCCACTGACTACTAATCTGTATTCTTCTCCTATTTTTACTTCTTCCCCATTTCTGGTTTCGTTGATATCACTCACTTTTGTTAGCGTTTTTGTAATATTTTCAGGTACTGCATTTGTGTCTAACATTTTTACAGTGATACCATTTGCATTTGTTAATCCTGTTGTACTATTGAAATATTTATCTGTTACGGAGAATTCTACTGTTAGTGTTTTTTCTTCATAATTGATGTCTGTTGATGAATAGATATATGTAAATTCTGGTTTGATGAAGTCTACGAACATTGCACCAGTTGTATTTTGATCTAGTTTTGTTTCGTCTTCTATTTTATTGTCTTCCCTAGCTCCGTCATCTGCTAATCCCATATTCTTGTTGCCATAATTTACCGTTTTTCCATTCTCATCTGCTGATCCTGTTGTATCTGATAAAGTTCCTTGTGCTATTTCTACACGAATGTTACCACTCCACTCTTTGTATGATTTTCCTGTTTGTCTCGTTGCTTCTTCAAAGTCTGATAAGATTACTACCTGCAATACATCTTGTGCTCCTGTTCTTGTGTTTGTTGTTGTGGTCGCTGTTCCTATTGATTTTGTTACGATGTCTGTTACTTCTGTATCATCTATATATACTCTAATATCATCTGCTGTTAGAGAACTTGTTACATCACTGATGTATTCTGCTGGGTCAACTTCTTGGTTTGTTGTTCCTCTTAGTGTGATGTTTAGTTTTGGATTGTTTGCGTCTGTTTCGTCTGTTTTCACAGTTTCTTTTATCCATTCTGTTCTGTATTTAGGATTGATGGTTCCTCTTGTAAATGAAATTGTTGTGCTTGAGTCTGTATTTAGTTTGAAGTTTGTACTATTTTGGTAAATAGCCTCTGGGGCTTGGATTATAATCTCATTTTGCTTTCCTGTGTTCAGAAAAATGTAGTTATTTGTTGATGCAATATATGTAAATGCAGGTCCCAAGTCTAAATTTGTTAAGTTACGCTCACCTGTACCATAGAACATACTATGCATGCTTAATACATTTTTTGTATTAAATTTATCTCCTAAGTCCAGGCTAATTAGTGATTGATTTCCCGCAAAGCAAAACATTAGTTGCATATTTGTTACATTACTTGTATCAAATTTATCTCCTAAATCTAAACTTATCATGGCTGTATATCCTGTATACTGGAACATATAACTCATATTTGTTACTTTGCTTGTGTCAAATTTATCTCCTAAGTCTAAACTTGTCATGGCTGTATATCCTGTATACTGGAACATATAACTCATATTTGTTACTTTGCTTGTGTCAAATTTATCTCCTAAG
>CALXFG010000003.1 GCA_944387505.1 uncultured Clostridia bacterium
GAAGCACAACAAATAGAAGAAAAAATAGCAGAAAACAAAGAGGATATTAGAGAAGATTTGAAAAATCAATTAATGTCTCAAAACAAATTTGGAAAACAATTTGATGATATGGTAGAAGACTATTTATATTTCTTTGAATTAAAAGAAAGATTAAAACATGACATAGATATAAATGGAATAAGATACAAAAATACAGGAGGAAATGGATTCTCAACTTATAAACCAAACGAAAGTGTTGAAAGATTACAAAAAACAAATGGACAGATGCTTAAAATCTTACAGGATTTAGACTTGAAAGCACCAGAGGAAGATGGTGAAGGAGATGATTTGTTGTCAAGAGATTAATGAATACATAGATTATTATGAAAAGAATAAAAGAAAATTCAATAAGGAAAGAATTTTATTAATGGAAAATATCGTTAAACCTACATTGAAAAGGGACGATATTTTTTTTGATGAAGAAACATATAAAAATTGTATTAAATATTGTGAAATGTATTTCTACAAATTATTTCCTTATCAAAAATTCATTTATGCATTTGTTTTTATGTATGAAAATGATTTTCCAGTTTTCAGAACTATTTTTATCATGATGGGGAGAGGAAATGGAAAAGATGGTATGATAGCACCTTTGTTAAGCTTCCTACAATCAGAATATTATGGAATCAAAAATTATAACATAGATATAATTGCAACATCAGAAGAACAATCAAAAGATACATATGATGTTGTTTATAATATGCTAGAAGATAATAAAGTAAAAATGAAAAAGCATTTTTATTGGAATAAAGAAGAATCTATTAACAAAAAGACAAAATCCAAATTAAAATATAATACTTCAAACGCAAAAACAAAAGATGGTAAAAAAGATGGTGCATTAGTATTTAATGAATATCATGCATACGAAGATGACAAACAAATAAAAGTATTTAAAAGTGGAGCAGGAAAAGTAAGACATTTTAGGATATTTATTATTACTACAAATGGAGATGTTAGAGAAGGTCCTTTAGATAACTTATTAGATGTATGTGAAGGCGTTTTAAACGGAGAAAGTAATGAATTAAGATATTTTCCTTTTATTTGTAAATTGGACAAAGAAGAGGAAGTAGATGATTTTGAAATGTGGGAAAAGGCAAATCCTAGCCTACCATTTTTACCTACTTTGCAACATGAAATGAAAATGGATTATTTAGAAATGAAAAAGATGCCTTCCAATGTTGCAGAATTTATGACCAAAAGAATGAATTTACCAAAACAAAATCAAGAACAAATAGTAACAGACTGGGAAAACATATTAAGAGCATCTTATTCTGATGTGAAGAAAAAAATAGAAAGACTATTTCCAGACCTAGAAAATAATTCAGCAATCATTGGAATTGACCTAGCAACTTTAAATGATTTTGCAACAACAGGATTATTATTTAAAGTTAATGATGAGTATATTTGGAGACACAAGACCTGGATATGTAAACAAAATAAATTTTATGAAAATATTAAATTCCCTTTTGACAGAGCAGGTCAGAAGGGATTTACTGATTTCTGTGTTACAAATGAAGAAAGTATAGATGAAAATGATATTGTAGATTGGTGCATACAACAAATGCAAAAATATAATGTTAAAAAAATAATAATGGATATGTATAGATTTAAATTAATAAAAAAAGCATTTGCAGACAAAGGTATAACAGACATAGAAACAACCAAAAATCCAAACGGATTAATTAGAATGATTAGAAATCTTCCTTCTGTTGAATCTATAATAGCACCTAAAATAGAAATTGAATTTATAAAAGGAAACATAAATATTGGAGATAGTGCAATTATGAGATGGGCAATTAATAACACATGCACTAAAAATAGAAAAGATGGGAATAAAGTATATGAAAAAATAGAGCCAAAATTAAGAAAGAACGATCCATTTATGGCTTTTGTTATGGCTATGTCTGGAAATGAACTACTAGACGAACAATTCATATATGTTTAGGAGGCAAAAATGATACTAGATAAAATATTTAAAAATTCAAATGGAGAATATGTAAGTATATTTGATGTGCTTTTTCGGAAAAGGAAATATGGAAAATTACGTATATACATTAGCTGAAGCACATGCAATTGATATAATAGCAAGAACCATAGCAAAATGCGAAATACAAACATTTGAAATGAAAAATGAAAAGATACAAGAAAACAGAGGAGATTTATATTGGACTTTAAATATTCAACCCAATTATATAGAAACTGGAACTAAGTTTATTTATAAGCTAGTTACAAAATTACTTATGGACAAAACAGCTTTAGTTTTAATAAATCAAATACCTAATAAAAATTTATTGTATGTAGCAGATTCATACAATACAGATCAAATGATTTTCACAGGTAAAACATTTAGAAATATCACAGTTGAAGATGATGAAGGAAATTCAATAAATCTAACTAAAACATATAATTCAGAAAATACAATTTACTATTCTTTAAAAAATACTAAATTAAAAACGGCAAGTGAAAGTTTTAAAATTAACACAGCAAAACTATTAAAAGCAAGTCAAAAGAATTTTATAAGATCAAATACAGCAAAATGGAGGCTAAAGTCTCCAGGACAACAACCAACTTTAATAGATGCAACAACTAAGAAACCAATCAGCAGAGAAGAATATAAAGAAAAAATAACAGAAGGTTTAATGAGTGAAGAAGAAGCGATTGTATTACTATCTGAACAATTCGATTTAGAAAATTTAATGCAAAATAATAGTAAAAGTCTAACGGATTTTGATGGTATCTTTAAAAAAATCGGAGATACTGTAGCTCAAAATTGGAATATACCGTTAGATATTTTTTATGCTTCTAAAACAGAAAAATCAACAGGAACAGATGATTTTGTAACAATGGCATTAGATGTATATTTTGAACTTTTAGAAGATGGATTTAATAGTTCTCTCGTAGGAAAACAAGATTTCTTAAAAGGGGAGTATATTAAATTTAATAGATTAAATATCAATCATAGAGATTTGATAGACAAAGCCAGTGGCTGGGATAAGTTAATTTCTAATGGATTTAGTTTTAATCAATTATCTAAGTTTTTAGGTTTACCGACAATCGATGAAGATTGGGCAAATGAACATTATATAACTAAAAATTATGCAAATGTGAAGGGAGGTGGAGAAGGTGAATAAAAAATACTTACAATTCGAAAAAACAGACGAGCAGAATACCAACCTTTATATATATGGTGATATAAGGAAACAAGATTTAATTGATAAGTGGTTTGGAGATGATGAAACCAGAGTAGATGCGTTTTCATTTAAAGAAGCATTGGAAAATGTAGATACTCCAAATCTAACTGTAAGAATTAATTCATATGGTGGTTCTGTATCAGAAGGATTAGCAATATATGGATTATTATCAGATTTTAAAGGGAATTTAAGAACAATAGTAGATGGATTTGCATGTAGTGCTGCATCAATAATTTTTATGGCAGGAAAAGAAAGAATAGTTCCTGAGAATGGACTTCTAATGATACATAATGCATGGAGTTCAGTAGAAGGAGATTCAAATGCTATGAAAAAAGCAGCAGAAGATTTAGAAAAAATAACACAACCTTCTGTAAATATATATGTTGCAAAAACTGGGCTTCCAGAAAAAGAAATCAAAAAGATGATGGATGAAGAAAAATGGATTACATCACAAGAAGCATTTGACATGGGATTTTCTACTGCACAAGTCAAAAAAGACGATGCTCAACAGGCATTAGAAGCAAACTATATGTTTAATTTAGTGTTAAAGCTAAAAGAAAAGGACAAAGAAATTGAAAAACTAAAAAAAGAAATAGAACAAAAGACACCAAATGAAATCAGACAAGTAAATAATTTAAAACCGATTAAGGAAGACGCGTGGGCGTCTTTTTTTAATACAAAAAATTAGAAAAGTGAGGTAAAAAACATGAAAATTAATCAAACAAAAATGAAACAAGCCCAAGAAGAGGCTTTAAAAATTCTTCAAGAAGGTGAAGATAAATCACAAGCAGTTTTAGATGCTATAGATAAAATAGCATCAGTTCAATATGAAGACTTAATAAAAGAAATTAAAGAAGAAGCAGAAGAATGTGAAAGTAATAAAGAATATGCAAAAAAACTAAAGATAAGAACACTATCTAAAGAAGAAAAAGATTTTTTACAAGCTTTAGTAAACGATCCAAAGCAAGCAGTAACAGCAAAACAAGTTGATGTTATTCCTACGACAATGATTGATATTACACTTGAAAATATAAAAGAAGAAGATCCGGATGGAATATTAAGTGATGTAGAATTTGCACCAGCTGATGTCAAGAAATGGATGACTGCAGATAAAACAGGAACTTTTGCTTGGGGAGCTTTATTAGGAGCTATTGGTGGAGAATTAGGTGCATCATTTGAAGGATTAGACGTTGAAGTTAATAAATTAAGTGCTTATTTAATAATTCCTAAAGCATTAAAAGATTTAGCATTACCTTTTGTTGATAAATATTTTATGGCAATATTAAAAGAAAATATTAGAGATGGACTTGAATACGGATATTTACAAGGAAAAGGAAAAAATGAACCAATAGGAATTTATAAACAAATTGAGTCTGTTAATGAAGATGGAACTCATAAAGATAAAGTGATAAATAATACTTTAACCAAATTTACTCCAAAAGGATTAGCTGTAGCTAAAAAATATTTAAACAATGAAGGAAAAAGAGTTTTAAATCAACTTTCTTTATATTGTCATCCTAATGACGAAGCGGACTATGTAGCTCCTGCTTTATATGATAGTGAAGGTAGATTAGTTAGCTCATACAAAAATTTAAAAGTAAAACAATCTACACAAAATCCTCAAGGAAAAGCAGCATTAGTAATACCAAAGAAATATGTATTAGGTCTAAAAGATATGGGAATTAAAGAATATGATCAAACAAAGGCATTAGATGATGCAGATGTAGTAATTGCAAAATGTTATGCAAATGGTAGAGCAGTAGATGACAATATTGCATTTGTATTTGATGTAACAAAACTTGAAGAATATGTTCAACCGGTCAAAGTTGTAGGAACAGTAGAAACAACAACTACTGTAAACGGAACTGTACAAACAGAAACAACACCAGGAGCTTAGAAATAAGCTCCTTTAATATTTTTAAGGAGGTAAAAGAAAAAATGGAAGAAAAATATGTAGTTATTTATAAAGCTTTCAAAGATTTGGAGGATGATAATTATCTTTACAAAAAAGGTGATACATATCCTCGTGAAGGATTAAAACCAACTAAAAAAAGAATTGCTGAATTATCTTCAAAGAAAAATAAAATCGGAGAAGTGCTTATTGAAGCCGTAAAAGTTGAAAAAGAAGATAAAGAATAGAGGTGTATTATGGACAATACACAAATAAAAAGTTTAATAACTGAAATAAGAGGAGAACAGCACATATCTCCTTTTGAAGAGGACAAGGTATTAGAAGGTTATATAAAAGAAGCAGAATATGATATCAACAATCATGTAGGAACTGAAATTGATTTTGAAAAAGATTTAAAGGCAAGGAGTCTATTAAAAAATTATGTATTATATTCTAGATTCAAGCGATTAGCTGAATTTAAGCAATTGTACGCAGGTGAATATGCTAACTTACAAGCAGACTATTACAAGTCTTCCGACATATAATGATGGAAAATTTAGACTCTTTGAAATAAAACAAACCGAAACAGATTTTCCAATTGAATATATAAAAAATACTGGAAAGGATATATGGTTTGAAGAATTATCAATTACAGACAAATTAAAATTTGAAGCTGAAGAAAGAAAGAAAAATATAACCTATAAACTTAGAATACCTCAAACAAAAGAAATTACTTCTTTACATGTTGTTAAAATTGGAGACACATATCATAAAGTTTTTAATGCATATCACTTTACAAATAGTGATGGATATAAACAGACGGATTTGACGTTGGAATTGTATCCAAGAGTGAAATTGGAGGAGGATATAAATGACAAAACCTGAATTAGTAGAGTTGTTAAAAAAATTAAATATACCAGTCAATGAAGGAACGCCAAATGATAAAGTAATAGAAGACCCAGAAATAATATATTTCTGGGATTATTACTGGGAAGATTTAGTGGCAAGTGGAAAAGAATATAACACAAATGTTACATATCAAATATCTTTTCTAGCAGAAGTTCCAAGAAGTAAAAATTTACTAGAACTTAAACATAATTTAAATAATTTAGGTTTGCATCCTTCAATCCAACATGAATACGATCCAGAAAAAAGAAGATGGCATTCGTATTTTGCATTAGAGGTGTTAGAAAATATCTAATGAAGTTTATGGATATAGTGGTTTTCAAGCTTTATCAGATGTATTAGAAGGATATATGAAAAATGTAGAAAATCCTACAGAGATTTTAGAAGTAGGAGCTAAAGAATTTGTTAATGATTTATTAAAATTAACAAAACCGATGTCACAAATAAGAAAATCGGGATATACACATTTAATTGATAGTTTTGCTTATAGAGTAAAAAAAGACGAGGTTGAAGCAGGATGGGGCAAGTATTATGGTCCAATGGTTGAACGTGGTACAACTAAAATGAACGAACAACCTCATCTATATCCTTTATGGAATAAAAACAAAGAAAAATATTATAAATCAATGCTCACTAAACTAGGTTTAAAAACCTGGTAATAGTGAGCATTTTTAGAAAGGAATGATTATAAATGTCAATTACTACAAAGAAGCCTAAAATAAAAGAAACAGTTGGAGCATTATATTATGCATTTAATACCATGACAGAAGCAGGAGAGTTTGATCCAGAAGCTTATGAAACAACAAATAAGAGTGATGTTGTAAAAACCATAACAACTACAGATAATGCTACTACTACAACAGTCAGAGCTAGTGGACAAGATTATGAAACCGTAAATCAAAGTGCTAGTATTGAAAATGAAGTAGAAGTTATTGCATTAGATCCAGAAGATTTGGCAAAAATGAGAGGAGACGACATTCATGAAAATGGATTGATTTTAAGTGGAGCTCCAGGAAAAAGACCATTTTTTGCATTTGGAAAAGTTGTTAAAAAATTAGGAGGAGCAGTAGAATATGTTTGGTATCCTAAATGTCAATTAACAGAAAATACTGATGAAGCTGCAACTTCTGAAGAAGAATTTTCTGAGCAAACAGACACAGTAACCATTACAGCATATGCATTTGATGATGCAGGAAATAAAAGTGTAAGAGTAAATAGTGAAATGACTAGTTTCCCAGAGGGATTAACAGAAGAAAAATTCTTTGAAGCACCAATTTTAGATGATGCGGGATTAACTGCTGCAACAGCACCAACAGCTTAGAAAATACGAGGCTCTAAAATGGATTTAGAGCCTTTTAAAAAATTTAATAATTAAGTAGATGTCAAAATATTTGATTTTAGAAGTTACACAACACAGAGATATGTTATGTAACTTGTGAAATCGAATATATTTGGAAAAATTTTCAAATAACGTTGAAAATTGTAAAATATTGGTATATAATCCTCTTAGAAAATAAAGGGAGGATATGTTTATGGAAGAAAATGAAGTAAAAAAAGAAAAAACGTTCTACAAGAAATGGTGGTTTTGGGTAATTGTTTTAGCAATAGTAGCAGTTATAGGGGTTACTATAGTAATGACAATAGCAGCAACAGGAGGAATAAATGAAATTGCATTATCAGTACAGAGTATTGACGATGAGGCAACTGTATATACTTCAACAGGAGGAAATACTATTATAGTAAGAATACCAAATTATTCAGAAGTTAGCATAAATGATTTAAATGAAATAAAAAACATAATAAAAAATAACTTAGAATCAGTTTTAATTAATTATTCAAGATTTATAATGATATCTGATTTAACAGATTATAATAATGACAAAATTATGAGTGTAGCTGTTTACAATCTTCCTGATATGGAATTGAACATGAATGAGTCAAAAGCATATATTGATAGCAGTTCATCAACAATTGAGGATATTTTAGAATAAAAAATACATAAAATACAGTATTCTTTAGAGTGCGCAAAATTATTTTAAATACAAAAAGCATCAGATTAATTTCTGGTGTTTTTATTTTTGCAAAAAAAGAGGTGTAAAAATGGCAAATGAGTTACAAAAGGTAGGACTAGTTTTTACAGAAGAGGGAGCAGTAGATTTTAAGAAAACATTACAAGATATAAATTCAGAATTAAACAAAAACTATAATCAATTTAGATTAACACAATCACAATGGGATAGTTCTACATCCAGTACGGAAAAATTAAGAGCATCACAAGAATATTTATCAAATGCTTATCAAATACAACAAGATAGAGTAAATACTTTAAGAATGCAGTTAGAGGAGTTAGAAAATTCAGAAAACAAAAACACAACAGCTATAAACAAAAAAAGAAATGAATTAACAAAAGCAGAAATTAAATTACAAGATTACAATAGTAAATTAAAAGAAGTAGATGCACAATTAAATGACAGTAATCAAAAATTACAACAATATGGTAAAAAAATTAGTGATGTAAGTGAAAAAATAAGTGATGTTGGAAATAAAGCATCTGTCATTTCTGCAGGAGTAGCTGCAGGTGGTACGATATTAGCAAACAATGCTATGAATTTAGAAAATGCAGTAGCTAAATATGTCAGCACTACAAATACAGCTGAAAATGAAACAGAAAAATATAAGCAAGTATTAGAAAACATTAATAAAAATAATTATGGCGAAGGATATGAAGATATTGCAGATTCTATGGCACAAGTAACAATGCAATTAAAAGACTTAAATGAACAGGATTTGCAAAATATCACAGAAAAAGCAATAGCATTAAGAGATTTATTTGGATACGATGTATCAGAAAGTGTTAGAGCAGTAAAAGCAATGATGGATAATCTTAATGTTAGTGCAGACGAAGCTTTTAATTTAATTGCAGAAGGAAAAAAACAAGGATTAGATTTCTCGAATGAGTTACTAGACAATATTAATGAATACTCTGTACAATTTGGTAAGTTAGGACTATCAGCAGAAGATATGTTCAACATATTCAAAGTTGGAGCTGATAATGGAGCATTTAACTTAGATAAAATAGGCGATGCAGTAAAAGAATTTTCAATAAGAGTAATTGATGGAAGCAATACAACAGTAGATGGATTCAAAAGAATAGGTTTAAATGCAGATAAGATGGCAAAAAAATTCGCTAACGGTGGAGAAGAAGCAAAACAGGCATTTATAGAAGTTGTAAATCGACTAGGAAGTATGGATGACAAAGTTTCTCAAAGTATTGCAGGGGTTGATCTATTTGGAACTATGTGGGAAGACTTAGGACCAACGGTTATTACAAGTTTTAGTAAAATGGATAACGGAATATCAAAAAGTAGTGACTCAATGCAAAAGTCTATTGATCAACTATATAACACAACAAAACAAAAAGCAGAGACACAATTAAAGAGATTACAAAGTCTTGGAGCAGACTTTGGAGACGAAATGTTACCAGTTTTAGAAGATTTAATAGATATGGCAGAAGGATTTATAGATAAACTGGAAGGCATGAGCGATGCAGAAAAAGAGAATATTGTAAAAATAGGATTATTTGTAGCGGGAGTAGGACCATTAATAAAAACAATGGGAACAGCAGGACAAGTGATAGGTGGAGTTACTCAAGGAATTGGAACATTCACGCAAGCAATAGGTGTAGCAACAGGTAAAACAACCTCATCTGTTACAAGTGTAAACAATTTAGCAAGTGTATTTGGAAAATTAAGTAATCCTATTAGTTTAACAACTATTATAATAGGAAGTCTGATTGCTGCATACACAGCGCATCATATAGCAGTAACACAAGAAAAAGCATCATTAGAAGGACTAAGAGAAGAGGTTGAAAATCAAAGTCAATCTTGGCAGTCATTAGCAGAAACTAGAAATGAAACATTATCTGGAAATTTATCTGAAATTGAAAATACATCTAGGTTAGCAGACGAATTAAAAAAAATAACAGAAGAAAATGGAAAAGTAAAACAGGGATATGAAGATAGGGCACAAGTTATTTTAAATCAATTAAATTCTGCATTAGGAACAGAATATACTTTAAATGGAAATATCATAAATCAATATCAAGAATTAAAAAACAATATAGATCAAATAATTGAAAAGAAAAAAGCAGAAGCGGTATTAAATGCATATCAACAAGAATATGAAACAGCAATAAAAGAACAGGCGGAAGCTACAAAAACATTAGTAGGATTAAAACAACAATTAGCAGATGCAGCTAATCAAATGGCAACAGGCAATGCAAAAGAAAGAGCGGAAGCACAGTTACTATACAGTAGTATAGCTCAACATATAGGAGAACAAACAGAAATAATAGGACAATATGGAAAAACTATACAAGATTATGAGAATTTACAATCAGCAAGTGTTTCTGGAAATGCTCAACAACTTCAAGAAGCAACTCAAAGTATGATGACATCTTATGAAGAAGTGAAACAAGCTTCGCAACAAACAATCGAAGAACAAATAAATACTCAAACTGAATATATGTCAGTATTAAAAAATAGCTTAATAGAAGCTCAAAAGGCAAATGATGAATATCAGAGTAATATATTAAATTCACAATTAGAAACAGAAAAACAAAAGCTTAACAATTTAGTAAATAGTTTAGTAGAACAAACTTCTACAATACAAGAATTAACCCCTCAACAAATTGATGCTTGGAAAAAAATAGCCGATTCAAGTTATATAGAGTATTCAAATGGATTAATGAGGTTACCAGAGGAAACAAGAAATAAAATACAAGAATCAACAGGAAAAATAGCTCATGATACTACAATGCCAAATGCTGCAGGAAACAAAGCTACTGTAGTAACAGATGTGTTTGGAAGAAATTTAACTATAGCAGACAAAGCAAGAGAAGATATATCTAATACGTCTAACACTTTTAGTAGAGATACAACAGTCCAAAATGAAGCAGGAAAACTTGGAAGAGATGCATCAAATTCATTTAAAAATAGTGCAAAAGGAGAACAAACAGGAAAAAATTTCTTACAAGGGTTATTAGCAGGAATAAGAAATGGTTATATACAAAACCAAATAATTAATACAGCAAATTCACTTGGAAATAAAGTAAGCTCCGCAGCAGCAAAAAGCAGAGTAAGTACTTCTTCATTACCAGGGCATAAATCAGGACTAGATTATGTACCTTATGATGACTATGTAGCAAGGCTACATAAGGGGGAGCGTGTATTAACTGCAAAAGAAAATAAACAATTAATGAATACAGAAAAAGCAATTAAAAACAATTCAAATAGTAGTGATTTAGGCGCAGTGACAATAGATATTGATTATGACAAAATGGCAAATGCAATAACAAAAGCATTAACAAATTGCAAATTTACTTTAGATGAAGATGGATTTGCAAAAATAGTAAAGGACGAGTTATATAAGGTGGTGTAACATGTTTAAGTTTAAAGGAATATCTAGTACAGATATGCAAGTAATAATTGAAGAAGAAGAACATTTTATAGCAAGAGCAGCGAAAAGGTATGAAGTAACAGAAATAGAAGGGCGAGATGGAGCAATATTTGATGAACTAGGTTATTCTTATGTTGAGAGACCAATTTATGTACAATGCCTAAATATTGATAAAATAGACGATATTCTTTCTTGGCTAGATGGAGAAGGAGAGCTTGAATATAAAGGAAGAAAAACAATAGCAAGATTTTATAGTAAATTAGAGCCACAAAGAGATACAATTATAAGGATAATTGATACAAATTTTATACGAGATCCATTTTGGACGAAAATTGAGGATAATTTTGTTACAGCTACAAACAATATTGAAAATACAGGCAATATATACAGTAGACCAATACTAAGATTAGAAAAAACTGATTATGAAGACGTTGATATTGAAATAGCAGGAATAAGATTTCAATATACTTTTGAGGATGATGAATATGTTGAAATAGATTGTGAAGAAAAGACGGCATTATATGAAGGTTTAAATCGAAATAGACAATTGACTATAGGGTATGAATTTCCAAAATTAAGCCCAGGGAATAATGTAGTTACAATAAAGGAAGGAGAATGCACAATAAAAGCTAAAAGAAAGGATAGATGGCTATGATAAAAATATTTGATGCAAATGACAAAGATTTTACTACGGCAGGTAATATAGTTATTAATCCTACAAAATGCTTGGAATACAAGAAAAAGTCTTTAAATGGTTGGTATATTGAAGTTGAAATACCAATTAAGTATAAAGATTATATAGAAAAAGATAAATTATGTGTCGTAAAAACAAAATCAAAATTAAATCCACAAGCTTTTAGAATTGGAAACGATATAAAAAAGACAAATCGAAAAATAACCTTTACAGCGAATCATGTAATGTTTGATGCACAGGATTATTTCTTAGTAGATGTAAGACCAACAAATCAAAATGGACTAAATGCTCTAAATTATATAAACGATAGGACTGATAATGTCAGTCCTTTTACTATATATTCGAATGTTGAAAATGTAAATACTGCCTATTTTATTAGAAAAAATCTGTTAGAAGCATGGGCAACAATAGAAGAAAGATGGAATGGTGTTTTTGATGCAGATAACTGGAATATTAGTTTTTTACAAAGTGTTGGACACGATAATGGAGAAAGCATTATATACGGAAAAAATATGCAATCTATGGAAATTTATGAAGATTGGTCTAGTGTTGTAACTAGATTATATCCTGTGGGTTCAAATGAATTAATGTTACCAGAAAAATATATAGAAAGCGATGTGCAATACGAAAAGCCATATACAAGAACAGTAGAATTTCAAACAAAATTAGAACAAGAAGAACAAACAGAAGAAGCATTAATAGAAGAATTAAGAACAAATGCTGAGGCATATATAGAAGAAAACAAATATCCTAAAGTAAGTTATACAACCACCTCTGATATAAATGACGATATGGAAATAGGAGATACTATTCAAGTATTACATCCACTCGTCACTATACAAACAGAAGTCTTAGAATATCAATATGACATTATATCTAAAAAAGTAAAATCTTTAACTTTTGGAAACTTTACAAGAGATGTAAAAGCTAAATTTGATAATATAAAAAATACTATAAATCAAATTGGACAAACAGTATCAAATCAAGAAACAGTTATACAACAACAAACAAATTTAATCAATTCTTTAAATAAAAATGGATATGTGTATATAGATGATAATGAAATACTGATTTTAGATAAAATACCAAAAGAAGAAGCAGAAAATGTATGGAGATTTGGTTTAGGTGGTATAGGTTTTAGTTCTAATGGTTATGAAGGTCCTTTTGAAGTGGCAATAACAATGGACGGACAAATAAATGCAGATTTCGTTACGACAGGAACAATGAACGTTAGTAGGATAGAAGGGTTAGCAAATATTATTTCTGATTACAATGCACAAATTGCAGCAATAACTTTACAGTTAGGACAAATACAACAACAGGTTTCCAGTATGGAAGAATTTAGCCGAGAAGTAACAGGAACAAACGAAATACATTTAGAGAATACTGTTGAAGGGCAAGAATATGTATTAAATTTTAAAATAAAAGGAGATAGTGATAAATTTATTTATCTAACTCCAAGCAATACACTAGTACCTAGTAACACTTTGGTTCCATTGGGAGATCATTTTACTCTAGTATCTGATAAGCAGAATAGAAATTCAATAAGTGATGATGCTCAAATAATAGATGTCATATTAAGTGAACCATTAAGGAGTTTGAATGATGTATATGATGAGTTAAACATAGTTAATGGTAAAACAACTGTCACAAGGAGAATAGGCGTAGACGAAAATTTAAATCTATATGAATTAGACAATGAAGTAATAGAAAATCTACAAGATATATCTTTAAAAACTTTTGACGAAGATACTTATATTTATATAAAAGAGTACGAAGGATTAGAATATTCTGTAAAATATATAATAAAAAATGATTATATAGATATATTAGCTACAAAAGTAGAAATGAATACTGCAATTACTCAAACAGCAAATAGTATTACCAGCTCTGTTTCGGAAACATATGAAACAAAAGAAAATGCTCAAACTCGATATTCACAAATAAAACAAACAACTGATAATATCAGTTTAGAAGTAGGTAAAAAAGTAGATGATGAAGAATTAACTGGAGCGAATATTGCATTAAGAATAAATGGAGATACTAGCGAAGCTGCAATCAATGCTGATAAGATAAATATAAATGGAGTTATTTCTGCAAATGGAAATTTTAAAGTTAATACTAATGGAACGTTAACAGCCATAAATGCTTATCTTTCAGGACTTCTTATAAATGGAGGAAATCCACTAGAAAATGAATCAGGAACAATGATAGATAAAAATGGAAATATGTATTGCAGCAATTTAAGAATATATTCTAATATTGGCTTTAATGGATTGCAAGTATTTGCAACTAATAATAATTGTAGAACAATAATAATAAACAACGGATTGCAAATATATCCAAATAACAATTCTTCAGAACGAACATTTGAAGCATTATATAGTGAAAATAACGGATATTCATACATAAGAATGCAAAGCGGACGAATACAAATTCAGAATGGAATTATCTTTTTAAATAACGGAGAGCTAAATGTTGGACATATCAACGCTTCAGGATATGGATATTTCAATGATTATGTAAGAGCTACTCAATTTGTAAATGCATCTCAAAAAGAGAAAAAGGAAAACATAAAAAAATTAAAAGAATTAAAAATAAAACGAAAAGCACTTGACATAGTAAAGAATACAGATATTTGCGAATATAATTTCAAAGGAAGTAAACATAAACAAATAGGGGTAATCATAGGAGACGGATATAATGCACCTGACGAAATATTAAGCGAAGATAAAAATGGTATAGATTTGTATAGCATGATTTCTAATCTTTATAGAGCATTTCAAGAATATATAGAGGAACAAGAAGAAAAAATAAATAAATTGGAAGAAAAGTTGAAAAATTATGGAATGGATAAAGAAAATAGTTAAAAAGCTAATCAAAATAGCGATTAGTTTTTTTATTTTGTGGTTTTTATATTTTATAAGAATGAGGTGAGAAAGTGGAAGAAGATGTTTATATAGAATTTAAAAATGGACAAGCACCGTATATTAGTGACATAAATTTAAAACAGATGCAAAAATTGATTAAATCTGATATAAAAGAAAAACAAGCATTTAAATATATATTAGAAATTACAGAAGACAAAACCGCAGGACAAGAAATAACATTACCTTGTTATTATAAGGTCGGAGAAGAAGTACTAGATGTTTATTTAAATGGAGAACGTTTAATTAGAAGCACAGACGAATCTGGAACAGATGGACATTATTGTGAAATAGGAGATACAGGAAGTATAAGCAACAAAATAAAAACTACAACAGACTGGAATCTAGAAACTGGAGATGTACTAGATTTAGTAGTAAGGGGGGAATATAATGGTACCTAATTCATTGGAAAAAAGTGCATTAAAAGTATCAATCAAAGAATCTGTTACAGTTTCAGGACAAAGTGAGGAAACTTTAATACCAATGACAAAAATTCAAGAGCAAAATGGCAATGGTTTAAAAGTTTTAGCAGATGGAACTATACAAGCAACAAGAGATATGAATGTTTTTGCTAATGCATTAATAAATATTTATGTTTTATCAACAAATTTAAATAATGCAACAAGATTGTCTATTCAGGTAAATAATAAAATAATATCTTCTGATCAACATTCATATTCGGCAGGATTTCATGTTATTTCTTATATAAAACTGAAAAAAAATGATATTATAAAATTAACTTTTATTGATTTTAATGACGATATATCAAAAACAGGTTCAAATTTAAATACTAATCACATCGATATATTTGAAATATAAAAAATAAGGAGGATAAAAATGAAAACAATAAATCCTGAAAGCCTTACGGCTGTACACACACACACACACACACACTTATAATCTAAAAAAGAAAAGAGGTGTTATATAATGATACCTCTTTGTAAAAAAGATAAAGAAAATCTAAATGATTTAGAACAAAAATATAATAGCATAAAACAATTTACAAACAGTATATATGCAAATAATGGAAAAATAGAAATATCTACTACTAATGGAACATTTTTAGTTTGGATTGTAACATCAGGAGGAGGACAAACACCATCACTTGTATTAATAAGCGTAGAAAATAGTGGAAATATGCAATATTGGGGACAAGGTGGCATGCATAATGCTCCTACATATTCAAATGGAAAAATAACAATAACAACAAAAAATCAGTATTTCCGTTACGGATATATAAAATTAAATTAATAGATAAGGAGAAAGTAAAATGAAAGAAAGACGTAAAATCCTTGATACTCTAAGAGAGAGAGAGAGCTACACTTTACTAAAATAATAAAAAGCAAGGAGGTGTTGAGATGATACCTCTTTGTAAACAAAATAAGTCAGAAAAAATCTTAGACACAACAAATGAAGAATATAATATCGAGATAAAAGCATATAAATCTGGAAAAGTAATTATGGTAACATTATATACAATGAATTTAATTAAACAATTAAATCAAGGTGCAGTAAATGCTTTAATTGCACAATTAGGTGAAGAAAATGGAGCAGTTGAAAGCTATAGAAAAATAATTCAATCATCAAGAGGAGAAATATTTAGTATTAGATGTGAATCTAATGGAAATATATATATAGCTTATGCATATAATAATATTTCAAAATCAAGCCAAATAGCAGGAAATTTAACATACATAGCAAAATAAAAAAGGATAAAAAATAATATTAAAAATAATAGCATATATGTTGCTATTATTTTTTTAGACTGTTTATAGGAGGATAAGATGTTAGAGTCTATTGGAGTTTATATAGCAACAACAATTATAGGAGCAATATTAGGATTTATTGCTGCTAAATACAAAAAAAACAAGAAAAAAGATTTAGCAATAGAGCAAGGGGTACAAGCTTTGCTCAGAAATGAAATAATACGAAGATATCGAGAATTTGAGAGTAAAGGTGAAATATCTATACTAGATCAAGAAAACTTAGATGAAATGTTTATACAGTATCAAAACCTTGGAGGAAATGGTACAGTTAAAAAAATGATGAATGATTTATATGAATTAAAAACAAAAATTGTAAGATAGGAGGGATTAAAGATGTCTAATAAAGTATATGATGTCTTAAAATGGATTACATTAGTATTTTTACCAGCATTAACAACTTTAACAGGTGTAATTTTAAATTGTTTTAATGTAGGTTGTACAGATATAGTTTTAACAATTATGACAGCCGTAACAACTTTTATGGGAGCAATCTTAGGAATATCTAATATTAATTATAATAAAAACAAGGAGGAATAAACAGTGAATTACAGTGAATTTATCAATGAATATAATGGAAAATCTTTTGATTATGATGGAGTTTCAGGAGTTCAATGCGTAGATTTAATCAAAATGTATTTGAATAAAGTATTTGGATTAAATCCAGGTGCTTGGGGAAATGCTAAAGATTACTATGAAAATTTTAATAATTTACCATTAAAAAATAGTTTTGATAGAATAGCAAATACTCCAGAATTTGTACCACAAAAAGGAGATATTGCAGTATGGGGTACAGGACTTGGTAATACATATGGACATGTAGCAATAGCTACAGGAGAAGGAAATACATCTAATTTCTATACATACGATTTAAATTGGAATGGTAAAATAGTTCATAAAGTAAATCATACATATAAAGGATTTTTAGGAGTATTAAGACCAAAAGACCAATCTAAAATTGGTACAGAAACAGTAGTAGAAAATAATTCTAATAAGGAGGAATTTGATATGCCAAAAACATGGAAAAATGGAAGTACAAATGAAGATGTTTACGCAGATACAGATATGACTAAAAAAATAGGAACTATATATCCAAGAGGAGAAGCAGATTGCTATGGAGTTGTAGACGGAAAATATTTAGTTTGCTATAATATCTATAGTGGAAATACAGTAGCAAATAGAAAAACTGGATTCGTTAAATATAACGGTGGTTTATAAAATTCAAGAGCTAGATTAGATTAATTTCTAGTCTAGCTCTTTTTTGCGTTATATGGCTAAAATCAAGGGATGTAAGTATATTGCTTAAAAATAAAAAAGGCTAAAAACGCAAAATAAAAGGTCGATTTTTGATTGATATTTCAAAGAAAAATAGGATTTTAAAAATTTGCATTTTGTGAAAATTTGTGGTATAATATTGACAGAAACAGGAAGAAATGTTACAATTCTATTACAAAAATATTACAAAAAGAGCATATATTACAGTTATATGAAGTCTTTGTAATATTTATTGACACTAAAGAATAGATATTATATATAATATTTAAATAAAAAAAGAATAAGAGCCGAAGCTCTTATTCGATGGTTGAATTATTGGATTGGTTGAGGTTAGTTACTGGACTGACTTCAACCTTTTCTTTGTTTATGAACAACTGATATCCGAAAATGCCAATTGTTCCAACCAGTATTGCTAAACAAAGAAACATGAATCCAATGCTTATGTACTTGTTTTCCATAAAGCACCTCCTTCTTTCGTATTTACACCTTGCAGTCAAAAGAAAGCCAGGTGCATAAAATAATATTCAAGTTAGACATAGAAATTAAATACTAATCTATGCACCTAACTTTGAAGGAGATATTCAACTGTTCATTACTATATCAAAAATTAGACTATCTAGTCAATACTTTAATCGACATAAAAACAAATAAATTTACTAAAAAATGCGGGCTGTTTTTATATGACAATATAATATATTAGTTTGAATATATTATATTATTAATTAGAATCAGATAAAATTTTCGTATAAGAAAATAGCACTTTTCCACCATAGTGAACGAAATGTATGTTATATAGAAATCTGGACATACTAAAGTCAAAGGTGGAAATGTATGAGAATAGAGATTTTACTAAGACAAATTAGAAAAGAAAAACGGATATAGTCTAGAACAATTAGCAAAAATGACAGGAATTTCAAAATCACATCTTAATTATATCGAAAAAGGAGAAAAAGAACCGTCATTGTCGATGGCTGTAAGAATAGCACAAGCATTAAATATAAAAATAGAAGAATTATATAAAGTAATACCATAGCACAATTTTAGTGCTATTTTATTTTTTGTAAATGAAAATGACACTTTCGTAAAATATCCACCATAGTGAACAAGGTTTATTATATCTATACCTTAAAGAGAAATGAAGAGGAGATAGATATATGAAAGATGTAGTATTAGATGAAGTAAAAAAAGAATTAAATTGGAGAGAAAGGATTATAGTAAAAATATTTAGTAATTTATTTTATTATGTTTATAGAAAAGGTATGATGGATTGCTTCAAATATTATAATAAATAGTACTTTTTTTTATTAACATCTGGTAAAGTGATGTCTAAATCAAATTGTTTTCCCCCAGATATAACACCATCAACATCCAAAATTTGACATGGCTTTTTATTATACTCCATTTTAAAATCACCCTTTCTAAAGCAATTTAAGTTGCTTTATATATCATATGAAGAATTTTGTCGAAAGTGAAAGAAAAAAGAATAAAAACAAAAAAATAAAAAAAAGTTTACAATATATTTTTTTATGATATAATATAAAAGAGAGAAAATGATTATATGCAGAAAAATTTATTTGAGGTTTGAGATAAGAAAATAATTTTCTGATATCATAGAAAAACTAAGGAGGAAGTAAGATGGGAGTATGGGAAAATTTTAAAGCAAGAAGACAAGCAAAAAAAGATGCAGAAATTAATGCAGAAATTCAAAGGATAGAAGATGAAAAAGGAAAAAGGTTAACACAAAAAGGAAGAGAAAAAGTAACTAAAAATGTTGAAACAAAAAGAAAAAGAAGAGGAATCATAGGTGCAATTGTAGCTGTATTGGGATCAGTAGGAATTACCACCTTTGCAGGACATGCCTTATTAACAAGTGGAAATCAACCTGAGGTAGGAGATAAAACCAATATAGAAACAGAAACTGAAAATAAAGATAATACACCAACTAGTAAAAAGGATGAATATCTAAAACAATTACAGAATATGGATTTATATGACCAGACAGGTATTTCAAAAAATACCATCAGCAATACAGAGATTATTGATCAAATATTAGAAGCATATAATGAAAATTTATCAGAAGACAATAAGGAACAAATTGATGAAAATGATTTAGGAATTATTTACCAAAATGCAGGAAGTGAAGGACAAATTATTGAAGATACATCAGGTGATGAAGTAACATATATAAAAGCGCCAAAATCAGTAGATGAATTAGAAGATGGACAAACCCATGTAGATGATCAAATAAAAGGTGGATATTATTTAGTAAATAAAGAAAATGATGAAACAGTTACAGCTGTAATCGAAAAGGCAGATGGATATTATGAAATTAGAGCAGATTATGTAAGCATTAAAGATGCAAATGGTAATGAAACTGTATACACACGAAATCCAGATACCTATGTTGATTTAGAGAATTTATTTGATGAACAATTAAAAAGTGGAGAAATCAGTTTGGATACAATAGGAGGAGCTTTTGAAAACTATTATGGTGAAAGGATAGATAATTTAACAAGTAAAAATAATGAAAGTAAAACAAATGATGATGAATTAGAATTTTAAATAAAAAGCCCAAAATTCTATACAATAAAAAATAACAGAAGAGTATAAAAAATCCACTCTTTGCAAACAATATGTGTAAAACATATTTGCAAGGAGTGGAATTTTTTTGAAAACAAATAAAATATTAAAAATTGATGGAACAATATTAGACAAAAAGCAATTAGAAAACCATTTACAAAAAATAGCATCAAACCATAACTTAATCAACAAACCATCAAAAGAAACATATCCAATTCCGCAATTAATCGAAAATTATGAAACGATAAAAATGGTATATAACTTATTGAATGAACATGTAAAATTAGGAATGAATACACATCCAGCAGGTGAATGGTTGCTAGATAATTTCTATATTATAGAAGAAACCGTAAAACAAATCCAAAAAGAATTAACACTAAAAAAATACATGAATTTTCTAGGAATTGCGAATGGAAAATACAAAGGATTTGCTAGAATCTATGTATTGGCAGCAGAAATTGTAGCCTATACAGATAATAAAATTGAAAAAGAAGATTTAGAAGACTATCTGGCAAGTTACCAAGAAAAAAAGACATTAAGTATGGAAGAAATTTGGAATATTGGATTGTTTCTTCAAATAGCCATTATTGAAAATATTAGAGAAATTTGTGAAAAAATATATAGTAGTCAAATACAAAAAATGAAAGCAGAAAATATTGTACGAAAACGAATGGAAACACCTAAAGACAATAAAGATAATCCTATATATCCTCTAAAAAATATCAAAAAAGATATATTAAATGACGTCAAATATCCATTTATTGAATATATGTCATATATCCTAAAACGATATGGAAAAAAAGGATATCGCTATTTAAAAATATTAGATGAAATTGTAGAAATGACAGGAACGACCGTACAAGAAGTTATCAAAAAAGAACATTTTGATATTGCTGTTAAAAAAGTATCTATTGGCAATAGTATTACAAGCATAAAGACCATTCAAAGAATCAATTTTTTAGAAATTTTTGAAAAAATAAATGGGGTAGAAGAAATTTTAAAACAAGACCCAGCAGATGTGTATTCTAAAATGGACAATCCGACAAAAGAGAGTTATAGAAACAGCATTAAAGAAATATCGAAAAAAACAAAAATATCAGAAATTTATATAGCTAAAAAGATTTTACAATTGGCAAAAGAAAATGAAAACAATGGAAAAAAAGCACATATAGGATATTATATCATTGATAAAGGAATTGACAAAGTTTATCAAGAATTACAGTGTAAAGCACCAAAACATATGGGAGAAAAAACAAAGCAAAAACTGTATATTACAAGCAATATCATTTTATCAATTGTATTGTCACTTGCATTTAGTAGTATTTTAAATCTATATACAAAAAATTTAGGAATATATCTATTGAGTTTTTTCATTTTATGGATTCCATCATCAGAAATTGTCACCCAAATCATACAATATATGTTAAGTAAAGTAGTAAAACCAAAACCAATTCCTAAAATAGATTTCTCAAAAGGAATTGATGAAAAACATGCTTGTATGGTAGTGATTCCCACCATATTGAAAGACAAAGAAAAAGTAAAAGAATTGATGTACAAATTAGAAGTGTATTATATTGCAAATAAATCCAAGAATTTGTACTTTACTTTATTAGGTGACTGCTCAGAAAGTGGCATGAAAGAAGAAAAAAGTGATCATGAAGTGATTGAAGCAGGAATCCAATTAGCGGAAAACTTGAATAAAAAATATGCAACAGAAAATGCTTTTCCGATTTTTCATTTTATTTATAGAAAAAGAGAATGGAATGAAAAAGAAAATTGCTATTTAGGATGGGAAAGAAAAAGGGGAATGCTGACACAATTTAATGAATATTTATTAGGACATGAAGAAAATGTATTTCGTGCCAATACCATAGAAGAATACAAAGATTGCATTCCTAAAATACAATATGTGATTACCTTAGATGCAGATACAGAGCTAATTTTAAATTCTGCATTTGAATTGGTAGGAGCAATGGCACATATCTTAAATAAGCCAGTCATGGATGAAGAGAAAAATGTTGTCATAGAAGGTCATGGAATCATTCAACCAAGAATAGGAATCAATTTAGATATTTCATATAAAACGATATTTACACAAATATTTGCAGGAGCAGGGGGGATAGACTCTTATACAAATGCGATTTCTGATTTATACCAAGACAATTTTGGAGAAGGAATTTTCACAGGAAAAGGCATTTATGATTTGAAAGTATTTTCAAAAGTATTAAAAAATGCGATTCCAGAAAACACCGTATTAAGTCATGATTTATTAGAAGGATGTTATTTACGTTGTGGATTGGCAACAGACATTATGCTAATGGATGGTTACCCTACAAAATATAATAGTTTTATGAACCGATTATCTAGATGGATAAGAGGAGATTGGCAAATTATTAGTTGGCTGAAAAGTAAAATAAATAGCAAAGTAGGAGACATACCAAATCCATTAAATAATCTTTCAAAATATAAAATCTTTGATAATTTAAGAAGAAGTTTAATAGAAATAGCGGTTATCATTTCTTTGATTTTGTTTGCTATACTAGGAAAGCAATATCATTTTAAAACATATCCATTTATGGCGATAAGTCTCATCACAGTAGTCATGTCTTATATATTAGAAATTTTTAACACTATGTTAGTAAAAAAAGAAGGGGAGCATAAGCAAAAAAAATTCTCTCCTAGAATATCAGGATATAAAGGAATTGGTTTAAGAATCTTAATAACCATAGGCGTATTACCATATAAAGCATATATGTCCTTTATAGCTATAGTAAAAACATTGTATCGAAAATGGGTGAGCCACAAGAAACTATTAGAATGGATGACATCTGAAGAGGCAGAAAAACAAGCCAAAAATGATGTGATGTCATATGTAAAACAAATGTGGTTTAATATCGCTTTGGGAATTTTAAGCCTAGGACTTGCATTAACAAACAAAGGCTTTGGAGATTTTATTATTGAAACCATATTGGGAATTTTATGGATCGTTACACCGGTTATCATGTGGTATATTAGCAAGGAAAAGAAGGAACAAAAGACAATTGAAACATTAGATCAAACAGAAATAGAATATGTCCTAGAAATCGGAAGAAAAACATGGCAATTCTTTAAACAATACATCACAAAAGAAAACAATTATCTGATGCCAGACAATTACCAAGAAGATAGAAAACAAAAAATTGTTGCAAGGACATCTTCAACCAATATAGGATTGTCAATCTTAGCCATTGTTTCAAGTTATGATTTACAATATGAAACATTACCAGATACCATAGATTTATTATATAAAGTTATAACTTCAGTGGATAGTTTGCAAAAATGGAATGGACATTTATACAATTGGTATGATACCAAAACAAAAGAACCATTACGACCAAGATATATTTCAACAGTGGATAGTGGGAATTTCGTGGGATATTTGTATGTGACAAAAGCCTTTTTAGAAGAAATACTAGAAACGTTACAGAACAATGATAATCAACGTTTTGAAAAAGATATGCAACATAAAAAAAACAAAGTAGAAAATGAAGAAAAAATGCTAACCTTACAAAATCAAATACGAGAAATGCTAGAAATCATTGAAAGAACCATTCATCAAACAGACTTTAGCTATTTATATAGTCAAGAACATCAAATCTTTTCCATCGGATACAATATTGAAGAAAACAAACTAACAGATTCGTATTATGATTTATTAGCAACAGAAGCAAGACAAGCAAGTTTAGTTGCCATTGCGAAAAAAGATATTCCATCAAAACATTGGAATCATTTAAGTAGAACATTAACCGTTTTGGGAAAATATAAAGGATTAATTTCTTGGTCAGGAACCGCATTTGAATACTTAATGCCAAATATCAATATTCCTAAATACAAAGGTAGCCTACTAGATGAATCTTGCAAATTTATGATGATGAGTCAAATGAAATATGCAGAAGAAATGCATTTACCATTTGGAGTATCTGAATCTGCATTTAATTTAAAAGATTTACAATCTAATTATCAATATAAAGCATTTGGAATTCCTTGGCTGGGACTAAAAAGAGGGCTAGCAGATGAAATGGTGGTATCTTCTTATGGTAGTATATTAGCCATTACCGATATTCCAAAAGAAGTCGTTAAAAATTTAAAAGTATTAGAAAAATATGGTATGTATAACCAATATGGATTTTATGAGTCAATAGATTTTACACCAGAAAGAGTTAAAAAAGGAAAAGAAGCAGAAGTTGTCAAAACCTATATGGCACATCATCAGGGATTAATCTTATTATCGATTAATAACTTAATCAATCAACTGATTTTACAAAAACGATTTGTAAAAAATCCAGAAATACAAGCAGTTACTATCCTACTTCAAGAAACCATGCCAGAAAAAGCCATTATCACAAAAGAAGATAAAGAAAAGGTAGAAAAACTAAAATACAAAGATTATGAAGATTATATTGTAAGAAGTTATAACAAAATAGATGAAAGATTGATAACAGGAAATGTCATTTCTAATGAAAATTATATGATAGCAATGAATCAAAAAGGTGAGGGTGTTAGTCAATATAAAAATATGTATATCAATCATTTTAAGCGTACAGATGATAATACACAAGGAATGATATTTTATATCAAAAGTATTAAAAATAAACAAATCATGAGTTCAAGTTATTCACAAAATAGGGGAAATGCATATCAAATTCGATTTATGCCAGATAAGGATGAACAAGAGATAACAAGTGGAAATATAAAAGCGAAGATAAAAACAACCGTTGCCTCAAATGAACCAGTAGAATTGAGAAGAATCCTATTAGAAAACTTAGGAAACGAAGAAGAAATTGTAGAATTAACAGGATATTTTGAACCAATCTTAGTACCCAAAGAACGATATTATGCCCATCCAGCTTTTAATAATCTATTTTTGGTATATGAATATGATGAAAAAAGTGAAGCTTTAATTGTAAAAAGGAAGAAAAGAGAATTAGGAGAAAAAGAAATCTATTTAGCCACAACACTACATGCTAGTAGAGAAAATAGAATTGGTGACTTAGAATATGAAATAGAAGAAGAAAAATTTATGGGAAGAGGGAATTTAACAATACCCAAAATGGTCAAAGACTCATTGCCATTTTCTAAAAAAATAGGACTTGTAACAGAACCAGTAGTAGCATTGAAAAGAACTATCAAAATAAAAAGCCAGGAAAAAGTAGTTATTGATTTTATAGTATCTGTAGAAGAGGATAAAGAGCAAACTGTTCAAAATTTAGAAAAATATATGTCTTTCGAAAATGTAAAAAATGAATTTGACTTGTCAAAAGCCAGAGTAGAAGCAGAAACCAGATATTTAAATGTGAAAGGAAAAGATATAGAGAGTTTTCAAAAAATGTTGGCATATATTTTGTTTGACGATTCTATTAAAAGTGTAGAAAAAGAAAAAATAAAACAAATACAATCATTCAAACAAAGTGAACTATGGAAATATGGAATATCAGGAGATTTGCCAATTGTCTTGGTGAAAATGAAAAATGTAAACGATGCAGATGGATTAAAGGAAGTTTTAAAAGCTTATGAATATTTTAGAACCAAAAATGTAGAAACAGAAATTGTCATTATAGATGAAGAAAAATATAGTTATGAAAATTATGTAAGAGAAGAAATAGAGTCAACCATATTAAACCAACACATGGGATATTTGAAAAATATAAAGGCAGGCATCTTTATACTAAATGAAGAGGAAATGGATAGACAAGATATTACATTTTTAGAATTTATATCTGTCATCACAATTGATTGTGCAAAAGGAAATTTAGAAAATAATCTAAAAGAAATAGAAGAAACGTATTTAGAAAACTATAAAGAAATTAGTGAAGAAGAAAATACAAATCAATTTACAGAAGAAAATACAGAAGATATGGATATCTTAAAAAATACAGAAAATTTAAAATATTATAATGAGTATGGAGCTTTTTCAGAAGATGGAAAAGAATATTGGATATGTGTGAATAAAGGAAAAAGATTACCAACTGTCTGGTCACACATTATGGCAAATGAGAAGTTTGGAACCATTGTCACAGAAAATATGGGAGGATATAGTTGGTACAAAAATAGCCGATTAAATCGATTAACCAGTTGGAATAATAATCCAAGTTTAGATATGCCATCAGAAGTTATCTATGTAAAAGATATGGATACGAAACAAGCATGGTCATTGGGATTAAATCCAATGCCAGATAATCAAAACTATAATGTTATCTATGGATTTGGTTATTGTAAATATATGCATAGCAACTTAGGGATTGAACAAGAATTAGAAGTCTTTGTTCCAAGAGAAGATAGTTGCAAAATAGGTATTTTAAAATTAAGTAATAAAACACCAAATCGAAAACACCTAAAACTATATTATTATATCAAACCCGTGATGGGAGAAGATGAAATAAAAACATCTGGAAACATTTATATAAAATTTGATAGAAACAGTAATATATTAACAGCATGTAATGTATATGCTAGTGAAATAGATAATACTAAATTATATATGTCATCTAGTGAAAAAATAAAAAGCTATACAGGAGACAAAAAATTCTTCTTAGGAAAAAATGGATTAGCAAATCCAGATGGTATCAAGAAACTGAGACTAAATAATAGCAATGCGATTGGGCGTGATACTTGTATGGTATTAGAAATTGAAGTAGAGATTGAAAGTTTTTCAAATAAAGAAATTTCTTTTGTTTTAGGAGCAGAAGAAACCATAATGGATTGCAAAAATATAGCTTATAAATATAGTAAATTACAGAATTGTAAACAAGAATTAGAACGTATAAAAAATGATTGGAAAGAACTATTAGGAAAACTTCAAGTATATACTCCATTAGAATCAAATAATATTTTGTTAAATGGTTGGTGTATTTATCAAACATTAGAAAGTAGGCTTCTAGGAAGAAGTGGCTATTACCAATCAGGAGGTGCTTTTGGATTTAGAGATCAATTACAAGATACCATTGCTTTAAAATATATTTCACCAGAATTTTTGAAACAGCAAATTATCAAACATAGTAAACATCAATTTGAAGAGGGAGATGTAGAACATTGGTGGCATGAAGAAACGGGTAGAGGAATTCGAACAAGATTTTCAGATGATTTATTATGGTTACCATATCTTGTGCTACAATATATTCATTTTACAGGAGATAATACTATTTTAGAGATTGAAACACCATATTTAACAGGAGCAATCTTAGAAGAAGGTGTGGATGAAAGATATGACCAATATCTACAAAGTGAAAAGCAAGAAAGTATTTATTTACACTGTATCAGAGCAATCGAAAAAAGCTTCAACTTTGGAGAAAATGGATTACCGAAAATTGGTAGTGGTGATTGGAATGATGGATTTAGTACAGTAGGAAATAAAGGTAGAGGAGAAAGTGTTTGGTTAGGATTTTTCTTATATAATATCTTAGATGAATTTATTCCAATATGTGAAATGATGGAAAAGAAAGAAGATAAATTTCAAAAGGAGGAAGTTGAAAATCGAAGTGCAAAATGGAGAACAATTAAAATTCAATTGAAAAAAGCATTAAATACAAATGGATGGGATGGTAGATGGTATAAAAGAGCGTTTATGGATGATGGAAATGTATTAGGTAGTATGGAAAATGATGAATGTAGAATTGATAGTATTGCACAAAGTTGGAGTATCATATCAAAGGCAGGGGATAATGACAAAAAATATATTTCGATGGAAAGTTTAGAAAATCATCTAGTGGATAAAGAAAATGGTATTATTAAATTATTAGATCCACCATTTGAAAAAGGACATTTAGAGCCAGGATATATCAAAGCTTATTTACCAGGTGTTAGAGAAAATGGAGGACAATATACTCATGCAAGTTGTTGGGCAATTATTGCAGAAGCTCTATTAGGATTTGGCGATAAAGCCTTAGAATTCTATCGAATGATTAATCCAATCGAACATGAAAGAACAAAAGATGCTAGTAGTAAATATAAGGTAGAACCATATGCCATTGCAGCAGATATTTATGGGGCTGGCAATTTAGCTGGAAGAGGAGGTTGGACCTGGTATACTGGTTCAAGTAGTTGGTATTATACTGCTGGAATCGAATATATATTAGGTTTAAAAATAAAAGAAGGATATTTAACGATAGAACCATGCATTCCAAAAGATTGGAAGGAATATTTAATGAGATATAAATGGAAGGATAGTATTTATAATATAAAAGTAATGAATCAAAATCAAAAAAATACGGGAGTAGAAAAGGTATTATTAAATGGAGAAGAGGTTGAGAATAAGATTAAATTAGATGGTGGTAATAAAGTATGTAATATAGAGGTGTATATGTAATCTAACTTTGTCATATACCAAAAAATTTATTTATGGTCAGAATAGAAGTTGTTTTTTTCTATACAATAAAAAACGGAGTGCCTGGAAAGGCACTCCGTTTGCTCAAACAGCAGAAGAAAGTAAGCACTTCCCTGTGCTTGAGCGTATGGATAGACATTTTATCTGCCCTAAGGCAAGAAAATCATACTTGAGTCTATCCAAGTAATATTTTCTAAGGAATTTTTCAATTTCAAAAATTCCTCCCTCTGCTTCCTCTGCCAGATATTGTGCTGCATCTTCGGAGATAGTCACCGATACCTCCTTTTTGCTGCTGTAGATGAGCACTGCTTTTGCTGACCTTGTTTTTTTCATCTTGTGTGTTCCTCCTATTCAATTTTTGTATCCTCCTGTGGAAGCGAGGATTGTTACAACGTAACTATTTATATTATACCATATTTTACATAAAAAGTAAATTTTTAAGATTATGCGATATATATTTTTACTGTAACATAAGAAATATATGTACAAAGATGAAAAATTAGAAAAAATAGCATATGTGTGAAAATTGCACGCATGGATAATAAAGGAAAATAACAATATTTTACAAGCTATTATGATTTAAACATGATAATATCAATAGGATTTAGAGCGAATTTAAATTTTTGATATTTAAAAGTCACAAAAAAATAATTCTCTCATATATATAGTAATAAAAGCTATAAAGGGAGGATTATTTTTATGGCAAAAATATTAGTGTTTAATAATGACACAGATAGAATGGAAACGTATTACAGAAATGAAGCTGACCCAATGCCATATAATACAAATGGAACATTAAGAGTAAGAGAATTTAGAGGTTCAAGTAAAAGTAATATATTATGGACAACAAAAAGAACCATGCAAAGCTGGAATAGTCAAAGATATATATTTGGAGGACCAATACCAGTAGGTTTTGCTTTTAAAAGACCATATGAAGGTGGACATGGAAACCAAAGTCAACATTATGCGGGAGTAGCTTTTGACGTTGGGCAAACTTTGTCAGCAGAGAGAAGAAGAGTACTTTGGAATAGTGCCAATAATTCAGGGGTATGGACATATGTAGAGCCAATTTCGTTAACACCAACATGGGTACATTTTGACAAAAGATTTGGAAGTCCTGCTTGTAGTACAGGAGGATTTCCACAATTAAAAAGAGGAAGTTTAAGTAATTATGTATTAATTGCACAAGATGATTTAAATACATTAGGATATCGTACAAACGGATTAGATGGTATCTTTGGTTCAGCAACACAAAATGCTGTAAGAGAATATCAACGAACAAGAGGATTAGCAGTAGATGGAATTGTTGGCTGTAATACATGGCGCTCACTTCAAGAAGAAGTGGTGGGAACAGGTGTAACGAGTACAACAATTAATTAATCAAAAAGACTATTTCTAACAAGGAAATAGTCTTTTATCATATAGGTAATATCTTTAAAGAACTAGAATTAGAACAAAATTCAGTTGTCAAAAATTATTTGACAACTGCTTCAGATAGAAAAAAATATAAAACAAATTACTATAATTTAGATGCAGCAATCTCTGTTGGATATAGAGTAAATACAGATAGAGCAAAAGTACAGAGTTGTACAAGATAAATTATACAAATCTGACTTTGATAAATTAATGGAAAGTAGTGAAATTTATAGAATATTAAAATAAAATTGGCGTAGTATATGAAGATTCATTTTGAAGAATTATTTGAGAAAAAAATTAATAGAAAATATAAAGGGGAAAGTGTATAAAAAATGAACCGAATGAATTTAATTCGGTTCATTTTTTATGCATCTTTATAATTACCACTTTTTTCTTCTTGCATTTTCACAAGTTGTGTTGTCAATAAGTAAACAACTTCTTTATTATAATTATTCAATTTTAAGTAAGCTTCTAAAAACTTATCATCTACTAAATCATTCAAAGAGGAAGCTTGATTGTCTATCAAATCATCAAAAAGAAAATTAGAACTAATATTAAGTGCTTTACAAAGATTGATGATAGTTGTGGCACTTCCAAAAGCAATACCTCTTTCTAATTGACTGATATATCTTGTTGATAAAGAAAGTTTTTCTGCCAATTTTTCTTGTGTATAGTTTGTTCTAGATCTAGCTAATTTGATTTTTCTACCGATATTTTTTCTTAAATATTTTTCATTACTATCCATAGACTTTGCTCCATACTAATTTGTATAAAAGTATATCAATTAGAAAAACAAAATAGAACGAACTTATAATAAGATAAAATAGACAAAAAAGAACTAATCGTTCATGAAAAATAATACAAAATAAATAAAAAATTGAAAAAAATATAAAAAAATTTGAAAAAAGTATTGCAAAATCAAAAAAGTTATATTAGAATTTAGGTGAAGTGGAGAGAAGTGGTACAAAGTGGTGGAAAAAGGAAATGAGGTGGAAGACCATTGCTAATTGGTGAATATGAGCATTCTCTAGACGCTAAAGGCAGATTAATCATGCCAGTAAAATTAAGACAAGATATGGGAGAAAAGTTCATCGTAACAAAAGGGTTAGATGGATGTTTATTTGCTTTTTCACAAGAAGAATGGTTAAACTTTGAAACAAAATTAAAAGCATTACCTCTTTCTGATAAAAATGCCAGAAACTTTGTAAGATTTTTCTTATCAGGTGCAACAGAATGTGAAATAGACAAACAAGGAAGATTTTTAATACCAAACAATTTAAGAAATGCAGCAAATTTAGAAAAAGAAGTTGTAATCATCGGTGTTGGGACAAGACTAGAAATATGGGATAAAGGCATTTGGGAAAAATGCGATGAAGATATATCAGCAGATGAAATTGCTGAAAACATGGCAAACTTAGGTATATAACTTGAAAAAAGTTTATATAGATACAAAAGACAAACATACAAAAGATAAATATAAAAGATACAAAAGATAAAGTGAGAAGAAAACAAAAGATAACTATACAAAAGATAAAAATACAAAAGCTTTAAAAAATACAAAAGATAAATTTTTTAAAGTCTAGGATACAAGTCGAAAAATAGTAAGATACAAAAGCAAATATGAACAAAAGAATTCGTGAAAACAATTTGAAACCCAAAAGAAAAAAGACAATATACAACGATAAAGACAACTGGTAGTTTTCTAATTACCAGTTGTTTAAGCATAATAAAAGTAAGAGGTGTAAAATTGAAATTTGAACATAAACCAGTCTTGCTACAAGAATGTATAGAAGGATTACAGATAAAACCAGATGGAATATATGTAGATGGCACAATGGGAGGAGCAGGACATAGTATAGAAATTGTAAAAAGATTATCAAGTGAAGGAAAATTAATTGGAATTGATAGAGATGAAGAAGCTTTAAAAGCTTCAAAAGAAAGATTAGCTGAATATACAAATGTAACCTATGTCCATGATAATCATGATAATATAAAAGAAATATTACAAAAACTTGGAATCAATCAAGTGGATGGAATTTTATTAGATTTAGGCGTTTCTTCATATCAATTAGATGAAAGAAATAGAGGTTTTAGCTATTTAGGTGAAAATGAACTAGATATGAGGATGGATAAAAGCCAAGAGCTAACAGCTAAAAAGATTGTAAACTATTATTCTGAAAAGGAATTAGCAAATATCATTTATGAATATGGAGAAGAACGATTCTCAAGACAAATTGCTAAAAATATTTGCAATTACAGGAAAGAAAAGACAATTAATACGACAAAAGAATTGGTAGATATTATTGAAAAATCTATTCCAAAATCAAAACAAAATGATGGACATCCAGCCAAAAGAACATTTCAAGCAATTAGAATAGAAGTTAATAATGAAATTAAACCATTATATAACACAGTAAAAGATTGTATTGATTGCTTAAAACCACAAGGAAGATTATGCATAATTACCTTTCATTCTTTAGAAGATAGAGCAGTCAAAAATGCTTATATAGAAGCAAAAGGAAAATGCACTTGCCCACCAGATTTACCATATTGTGTATGTGGAGCAAAAACATTAGGAAAAATAATAACTAAAAAACCAATTATAGCAACAAAAGAAGAGCAGGAAGAAAATTCTAGAAGCAAAAGTGCAAAATTAAGAATTTTTGAGAAGATATAATGAACAAAAGTAAAGAGGAGGTGAGATAACCTATGGCGACAAGATATCAATATGAAACAAGTCCAAGAAAGCTAGAGCCAGAATATAAAAGAGAAAAGAAAAGACAAAATATTAAAGTTGTAAAAGATTTGCCAAAACAAGATATCAAATTATCAAAAGAACAAAAGAAAAAACATAGAAAAGCAACTTTATTAGTTATGGCTATATTTGCTGTATTGTTTACTATAAGTTATCGAAATACTCAAATTAATGAAAAATTTAATGAAGTTCAAAATCTAAGAACTGAGCTATCTTCATTACAAAAAGAAAATGAACAATTACAAGTAACCATAGAAAATAGCTTAAATTTAAGCAATATAGAAAAACAAGCAAAAGAAAAATTAGGTATGCAAAAATTAACCAATAAACAAACAGTATATGTTAGTTTACCAAAGAAAGATTACATAGAATCTGCAACAGAAAAAGTAGAGATTAGTGATAATAATGAAAATTGGTTTGAAAAATTAGTTGATAAGATTTTTAATAGATAATTGTAAGCAAGGCAGTTATCTATTTTTTATTTATTTCTATTGGAATAAAAACAAACACCTCTAATACATATTATTAGAGGTGTTTTTATGAATGAAATCAAACTATCAAGCAAGAAAAAAATGAAAAATATTTTATTTATATCATTTTTAATCATCATATGTTTAATTGTAAGATTAGGATATATACAATTAATACAAGGAAAAGAATTGGCGAAGTTAGCCTATGAACAACAAACATTAGATAGAAAAATTAATCCTAAAAGAGGAACCATTTATGATGCAACAGGAAAAAACATATTAGCTGTCAGTAGTACAGTAGAAACAGTGACAGTCAATCCAGGTAATATTTCTGCTGAAAATAAAGAAAAAGTTGCCAAAGCTTTGTCAGAAATATTTGAATTAGATTATGAAACGGTATTAAAAAAAGTAAAGAAAAGAAGTTCTATTGAAACCATTGTGAAAAAAGTAGAAAAGGAAAAAACAGATGAATTAAGAAAATGGATAGAAGAAAATAATATGACAAGTGGAATTAATATTGATGAAGATACAAAACGATATTATCCATATAACAATTTTGCATCACAAATTATTGGATTTTGTGGAAGTGATAATCAAGGTTTAGATGGAATAGAAGCAAAATATGAAGAAGAATTAAAAGGAGAGCAAGGTGCTATTCAAAAACATACAGATGCAAAAGGAGGAGAAATCGGAGAAGAAGGAGAAAATTATGTACCTGCCATAGATGGAAATGATTTAGTATTAACCATTGATTTAACGATTCAATCCATTGTTGAAAAATATTTAAAAGAAGCTTGTATTGATAATGTTTGTACAGATGGTGGAAGTATTATTGTTATGAATCCACAAAATGGAGATATTCTAGCTATGGCAAATTATCCAAACTATAACTTAAATGAGCCATATGAACCATATACAGAAGAACTAAAAGCAACATGGGATTCTTTAGAACAAGCAGAGAAAACAACATATTTACAAGTCGTATGGAGAAATAAAGCCATTGCAGATACCTATGAGCCAGGTTCTGTATTTAAATTAATTACAGCTTCTGCAGCACTAGAAGAAGGAATTACAGATACGGATAATGAAGGAGAATTTTGTTGTACTGGAGGAATTGAAGTAGCAGGTGTCAGAATAAAGTGTTGGAGATATTATAGGCCTCATGGATCAGAAAGTTTAAGGCAAGCTTTGATGAATTCTTGTAATCCTGTTTTTATTGGATTAGGACAAAAAATGGGAGTAACCAAATATTATGAATATTTAGAAAAATTCAAGTTATTACAAACAACAGGGATTGATTTACCAGGAGAAGCAGGAAGTATCTTCCTAGCAAAAGAAAAAGCAGGACCAGTAGAATTGGCAACTATCAGTTTTGGGCAAAGATTTGAAATTACGCCAATACAATTGGCAACAGCAGTATCTAGTATTGCTAATGGAGGAACCAGTATAAAACCAAGAGTGGTAAAGCAAATTATTGATAGTGAAACAAAAGAAGTAACAGATATTCCAGTACAAAAGGGAGATACGGTTATTTCCAAAGAAACTTCTGAAAAAGTATTAAGTATGATGGAAAGTGTTGTATCAGAAGGAACTGGTAAAAATGCAAAAGTGGCAGGATATAGAATTGGAGGAAAAACAGGAACCTCAGAAGATGGTGTAAACACCAACAAATATGTCACATCTTTTTGTGGAGTAGCACCAATTGATAATCCACAAGTGGTGGTATTGGTTACTTTATATAATCCAACAGGTGAAGGGGGACACCAAGGGGGTGGTGTAGCAGCACCAGTAGGTGGGCAGATATTTAGTGAAATCTTGCCATATTTAGAAGTAAATAAACAAGTATTAGAAGAAGATGATGAAGAAGTGATTCATCAAATACAAGTACCAAATATTATGGGAAAATCGTTAGAAGAAGCAAAACAGATTTTAAAAGAGAACAATTTAGAAATGTATTTAGAAAATGAAGAAGTAGATATGGAAAATACCTATGTAAAAAATCAAATTCCAAGTTCAGGAATCACTGTAAATGAACAAAGTAAAGTAGTTGTGGAATATTAAAAAAACCAAGGATAAATATTTATCTTGTATAAGAAGTTACAATTCACAGTTTATATTAATATGAATCTATATGCATTCTATAGAATATTTTTTGCTGTGAATTGTAACTATAGGAAAAAATATGAAAAATTTTTCCTAATAAAAATATTGTAATAAAATAACGAATATTATATAATAAAAAAGATAAATATAATAAACAAAAGAAAGGAAGATACGATTTGAAAAAGAACATTAAAAACAAAAGTAAAGTCATCATTAGTATCATTTTTATCGTGATATTAGTAGTAGGAATGTTATCAATGTATTTAAAAAGTAATACAGAAAAGATATCTTTAGCAGGGAATTGGTTAAATGCAATGAATGCCAATGTGGAACAAAGAACAGTAGGAAGTGGACTAGAATCTGCATACATTGAATGGGAAAATGTTGATGGAGCCACAGGATATAATGTATATATATGTAATGAGGCATCTGGTAACTATGAGCAACTAGATAATGAATTAATCAGACAATATAAAGATGGAGCAGCTTCTTATTGGAGAGCAGATGCTGTAGGATTAAAAGCAGGAAAATATCATTTTAGAATTGTACCAATCATAAATGGTCAAAACGATAGTAGCAAACAATTTGATTCAGATGTCATAACTGTACAAGCACATGATAGAACAGGATTTGCATGGGTAGATGGAGAAACAACAGGTGCATATAATATAGATGGTACATTAAAAGAAAATGCGAATGTTTTATATGTTACAGAAGAAACTAAAGATACTGTTTCTTTAGAAGTACAAACAAGTTCAAATGGAAAAACAGAAACAGCACAAGGATTACAAAATATTTTAGATTTATATAAAAAAGGATATGATGCCACACCACTTGTTATCAGATTTATTGGTAAAGTAACTGACCCAAGTACATTAGATGGTGGAGATATTGTCATTAGTGGAAGTGGTTCAGATAAAAGAATCAATTGTGGAATCACATTAGAAGGAATTGGAGAAGATGCCACATTATATGGATATGGTATTAGAATCAAAAATGCGACAAATGTAGAAATTAGAAATATAGCAGTTATGCTAACAGATAGTGATGAAGGAGATAGTATTGGACTTCAACAAGAAAATGATCATGTATGGGTACATAATTGTGACTTCTTCTATGGAGAGCCAGGAAGCGATTCAGATCAAGTAAAAGGTGACGGCGCATTAGATTGTAAGAAATCAACTTATGTAACATTTTCATATAATCATTTCTTTGACACAGGAAAGAGTAATCTTTTAGGCTTAAGTGAAGATACAACAGATGGATTATATATTACGTATCATCATAATTGGTATGACCATTCTGATTCAAGACATCCAAGAATTAGATTTTACTCTGCACATGTATACAATAATTATTATGATGGAAATTCAAAATATGGTGTAGGAGCATGTTTGGGTTCATCTGTTTTAGTAGAAGGAAACTACTTTAGAAATTGTAAAGATCCTATGATGATTTCTATGCAAGGTTCTGATACAAGTGGAACATTTTCTAAAGAAGATGGAGGAATGATAAAAGCATATAATAATTATATGACAGGACAAAAATCATATATACCATATTCACAAGATAATAAAAGTTTTGATGCTTATGAAGTATCAAACATTGATGAAACAATACCTAGTTCAGTAAAATCATTGCAAGGGGGAAATACATATAATAATTTTGATACCTCAAGTATTATGTATAAATATGAAGCAGATAGCCCAGATGTAGCAAAACAAAAAGTAGAAACATATGCTGGTCGTTTAAATGGAGGAGACTTTAAATGGGAATTTAATGATTCTGAAGATGATGAATCAGATAAATTAAATACAGAATTAAAAGAGGCTTTAGAAAATTATGAAACCAATTTGTTGTCAGTCGGTGGAAATTCTATTGATTCACCAGAAGAGCCAGAAGAGCCAGAGCCAGAAGAACCAGAGAAGCCACAAGTGATTCCAGTAGAAGGTATAGCATTGAATATGCAAGAAGTTACATTAGAAATAGGAGAATCAACAACATTGGAAGCAACCATAACACCAGATAATGCAACAAATAAAAATGTAACTTGGAGTTCAAAAGATAGTGATATAGCAAGTGTGAATGATGGTGGACAAGTAATAGCTAAAGAAGAAGGAGAAACAACGATAACCGTAACGACAGAAGATGGAGAAAAAACAGCAACTTGTAGTGTTACAGTACTTCCAAATGAAGAGCCAGAACCTGAACCAGAGCCAGAAGTAATTCCAGTAGAAAATGTAGTATTAAATCAAAATAATGTCACTTTAAATGTTGGAGAAACAGCTAATTTAGAAGCAACCATAACACCAGATAATGCAACAAACAAAAATGTAACTTGGAGTTCAGAAGATAGTGATATAGCAAGGGTAGATAATAATGGACAAGTAACAGCAATAAGTTCAGGTGAGACAACAATAATGGTAACCACAGAAGATGGAGAAAAAACAGCAGCTTGTAGTGTTACAGTACTTCCAAATGAAGAGCCAGAACCTGAACCTGAGCCTGAGCCTGAACCAGAACCTGAACCAGATCCAGATCCAGAAGAAATTCACGTAGAAAAAGTTGATTTGAATTTACAAAATGTTTCGTTAGAAATTGGAGAAAAAGCAACATTAGTAGCCATTATCACACCAAATGATGCTACAAATAAAAATGTAACTTGGGCATCTGAAGATGAAAATATAGCAAGTGTAGATGATGGAATTGTAACAGCAATCGGACCAGGAGAAACAACGATAACTGTAACGACGGAAGATGGAGAAAAAACAGCAACATGCAGAATTACGGTTACAGAAGAAGTGGAAGAGTTGATATCAACCATTTCTTATGATTATACTGAACGAACAAATCAAAATGTTACAGCAACCATTACATTTAATAGAGATGATGTTACTATAACCAATAACGAAGGAAGTAATGAATATGTTTTTGAAGAAAATGGAACATTTACTTTTGAATATATCGATAGTGAAGGAAATGTTTCTCAAAACATAGCAAGAGTTATTTGGATAGATAAAGAAGGACCACAAATCAATGTAAATTATGAAACAATCAATAATGGACAAGCGGTACAAGTAACCATACAAGCAAATGAAGAATTAAAACCAATAGAAGGCTGGACATTATCAGAAGATAGATTGTCAATAAGCAAGACTTTTGATGAAAACCAAATAGAAACCATTCAATTAAGTGATTTAGCAGGAAATATCGTTGAAACAACTATCACTGTCCAAAATATAGAACAACCAGGAGATGGAAATCAAAATAATAGTAGTACAACAAATACGATTACAGGAAATACAAATAACTATAAAGATGATACAGTAGCAAATACTATTTTACCAAGTGCCGGATTTTCAACGATGATAAAAGTTCTTATTGCAATCGTATTACTAGGAACAATTGGTTTCTATATTCGTTATAGATATTTGAAAAACATATTTAAATAAGCATATATGATAAAAAAAGAAGGGATAAACAAGATTTACATCTGTTTATCCCTTCTCCTAGCTACAGGATATTACCCTGTAGCTAAAAAAGATTTTTTTATAACTGTGAGAGTGCTTCATAGAAGCTGAAGTCACTCAGGAAGTCTCTGCTAATATCCATAGAGTTTCTGTGGTTGTCTAACCACATTCGACACTCGGGTGTGTCATAGGTAAGCCCATCAGGGTTATACTTCCCGTTGGAAGTGATAGGGGTATACCCACCTCTGTGAGCAATTTCACTTGCTGCTGTTTCAGCCAGGCCAACAAGTTGCGTTATCGTCTCCTCAGAAGACATAATAATCAAGATATTGGCCTTGGCTTCGTGAACTTTGTTCCTTAACTCTTCGTTAAGGATATAAAGCTCTGCGTCTGACAGATTCTTCAGCCGTTCCAAATCCCTCTCATTAAAAAAAATCTTTTTTGACATAATATAGTCCTCCTTTGCTGTTTTATATCATAATTCATTATACCATAAATAGATGACATAATCAATTTATATGCGTGATATAGAGGAAAAAGAAAGACAAACTGTTATTGTTCATACATCCCACTCTAAGAGGAATGATAGGGTATCTTTTTAAAGTTCTCGGCTCCCCTCCGATTTCCGTTTAAGAAATTCTAATATTTAAATCGTAACGATACCCGGAAACAGGACCCTTTACGACTTAAATATAAGAATTTCTAAAACGACTCCGGTCGCATTCGAACATTTAAAAATATACCATATCATTCCTCTTAGAGTGGGATGTATGAACAGTAACGATAAACTTAGAATTTAAAAGTAAAAAAATATAAAAACTCTATACAAAAAACAATTTTCGTTATATAATATGAGAGATTAAATGGAATAATTTGCATATAATTAAGTATTAATAATCGAAAGGACTGAAAAAAATGAAATTAAAAGAAATGTTAGTAGGTTTAGAAAATTTAAAAGTAAAAGGAGATTTAGATATTGAAATATCTGGAATTGAAAATAATTCAAAAAATGTAAAACAAGGAGATTTATTTGTAGCAATACAAGGATTTTCAACAGATGGTCATCAATATGTGGAAAATGCCATAGAAAATGGTGCAGTTGCCATCATGATACAAGAAGGTTGTAACTTAAAAGGTGCTAAAATACCAGATAATATAACTGTTGTCATGGCAAAAGATACAAGAGAAGGATTAGCTATTGCATCAGATAATTTTTATGATCATCCATCAAGAAAATTTAAATTAATTGGTGTTACAGGAACAAAAGGTAAAACAACAACAACTTTTATGATAAAAGAAATATTTGAAAAAGCAGGAAAAAAAGTAGGCTTAATTGGAACAATTGCAACATATATTAATGGGAAAAAAGTAAAAGATAGTGATAGAACAACACCAGAAAGTTTAGAATTACAACAAACATTTAATGAAATGGTAAAACAAGGTGTTGAAATTGTGGTTATGGAAGTTTCATCACAAAGTTTAAAATTAAATAGAGTAGAAGGATGTAATTTTGATATTGTCGTATTTACAAACTTTTCAGAAGATCATATCAGTCCTAAAGAGCATCCAGATATGGAAGATTACTTTAACTCAAAATTAAAATTGTTTAAAATGTGCAAAACAGGAATCACAAATGCAGATGATTTGCATGGAGCAAAAATACCAAGATTATTCCCAGATAGCAATATCACAACATATGGAATTGATAATTATGCAAATCTTTTAGCAAAAGATATCACGATTACAAATTCTTATGTAGATTTTAAAGTAAAATTAAAAGATAGAAATGAAAGAGTAAAAACAGGAATACCTGGAAGGTTTAGTGTATATAATTCATTAGCGGCTATTTGTGTTGCACAAAAATTTGGAATTGCTCCTGAACCGATAAAAGAAGCTTTGGCAGAGGTGAGAGTGCCAGGAAGATCTGAATTAGTAGATAATAAAAGAGAAATACCAATTATGATAGATTATGCACATTCACCAGAAAGTCTAGAAAATATATTACAAGCAACAAAAAGTTATACAAGAGGAAAAGTCATATCTGTATTTGGTTGTGGTGGAGATAGAGATGCAGGTAAAAGACCAATCATGGGAGAAATATCAGGAAGAATTGCTGATTTTACTTTTATTACATCTGACAACCCAAGAACAGAAGATCCTAATAAAATTGTAGAACAAATAGAAGAAGGTATGAAAAAAACAAATGGAAAGTACAAAGTGATTGTAGATAGAACAGAAGCAATCAAAGAAGCTATCAAAATGGCAACTAAGAGAGACATTGTTATTCTAGCAGGAAAAGGACATGAGCCATATCAAGAAATTAATGGAGAAAAATATCCATTTGATGAGAGAGTGATTGTTAGAGATATCATAGATGAATTAGAAAATGAATCAAAGAATAAGAAAAAATAAAACAAAAGAAAGGTTGGATTAAATTGATATTCGAGGCAAAAGTATTGATAATCTCATTTATCGTATCCATTATTATGGGATTTATCATTATTCCGATATTGAAAAAAAGAAAAGTAGGGCAAATAGAAAGAGATGACGGACCACAATCTCATTTGAAAAAACAAGGAACTCCAACAATGGGAGGAATTATTATCATTATTACCATGACTTTGGTGGTAATAGGAACATATATCTATTTATCCATTATAGGAGAAACAGATATAGCGCATAAATTGTTACCAATATTATTATTAACCATTGGATTTGGATTGATTGGATTTATAGATGATTTCAAAAAATTAGTATTAAAAAATACAGAAGGTTTAAAACCAAGTTATAAAATGATAGGCTTACTGATTATTTCAGTAGCATATGTGATTTATTTAGTATATGGATTAAAAATTGAAACACAAACCTATATACCAATTATAAAAACATATATCAATATGCCTGTTTTTGTATATATTCCATTTGCGATTGTTGTTATATTAGGAGCAACAAATGCAGTCAATTTAACAGATGGAATTGATGGCTTATCATCTAGTATATGTGCGATTATTATTACCACTTTAGCGATTATAGGAATTAGTTTACAATTATATGAAGTATCTATATTTGCAAGTATTGTCATAGGTGCAGTTTTAGGATTTTTAATGTTTAATATTCATCCAGCGAAAGTGTTTATGGGAGATACAGGATCTCTTATGTTAGGAGGCGTTATATCAGGATTAGCACTATACCTAGAAATGCCATTATTATTACTTGTCATTGCATTAATACCAGTATTAGAAACCATATCTGTTATGATACAAGTAGTATATTTTAAAAAGACAGGAAAACGATTTTTCAAAATGGCACCATTACATCACCACTTTGAATTATCCGGTTGGAAAGAAAATAAAGTAGTGGTTGTATTTAGTGTAGCAACATTATTATTATGTATCATTGGACTAAAGATAATATAATTTAAGGAAGGAAGAAAGTAATGTCAAAGAAGAAAGGGAAGAGTTTTTCAAGCTTTCTAAAAAACCCAATTGATTTTACATTATTGATAACAATATTATTATTGTTATCAATAGGACTAATTATGGTACTTTCAGCAAGTTCACCATCAGCACTTTCTGAAAGTGGAAATAGTTACTCATATTTTTTTAGACAGGCAATTTTTGCAATAGCTGGACTATTTATGATGTGGGTAATTTCTAACATTGATTATCGATTTTATCAAAAATATTATAAATTAGCATATATTATAGCTTTCTTATTGCTATTAGCAGTACCACTTATAGGTAGAGAAGTAAATGGTGCAAAAAGATGGATATATATTACAGAATCACTTTCATTTCAACCATCTGAAATTGTAAAATTATTAATGATATTATTTTATGCGGGAATATTGGTGAAAAATAGAGATGAACTAAATAAATATGGTAAAGGATTTGTTAAACATATATTATTAGTAGTGCCAATCATTGCATTATTATTAATAGAACCACATTTTAGTGCTTCAATGATTATTATTGGAATTATAGCTATCATGATGATTATTGCAGGATGTAAATTTTGGCATTTCCTTGTATCAGGTTTAGTTGTGGGGGTACCAGGAATTATAGGCTTAATTCTTTTAGAACCATATAGATTACAAAGAGTTATGACCTTTTTAAACCCATGGAGTGATCCAACAGGAGATGGATGGCAAGTCATCCAAAGTTTATATGCCATTGGATCAGGAGGATTATTCGGAGCAGGATTAGGAGAAAGTAAACAAAAATATTTGTATATCCCAGAACCACATAATGATTTTATATTCTCAATATTAGCAGAAGAATTAGGATTTATAGGATGTGCAGTAGTTATCATATTATTTGCTATATTTATATGGAGAGGCATATTAATTGCAATGAAATCACCAGATATGTTTGGAAGTTTAGTGGCTATAGGAATTACTGCACAAGTAGCAATACAAGTGATTATTAATATAGCAGTTGTTACATCATCCATGCCAGCAACAGGAATGCCATTACCATTCTTTAGTTATGGAGGAACATCACTATTTATCTTGCTGTGTGAGATGGGCGTGCTGTTAAACATATCGAAAGCAGGAGCAAAAAAAGAATAGAGGTTGCCAAAGGGGACGGGTTAAAATGGCAACTTTTTAATAAAAAATAAAAAAGTTGCCATTTTAACCCGTCCCCTTTGGCAACCAGGTAGAATTTAAGAAAGGAAGAAAACATGAAAGTAGTTATTGCAGCAGCAGGAACAGCAGGTCATATCAATCCAGGATTAGCGATAGCTAAAAAAATACAAGAAGAAGAAAAAGATTCTAAAATTATTTTTATAGGAACAACAAGAGGATTGGAAAATGATTTGGTTCCACGAGCTGGATATGAGTTAAAAACCATTGATGCATATGGATTAAGTAAAAAAATATCTATTGAAAATATAAAAAAGATGATAAAAACATTAAAAGGATTTGGAGAAGCAAAAAAATTATTAAAAGAAATCAAACCAGATATTGTGATAGGAACTGGAGGATATATTTGTGGTGCAACGATTTCAGCAGCTCATCAATTAAAAATTCCAACAGTATTACATGAAAGTAATGCTTTTCCAGGAAAAGCAGTAAAAATGCTAGCAAAAAAAACAGATACGATTTTAGTATCTTTTAAAGATGCGATTGATAGAATAAAACATGCTAAAAAAATTGTATACACAGGAACACCTGTAAAAATAAAAAAACAAAATTATACAGAGGAACAAAAAGAAGAAATTATAAAAAAATCTGGATTAAAAAAAGGAATGCCAATTACTTTAGTGTTTGGAGGAAGCCAAGGAGCAAGAAGAATTAATAATGCCATAATGGAAATTATAAAATTAGGGTTAAATGAACAGTACCAAATGATTTGGGCAACAGGACCAAAGCAATATGACATTGTAAAAGAAGAACTAGAAAATCATCATAAAAATATTAATCATATAAAAAATATGAAAATTCTTCCATATATTTATAATATGGAAGAAATCATGAATGTAGTAGATGTCATTGTTGCAAGAAGTGGAGCTATGACGATTACAGAAATCGCAAATTTAGGAAAACCATCGATATTAGTGCCTTTACCAAATGTCAGCCATGACCATCAATTATATAATGCAAAAGTATTACAAAATATCGGAGCAGCTGATATTATATTAGATAATGAATTAACTGGCGAAAAATTAAATACAAATATAGAAAAAATCGTATTAGACCAAAATAAGTGTAAAGAGATGGGAGAAAAAGCGTTAACTGTTGCAACTGACGATGTAGAAAACAAAATATATGCACAAATTGTAAAAACCATAAGAGAACAACAGAGGCATGATTAAAATATTTGAAGATGTTTCTATAGCAGAATAGAAATGGATGAGAGGGAATAGAATGTTTAGGAGTATTCAATTTAAAATAATTGTTGTATTTTTTTTAATAGGTATTATTGTCATTACAGGTTTAGGTCTTGTATATATACAATCAATTAATCATTTAGAAATGAATCTTGGCAATAATGAAATTGGAAATATAGAGGAATTAGCCCAATATATAGAACAGATGCGAAATACCAATATTACAGCACTAATTGTAGCAGGAATTGCATTTTTGATAAGTGGCATCTTGATAGCTGTTGTTTTATCTAGATTTGTAATTTATCCGATTAATAAATTAATAAAAAGTGCTGAAAAAATAACAGAGGAAGAAAAGAAAAAAGATAAAACTAATTCAACTAAGGAAGAAGTAAAAAAATCTAAAACTAAAAAAGACATGATGAATATTGAAAATGTATTAGGAACTATGACAACAGAATTAAAGGAAAAATTAAGTGAAGTTTCTACACAAAAAAATCAAATAGAAACCATTCTTTTACATATGACAGATGGAATTATTGCTTTTAATATGGAAGGAGAAATTATCTTAATTAATCCAGCTGCAAAAAAATTCTTAAGTATAGGACCAGAAGATATTACCTTTGATGATATTTTTGCAAAATTTAAATTAGGAATTAATATGGAAAAAATCATTTATTTAGAGAACTGGACATCAACAGAGCAAAGAATTCAAGTAGAAGATAACTATGTAAATGTATTTTTTGCACCTTTTAAAAATGAATCAGATAGACCAAATGGTGTTATTGCAGTTATCCAAGATATAACAGAACATGTAAAATTGGATAACATGCAAAAAGAATTTGTAGCAGATGTATCTCATGAATTAAAAACGCCAATTACATCCATTATGGGATATGCTGATACGCTATTAGAAGGTGAATATGATAAAGAAACACAGGACAAGTTCTTAAATGTGATTGCATCAGAAGCTAGAAGAATGGCAAGACTTGTTACAGATTTATTAACTTTATCAAGATATGATAATAATAAAAATAGAGTAAGAAAAGTATCTTTTGATTTAGGAGAATTAGTAAAAAAATGCCAAGATAAATTGGCAATAGAAATCAAAAAGAAAAATCATACAGTCAATTCTTTTGTGACGGCAGATGTTCCACCAGTTTATGCAGATAAAGATGATATAGAAAGAGTGATTTTAAATATTTTAACAAATAGTATCAAATATACACCAGAAGGTGGAGAAATCAAAATATATGTAGGATTTGTATATAATGATGCCTATATAAAAATTTTTGATAATGGAATTGGAATACCAGAAGAAGATTTATCTAGAATATTTGACAGATTTTATCGAGTAGATAAAGCGCGTACAAGAGAAATGGGAGGTACAGGTCTAGGGCTTTCTATTGCAAAAGAGATACTTGATAAAAATGGGGGAAGTATTGATATCAAAAGTACGGTAGGAAAAGGAACTGAAGTAGTGATTAGAATTCCTACCAAAGAAGCAAAAGAAGTACTTAGCTAAATTATACATAATTGTTACAAGTCAATGATTTTTAAAATTATTTATATATCAACTGTTTCTATAGTTAATTTAAAAGAACCATTAATTTGTAATAAATAATTAAAAAAAGTGAATCATTAGATTGAAAAATAGAAAGAATTCATGTATAATAAATTAGATTTTTTTAAGTTAAAGGAGAGAGAAAAATTGAATCCAAAGATAAAAGAAGCATTAGAGTGGGTATATTGTATCATTATAGCAATCGTATTAGCTTTATTATTTAGATATTTTATAGGAACGCCAACCATTGTACAACAAGTATCAATGAAGCCAACATTAGTAGAAGGACAGAGATTATGGCTAAATAGATGGTCAAGAACGACAAAAACATTACCTGAAAGAGGACAAATTATTACATTTGAGGCACCAACAGAGAAATTTTATACCAGTTCAGAAATAGATGAAAATAACCCAGTGGCAAAATATGAAAATGAACCAACCAATATATTTGGTAAATTTGTGAAATATGTATTAGAAATTGGAAAAGAAAGTTATATAAAAAGAGTGATTGCTTTACCAGGGGAACATGTAGAGATTAAAGAAGGAAAAGTGTATATAAACGGAGAAGAACTAGATGAACCATATTTACAAGATGGTGTTGTAACAGATGTAGAAGGTCCTGGTTTCTCAGATTTTGTTGTTCCAGAAAATACAGTGTTTGCAATGGGAGATAACAGACCACATAGTACAGATTGTAGAGCATTTGGATGTATACCGTTAGAGAAAATAGAAAGTACTGTAGCGATAAGAATATGGCCATTAAATAAATGGGGACATGTAGACTAAAAGATAGAGATTTTAGGTCTCTATTTTTTTTGCATTTTAATCCATATTTTTCAAGTTCTGTTTTTTCAAAATGAGGGCGGGGATGTTTATATTTTTTTATGATTTTCTTGTGGTATAGGAAAAATGGCTTTTCCTATACCACAAAAAACAGCGTTGCACAGAAAAATTGCTACGCAATTTTTCGCGTCGACAAATCTTAACGCTTCTTCGAGAACTTAAATATATATAGTTAAGTTAGAAAAGTAGAGAAAAGTTCTCGCGAAGCGATATTTGTCCGTTTGCTCAATAGATGATAACTTCTAAATTTTCAATAAATGAGTCTCTCGCTGCTCGCGCTTCCTCATTTATTAAAAATTAAGAATTTATACATCTATTTCACGGCACATTCGTCAATACATAAAAAAATATAAACATCCCCGCCCTCATCTTGAAAAAACAGAAAACTTAATCTCTTTTTTATTGAAAAATCAATTGTTTTAGTATATAATAATAAAGGTAAGAAAAAGGAGCGAAACATTGATGTTTGATGAGATTATTGGAAATGAGCAAATAAAAAAAGAATTAGAAAGATCAATACTTGAAAACAAAATATCACATAGCTATATGTTTGTAGGTATAGAAGGTATTGGAAAACAAATGATAGCTAAAGAGTTTGCTCGAGTTGCATTATGCACAAATGAACAAGAAAAAGGCTGTCAGCAATGTAAATCTTGTATTGAATTTATGTCTCATAACCATCCTGATTTTTTATACATAGAACCAGATGGGAATAGTATCAAAATTGAACAAATCCGATATTTACAAAGAAAGATACAAGAAAAACCAATTATTTCTGATAAAAAAGTTTATATCATCAATGATGCTGATAAAATGACAACAGAGGCACAAAACTGTCTACTAAAAACACTAGAAGAACCACCAGAATATGGTATCATCATATTAATTGGTAGTAACGAAAATGCTTTTTTAAATACAATAAAATCAAGATGCATGAAAATTGCCTTTCAACCTATTGGAGAAAAAGAGATAAAACAATATATGGAAAAAACTTATGGAATGACAAATATTAGTCCCAATATGTTAGAAGCATTTCAAGGAAGTATTGGAAAAGCTATTTTGCTAAAAGATAAAAAAGAACAATATAAAAGTATAGAAGATATGATAGAAAAGTTAGACAAAACAGATATGACAGAATTGATGAAATTAGGAGAACCATTATATCAATCTAAAGATGAAATTATGAATATATTAGATTATATAAATATAATATTGTTGAAATTAGCAAAACAAAACACACAATATGCAAATTGTATTGATGTCATAGAAAATACGAAAAAAAGGTTGAATCAAAATGCAAATTATGATATGTGTATAGATAACATGATATTTAATATGTGGGAGGAAGTAAATTGAAAGATATTGTAGGCGTAAGATTTAAGAAATTAGGAAAAATCTATTTCTTTAACCCAAAAAAATGGAGACTAAAAAAAGGAGATAAAGTTATTGTAGAAACAGCCCAAGGAGAAGAATTTGGTGAGGTCATGATTCCCAATAGAGCTGTTCCAGAAGATAAGATTGTAGAACCCTTAAAGGTTGTTATTAGAATTGCCAATGGAAAAGATTATAAACGTTATGACGAATGTAAAGCTTTAGAGAAAAAAGCATTTGAAGTATGTAAAAAGAAAATAAAAGAACATGGATTAGGAATGACATTAACAGATGTAGAAGTAAAATTTGATAATAGTAAAATTTTATTCTATTTTACAGCAGATGGAAGAATTGATTTTAGAGAATTGGTAAAAGACTTAGCGGCAGTATATAAAACAAGAATAGAACTAAGACAAATTGGTGTCAGAGATGAAGTTAGAAAAATTGGCGGAAATGGTGTATGTGGAAGAGAATTATGCTGTTGTACATTTTTAAATGATTTCGAAGCTGTATCTATTAAAATGGCAAAAGAGCAAAATATTTCTTTAAATCCTTCAAAAATATCAGGAAACTGTGGAAGATTAATGTGTTGTTTGAAATATGAAAGTGAAGTTTATGAAGAAAAATTAAGAAATTTACCACATATAGGAGCTATTGTCAAAACAGAAGAAGGAGAGGGAGAAGTAGATTCAATAGAAACCCTAAAAGAAAGAGTTAGAGTAAAAATTAAAAATGGAGATACCTATATTTATAGAAAATATGATGTGAAAGATATTGAGGTCATAAAAGATGCAGAAAAAGAAAGATTAGATCAAGAAGAAATAGAACATCAAAAAGAATTAGAAGAGTTAGAAAAATTAGAAAAAGAAGAAGAAGGCATGAGAGAAGAATAGAAAAAAGCAAGACCAATCGTAAATAGAAAAAATAAAAGAAGAATCAAAACATAGAAACAATAGAGAAACAAGAAGTTAAAGGAGGTGAATATAATGGCATATAAAATAACAGATAAATGTATATCATGCGGAGCTTGTGCTGCTGAATGTCCAGTACAATGTATATCACAAGGAGATGATAAATTTGTAATTGATCAATCTGCTTGTATAAGCTGTGGAACTTGTGCAGGTGTTTGCCCAGTAGAAGCACCAGAAGAAGAATAAGATTACATAGCCAAGAGAAGAAAAAAGCCATGATGCATTTCTATATAGAATTAATCATGGTTTTTCTATTATATAGGAAAAAATCAGCTCATATTTGATTCAATCTAATGTAAAGTTTAGTATATGATAAAAATTGTTAGAAAAAGGAGAAATAGAAATGGAAACATTAATCGTATCAGGTGGAGATATCAATATGGAACAATTAAAAAGGTATTGTGAGGAATATGTACGGTCAAAATATAATAGCAGGAGATAGAGGATTAGAGGCATTATACCAACTAAAAATCATACCAAATCATGTAGTAGGAGATTTTGACTCTGTTTCTCCTGAAATTCTAAAATTTTATAAAAAACAGTCTCAAATTATTTTTCATACATATAATGCTGAAAAAGATAACACAGATACAGATATTGCTTTACAGTTAGCCATTCGTTTAAAAAGTTCAAAAATTACGATTATGGGAGCATTAGGGAAGAGAATGGATCATGCAATTGCCAATATTCATATATTAAAAGCTGCATTAGAAGCCAATATTCCATGCCAGATGATAGATGAGCATAATCGAATTTACTTAATAAATAAAGAAATGACATTAGAGAAAGAAAAAATTTATGGAAAATACGTTTCTTTAATTTCTTTGACGAGTACAGTAGAAGGACTAACTTTAACTGGTTTTAAATACCCTTTACATGATTATACTTTACCGATAGGAACCAGTTTGGGGATTAGTAATGAAATCATAGCAGATACAGCAAGTATCGAGATGAAGAATGGAATTTTGATTGTGATAGAGAGTAGAGATTAAAAAGCAGTAACAGTATGTAGCGTGTCGGTTCCCACGAAACCCGCTTCAAATATAATATATATACCTTGGGTGCATTCTATAATGAACTGTTGCAAAAGCTGATTAAACTATGTGTTTAAGGGATAAACGAGTTGACTGATGGTATAAAACATGATAAAATTCATATAACTTTTAAATAGTAGAATATAGGAGGAGTTACAGCATGGGGATATTTAGCAAATTTTGCAAAAAAAGTCAGAAATCTGAGCCTTCTGATAATAAGAATGAAATTAGTAATCGGAGAATACATTATGGAGAGATGATTCCTGAAAAGCTAGGATATTTCAGAGAAGATGGTGTATGGGAAATAGAATTAGAGTGTACATCAGAGCATGTTCCGTATGTAGGATTTACATGGGGATGTGGTTTAAGAGAACCAATATCAGAATATGATATTGATGGAAAGTGTGGAATTTTCACATGGTCGTGTAGATTATGTGGAAAATGCCATGCCATATCACCATGTATCGAAATTCCAGAAGTAGTTAAAGAAAGAATTCAGTATAGGACTGCACTGAAAGGAGGAAAAAATCCGGTTATTATTGATTTCAGAGAGTATAAACGGAAGAGAAGTAAAAGAGGTGATGCAAAAAACTCCAACGAATAAGTTGGAGTTTTTTGTTACAGAAAATTTTGAGAATAATAAAAAAGGGAATTTTGAGTCCGTCCCCAAAATCCCTTTTTTGTTAGTTATTTTTATTTGTCATTTCTTCTAAATCTAATAATTCTTGCCATCTTTCATCAACAATTTTTTGGAAATCTTCAATCATCCACTCATTTCCAGGTTTAAACATATGTCTAAATCTTTTTTGTGGTTTTAAGAATTCTTCAATTGGTAATTTTTTAGCTGGTTTATATGAAATATGATATACACCATTTATAACTTCATATAATGGCCAATAACATGTTTCAACAGCAAGTTTATTAATTTTCATTAAATCTTCTGTTGGATATCCCCATCCTCTAGGACATGGTGACATGACATTTAAGAATGCTGGTCCTTCTGTGTAAATGGCTTTTTCAGCTTTTTCATATAAATCTTTGAAATTCATATAAGCAAGTGTTTGACCTACATATGGAATATGATGTCCTACCATGATTTTACTTAAATCTTTTCTACATTGTGTTTTTCCAGGGATAACGGTTCCAGCAGGTGAGGTAGTGGTATCTGCATATTTTGGTGTTGCAGAAGAACGTTGAATACCTGTATTCATGTATGCACCATTATCATAACATACATATACCATATCATGTCCTCTTTCCATAGCACCTGATAAAGATTGTAATCCAATATCATATGTTCCACCATCTCCACCAAAGGCGATGAATTTTGTATCACCATCAGCTGGTAATTTTCCTTGTTTTTTCATAGAAACATAAGCGGCTTCTGCTCCTGCAAGTGTCGCACCTGCACATTCAAATGCTGTGTGAACAAATGAATCTGTCCAAGCTGTATATGGATAGATAAAAGTAGAAACTTCCATACATCCAGTAGCATTGGCAATAACAGCATGATCTTCTGGTTTTAAAGCTCTTAATATGTGTCTTGCAACAGGAGGAGCTCCACAACCAGCACACATTCTGTGTCCAGAAGTAAATCTTGAAGGTTTATTGGCAACGATTTCTTTTACATTATAAGGCATTATTTGTCACCTTCCTTTCTTAATCCTAAATAACGATAAGGATTATCTATTTTTCCAGTTTTTACGATTTCTGATAAATCTGTATAGACACTTTCGATGTCATCAGCTTTTGTATCTCTACCACCAATACCATATACATAGTTAACTGCAGGTACATGAATATTGTTTACATACATTGCAGATGTAACATCTTCAAATAAAGCACCACCAGCAGCATTTAAAGAATCTGCTTTATCTAATACAGCAATTGCTTTTAGATGTGATAATGCTTTTGCAATTTCTTCTACTGGGAATGGTCTAAATACACGAACTTTTAATAAACCTGCTTTTACACCTTGTTCTCTTAATTTATCAACAACAAATTTGGTTGTACCAGCTGTTGAGTTCATACAAACAATGGCGATTTCTGCATCATCTAATTTATATTCTTCAAAAAGACCATATTTTCTACCAGTCATTTTTTCAAAATCTTTTGCTACATCTAAAATAACTTGTTTAGCATTTCTCATAGCTTCTGCTTGTTGTGCCTTGTGTTCAAATAAATAGCTTTGTAAATCTAATGGTCCAACAGCAATTGGCTCATTTCTATTTAATAAATAATGTTCTGGTTTATATGTTCCAACAAATTCTTTTACTTTATCATCTTCAAGAAGTTCTATATTTTCAATAGAATGAGAAGTGATAAATCCATCTTGACAAACCATTAATGGAAGCATAACATTTTTGTTTTCAGCAATTCTATGTGCCATTAAAAGATTGTCATAAGCTTCTTGGTTACTTTCAGAAAATAACATAATCCAACCAGCATCCCTAACACCCATAGCATCTGAATGATCATTATGAATGTTTAAAGGTCCTGATACAGCTCTGTTTACTAAAGACATAACAATAGGTAAACGTAAGCTAGAAGCAATATAGATCATTTCCCACATTAAAGATAGACCATTTGCAGATGTTGCTGTCATAGCTCTTGCGCCTGCTGCTTCTGCACCAATACAAGCACTCATAGCACTGTGTTCACTTTCAACAGCAACAAATTCTGTATCTACAAGACCATTATCAACAAAAGTTGAAAAGTATTGTGGAATTTCTGTTGAAGGGGTAATAGGGAAGGCTGCGACTACATCTGGATTAATTTGTTTCATAGCAGTTGCTGCTGCTTCATTACCACTTAATCTTTCTCTAATACTCATATTATTCAACACCTTCCTCTCTCATTTCAATCGCACCGAAAGGGCATACTTTGGCACATACACCGCAACCTTTACAGTAATCATAATTGAAATCTTTTCTTTTTAAATCTTCTTTTCCTACTGGAATAGCATCTTCAGGGCAAACAGGGAAGCATAAACCACATTGTTTGCATTTATCAGATAGAAATACAGGATAAGAACTTCTCCAATCGCCTGTTTTAAAATCTCTTGCATTTCCAGCAGTATAAATATCTCCACCAGGAGTTAATTTCTCCATAGGTGTGTTTGCATTTATATCTGTCATTTTTTACATCATCCTTTCTTAATAATTAAACCTAATTGGAAAAAAATTAAATTTTAGCAAGAAAAAATCAATTTCACCACTACGTATAGCTAAAAGTGTAATTATTTTTCAATTATTATTGAACTTTCTTAACTTCTTTTAAAGCCATTTCTAATGCTTTCATATTTCCGTCTATAACCTCAGGCTTTTTAGCAAATTTATGTTTAAAAGAACCTTTCATATCTTCTAATAATTCATCATCAGTCATAATTTTACTTACTTTTACAATGGCAGCTAGCATAGGTGTATTTGGAAAATATCTTCCTAAAGCTTCCTCTGAAATTTTTCTAGCATCAATTGTGTACACTTCTCCAGAATATCCTTTTAATTCTTTTTTTAGTTGTTCAGCAGATTTTGTTGTGTTAATCACAATAGCGCCTGTTTCTTTTAAACCAGAAGTAACATCAACTGATTCTAAAAGCGTGTCATCTACAACTACCACATAATCTGGTTCATAAATATTACTATGAATTGTGATAGGTGTTTCACTAATTCTGTTATATGCAGTGATAGGGGCACCCATTCTTTCAGGACCATATTCAGGAAATCCTTGAATATATTTACCAGTATTAAAAGCTGCATCAGCTAATAATAAAGATGCTGTTTTGGCACCTTGTCCGCCTCTACCATGCCATCTAATTTCTATCATGTTATCCATTCTTAAATTGCCTCCTTTTATTAAAATTTTACGACTTTAGTATATGACTAAATAGTTTTAATGTCAATACATTTGACGAAAAATGAAACGTTGGGGACGTGTCAAAATGGACAAAAAATGGTCAAAAGGGACAGGTCTAAATTGTATGCCAAAGGGGACGTGCCTTTTTGGCAACTTTCGGAATGATTTGGTATGTCCCCAACGTAACTACTCAGTTGTAAAGATATTTGATATTAAACGAGTTCATGTATATTTATTTCTCACAAATTCCTCGGTTCAATACGTGCTCTAGCCTTTCTAACTATAAAAGAAACGAGCCTCTCGCTATTCCCGCTTCCTCATTTCTTTTTATATATTAGAAAAGTCATACTGACTTTCTAATATATAAACTCAATGCACACAAATTTTACTAAAGTAAAATTTGGCGCTGAACAATGACGCGAGCTTTAAAATGTCATAAATAGAGAAAATGTTCAAAAAAGCTCGCTATTGTTCTAATCAGAAAGGCTACAAGCACTCCAATTACATTCGTCATTTGTGAGAAATAAATATACATGAACTCGTAATTAGAAATTTTATGCAACTGAATAGTTACGCCTCAACAAGATTTTTTAACAAATTACTTGTATAATGAAAATAATTGTGATATAAATATAAGTATAAAAATAAAGCTAAGGAAGAAAGGCGGAGTTTTTGTGGAAGAAGAAATAGATAGAGATCAAAAAACAATTTTAATTGTTGATGATGAACAACCAATAAGAGAAATATTAGTATATAATTTAAAAAAAGAGGGATATAATGTCATCGAAGCAAGCGATGGAGTAACAGCATTAAATATCGCATTAGAGCAATACCCAGACTTAATTTTGCTAGACATCATGCTTCCAAAAATGGATGGATTATCAGTATGTAAAAGAATCAAAAATTCTTATAATGTACCAATTTTGATGTTAACCGCAAAAGATAGTGAAATTGATAAAATATTGGGATTAGAATTAGGAGCAGATGACTATATTACAAAACCATTTAGTGTTAGAGAATTGATAGCAAGGGTAAAAGCGAATTTAAGAAAAGTTGAAAATATGTCTATGGCAAGATTAGATAATGACAATTCAAAAAAGAAAGAAAATAAAATTGTTGTTAATGATTTGGAATTAGATTTAGACAAATTTGAAGTAAAAATCAGAGGAGAAGTCATAGATTTAACCGTAAGAGAATTTGAAGTTATCAAATTTTTAGCATCACAACCAGGACAAGTTGTTACAAGAGAAACATTGCTAGAAAAAGTTTGGGGATATGAATATTATGGAGACATTAGAACAGTAGATGTAACTGTAAGAAGAATTAGAGAAAAAATTGAAAAAGATACATCATCACCAAAAATACTAATCACCAAAAGGGGAGTCGGATATTATATAGCTTCAAAATAGTGTCCAATTGGGGACGTTTCTGTTTGGGACATTTTTATTTAAAATGCATTTTTTAATAAAAGCAAATGTATTAAATTTTAGAATTTTTTATTTTTATTCTGCAATATTCGTCTAAAAAAATAAATAAATTTAATACATTTGCTTTAATTAAATAGATATATTATAAAATGTCCCAAACAGAAACGTCCCCAATTGGACAAAAAGAGAAAAAAGAAAGGAATTATAAATGAACAGAACAAAAACAAGAAAAATTATGGTAGGAAATGTACAAATAGGTGCACAAAATAAAGTGGTTATTCAATCTATGTGTAATACGAAAACAAAAGATATAAAAGCGACTGTAAAACAAATATTGGATTTGGAAAAAGCAGGTTGTGAAATGATAAGAGTAGCGGCATTAGATATGGATGATGCGAAAGCGATAAAAGAAATAAAAAAACAAATTCATATTCCTATTGTTGCAGATATACATTTTGATTATAAGATTGCTCTAGAGGCAATAAAAGCAGGTGTTGATAAAGTTAGAATTAACCCAGGAAATATTGGAAGTGAAGATAAAGTCAGAGCAGTTGTAGACCAATGTAAAGAACATCATATTCCTATTAGAATCGGAGTGAATGCAGGTTCTTTAGAGAAAGATTTGCTAGAACAATATGGAAAGCCAACAGCAAAGGCAATGGTTGAGAGTGCAAGAAGACATATAGAAATATTAGAAAAATTAGATTTTAAAGATTATTTGATTTCTTTAAAAGCTTCTAATTTAGATTTATGTATAGAAAGCTATGAGGAGGCTGCAAAGGCTTTTGATTGTCCATTACATTTAGGAATTACAGAAAGTGGCACAGAATTTAGTGGAACTGTCAAATCTAGTATTGGGTTAGGCTATATGTTAAGAAATGGAATAGGAGATACGATGAGGGTATCTCTTTCAGATGATCCAGTCAAAGAAATTAGAGTGGCTAAAGAAATCTTAAAAGATTGTAATTTGTATCACAAAGTACCAACATTAGTAGCTTGTCCTACTTGTGGAAGAACACAAATTGATTTAATTCCAATAGCGAAAGAGGTGGAAGAATTTTTAGGAACCATAGAATCAGACATTACAGTTGCAGTAATGGGATGTGCAGTGAATGGACCAGGAGAAGCGAGAGAAGCAGATATTGGGATTGCAGGTGGTGTGAAAGAAGGTTTGCTATTTAAAAAAGGTGAAATCATCAAAAAAGTGCCACAGGAAAAGATTGTAGAAGTATTAAAAGAAGAAATTTTAGAGATGGTAAAATAGGATATAAGAAGCTTAACCTTGTTGTACACGAAAAAATCTTATATAAGATCAAGATAAAAGATGATGTTTTCTGTACAATAAACTAGATATTGTAGAATGGAGAGAAGTAGGAATATGGAATTAATCGTGGGAAAAACAGCTGGTTTTTGTTATGGTGTAAAAAGAGCAGTAGAAGGTGCAAAAAAAATATTAGAAACAGAAAAAAATATATATGGTTTAGGAGAAATCGTAAATAATAAAGAAGTCATTAAAGAATTAGAACAATTGGGTATGAAGTTTGCTAATAACATAAATGAAGTCAAAAATAAAGTGATTATACGAGCACATGGAGTATCTAAAGAAATTTATAAATTGGCAAAAGGAAAAAGAATAGAATTAATAGATTATACTTGTCCTAAAGTGATAAAAATACATGGAATCGTAAAAGAATATGCTAATCAAGAATATTATATATTTCTTTTAGGTGCAAAAGAACATCCAGAAAATATAGGGACAATTAGCTATTGTAAACAACATATTGCCATTATAGAACAGGAAGAGGATGTAAATAAAGCATTAGAAAACTTGAAAGCATCAAAGATAAAAAAAGTATTACTGATATCCCAAACGACATATAGTTTAGAAAAATTTTCTATTATAGAAGAAATGATAAAAAATAAATTACCTAAAAATGTAGAATTGGTTGTAAAGAATACTATATGCCAAGCAACGGAAATTAGGCAAAAAGAAACAGAAAAGATAGCTAAAAAAGCAAATGCTATGATTATTATTGGTGGAAAAAATAGTTCCAATACCAAAAAATTATATGAAATTGCAAAACAGCATTGTCAAATGGTTTTATGGGTGGAAAATGAAACAGAATTAGAACTTGATAAAATCAAACCGACAGATAAAGTTGGAATTATGGCAGGAGCTTCAACACCAAAAGAAAGTATCACAAAAGTGATTGAAGAAATAAAAAAGGTTTCTTCTTAACTTTTAGGTGAAAAGGAAACATGAAATATTTGTCGAATTTTGCGATGAAAAATAGAAAAAGATAAAAAGAACTTGTTGACAAGTTCTTTTTTTGACAGTATACTAGAAGAAATTATATAATTTTTATTCAATAGAAATTTCTATTTATTTATTCATTTAATGATTAATGTTTCTATATGTTATAAACTTAAATCTTTGATCCAATAAAAATCTATCGTTGGGCAAAAATGATCCAACAAAAAGTCCATAATGATTTAAAGTGTTAATCAAAAATCTATAGTTGGTCAAAAAAATGATCAAAATTCCATATCTGATCAAAAATAATTGATCAAAATTCCATGTTTGGTAAAAAATAAATAACGCAAAATTCCGCATTTCGAAAGAAATATATCAAAGGAGGTTTTATTTTAGTGCACTAAAATCATGTATATGAATCGAAAATTTGTTGCAAAAAGTAATTTTGTACTAAGGAGAGTGTTAAACACAGAAGAAAATACAGATATATTAAAAGAATTTATAGAGGTGATGTTAAACTTAGAAATAAAAGAAGCAAAAATAAATCCATACTTAGAAAAATTAAAAGAACTTTTACCAGCTGAAGAAAATTTTGGCATTGCAGATTTACGAATCAAGACAGCTCAAAACCAAGAACAAAATATAGGTATACAAATGATTGATGGAGAACATATTTTAGTAAAGATGTTGTTATATTATGTACAAATTCACGCAAATCAATTAGAATATGATGAACATAGAGAAGTTGTAAAAACAACAACCATTAATATTTTAGATTTTGTTTTGAACAAAGAATTAGAATATCATAGCAAAATGGTAGTAAAAGAAGGAAATATGACAAACATTATTGATAATTATCCAGAAATTCATATTTTGCAATTACCCAAATTTAGCCTTAAAGATAGTAGAAATATGACTTTAAAACAAGCATGGATAAGCTATTTAAAAGGAGAAAATACAGAAGAAGCAATCAAACAAAGTGAGAAGATAAAAAAGTTGGATAATCTACTTGAAAAATATTGGAGGGAGGAGATAATGGAATAAAAAAACGTGCGTAAACGAAATCAAAGATTTCGACGCACGTTTTAAATTTGTATAGGAATTAATGCGCATCTGTTAAAGTTGGTTTTAAGTTGACACTAATAATCGTTCCTTCTTGTACAAGTTCACCTGCTGCATAGTCTTGAGTGGTTACAATACCAGAACCAGTAACACTAATATTTAAGTTTTTCGCTTTTAAAGCATTAGTTGCTTGTGATAAATTCATATTTGATAAATCAGGAACACTAACAGATGTAGCAACTGTATCACCTTCACCATATAACATGATGATAGAATTAGCAGCTAACTTAGCACCTGGCTTTGGATTTTGGTCTGCAACTAATGTTGCGTTTTCATCTCCAGAAGAAACCGATTTACAATCAAATCCTGCTTCAGTAAGTACTTTCTTAGCTTCTGTGATTGTTTTATTTCTAACATCAGGAACTGTAATTAGATTTTCAGAGCTATTATCTGTTTCAGTTGTATCTGATGGCACACCTAAATATGGTAATATTTCAGATAACATTTGTGAAACAACAGGAGCAGCAACAGAACCTCCTTGATAACCATATTGTTTGTTTTGAGGATCATATAAAGTAAGTAATATGACAACTTGTGTATCTTCAATAGGAGAGATAGCAACAAATGATGAAACATAACCATCATCTTTATTGGCTTCTGTAGGTTCAGAAGTTCCAGATTTTCCGCCAATAGAATATCCAGAAACTTGAACATTTTTACCGGTACCATATAATACAACAGATTCCATCATAGATTTTACTTTTGAAGATGTTGATTTAGATAAAACTTGTCTTACTTCTGTTGGTTGTGTTTCAGTCACAGCACCAGTATCTGTATTGGTAATTGATTTGATAATATTTGGCTTCATCAAAACACCATCATTAGCTACACATGAAATAGCAGTTATCATTTGAAGAGGTGTTACTTGAAATCTTTGACCAAATGCATATGTCGCAAGTTCAACTGGTCCGACTTCATCTAAATTATGGAAAATACTAGTTTGTTCTCCATATAATCCAGAATTGGTTGATTCAAATAATCCAAAAGCTTGGTAATATTTATATAAAGTAGAAGCACCAATTCTTTGTGCCAATTGGATAAAAGCAGGGTTACATGAATTTTGAAGAGCTTGTCTTAATGTCTGAGAACCGTGTGGGTTATATTTCCTCCAACAATCAATTGTTCTATCTTCAACAACTTGAGAGCCTGAACAATAAAAGTCTCCTGCTTTATCTGTTGTGGTAATTCCTTCTTCTAAAGCAACACTAGAAGTAATAATTTTAAAGGTAGAACCTGGCTCATAACTATCTGCAACAGATTTATTAGACCACATTTTGTATAAAGCTTCACTTTTTTCCTCAGTAGATAAAGAATCATAGGTTTGGGATAATGTAGAATTTGGTGTATAAGGTGAGTTCAAATCATAGTCTGGATAACAAGCCATTCCCAAAATGTCACCAGTTTGTGGATTCATAACAATAACATTTCCGCCATCCTTGCATTCATATTTTTCAACAGCTTGTTGTAAGTATTTTTCAATCGTAGTTTGTATATTAAAATCAATCGTAAGAGCAATATCACTACCATTTTCAGCAGAAATATAGGTTTCTTCTGCGTTTGGAATTTCTTTTTGACTACTATCTTGTGAACTAACGATTTTTCCAGGAGTACCAGTCAAAACAGAATCCCACTTAGACTCAATTCCACTTAATCCTTGATTATCACTTCCGCAAAAACCAATAACACTAGATGCAAGATCACCATAAGGATAATATCTCTTTGTATCTTCATCTATGTTGATACCAATAGATATGTCATTTTCATCCATCCAAGCTTTTAATTCATCTACTTTTTCTTGTTCTACTTTTTTGATGATGGTTTCTACTTGTGATTTACTGTTTACTTTTTCTAATGTTTCATTATAATCTAATGCAAATATATCAGAAAGCCCCTTAGCGACAGTTTCTTTTAATGTTTTCGTTTCTTCATCAGTGTCTCCTACAATTCTATTAGGATTAATCGTGATGGTATCTACTTGTGCACTAATGGCTAAAGGCATTCCAGTAGAGTCATAAATATTTCCTCTTTTAGGACTAAGAATTTGATTAATAGCTTGTTGTTGATAGGCCATTTCTGTTAAATCAGCACCATCAACAAATTGTAGATAGCTAATTCTTCCTATAAGCAAAATAAAAATGATAAGAATCACAATAAAGGTATTACGTAATTTGGCGGTATAAATTAAATTTTTAGAATCAAATTTACGATTCAAGTTAATGACATTAGAGTCTTTTTCTTTCTTTATTTTTGTAAGGCTTTTGTTTTTCTCATTTTTAATCATTGCTGTACTATTAGTTTTATGGCCAGTACTTTTTACTGTATTTTTATTTTTTTCTTTATCGATTTTTTTAGGAGTTTTTTCATTCTGCTTTTCTATTTTTGCAGGTGTCTTATGATTTTTCTTCGCATCCTTCGTATCTTTTGTGGATAGACCTATGTAAATATTTTTGTATTGTACATCATTTTTATCTTTCTTATTTTTCTTATTGGTTTTATTTGTTTTTTTTGTACTCATAGCTTCGCCTCTTTTGTTAAAAATTTGCAATTATATTCTATCTTAAAAATACATAAAAAGCAATAAAGGACACAGAAATTTTACAAAGATTCCTCCAAGTACATTCAAAATTTAATCAATATTAATATATCAACATTTTAGACATTAATTTTTTTGACTGTAAATTGTAACGATGACTTTGGAGACGAAACAAAAAATGTATAACAATATTGAAAAAGAGAACAATTTAGAATATAATAAATAGGAAAAAATGAAAGGAAATAAAAGATGAGTAATATTCTAGAAGATACCAAATTTATTATGAAAAAATATAAAATTAGAGCCAATAAAGCATTAGGACAAAATTTTTTAATAAATCAACATGTGGTGGATAAAATTGTAGAAAATAGCCATATTACAAAAGAGGACTTGGTGATTGAAATCGGACCTGGATTAGGAACATTAACCAAGGATTTATTAGAAAAAGCAGGAAAAGTCATTTGTATTGAATTAGACAAAAAGATGATAAAAATTCTAACAGATAGATTTTCTTTATATGATAATTTTGAACTGATTCATGGAGATGTGTTAAAGGTCAGATTAAATAAAATCATAAAAGAAGAAAAAGAAAAAAATGGTTTCAAGTCTGCGAAAATTGTAGCAAACCTACCATACTATATAACCACACCAATTATCATGAAACTATTAGAAGATCGATTAGATTTAGAAAGCATTACCGTTATGATACAAAAAGAAGTGGCAGATAGATTAATAGCGATTCCAGGAGAAAAAGAAACAGGAGCCATTACGTATTCTGTGTATTATTATGCAACAGCGGAAGGAATTATGGAAGTACCAAATGATTCATTTATACCAGAACCAGAAGTGACTTCAAAAGTAATCAAATTAACATTAAGAAAAGAACCACCAGTAGAAGTAAAAAGTAGAGGGGTTATGTTTAAAATTATCAAAAGTGCTTTTATGCAAAGAAGAAAGACTTTGCTAAATGCATTGACAAATACAAAAGTGTTTATGTCTAAAGAAGAAGGTTTAAGAATTTTAAAAGAATTACATTTAGATGAAAATGTAAGAGCAGAAAAATTGACATTACAAGATTTTGCTGAAATAACCAATAAAATATTGGTAGACGAATCAGAAGAGAAGAATAACGCAAAACAGTAAAAGAAGAAAAGAGTAAACATGCTATAGGAAAAATCTCTTAAAAATAAAGGTTAAAATTTTGAATATAAAATAAAAAAACATAAGCGTTGGAGGAAATATGGAGGAAAGAGACTTTGTAGACAAAAATAGAAAGCCAATAGGAGAAACAACAACAGAAGAAAGCAATATAGCAGAAGGAAAATATATCCAAATAGTCATTATCTGTATGGAAAATCATAAAAAAGAGTTTCTAATACAAAAAAGGGCACAAAAGAAAAATGGAAAATGGGCATTAACAGGTGGTCATGTTATTTCAGGAGAAGAAAGTGTACATGCCATTTTAAGAGAAGTAGAAGAAGAATTAGGATTACGATTACAAGGAAGAGAAATAGAATTGGTATTTTCTAAAAGAGCATATGACTGTTTTGTAGATGTCTATTATGCGAAAAAAGATGTAGAAATATCAAATTTAAAATTAGAAAAAGAAGAAGTAGAAACTGTAAAATGGATGACACTAGAAGAAATAAAAAAATTAAGAGAAAAGAATTTGTTTTTAGAATATCATTATGATGCTTTGCAAGAATGTATATATTTTTTAGAAAAATTACAAGAAAAGGAGAAGGAAAATGTATAAATTAGTAGCAATTGATATAGATGGAACATTGATAACAGACAACAAAGAAGTAACCCCAAGAACAATAGAAACAATAAAAGAGGCATCAAGAAAGGGGATAAAAGTTATCATTTGTAGTGGAAGATCATTTTACCGATTAGAAAAATATGTAGAGGAAGTCGGATTAAAAAAAGAAAATCAATGTTCAATTTGTTTTAATGGGGGAATGATTGTAGAAAACAAAACGAAAAACATTATATATTCCCAACATTTAGATACTGAAGAAGTAAAAGAATTAATACAATTGGGAAAAATACTAGAATTGCCAATGATGATATATGCAAAAGATACACATTATACAGAAAAAATACCAGATATCATAAAGCAAAATGATAAAAATTTAGAAGGATTAAATTTAAAAGTGGTTCATTTTGATGAGATAAATTTTAATAAAGAAGAAAATTATATTTATAAAGTTTGCTTTATTGATAAACCAGAAAAAATTAAAGAAAAAAGAAAAGAAATTCCAAAAGAACTAGTAGAAAAATATGAAGTAACCAGTAGTGTTCCAGAATATATAGAAATTGTCAAAAAAGGAATCAAAAAATCAGAAGGCATAAAAGCCGTTATGCAAATATATGGTATCAAACAAGAAGAAGTTATGGCAATTGGTGATGGGGAAAATGATGTGGAGATGTTAAAATTTGCAGGTTTAGGAGTGGCTATGGAAAATGCGAGTGACTATGTAAAGGAATTTGCAGATGTGATAACTACATCCAATAATAATGATGGAGTTGCCAATGCCATTGAAAAGTATATTTTAAGAGGAGAATAAGTGAAGAGGTATATAACGAGGAGTGATAGCCATGAATAAAAAATATTATGCATAAGGGAGATTTTTGATAGCTAATTCAATGAATAAAAAGCCTGTAGAATTTGCAAAATACAAGAAAAAGTGGAATATGCAATGGGACTATCTGTTTATACAGATAAAGACGGAAATAAGGCAGTAGTTCCACCAGAATGGACTGTATCTGCAGTTAAAAAAGAAAACACGATTTGGGGTAAAAATTTAGGTTTAGTAATTTATCGCATTCCAAAAGAAAAGATATGTGATATTGACTGGACAAACCCAGATGAGGTTGAAACCTTGAAGAGAACATATGACCAGCTAGTCTGGACACCTGTGAGCTTATTGGAAGCCAATGGAACACTTGATGGCTTCTCTTTTAATGAGAAGTTTGGAAGAAGAAATCTTCAGGATGATGAATTTTCTAAAAGCGAATTTCATGAGGAGCTTGAGGGAGATTTGGCATTAGAGAAGGAAAGTGTTGATAAATACGGCGGATATTATAGCACACGATATGATGTTTCTAAAGATATAGAAACAAACAGACCAAGGTCTATAAAAGGCGCAATGCCATGGGTGAATATTAATGAGACTACTGCAGAAAGAATTGCAAAGACTCTTGTAGAAAGAGAAAAAGTTAACATGCATTTAATGTATGGAGCTGAATATGATACTCGAGAAGAGTGGGTAAAAGAGACTGAAACTATGACATTAAAAGAAATTACGGAGGACTCTACTAAATGGGGCAATCATTGGAATACAGAGAGTTCTCCGAAGAAAGTAGTTGAAACAGGAAGCAGAGAAGAATGGTGTGCTAATAACATCTACGACTTTGCAGGAAATGTGGATGAATGGACACAAGAACAGAATGGGCATTCGTATCGTGCTATTCGCGGTGGCAATTACTACTATGATGGGGACGATGTTCCTGTAGCCTATCGCAATGCCTTGTGGTATTATATCTACAAGCACACAACTGGTTTTCGTGCCACGCTTTATATTAAGTAGCACTCACCACTGTAAAATTCTTTAATTGTTTCCAAGCACAGATAGAAAGAGAGAACTTTGAGATTTCAGAGTCTCTCTTTCTTTTTATTGTACAGATTGATAAAAAGCACTTTAATTTGATAGAAAAAAGAAAAACATAAGTTAAAATCTTTTACATTTTAACTTGATATGATAAAATATTTTATAGATGAAGTATAAACAAAGGAATAATAAAAAATGATATATCTGAAACTATATTTTGGAGGAAGTATATGAGCTTATTTGATAAAATAACAAATCCATTTGAGGATAAGGAAGTAATAAGAAAAATAATAGATATATATAGTAATGCAAGAGTGGATAATGAAACAAAAGAAATAGATGACGCAGATGGTTTATATAAAAGAATTACTGATTATGGTAAGGAAAATGAAAATAGCCAAAATGAATATATTAGCGAGTTTGATAGATATATACGATTACCAAATCTTGACAAGTTATATGCCAATATCGGCTTGGAAGATTTTGAAGCTTTTGATAAGCAAGTTGAGGAGATACAAAGAAGAATTGAGTCAAAACCAATCTCCGACGCGAAAAAGCAAGGAATGATTAGAGAATTACATAAAAAAACAATGTATCCTTTATCACGATTTAAAATGCTTTTTGATGAATTTAATAGTTTCAGTGACATTGAGAAAATATATAATGAGAAAAGATTTGCATCCATAGAAAATATATTAATTAATTTAGCTATATATCCAAGTCAAAAAGAAGAATATATGCAACAATTACAACAATTTGGTTTAACAGAAGAGCAGATACAAAAAATAAATATATTAACAATTTTTAGAAGAAAAATGAACAATAGATTTTATGCTGGAGAAGGTGTTATGGGATTTCATGTAAATCCTCAAAGTTTACAAGTATATGATACTGGAGTAAATGTAGAGGAAGGCGAAGTGAAATTTTATATAAATGCAGGAACAGATACATATAAATTTGCTTCACTATTTCAAGAAAGATGCGAGAATTTAGGTCTTAATTATTATTTTAAAGTAGTGCATGCCTATAAAAAAGATGAATACAAAAGAAATGATAAAATGTGTATATTTACTGAAAGGAAAGATGCTGAAAAATTTTTAGAAGTGATACAACAAGTGAAAGAAGAAAATCCAGATATTATATTAAAAAGCCCTCCATTATTAACAGGTAAAATAGAAGGTAACATTGGGGTTGGAATGGATAATATATCAACAGAAGGAAAATCATATAATCAAGAAATGTCTACAATATGTTTTGAAACAATTAAAGAATTTTTTAAAAATATGCCAAGAGACCAAATACTAGAGTTTATAAAAGCAAATACACAAGTAATAGAACAATTGCAATCTGAAATGATAGCAAAAGTTCAAAACACAGGTTTATCTGAGTTATTTCCAAAGAAAAAGACAAAAGGACAAGGAGAACAAACAGCAGACTTAGAAGATTTATTGACAGAAAGATTAGAAGATTCATCAACAGAAAGCTTAGAAGAGTTATCAACAGAAAAACTGGAAGAGTTATTAAGAATCACACAAGAGCAAAACAAAAGCAAAAAAAGTGAATTAGAACAGTTATTAAAAAAACAAATGCTCATAGAAAAAATAATACAAGCTCAAGAAGAAGGAAAGCAACTAGATAGGCAGATTGCAGAAGCTAGAGAGAAATTAGCACAAAAAGAAGGAGAGGAATATCATGAGTGATCATTTACCTCAAAAATATAAAAATAATATTTTTCAAATTATCATAAAAAAAATAAAGGCTGTATTTTTTTATAAAGAACAAAATATAACTCAAACAATGGATACCATAGAAAAAAATACAGAACAAACAATAAATATAATAGAAACAAAGCAGAATAAAAAAGAGAATATGTCTAATTTTACAGAACAAATAAAAATTGAGAATGATAATAAAAATATTAATTATGAAAAAAAGAAATTTATGCAAACTTTAACTGAAAATCCTGAATTATTAAAAGAATTTTCTAATGATAGATTAGAAAAAATATTACTATATTATCTTGAAGAAAATGAGCAAAAAAGAGAAATACTTAAAAGAATGAGCACATAGTTTTTATAGAATCCGTTTTGAATCTTTTGAAAATGAATACAATTGTAATATGTATATCTCCAAAATTAAATGTCGGTGATACTGGAAATTATAAATGGGTATCACCGATATTATTGTCTTAGACAACAAGGTTTTGGACTACCAGACTGCAAGGTTTGATTGCTATGTCGGGTCAGATTCTTATTTTTGACAGAATAAAGAAAAACACAGAAAAAATAAGAACAAATTTTCGCAAACGTATTGAAAAATTGTTAGAATTATGATATAAATAGAAGAAATAAAAAAAGGATCAACTGTTCGAAAATTCCAGATAGTCGAAAAAGGAGATGATATATATGACAAATAATCTAGTAAATAAAACAGAGAAAGATTTTGAAAGTATTAAACATGTAAATGAGAATGGAGTGGAATTTTGGTATGCTAGAGAACTAATGACAATGTTGGAATATAGCAAATGGGGAAATTTTGTTAAAGTAATTGACAAGGCAAAAGAATCTTGCAAAAATAGTAATATCAACACATTGGATCATTTTGCCGACGTCGGCAAAATGATAGTGGTAGCAAAAGGAGCAGAAAGAGAAATTGATGATTATAAATTAACTAGATACGCATGTTATTTAATTGCACAAAATGGAGACAGTAGAAAAAAAGCAATAGCATTAGCACAAACTTATTTTGCAGTACAAACTAGAAAACAAGAAATAACAAGACAAGAATATGAACAATTAAGTGAAGATGAGAAAAGATTATATACTAGAAGAAATGTAAAAGATAAAAATAAATATCTATTTAATACAGCAAAATTAGCAGGTGTAAAAAATTACGGAAAATTTAATAATTATGGATATAGAGGACTATATAATGGAGAAACAGCCAAAGATATTGCAAATAGAAAAGGAATATCAGAAAAAGAAGACATATTAGACTATATGAGCAGTACAGAACTAGCAGCTAATCTATTTAGAATTACGCAAACAGATGAGGTTTTAAAAAATAGGAATATACATAATGAAGATGATGCTTGTATAACGCATCATAATGTTGGACAGGCTGTTAGGCAAACTATAAAAAGAATTGGTGGTACTATGCCAGAGGATTTACCAACACCAAGTAAGAGTGCAAAACAAATTGAACAAGAAAAACAAAATGAATTAAAATCAAATGATAAAAAGAAGCTAAAATAAATATAGTATACTAATAATAGCTTTAAAGCAAATCGACTGTTTAAGTCAGCAGTAATCATATAAACTAAGAATTAGGTGCGGTAAACCCTAGTTCTTATTTTTTTTACATAAAAATAGAACCTATAGGCTCTTAAATATTTTCAATGAAAAAGACTAACATATTTATATGTTATGTCCAAAATCAAATGTGGGTGATACTGGGGATTATAAAAAGGTATTCACCGATATTATTTCTGACAGAATAAGAGAAAAATACAGACGAAAAATATGAACAAATTTTCGTAAAAATATTGAAAAATTGTTAGAATTATGATATAAGTATTATATCAATTGAAACAAGAAAATATTGTAAAAGTAATAACAAATTAATATAGAATGGAGAATGAAAATGCAAAAAAATGAAAATAATATAATAATTTATCAAGATGAAGATGGTGTTACAAAAGTTTCAGTAAAATTTAGTGATGAAGATATATGGCTGACACAAAATCAAATTGCTGAAATATATAAAACCACCCAAGAAAATATTTCAATGCACATAAAAAATATTTATAAAGATGGAGAATTAGAAAATAATTCAACTAATAAGAAATTCTTATTAGTTCAAAACGAAGGAAATAGAAAGGTTAAGAGAAAAATAGACCATTATAATTTAGACATGATAATAGCATTAGGATATAGAGTGCAATCACAAGTGGCAACAAGATTTAGAATATGGGCCACTCAAAGACTTCACGAATATATGCAAAAAGGATTCACAATAGACGATGAAAGATTAAAACAAGGTGGAAATAGATATTTTAGAGAATTATTACAAAGAATTAGAGATATTCGTTCATCTGAAAGAAATTTCTATCAGCAAGTCACAGATATATATGCCACATCAATAGATTATGATCCACGTTCTGATTTGACAAAAAAATTTTTTGCGACAGTTCAAAACAAACTTCACTTTGCAGTTCATGAACATACTGCAGCGGAACTGATATATGAAAGAGTAGACAATGAGAAGCCATTTGTTGGAATGACCAATTTTAAAGGTGATTATATAACAATTGATGATGTAAAAATTGCTAAAAATTATCTTTCAGAAATTGAATTGCAAAGATTAAATTTATTAGTTTCACAATTCTTAGATTTTGCAGAACTTCAAGCGTTAGAGCAAAGAGCAATGACAATGAATGATTGGATAAATGAATTAGATAATCAAATAATACAAAATAAAAGAAAACTTCTGGAAGGTAAAGGAAAGATATCTCATCAAGAAGCAATGGAAAAGGCTGAAAAAGAATTTGAAATATATAGAGATAGAGAAATGAAACAATTAGAAAGTGACTTTGATAAAATGATGAAAATGTTAAAAGATAATAATAAAAAATAAACGTTTTATCGATGTCGGGAAAACGTAAAAAAACACTACCTACAACTTGCTTGATATTAGGATATAATACAAATAATAAGATAATACATATAGTATGTGGAGTAAGTGAAGACACTGTTCATATGATAACGGCATATTATCCAAATACAGATAAATGGGAAGAAGATATGAAAACAAGGAGGGAAAAATAATGAATTGTTTTATGTGTAAAGGAAATCTAGAAGAAAAGAAAGTAAATTATGTAGTTGATTTAGAAGATACAATTATTATTATCAAAGGAGTTCCAGCAAAAGCATGCTCGTAATGTGGAGAACAATACTTTGATGATGAAACAGCAGAAAACATTGAAAAAATTATAAATCAATTAAAGCAATTAGCAACGGAAGTAACAATTGTAAATTATAAAGAAAAGGTTGCATAACATGAAAAGTCTGTAAAATTTGCAAAATGTAAGAAAAAGTGCTATTATTAATAGTATGGCAAGAGCCATGCAGAAACCGATGAAAATATTATCATAAGGAGGAATAACAATGGAAAATCGGTATGAAAAATTTGTGCTTGATGGTTTGAATGCTATCCGTGGCGGAGATTGTGACGATGATGACGACGATTTGCCACTTCTCAGTTGCAAGGTCAATCATGATGACGACAATTTTCCACACTGGTGTGCTAACCACGGTGGAGATTGTGACGATTATGACGACGATTTGCCACTTCTCAGTTGCAAGGTCAATCATGATGACGACGATTTGCCACACTGGTTTTCGTGCCATGATTCATATTAAGTAGCACTGACCACTGTAAAATTGCCCAGGCACATAGACAAAGGGAGAGAACTTTGAGATTTCAGAGTTCCTCCTTTTTTTATATATTTTTTAATAGGAGTTGATATAAAGATGAAGAAAAATATTATATCAGCATAATAGATATTGCTGATGTAATATCAGGAAGCAATAAATCAAGAAAATATTGGAGTGATTTGAAAAAAATTTAATAAAAGATGGATTTGAAGTGTCCGAAAAAATCGGACAGTTGAAATTAAAATCACAAGAATTACAAATGATATAGAAAATTATATAAGTAAAAACGGATTACAAGATAGGTTAAAGTTTAATGATATTAGAGAAGTGTTAGAAGGTGTATACTCTACTTTGATGATGAAACAGCAGAAAATATTGAAAAAATTATAAATCAATTAAAGCAATTAACAACAGAAGTAACAATTGTAAATTATAAAGAAAAGGTTGCATAATATTAAAAATAAAAAATTATTTGATTTTGATTGTATAATATAGTATACTAATAATAGCTTTAAAGCAAATGTACTGTTTAAGTCAGCAGTAATCATATAAACTAAGAATTAGGTGCGGTGAATCCTAGTTCTTATTTTTTGCATAAAAAATAGAACATATACGCACACCTTTTATGTAAAGAAAACATAAAATATAACAAAAACATAAAAGGAGGAAAGAACATGTCTAGCTACATAATACAAGGAGGAAATAAGCTAGAAGGAACTGTCAAAATATCAGGTTCTAAAAATTCTAGTTTACCGATTATAGCAGCAACCATATTAAATGGTGGAGAAACCACTTTATATAATGTACCCAATATTCATGACACACAAATGATGTTTGAAATCTTAAGACAAATAGGAGGGAAAGTCACCAAAAAGAAGAATAAGGTAATTATTAATACAAAAAACATCCATAAATATGAAATACCAGAAGAATTAATGAGACAAATGCGATCTTCTGTCATTTTTGCAGGAAGTTTATTAGGAAAGTACAGAAAATGTACATTATCATATCCAGGGGATTGCGATATTTGATTGATACATCGGACAAGTTTAAGATAAATGAGTGGATACAGGAATTTAAATAATAAAACAGATAAGCTTTAAAAGTAAAATTTTAAGGCTTATTTTTTTTCCTTAAAACTATACTTAAAATTATTTAAAAAGCCACAAAATTGAACGTGAGGCGAAAGGAGATGTGGAAAATATGGTAACACAAAAACTAAAAGGACTATGGATACCAGTAGAAGTTTTATTAAACAAAGATTTATCAGATAAGGAAAAAATAATACTATCTATGATTTTGTATTTAAGTGAAGAAACTAAAAGTTGTTTTGCCAGTAATAAATATATAGCAAGTATTGTAAATGTAACAGCAAATAGAGTATCTAAAATTATAAGTTCTCTGAAAGAAAAAGAGTATATAAAAGTAAAATTAAAATATAAAACAGACAGTAAAGAAATAGAACAAAGACAAATTACACCTATTGTTCAAAATATTAATAGGTATAATTCAAAAAGCCAAGAGGGTATTGAAACAAATAACTATTTAGATAGTCAAAACCAACTATACCTTACATATGATAAAGACAAAGATATAAGAAAATCTTATAATAAAATAAAAAAGAGAAATAATCCATATAGAAGCGACAGAAATTATGATGACTTCGATTGGAATAGCTTATATGCAAATTTAAAAGAGGTTAATTCTACTTAATATTAGAACTAGCCTCTTTTTAATTTGTCTAAAAAACTATTTATAGTTTTTTAGCAATCAAAAATAAAAAATGGGATTTTTATTTTTGATTGAATGGGGTGTGGGGCAATAGCCCTGCCATACAGACAAACTTGTTTGTCTAGTATGTTAGACATTCAAAGAATATCTTAAGCAAGAAGGAGGTGCAAAGAAGATATGAGTTATGCTATTATTAGAAATCAAAAACTAACAAGAAATGAAGCAAAAGGAAGCTATGTCCATAATGAAAGAAGAACAAGAGGTCATACAAACAAAGATATTGATTCAGAAAAAACACATTTGAATTATTACTTAAAGAAAAACGAATTGAGTTATATAAAAGAATTTGATAGATTAAAAAAAGAAAATGATTTACAAGGACATATGAGAAGTAACAGTATAATAATGTGCGAAATGCTATTTACGTCAGATAAAGAATTTTTTGATAAAATTGGAGAAAAAGAAACAAAAAGATATTTTGAAGAAAGTTATAATTTTATATGTAGTTACAAAAATCTTGGAGAAAAAAACATAATATCAGCAGTAGTACATTTAGATGAAGGAACACCACATATGCACTTGATATATATGCCAGTAATTCATGCAAAGGATAAAGAAGGAAAAGAAATAAATAAAATATGTTGTAGGGATTTTTGGAAAGGGAAAGATAGTTACAGACAATTACAAAATGCTTTTTTTGAATACATTACTTCAAAAGGATTTGAAGTAGAAAGAGGATTACCATATGATAAAATAGAAGATGACACCTTTTAAATTAAAACCACGTTATGTGCTACATAACGTGGTTTTTCGTAAATTAGAAAATTTATATTTGTAAAAAAGATAATTTTATGATAAAATGATTTTGTAAGTATATATTTGTACGGAGGATAAAATGCTTGATTTAGAATATGGTAATGCATATAAAGAGGTATTAGAAATTTTAAAACATATTTCACAGGAAGATTATGATAAGATTCCAGAAGAAAAAATAGCTTTTTTTGAAAGAAATTCTAATAAAAATTATGCCTTTAAATATGATATAAATAAAACATTAGATGAACAAAATGTTTCTAAAAAGGCAAAAATTATTATTGCTATATTGTTTAGAGATTATTGGGCGACTGATGAACAAAGAGAAAAAATAAAAGTTAAAGAACAACATGATAGGCAAATAAAAGAACAGGAAATACAAAATAAAAATAATCTTGACAATAATTTAAAAAATGAAAATATAACGAGTGATAATAATAAAATTACACTTTATAAAGAACCTTTAATAAAAAGAATAATAAGTAAAATTATGAATTGGATAAAACTCAAAAAATAACTAATGAAAGGAATAAAAAATGCATAAGAATAGTGAATTACAACAATTATTTAGTAATTATAAAAATCTTTCATCAAATCAATTAGATAGATTAATTGCACTTGTTGTTAAGCAAGAAAAAGAAAAACTTGGATTGACATTACCTGTTGAGTTAAAGATAGATTATGATGAATTAAGTCAAAATTCTGCTGGTGGTGATTCAACTTTAGACTTTGATGAAAAAACAGGACAATATCATTACACTATAAGATTAAATGCAAACGAATGGTATAAACAATATTTATTAAATAGAAATCAAACTTATCAAAATGGAGATATGACTTTTGAAAGTAGTTTAGATTCTTTATATAATTTAGTAGCAAGAGTATGTCATGAGATGAGACATGCTTATCAAAACGAACAAACTCACATAAAAAAAGATTTATCAAATCCAGATGCATTAGTGTGGTTAAAACAAGAATTAGTTGTGACTAATGAAAAGTTTTATAGAGATTCTCATAATTATAGTAATATGCCAAGGGAAGTGGATGCTTTTAATTATCAATATAAAGAATCACTAGATTATATCAGAAATTATACAAATATTGAAAGAGACAATCCAAAATTTTTTACTACACTTCAAGAAACACTTAATAAAAATCAAAGAAAAAATGTGCGACCATTAGATGAATTAACTTTTATAGTAGATGGAAAAGAGATTAAAGCTATAGAATATTTAAATCATAATATGATTGATGCAATGAAAACTCATAATATTACACCTGAAATAATAGAAAATTCTATATTAAGATATGAATATAATTCAGATTTTAGTAAAAAATCTTTTGAACAATTAATGGCAGATAAACAGAAAATTATTGACGGATTAGATAATACGTTACCTAATTACATTCATTTATTAAAAAAGATAGAGTCAATTTATGATTCAATAATAAATAATGATAATGAATTACGAAAACAGCAAGAAAATGAAAGTAGAAAAACTGATGAAAATCAATCAGGATATAGTATAGAAAAAAATGGTACTTCATATATGGAAAAGCAGCAACAGATATTGCAAGATGAGGCTGGAAATGAAATTGGAACTAGAACTATAATATGGAATACAAATATAGAAAAAGGAACAGAGAGTATAAAAACAGTTGGAAGATTAGAAAATAGTACTGGCGAATATTTGATGAAAGAATTTTCTGAAACTTTAGGTGGAGAACTACAACTACATAGAAAAGAACTTACAAATCAAAATAAAAATACTGGAGAACAAGAAAAATTTGTATATCAAAAAGATAGCAAAGGTAACGAAACCTATTATAAAACAGTTAATGGAAAATTAACATATAAGATTATAAAAAATGAAAAAGGTTTTATGATTGATACTTTTAATAAAGGACAACCTTTAGAAACTTTTGAATATGATGAAAATGGTAATGCAATTGCTGGTATGCCAGGAATAGAATCAATAGATGATGACTATGTAGTGCATTTATTTGATTCTCAAGTTCCGTATTTCGAAGCTGAAAATAAAGCTTTAGATATTCAAGAAACTAAAACTATAGATACTCAAAAATTAGGAAAAGAAACTCTGGAAGAGCAAAAAGATACTCATGCTAAAGATACTGTAGAAACAGATATGGAAACGCAAATGAAAGCAAATGATAGAACACAACAATCTAAACAAGAATATCAAGAACAACCTGAAACTAAAACACATTCGACAGAAAATCCAGAAAGTTTTAGAAGTAAAATGAAATTTGAAATGACACCAGAGATGTATCAAGAAATATTAAGACACCATAGTGAAGCAGAAAAGAACTTTGAACGAGAAATGGCTGAAAATCCAGATAGAAGAAAAGCTGAACAAACAGAATATGGAGTAAAATAACATGGTTCATCAAATTATTACATTGATGAACTGTGTTATTTTGAGATAATGAAAGAATATTCCGATTTCAAGATACCTTCTATGATCGAGAAATTTGGATTGTTAAAATTGGTTGCTTTATAGTTTTAAATATATATTACTTAATTTCTTCAATTCAACCTTAAATTCTTCAATTTGTTCGTCTGCATAATTATCTCTTAATTTTCTAGCCTTTTTCGCCCACTCCTTAAATTGCTTTTCTTTGAAATCCTTTGTATGATTATAGTGTAATCCATGCATTCTTTTATATTCTCTTTGAAATTCTTTTAAAATTGGACTTTTTTGTACTTTCTCTTTTCGCTTATTTAAAGCACCAATTTCTCTGCAAGTTTTTCCTGTATCTAAATATAGATTATTACAATATTTTTGGTCGTTTCTGCCTTTTTGATTTTTATTTTTACTAGTAGTTACAGGTATAAATAATTTGCCACAATTTTCACATTTATTAATTGTAAAATTATTTTGGATTATTTTAAATAATTCAAACCTAATTTGTTCTTCAGCATTAGCTAATTCATACACTTCTTCAGCCATAATATG
>CALXFG010000004.1 GCA_944387505.1 uncultured Clostridia bacterium
AGGATCTATTTGTATCACACGTGAAACGAAAGGTATTGGACGTGGACAAGCCTCAGCTTTAATAGATGTTGTTGCAGAAAGAGACAAATATTTTGAAGAAACAGGAATCTATATCCCAGTTTGTTCAGATGGTGGAATTGTACATGATCATCACATTACGATTGCTTTAGCATTAGGAGCAGACTTCGTTATGATGGGAAGATATTTTGCTAGATTTGATGAAAGTCCAACAAGAGTTGTGAAAAAAGGAAATGGTTATGTAAAAGAATATTGGGGAGAAGGATCTAATAGAGCAAGAAACTGGCAAAGATATGATATGGGAGGAGATGCAAAACTTTCATTTGAAGAAGGTGTTGATTCCTATATTCCATATGCAGGAAAATTAAAAGATAATCTAGCAATTACTTGTGCAAAAATTAAATCAACAATGTGTAACTGTGGAAGTGTTACTATCCCTGAATTACACGAAAAAGCAAGATTAACATTAGTATCTGATGTTAGTATTTCAGAAGGTAGCGCACATGATGTTATCTTAAAGGAAATTGATAATCAATATAAATAAGCTATATTAAAATTGAGGTGGAGAACGTAAAATGTTCCATCTCTTTTTTATTATAAAATTGAAAAATAATCCAAATCATTAAATTCAAACAATAGCAAAGAAGATAATTTTAATATAACAGTAAAATTATATGTATATATATGTTTATATAAATAAGATTTTAAGATAAAATCATAAAAGAAAAAATAAAAACTATTGACAAAATAAGATTACAAATGTAAACTATACAAAAGGAGAAGGGGGAATGATTTTAAATGAAAAAAAGTATTTTAAGTTTTATATTTATATTGGCAATAGTAATCAATTTGTTACCAATGGCAAAGGTACAAGCGGTAATGAAAAATAATAATCCATTATTAAGAGATATAAAAATTGATGGAGAAGAGATGGAACCTCAATTTGATCAATTTATTACGGATTATGTAATAGCAATAGGTGAAGATAAAGACAAAATAGAGATAGAAGCTATAACAGATGATCCAAATGCCACAGCAGAAGTTATAGGTGATACAAATTTAAAAGCAGGAGTAAATGATTTTGAAATTAAAGTAACAGCTGAAGATGGTACAACTACAAATTCTTATTATTTACATATCACAAAAGGAGATCAAGAAAAGGCAAATGCAAATTTAAAAAATTTAGAGGTAAGAGGCTTACAATTAAATCCAGCATTTAATGATAAAGATATTAATTATCTTGTGGAATATGAAGGATATATAGATAGTTTAGACATTGTCGCAACTCCTGAAAATGAAAATGCAAAAGTAGAAATATTAGATAACAACAATTTTAGCAGCACACTTCATATTGTTACAGTAAAAGTAACTGCTGAAGATGGTGTTACAACAAAAGAATATAAGTTGACAGCCAAAAAAGCAGGAGAAAATGTTGAAGATCCAAGTGGATTAGAAGATTATGAAGCAGATTTAGAACAAGCACAACAAGAAGAACAAAAAGAAGAGAATCAGAATTATATGATTTGGGGTGGAATCGTATTACTAGTTTTGATAGTGATTATTGTGTTAGTAATAATAGCCAAAAAAGGAAATAAAAAAGAAGAAAAATAAATTGTCAAAAAAAAGTATAGATGATATACTTAAGAGGATTAAAAAGTATAAATGGATTATTTTTAGAAAGGAACGATAAAATGAAAATAGTAAAAAACATCGTATTCATAAGTATTGTATGTATCTTAATCATATTAAACTTTGGACAAGTGTCGAACGCTGCTAATACATATTATCAATATATAAAAACAGGAATTAATCAATTTCCTGCATCTTATCAGGAAAGATTAAAACAATTAGCAAGTAAATATCCAAACTGGAAATTTCAAGCATATTATACAGGAATTTCATGGAATGAATTAATGCAAAATGAAAGAGATGAAAGTGTACATAGAAACCGTGTTATAAATAGTGCACCAAAATCTTGGAAAGATAGCTGTGGATTTGTAGATGATAACGGATATGCTTGTGCCTCTGATGCAATTGTAGCATATTATTTGGATCCTAGAAATTTCTTAAATGAAACACAAATATTTCAATTTGTAGAAAGTTCTTATAATTCCAAAGTACAAACACTATCTGCCATTCAAAAATCTGTAAAAGGAACATTTTTAGATAAAACCATTACATGTAATGATTTAAATAATAATCCAGTAACAATGTCTTATGCTGAAATGATAATAAAAGCTGCACAAGAGTCTAATGTTAGTGCTTTTTACATTAAAAGTAAAATTATTCAAGAGGTAGGAAGCCAAGGAAGTGGTTCTGTTTCTGGAACATATCCAGGATATGAAGGATATTATAATTTCTACAATTTTGGAGCATATGACACAGGAGATCCAATTGCCAATGGTTTATTATATGCAAAAGATAAAGGATGGGACAGTCCATATAAAGCCATTGTTGATGGAGCAAAGTTAATTGGAAAAAATTATATTGAAGCAGGACAAAATACAGCATATTTTAATAAATGGGATGTTGTAGGAACAAAAATATTACGAGATGGAGAATCTCAAACAGTTAATAAATCAGATATGTTTTGGCATCAATATATGACAAATGTTCAAGATCCAACATCACAATCCTATTCAAATTATCAATTATATAGTAATAGTTTACAAAGTGAAATAACATTTATTATACCAGTATATGATAATATGCCAGCATCTAATCCAATGCCACAAGATGTTCGTGTTCAAGGAATTACAATGAAACAAAATGCCTTTACGGTGGGTATAGATGAAACAGGAGATGCTATTCCAGTGATTACACCATCTAATGCTACTGACCAAAGTGTGGAATGGACATCATCAAATCCTGATGTTGTTAGAGTATGGAATGGACATTTTAGAGGTTTGAAACAAGGAAAATCTGTATTAACAGCAAAAACAATTGATGGCGGATATACAGCAACTTGTACAGTAACTGTTATTGATAAAAGTAAAATATATGTCAGTGATATTCAATTTGAGCAAGATCAATATGTTATTGAAGTTAATGAAGCAGTCGATATACCATTTACCTATACTCCAAAAAACAGTATAAACTATGAATTTGATTGGATTTCATCAAATTCAGAAATACTAAGAGTATATAATAACCGATTTAGAGGATTAAAAGCAGGAACGGCAGAAGTGATTGTTAGAACACGTTCAGGACCAACTGTAGAAAAGAGAATAAAGGTAATTGTAAGAAATCCAAATAAACATTATGTACAAAATATATGGATTGAAAAATCTCAATATATAGTAAAGGAAAATGAAGCAGTAGATGTAAAATTTTCATATACACCAACAGATAGTGTAAATGCACAATTTGAATGGTATTCAACAAATCCAGAAGTATTAAGAGTATATAATAATCGTTTTAGAGGATTAAAAGAGGGAACAGCACAAATTGTTGCAAAGACATTAGATGGAACTGTAGTAACAAGTAGTAATGTGAAAGTAGAAAAAGCATATGTAGAAAATATTGGATTTGAACAAACATCATATACAGTAGGTATTAATGAAGCAGTAGATATTCCTTTTACATATTCTCCAAATAATGCTTGCAATTATGAATTTGATTGGATATCAAGTAATCCAGAAATTATAAGAGTATATAATAATCGATTCAGAGGATTAAAAGCAGGAACAGCACAAGTCATTGTTAGAACACGTTTTGGACCAAAGGTAGAAAAGAGAATAAAAGTAACAGTAAAAGATTATAGTAATATTAAAGTGCAAGATATTAAGTTAGATAAAACATCTTATATTGTTAATATAAATGATGCAGTAGATATTCCATTTAGTTGGACACCAGAAAATGCATCTAATGCAGAATTTGATTGGATTTCATCAAATCCAGAAATACTAAGAGTATATAATAATCGATTTAGAGGCTTAAAAGAAGGAACAGCAGAAGTCATTGTGAGAACACGTTCAGGACCAACGGTAGAAAAAAGGATTAAAGTTGCTATAAGAGATCCTAAGAAAAAATATGTAACAGATATACAATTACCACAAATGGAATATACCGTGAATGAAACACAAGCAGTAGATATACCATTTACATATAACCCAACAAATGCAGTAAATGCACAATTTGAATGGTATTCAACCAATCCAGAAATTGTAAGGGTATATAATAACCGATTTAGAGGATTAAAAGCAGGAACAGCAGAAGTGGTTGTAAAAACCCTAGATGGAACATATGAAGAAAGAATTAGAGTGACTGTGAAATAGAGGGGGAAAATATAGTGAAAAGAGTTTTTCAAATCATTATGATTATGATTGTAGCTTTTGTATTTATTGGAATTTTACAAACAACAGTCAATGCAGCAGATGAAGAAGGAAATTTAGTTATTGTACTGGATCCGGGCCATGGTGGTTCAGATCCAGGTGCTTCTAATAGCAGATTTGGATTAAAAGAGTCAGATATTAATTATAAAATAGCGACTTATGCAAAACAAGAATTAGAAAGATATGAAGGTGTAAAAGTTTATCTAACAAGATATGCAGATTGTCCTAGTATATATGATAGAGGCGAATTTGCCAAAAGATATAATGCAGATTTAGTTGTTAGTATTCATATTAATTCAAGTGGATCACAATCAGCTAGAGGTGCAGAAGTTTGGGTAACACAAGATAATTCTCAAGTAGAATATTACGAAAGAAGTAAAATCGTAGGAGAAAAAATACTATATAGACTTGCAAGATTAGGATTACAAGACCATGGTGTTTCTACACGTTCAGGACAACCAAATGAATGGTATCCAAGTGGAATTGTAAAAGATTATTATGGTATTATTCGATATCCAATGAATTATGGGATTCGTTCTTTGTTAGTGGAACATTGCTATATTAGTAGTGATGCAGACTGTCAACAGTTTCTTAATTCTGATGCAAAACTAAAGAACTTGGGTGTGGCAGATGCACAAGGAATTGTTGAAGCATATAATCTACAATTAAAAGGACAGGGAAGAGAACCTGTAAGGCAGATGAGACTAAATACAACAGAGCTACAACTAGAAATCAGTAATACAAATCCAGAACCAACAGCACAATTAAATACACTTATTACGCCAACAAATGCCTATATGCAAGGAGCAGATTGGTATTCTTCTAATCCAGATGTTGTACGTGTATGGAATGGGCATTTAAGAGGATTAAAAGAAGGAGAGGCCACTATTACAGCAATTAGTTGGAATAATCAGAGAATTGCAAAATGTAAAGTCAAAGTAACGAGAGCAACAGTTCCTGTAACCAATATTACAGTTGATAAATCATCACAAACGGTTAATATAAATGAAACAGGAGATATCATTGTTAGCTTTAATCCAAGTAATGCAACAAATAAAACACTAGTATGGGAATCTTCAGATCCAGAAGTGGTACGTATATGGAATGGACATTTTAGAGGACTAAAAGAAGGAAAATCAACTATTACAGCAACATCTATTGCGGGTGGAAAACAAGCAAGTTGTGTAGTATATGTTAAAGACCCTTCAAAAATTTATTTAACAGATATTCAGTTAGAAAAAACGGATTATCAAATCAATATCAATCAAGCAGTAGATATTCCATTTAAAATCACACCAGAAAATGCAACAAACACAGCTTTGGATTGGATTTCATCAAATCCTGATGTTTTAAAAGTATACAACAATCGATTTAGAGGATTAAAAGCAGGAACAGCAGAAGTGATTATCAGAACACGTACAGGTCCAGTTGTTGAAAAAAGAATAAAAGTAACTATTAAAGATCCAGGAAAAGTACAAGATATTGTATTAGATAAGACGGAATATACAGTTAATGAAAATCAAGCAGTGGATATTCCATTTAAAGTTACACCAGAGTTTGCAACAAATGCAGAATTGGATTGGATTTCATCAAATCCTAATATTTTAAGAGTATATAACAATCGATTCAGAGGATTAAAAGAAGGAACAGCAGAAGTAATCATTAGAACACGTACAGGTCCAATGGTTGAAAAAAGAATTCAAGTAAAAGTTGTAAAACCAGGAAAGATATATGTAGAAAGTGTAACGACAGATCAAACAGAATATACAGCTTATATTGGTCAAGCTATTGATCTTTCATATAATTATGCACCATCAAATAGTACTAATGCAAAATTTGAATGGTATGCAGAAAATCCTAATATTATTCGTGTATATAATAATCGTTTTAGAGGACTTGCAAAAGGAACAACCAATATTGTTGTAAAAACACTAGATGGATTATTTGTAAAGAAAATAAAGGTTACCATAAAAGACCCAGGAAAAGTAAAAGATATTGTATTAAATACCACACAATACACAGTTTATGAGAATGAAGCCATAGATATTCCGTTTAGCTATACACCACAATATGCAACAAATGCCCAATTTGATTGGATATCAAGTAATCCAGAAATATTAAGAGTATATAACAATCGATTTAGAGGTTTAAAAGAAGGGGTAGCAGATGTGATTGTAAGAACAAGAGATGGAAGTTTAGAAAAAAGAATTACGGTAAAAGTCCAAAAAAAGGGTAAAGTCTATGTGAAGGATATTACAACAGATAAAGAAGAATATGTAGCAAAGGTAAATGAAGCAGTCGATTTAACATATACATGTACACCACAAAATAGTCAAAATACACAATTAGAATGGTATGCAGAAAATCCTCAAATCATAAGAGTATACAATAATCGATTTAGAGGATTGAAAAAAGGAACAACGAATATTGTTGTAAGAACATTAGATGGAATGTTTGAGAAAAAAATAAAAGTAACGATCCAATAGAAAAGGGGACTTGTTATGGGAAATAAGACCAAAATATTACTATTTGCTTATACAAAAGTGAATTTAGGAGACAATTTATTTATCTATTTACTATTAAAGAGATATCCAAATATTGATTTTTATATACATGTTGTAGAAAAGGAATATGAAAAAGTATATCAAAATTTTGAGAATTTACATTATCTTTATGAAAATAGAGATTTTGATAAAATACATATAGAAGATTTTGACGCCTACCTTTATGTAGGCGGCTCTATCTTTATGGAGTCAGAATATGCAAGACATGAACTAAAAGAAGTAAATAAATTTGTAAAAAGATGTAATGAAAAAAATAAAAAGTTCTTTTACATGTCTTGCAATTTTGGACCATATCAAACAGAAGAATATCTGAATTTAGCAAAGGAAACATATTCACTATGTGGAGGAATTTGTTTTCGTGATAAAAAATCATATAATTTATTTAAAGAAATTCCACAAGTAAGACAAGCACCAGATATGGCTTTTACATTACCAGTAAAAAATGTTGAAAAAGAAAAAAATACAATAGGAATATCTGTTATTAGTTTAGCCATTAGACAGGACTTAAAAGAAAAAGAAGGACCTTATAATGACTTTATTAAGAGAATTATTATCAAATTTGCAAAAAGAAATTATAAAGTAACATTATTTGGATTTTCAGAATTTGAAAAGGATAGTGAAGCAATTCAAAATATCCTATCCACTGTACCTGAAGAATACAAAGACAGTGTTCAAGTAGAAATTTTTAGAGAAAATATAGAAGAATATCTAGAAAAATATGCCAAAATGGAATATATGGTATGTGGAAGATTTCATTCTATGATATTATCTATGCTATATAAACAAAAAATTTACAATTTAACATATAGTAAAAAACAAGAAACAGTTATTGAAGAATCAAAATTTTTTAATAGATATCAACCTATTAGAGATATGAATTATGAAACAATATTGCGAAAATATTATTTTAAAAGAGCAAGTAATGATAAACTAAAAAAAGTAATCAAAGAAGCAGAAAACCAATTTAATGATTTAGAAAATTGGTTACATAACAAAGAATAGGAGAAACAAAAATGCTATTTTCAACAACAACATTTATTATCATCTTTTTACCAATAGTGATAGCAATATATTATGGTTTATTAAGAAAAACAAAGACATTAAAAAATGTATTTTTGTTTTTAGTCAGTATATTATTTTATGCTTGGGGAGAACCCTATTTTGTATTAATTATGTTATTATCAATCATAGCCAATTGGTTTTTTGGAGGGTTAGTAGATAAGTATAGAGAAAATAAGATAAAAGTAAAAATCGTGATTGTTCTTATGTTTATTTTCAATTTATCCATATTAGGTGTTTTCAAATATTTGAATTTTATTATTAGCAATACAAATGCTTTCTTTCATACAAATTTTGTTATACCTAATATTGTATTACCAATTGGAATTTCATTTTTTACATTTCAAGCAATATCTTATGTATTAGATATTTATAAAAAGGATGCAGAGGCACAGAAAAATCCATTAAATATGGGATTATATATTGCCTTTTTTCCGCAATTAATAGCAGGACCAATTGTACGATATAAAACAATAGCAGAACAGATAGAGGAACGAAAAGAAACATTTGAAAAATTTTCACAAGGTGTACAACGATTTATCAAAGGATTAGCCAAAAAAGTATTATTATCTAATTCTTTAGCAATCGTAGCAGATTACACATTTGGAATGATACCATCTGAACTATCTGTTCTTTTAGCATGGCTAGGAATCATTAGTTATACATTACAAATTTATTTTGACTTTAGTGGATATTCCGATATGGCGATAGGACTTGCCAAAATGTTTGGATTTGAATTAGAAGAAAACTTTAATTTTCCTTATATTTCAAAAACAATCACAGAGTTCTGGAGAAGATGGCATATATCTTTAGGTACATGGTTTAGGGATTATGTATATATCCCACTAGGCGGAAGTAGAGTTGGTAAAAAAAGACTAATATTAAACTTGTTTATTGTTTGGACTTTAACAGGATTATGGCATGGTGCCAATTGGACATTTATTGCATGGGGAATTTTCTATTTTGTATTGTTAACAATTGAAAAACTAACTAAGATAGATAAAAAGCAAATGAAAAATAAGGTACTTATCATATGTCAACACATTTACACAATGTTCTTTGTTATGATAGGATGGGTATTATTTAGAAGTGATAATTTAGGTTATGCGATACAATATATAAAAAGCTTATTCGGATTGATAGGAAATACCTTTATCAATTCAGAGGCAATTCTATACTTGAAAGAATATGGAATCTATATGTTATTGGGAATTTTATTTAGTATTCCTTTTGGAAAGGCATTACAAAAATATAAAGATAAAAAGGGATTCAAAGTCATTTATGGAGTGGCTACAATTTTAATTTTTTATGTATGTCTAAGCTATATTATTAAAGGAACATATAATCCATTTATATATTTTAATTTTTAAGACATTAGGATAGGAAAGGAATGCAAAAAAATGAAAGATAATCAAGAATTAGTCACAATAAAAAAATATAAGATTACTGAAGAAAAGGTGGTAGCTATTATATTTTTAGCCATCATTTTTTCTACATTAATTTTTACACTGTTTTCAAAGTATGAAGAATTAAAAGCACAAATAGTTGCTATTTTTGAAAATAGTGAAACAGACGGATATGAAAAGGTAGTTGAATTAACTAAAAATACAGAAACCATGTTTAATGAAGAAATATATGGAAAAGATGAATTTGTGGATGTATATGGCCTTGTGCAAAGAATTCTTTTTAAAAATTATTTAGAGGATAGTAATGATCCAACAAGAGATGTTGTGAAACTTAACAATGGAATGTTAACATTTCTTCAAAAGAAAGAAGATATGGTAACAAGAGCAAATCATATTGCTGAATTGCAAAAGAGTATCCATGAAGAAGGAATTCCTTTTATATATATTCAAGCACCATACAAAATAAGAGATAATGAGGAATTGCCAACAGGGGTTATCGATTACGCAAATGAAAATGCAGATGCTTTATTAAAATCATTAAATGAACAACAAGTTGAAACAGTAGATTTAAGAGAATATTTCAAAGAAATGCCAATACAAGAAGAATATTTTGTAACAGATCATCATTGGAAAATAAAAACAGCATTTGAAGCAGTGAATCATATCAGTGAAATATTAAACAATGAATATAATTTTCACATGGATAGTTTTTATACAGATATAAATCATTATCATATTATCACACAAAAAAATGCTTATTTAGGTTCTATTGGAAAACGAAATGGAAGATTTTATGGTGGAGTAGATGATTTTGAATATATATTACCTAACTTTGAAACACAATTATCAGTTAATAAGAGTGAGGATATAAAAAATGGCAGTTTTGAAGATACTATCATTGTGAAAGATTTATTAGGTGATGATATTTTGTTAAACAAATACGCCTGTTACTTCGGAGGAGATTTCCCAGAAATTATCATTCAAAATGAAACATCTGAGTCTGACAAAAAAGTATTAGTTATTCAAGATTCTTATGGATTACCATTTTCTTCTTTCTTATCTTTAAGGGTAAAAGAATTAAGAACAATTGATTTAAGACATTTTGAAGGAAGTGAAATAGAATACATAAAAGAATATAAACCAGATATTGTATTAATGATATATAATCCATCATCTTTTTATATTGAAAAAAATTTTCAATTTGAATAAAGTTAAATTATTTTTACTTTACAATATGACAAATTATGATATAATAAGCAAAGCTTAACAGATAAGAAAAAAGGTTTAAAAAATTTAAACTTTGGAGAGGAATGAGATAAAATATGCAAGAAAATCAAGAAGAATATAGTATTATTATAGATGATGTTTATAAAACATTTAATGTGTATTTAGATAAGGCAAATACCATAAAAGAAAAATTATTATTTTTATTTTCAAGAAATAGAAAAGAAAAAAGGGAAGTTTTAAAAGGCATTAATGCAAAGATAAAAAAAGGTGAAGTGGTTGCATTAATTGGAACAAATGGAAGTGGTAAATCTACTTTATTAAAGTTGCTTACAAAAATTATCTATCCCAATAAAGGAAGAATTGAAACACATGGGAAATTGACTTCTTTACTAGAATTAGGTGCAGGGTTCCATCCTGACTTTTCTGGTAGAGAAAATATATATTTTAATGCTTCCATTTTTGGTTTGACCAAGAAGGAAATTGATGATAGATTAGAAGATATTATAGAATTTTCAGAATTACAGAATTTTATAGATAATCCAGTAAGAACATATTCATCAGGAATGTATATGAGGCTTGCATTTTCAGTTGCTATAAATGTAGATGCAGATATTTTGCTAATTGATGAGATATTATCTGTTGGAGATGAACATTTTCAAAATAAATGTTTTGATAAAATGTTAGAATTGAAAAATCAAGGAAAGACAATGGTGTTTGTAACCCACAGTATGGAATCTGTAAGAAAGTTATGTAATCGAACCATTTGGTTATGTGACGGAAAAATCAAAATGGATGGAGACACAGAAAAAGTAGTAGATGAATATATAAAAGCAATCAGTTAAAAATTTGTACCTAGAAAGGATTGAGAGTATGAATATAGACAAAAACATATTTCCAGGAAAACAAAGAAAAGAAAAAGAGCAATATGAAGAAAAAGACCCCATTATTGCAATAATAACCCCATATTATAATACCAACAAATATATAGATACAACTGTAAATAGTGTATTAAATCAAACATTTCCTTATTTTGAATGGATTATTGTTGATGATGGTTCTACCAATAAAGAAGATATAGAAAAATTAGAAGACATCAAAAAATTAGATAACAGAATAAAAGTATATCATAAAGAAAACGAAGGACCAGCAGCTGCAAGAGATTTTGGAGTAGAAAAAATAAGTAAATCTGTAAAATATCTTGTTTTTCTTGATTCAGATGATTTGATTGTTGATACCTATTTAGAATGTGCCTATTGGACATTAGAGACAAACTCAAAAGCCAGTTGGGCATACGCAGATACCATCAATTTTGATGGACAATATTATACATGGACAAAATGGTATCAACCTAAAAAAATGATGCAAGACAATATTTTAGTTATGACAGCTATGATAAGAAAAGAAGCATTTTTAAAAGTGAATGGATTTGAAATAAGAGATAAAAATGTCTATGAAGACTGGTGTTTATGGCTAAAGATGATGAAAGAAGGTATGTTCCCAGTTAGAATGAATTTCTTTGGCTTTTGGTATCGTCAAAAGAAAAAAGAAGAAAGCCAGTTAAGACAATCAAATGAAGACAACAGAGAAAAGGCCATGAATTATGTTAGAAATATAAACAAAGAAATAGAACAAAAAGAGAAAAAAGAAGCATTTATATTAAAAAAAGCAATTCAATATCCAAAAGAAGATTACGATTGGGAAGAAATCATCGAAACATTTGATAAAATAGAAATTCCTAAAAAAGCAAAAAACAAGAAGATAAATATATTAATGATTATACCATGGATGACAATGGGAGGTGCAGACAAATTTAATCTTGATATTGTAAAACGTAGCGACAAAAATAAATTCAATTTTATCATTGTATCAACAGAGCCAAATAGAAATGAATGGAGACAACAATTTGAAGAAAGTGCAGAAGTATATGATTTGACAACTTTTTTGGATAGAAAATATTGGATAAGCTTTATTAATTATCTAATCCAAAAGAATCATATAGATATTATATTTAATACAAATAGTACATTTGGATATAATATTTTACCATATTTAAAAGTAACATATCCACAAATTCCAATCATGGATTATATACATATGGAAGAATGGTATAATCGTAATGGCGGATTTTCAAGAGATTCAAGTAGCGTATCTTCTGTAATTGATAAAACCTATCTATGTAACAAAAATAGTGAAAAAATACTAGTAAACCATTTTCATAGAAAACCAGAAGATTTAGGAACAGTATATATTGGTGTAGATGAAAAAATCTATAATCCAGAAAAATTTAATAAAGAAGAAATCTTAAAAGAAAAACATATTGAAACAAACGGAAAATACGTTATCAGTTATATTTGTCGAATAGCAGAACAAAAAAGACCATATTTATTATTAGAAATTATAGATAAATTAAGTAAAACTAGAAATGATTTCATGGTTATCATTGCTGGAGATGGACCATTGCTAGACAAAATCAAAAAAGAAGCAAGAAAGAAAAAAATAGAAGATAAAATGATTTTCTTGGGAAGTGTAAAAGACACAGAAAAAATTTATGCAATCAGTGATTTAACTATAAATTGTTCTATAAAAGAAGGACTAGCATTAACGGCATATGAATCATTAGCCATGGGAGTTCCAGTTGTTTCATGTGATGTGGGAGGACAAAAGGAATTAATTAATTCAAAAGTAGGAGTCATTGTACCATGTTTACAAAAAGAAGAAGACATTTTTGATTTGAATTATAAAGAGGAAGAAATTACTCCATATGTTGAAGGAATTAATACAATTCTTAATAACTTAGAAGACTATAAAAAAGAGGCAAGAAAGAGGGTACTAGATGGATTTACCATTGATAACATGATAAAAAATATGGAAGATATTTTTGAAAATATAAAAAACAATCCAAATCAAGAAAAAATAGAAAATGCTGAAAATTTATTACCATATAAAGATATAACAAAAGAATTAATCACCAAATATTTTATTAGTGAGCAAGTAGAATATAAATGGTTAGCAGAGAATTTTAACAAACAATATGTCGATATAGATTGGAATTTAGAGAAAAAAGAAGATAAAATGCTTTTTTATGAAAATACATTAGAATATAAAATTAAACATCCATTCTATGTTGTACTTACAAAATTACACATATATCCATTTTTGAAAAAGATACTAAAAAGAGGAGAATAATCAATGTTAAATGTTTTTAAAAATTTATATAATTATCGAGAACTATTAAAAACAAATGTAAAAAAAGAAATTAGAGGAAAATATAAAAATTCTTTTTTAGGAGTCATTTGGTCATTTTTAAATCCATTATTACAAATAGCAGTTTATGCGATTGTATTCCAGATGATTTTAAAAAATCCACAAGAAAACTATGTTGTTTTCTTGTGCTGTGGATTAATACCATGGACATTTTTTTCAACTTCTATTTCAAGATCAGCATTTACGATGATAGAAAATGGGAATATTCTAAAAAAGGTATATTTTCCAAGAGAAATATTACCAATTTCCGTTGTTACCAGTGAAGCAGTAAATTTCTTAATTTCTACTATTATCATATTTGCATTTGTTATTTTTAGTGGAATTGGTATCACAAAATATATTTTAGTATATCCACTAATATTTATTGCACAATACTTATTATTATTAGCAATATCTTTTATTGTTTCTAGTGTGTGTGTATATGTAAGAGATTTACAACATTTTATAGGTATATTCTTACAATTATTATTTTATGCAACACCAATTGTATATTCAGTAGAAACATTACCACCAGAAGCAGCTTGGATATTAAAATTAAATCCAATGACATATATTATTGAAGGATATCGTGACATTTTTTATAACCAAACAATGCCAGATATTCAAAGTATTTTGATTTTAATTGCCATTGTTTTAGTCGCAATTGTTATTGGATATTTAATATTTAATAAATTGCAAAAAGGATTTGCTGAAGAACTATAATAAGTGGAGAAAAGAATGGAAAAAGCACAATTGAAAAGAACCTTGAAACTAAGTGTGATAACGTTTATCATATCATCTATTAGTATGGGGATGATATATGCCCTAACAGGAATGTATCCATTTGGCGATAAGACAATTCTAACAATGGATATGTCAGGGCAATATATCAATTACTTGGCATATTTTAGAAATATATTTTTTGACAATGCAAGTATATTTTATGATTTTTCTATGAATTTGGGAAGTAATGCATATGGACTATTTGCTTATTATATTTCTAGTCCTCTAAATATTATTTTATGTTTTTTTAAACAAGAACATATAATAGAAGCCATACTATGTTTAAATATTATAAAGATAGGCCTTGCAGGAACAACAATGGCCATATACTTGTTAAAAGTAACCAAATTAAAAAACTATCAAATTATTGCATTATCAGTCATGTATGCTTTAATGAGTTATAACATCATATATTCACAAAATATTATGTGGTTAGATGGTGTGATATATTTACCACTGGTTATGTTAGGATTAGAAAAAATTATTAAGGAACAAAAATATAATGTGTATTTGATATTTTTGTCATTAGCTATTTTTTCTAATTTTTATATTGGCTATATGATAGGTGTATTTGGGGTATTATATTTCATTGCAAATTTAGTCATAAAAACTGAAAGCACAAACAAAAAAGACTATTGGAAACAATTTAGAAAAGTATTTTTTATATATTGTAAAGCAAGCATTTTTGCAATTTTAATTACCGCTATATTACTATTGCCAGTAGGAATCAATTTAATCAACAGTAAAGCAGATATTCAAGCAAGTAATTTTGAAATAGATACTTACTTTAATCCATTAGATGCTCTTTCCAAAATTACGATAGGTGCGTTTTCACGAGATGAATTGGTATTTGGTCCACCGAATATTTATTGTGGATCTTTGAGTTTATTATTATGTTTTACATATTTTTTAAACAAGAATATTAAGCAGAAAGAAAAAATCGTAAACTTTATTTTGATGGCTATTATCATATTGGCATTTGTATTGGTTCCTTTGAATTTAGTATTCCATATGCTACAAAGTCCTGTATGGTTTCCTTTTAGATATTCGTTTGTATTTAGTTTTCTTATGATTGTTTTAGCTAGTAAAAATATGGAAAAGGGAATAGAGTTAAAAATATTATGGATAGGACAAATTGTATTAAGTATCATCATAGCCTTATTTGGAAAGTTATATCCAGAATATATTACCAATAACAATGTTGTCATTACGATTTTATGTTTGTTTATATTAGGCCAACTTTATTTTTATGTAAATAGTAAGAAGGATAAAATAAAAAAGATATTCAAAATAGCATTAATCATATTTGTTTGCCTGGAAATGATTATAAATGGATATCAGATTACAAATCAAATCAGTTATGTAAAAAGAGAAAAATTTGTAAATTCATATAATAAAGTAAATGATATCATTCAAAAATATAAATCTCAAGAAAATGATTTTTATCGTATAAATAGTGAAGAATATAGAAGTATTAATGATTCTATGTTATATCACTATAATGGATTTGGACATTATAGTTCTACTTCAGGAAAGGCGAATAAAGACTTTTTAACAGACTTTGGAATCAGACAAAATTTAATAACAGAAAACGCTAGTAAAGTGACTTTACCAATGAATTCATTATTAGGAATCAAATATACAATTCTTCGAGAAGATAGGGTGGAAGATCAAAATTATGAAACATATGAAGAAATAGAAAATAATGGACAAGTAAAATTGTTGAAAAACCCATATGCCTTATCAATAGGATTTATGGTAAATGAGCAAGCAAAATATATAGAATTAGAAGACAATAAGCCTTTAGAAAATCAAAATCATTTATTGAAAGGAATTACTGGCATTCAAGAAGATGCATTTTCAAATGTACCAAAAGAAGAAGTCAGCACCATAAAAGAAGATGAAAATGGCATAACAATAGAAATCCAAAACGAAAATGAAAAAGAATATTATATTGTTTATCAACTTGTCAATGGTTCAACAAAAGGTGTTACCATTTATGTAGATGGAAAGAGTTATGTATCTGCTTCAGAAGTTAATGCAGAAGCAAGTAATGTAGTGTATATTCCAAAAGAAACAAAGAATACAATAATAAAAATAGACAAAGAATCATTTAAAGGATTTAATTGGGAGTGTTATGAATTTCATCCTAAAGTATGGGGAAAAATGTATGACAAATTAAAAACAACACAGTTAGACATAGAAGAAAATAAGAGTCATTATCTAAAAGGAACGATTCAAGTAGAAGAATCAGGATTGCTTTTAACATCTATTATCAATGATAAGGGGTGGACAGTAAAAATAGATGGTAAAAGTGTAGAAAAACAAATAATTGCAGAAAATTTAATTGGAATTGATATTGAAAAAGGAGAACACACAATTGAATTTGTTTATTGTCCAGAAGGTTTCTATATAGGTATGATCATCACTTTAATAGGAATAGGGCTTGTAGTGTGTGACAAAGTATTTTTCCAAAATAGGAAATTTTCTAATTTCTTATTAATCTCAAATCATGTTTATTTAAGAAAGGAAAAAAATAGAGATGGAAAAGTTTAAAGAAAAAACAAAAGAAATCATAACAGATAAAAATTTATATATGTTTACAATAATAACCATTGTATTTTTTGGAGCACTTTGTAAATTACAATATGCTCCAGATACATACAGTGTTTTTACAAATGACTTAATGCATAGTGTAAAACACTTTTTATCTTGCGGAAGAGTTGTAACAGCTATTGCGACATATATAGTCATGGGAATATTAAAATTAAGTAATGAATGGACATATATCTTGTCATATGTATTTGCCATGATTTGCATGATAACTGCATTGTATAGATTAAACAAATTAATACAAAAAGATATAAAAAATCATATAGTAAGTGCTATCATTGCTACTTTAATGTTAATCAATCCATTTTCTTTGGAATTATTTTTGTACATAGAAAAAGGAATCATGGTTTTATCTGTTCTATTATGTGTATTAGCCGTAGAACAAATGGATAAATTTTTCCAAGGAAAAAAGAAATCCATTATATGGGCAGGAATTTTAATGATAATTGCAAATTGTTGCTATCAAGGAACTGTTGGATTATTTGTTGCTATATCATTAATCTATATCATAAAATATTCAAAAAATATAAAAGAATTCATTGTAAATAATGTCATTGTTGCATTAACATATGGAATCCCAGCTCTATTGAATTTCTTATTAGTACGATTTTGCTTTACAAATACGAGAGTAAATGGAGAGATGATTTTTTCAGAATCATTTGCAAAGGTCATGGATGGAACTAGAAGAATGCTGGTAGATAGCTATGATTTATTACCTAAATATTTATTTTTAGCAATAGGTATTATATTACTAGGAATTATCATTTATAAAGCCATAAGAGAAAACATTAGCATAAAAGAAAAAACATTAAAAATATTAGGGGCGCTTTACTTAATTGCAGGTACATTATTTGCAACAGTAGTACCACAAATGTTACAAGATACAAATTCAATATGGTTTGTTGCTAGAAGCTCATATCCAATGGCAGCTATTATTGGAATTTTAGGGTTGTATTTATTCTCAAAATTTGATATAAAAGAGGTAGTAAAAGATATAGTGATTTGCATACTTATTGTATTTTTATTAGTACAATATGTATATTTTATGGATTATACAAGAGACAATTATATTGGAAATTATATGGATAAACAAATCACTTTAGAAATTAATCAAAAAATATTGAACTATGAAGAAAAAACCGGAAATACAGTAGATACAATTGCAATTTACAGAGATAAAACACCACAATATGTATATCCAGAATTAAGAGCATCAGGAGATATCAATATTAAGGCATATTCTGCTGATTGGTGTGTGAGTAGAATATTAAAATTGTATACAGGTAGAGAATTTAATATTATAGAAGGTAATCAAGAAATAAAGGAACAATTTGAACAGAAATCATGGGATCATTTTTCTGAAGAACAAATTATTTTTGAAAATAATGTTATGCATTTATGTGTTTTTTAAATTTAGAAATCACATTTTTAACTTTAAAAGCAACATTGAAAAAACAAAGAGAGACTTTTGTTAATTTATATAGAATTTATGGGAATATAGGAGGAAAAAATGAAAGCACTAGTAATCATACCAGCATATAACGAAGAAGGAGCAATCGTAAATACTATAAACAATTTAAAATCAATTTGCCCTGATGTTGATTATGTCATCATAGATGATTGTTCAAAAGATAAGACTTTAGAAATAGCAAGACAAAACAATTTTCATGTTATACATTTACCGATTAATTTGGGAATAGGAGGAGCAGTTCAAACAGGTTATAAATATGCATATGAAAATGATTATGATGTGGCAATTCAAATGGATGCAGATGGACAACATGATCCTAAGTATATACCAGAACTTATTAAAAAGGTTGAAGAAGGAAATGACTTGGTCATAGGCTCTAGATTTTTAGAAAAAGAAGGGTTTCAATCTACATTTATTAGAAGAATGGGAATTGTGCTTTATTCTAAAATTATAAAAATATTTACAAAAAAAGAAATAAAAGATACAACATCAGGTTATCGAGCAGCAAGTAAAAAAGTAATAAGTATATTTGCAAAAAATTATCCAGTTGACTATCCAGAACCAGAAACAAATGCTTTTATAGCAAAAAATGATTTTAAAATCATAGAAATTCCAATGAAGATGAAAGAAAGAGATAGCGGATCATCTTCAATTACACCAATAAAATCTATATATTATGCTGTAAAAGTAGGACTAGCAGTTGTATTGGCATGTATTTTTAAGAATCGAGAAATATAATGCTTATATGTTACGGATAATCAGAAATTAGATTATTAATCATTAGAGGAGGAAAAAAAATGAATCGTGGATTACAGATAATCTTAATTGTAGCAACATTTTTCTTTTGTATATTTATTTTAACTGTTACACAAAAGAAAAAATTATCTTATCGATATACACTTTTATGGCTATGTTTTGGATTCATAACATTGCTTTGTGCTATTTTTCCGAATATTGTTATTTGGATTTCTAAAGTGTTACATATAGCAGAACCAACAAATGCTTTGTTTCTAATTTATCTATTTTTGATAATTGTTATTATATTTTATATTAGTTTGGCATTTTCAAAATTATTTGAAAAAGTTACGACCTTAATACAGGAAAATGCGATATTGTCAGCCAAGGTAGAAAAGTTAGAAAAAAAGATAAAGGAGGAAACAAATGATGAAAATTCTTAGTATTATCGTATATTTGGTTTTAACAGTAGGAGGACTTATTTTAGTAAAAGCAGGATCAAGTAATATTCAAATTGCTATACAGGATGGGACATTTAATTTTTCTATGGGCTTAAAAGCAATGCTAGGCTTTATTGCATATATCGGTAGCTTTTTAATATATACTTTTTATATTATTAAAAATTTTGACTTGAGTTATATATATCCAATTATTACAGCCATTACACAAATTTTAATTATATTAGCTGGTGTATTTATTTTTAAGGAACATCTAAATGCTTATGCAATTGGTGGAATTGTATTAATTATTATTGGAGTTATCTTACTAAATATAAAGTAAATACGTAAGAAAATATAAACGAAGGTAAAAGGAAGATAAAAAGATGAAAATAGATTTTAAAAAAGATTGGAAATTTTATGGTATTTTAACAATAGCCATTTTGATAATTATTTTAATAGCGAATTATTCACTAAAAATAGAAGAAAAACTTTATACATCAGGAGACATACAACTGGAAACGGGAACATTGGAAGAGGTGACAACAGGAACTGAAATTGTACAAACTTTTGTTGCAGTTGCTAATAACTTAGAAAAAGTAAAAATAGATTTCGAACCATATAAAGAGGATGTAAATTGTGGTGGAAAAGTAACAGTAGGAATAAAAGATGCTGATGGAAATGTGATAGAAGAAAAAGAGATTTTACGTAATTATGTAAGAGAAACATCACAATATACTTTGGAATTTGAAAAACAAAAGGATTCAAAAGATAAAGAATATCAAATCTTTATAAGATTTAATGATCTTGAAGGAGCCAATAGATTTTATAGTGTAAAATATACAGATAAAAATGAATTTCAAAAAAATCATTTAACTGTAAATGGCGAAGAAATGCAAGGAGCTTCAATCATTTTTCAAGATTTATATAAAAGTGATATTAGAACAGTTATATATTCCGTTGTTCTAAGTGTGTTTATATTAGGAGTTTATATTGTATCAAGTATTATTTATTATAAAAAAGGAATGAGGATTGAAAATATCTTTTTAATGATAGCACCGCTTGCATGTGTATTCTTTTTAGTAACAATGCCAACATTTAAAAATCATGATGAATATTATCATTGGTTAAAAGCATATGAGGTATCACAAGGAACACTAATGACTCCACAAGAAGATGGAGTACAAGGCTCTATGATGCCAGAAGGTGTATCAAAGGTATTTCCAACTAATTGGACAGCAATAGATTATCAAACAATGAAACAACTTTTAAGTGTAAAACTAAATGAAGATAATAAGGGAATCTTAAATCCAGAAACAGCAGCTGTATATTCTTTTGTACAATATATACCACAAGCAACAGGTATAGCTTTAGCAAGATTAGTGACAGATAATGTATATTTGATAACATATGGCGGAAGGATCGTTAATATGATATTTGCATTATTGGTATTGTATTTTGCAATAAAACTTATGCCGTTTGGAAAAAAATTGTTATTAATACCAGCTATGATACCAATTGCGATAGAAGGATTTACATCTTTATCTCCTGATGCTATGACAATTTCTGTAGCATTTTTCTATATTGCTTATATATTACATTTAGCCTTTGAAAAAAAAGAACAACTGGGGATTAAAGAAAAAGGAATTCTACTCATTTCATCTATTGTTATTGCATTATGTAAGATTGTATATATACCATTAGTTGGATTAATTTTGATTATTCCAAAAGAGAAATTCAAAAATGCAGGAAATAAAAATAAAATATTAAACTTCTGTGTGATAGCAGGAATTGCGGTAATGATAAATCTAATTTGGTTAGCAATATCTAGTAGATATTTATCTACATTTAGAGAAGGAGATTCAAAAATTCAAGTACTGCTAGCATTACAAAATCCGATTTTATACATACAAAATGTGTTATATACATTCAACCTTAATGGTAGTAATTATCTACTATCCTTATTTGGAGCAGATTTAGGATGGGGCGAGTTAATTAAACTATATTCTATTGTGCCATATGCATTTTTAGGAATTTATCTATTTACAGCAATTACAGATAATGAATTGAAAGACAAATTAAAAAAATATCAAATTGTTTGGATATCATTAGTCATATTAGCAATTGTAGGACTAATATTTACAAGTTTATATGTACAATGGACAACAGTGGGACAAACAAGTATAGCAGGTATACAAGGTAGATATTTCTTACCAATATTGCCATTGGTAATGTTATTATTGGGAAGTGTTGTAAAAGTAAAATCTTTATATAACGAGGAAAAAGTTACGAAGTTTGTTGCAATATCTATTTTGGTATTACAAATATTTACAATTTCTCAGATTTTAGTAGAACATTTGTAATAGAAGAGCGGAAAACTATGAAAGTTTTCCGCTTTAGCTTTTTTATTGTATAGGAAGTACTTTTTCTTCGCACACAAATTTTACTAACGTAAAATTTGGCGCCGAACAATGACGCGGGCTTTGAAATGTGTTATGAACAGAAAAATGTTAAAAAAGCCCCCTATTGTTCCTTGAAAAAAAAACAATATAATGATAAGATAATAAAGAAAAAATAATGTCTAAATAGAGGAGAAAATGAATGAAAAAACTTTTTTTTGCAACACATAACTTAGACTTAGGCGGAATAGAAACAGCGCTTGTTACATTAGTAAATGATTTATCAGAAAGAGGTTATGACATAACGATTGCATTAGAAAAAAGAGAAGGTGTGTTTTTAGACAGATTAAGTAACAAAATAAAAGTTGTAGAATACAACACCAATAACAATAAAAATGTTATTTTGCGAAAGATATGTAATTTATTTAATAGAATAAAATTTATCATAAAATATAAAAACAAATTTGACTTTTCAGCAAGCTTTGCTACATATTCTTTAGCAAGTAGTTTTATGGCAAGAATAGCATCAAAAAATTCAGCATTATGGTGTCATGCAGATTATCTTAGTTTATATCATGGAGATAGAAAAAAGATGATTGCATTTTTTGAAAATTTACATTGCAGAGAATTTAAATATATCATATTTGTTTCAAATGAAGGAAAAAATCACTTTATAGAAAGTTTTCCAGATATGAAAGAAAAGGTTATTGTATGTAACAATATGATAAACGGAAAAAGACTTGAAGAAAAATCAAAAGAAGCTATTACAGAAGAAGTGGTATTAGAATTAGCCAAAAAAGAAATTCCAGTTTTTCTAAATGTAGGAAGACATGATGAATTACAGAAAAAGTTAACAAGAATTATAGAAGCTGCCAAAAAATTAAAAGAAGATGGTTTTCTATTTAAAATTTTATTGGTTGGTGATGGACCAGATACGAAATTCTATAAAGATCTTGTTATAGAATATGGCTTGGAAGATACAATTCTCTTTTTGGGGAGAAAAAAGAATCCGTATCCTTATTTTGCAATTAGTGATTGTGTGATTCTATCTTCTGAATATGAGGGATATCCAGTTGTATATTTAGAAAGTTTTGTATTGCGTAAACCAATCATCACGACAAAAGTATCTGATTATGAACAAGTAGAAGACGGAAGAGGAATGGTTGTAGAAAAAGATACACAATCTATATATAATGCAATGAAAGAATTTATACAAAATGGATATGAAATAAACAATTCATTTGATTATGAAACATATAATGAAAACATTGTAAAAACATTAGAAACATTATTTTAAAATTCGGACAATTGGGGACGTTTCTGTTTGGACATCTTCAATTAGAAACAATATTTTAAAAAGAAAGATGGAGAGAATATTGAAAAAATTAAGTGTCATTATTCCCGTATATAATGCGGAAAAAACATTAAAAAGATGTATGGAATCTGTTTTAAAACAAAAAGATGAAGATTTGGAAATTGTATTAATTAATGATGGAAGTACAGATGCATCTGATAAAATTATACAAGAATATAAAGAAAAAAATCCAAAAATCATTTCTTATTACCAAAAGAAAAATACAGGGGTTGCTGATACAAGAAATTATGGAATTAAAAAAGCAAAAGGAACATATATCTTGTTTTTGGATGCAGATGATTATTTAGATATCCATTTGTATGGTTTGGTAAAACAATATATGGAAAAAGGTCTAGATTTAATTAAATTTAAATTACAAAGAGAAGATGAAAAAGGAAATGTCATAGAAACAGTTAGTGGACCTGTATTTGAAAATAAAACAGGAGAAGAAGGATTTGAAACACTATATTCAACAGATGTTTTATTAGATTCTCCTTGTGTGTATGTGATAAAAAAAGAGATATTTACAAAGAACAAATTAGAGTTTAAGGTCGGAACAGAACATGAGGATTTTGGATTAATGCCATTTGTGATTGTACTTGCCAAAACAATGATTTCTATTAATTTTTATGGATATCATTATGTACAAGTAAAAGGAAGCATTACAAGAAATGACAGTTATGAAAAAACAAAGAAAAAAGCAAATGATGCATTAAAACAATATGATGAAGCTTTATTAAAAATTGAGAGATATAAATTAAACAAAAAAATAGCAGAAACATTAAAAATTTATTATACAAATGCAATTTTATTAAAAATAGAAACGTTAGAGAAAAAAGATCAAAAGCAATATATAAAAGAAATTAAAAAAAGAAACATGACAAAAAATATTAAGGCGAAAGATACAAGACAATTATTTAGAAAAATAATTTTAAGTTTAAACATAAGATGGTATTTAAGTTTAAGAAAAAAACTTGGAAAATAATTACAATTTTGGCGTCGCAAAATTTCATTATTTGTGCCTTAGAAAGGAATGCGATAAATCATGATAAAGGTTAGTATCATTGTTCCATTTTATAATGTAGAAAATTACATAGAAAAATGTTTGCAATCTTTAGTAAATCAAACATTAGAAGATATTGAAATCTTGCTTGTGAATGATGGAAGTCAAGATGGGACGGAGGAGATTGCCAAACAATTTGTAGAAAAATATCCAAATAAAATTATCTATTTGGAAAAAGAAAATGGTGGGTTATCAGATGCTAGAAATTATGCAATTCCACATGCCAAGGGAGAATATATTGCTTTTTTAGATTCTGATGATTATGTTGAAACCAATATGTATGAAGAAATGTATAATAAAGCAAAAAAAGAAGATTTGGATTATGTAGAATGTGATTTTCTATGGGAATATCCAGATAAGACATTAGAAAGCAAAGGAAAACAATATAGTAATAAAAAAGAAATGTTTATCCATACAAGAGTTGTTGCATGGAATAAACTAATTAAAAGAGAAATTGTACAAGATAACCATTTAGAATTTCCAAAAGGATATCGATATGAAGATGTAGAGTTTTTCTATAAACTATTGCCATTGATACATAATTATGGAATTGTTCAAAAACCATTCATTCATTATGTACAAAGAGAAGACTCTATCTCAAATGTACAAAATACAAGAACAAAAGAAATTATTGATGTTTTAGGACATGTTATTGAATATTACAAAGCAAATAATTTGTTTGAAGAATACAAAGAAGAAATAGAATACACTTATGCAAGATATATTTTATGTAGTTCTATGCTTAGAATGGTAATGATTGAAAATAAAAAAGAAAGAAAAGAAATGATTCATTTGGCATGGAAATCGTTGAATACACAATTTACAAATTGGAAGGAAAATACCTATTTAAAAGACAAAGGATTAAAAAATTTGTATATGAGAAGTGTTAATGGTGTTACATTAAAACTGTATACAAGTTTAGCGAGAATTAAATTTATAAGAGATAAGTTACAAGAAAAATTTGTTTAGGTTAGAAAATAATTAAAATTTTGGCGTTGTCAAACTTCATTTGAAATTTAATCAACGTACAAATAAGTACGTCTCATAAATTTCAAACTTGTTTTCCTAGCCAAAATTTAATTCTTTCCTAACCATGTTTGAAGCATTAAGAAAGGAATACATGAAAATATGAAAAGGATAATATTTGGAATAACCAGTTTAACGTTAGGCGGAGCAGAGAGAGTATTGGTTGATATGGCAAATCGTTTATGTGATACATTTGACATTACGATATTTACGATTTATGGAAAAGGTGAGTTAGAAAAAAGTTTAAATGATAAGATAAAAGTAAAAAGAATATTTGACAAACCATACAAGAAATTTAGTCAGTTTGAAAAAATAAAAATACCATTAAAGATTTTATGCTTCCAAAAACAATATTATAAAAAATATATTCAAGGTAATTATGATATAGAAATCGCTTTCTTAGAAGGACCAATTACAAGGCTATTTAGCACAAAAAATAAAAATACAAAGAAAATAGCTTGGATTCATAATGATATTTCAAAAGTATATGGAAATGGATTAAAAGCAAAACTAAAATTACTCATAGATAGAAGGATTTATAACAAATATCAAAAACTGATATTTGTTAGTAAAGATAATCAAGAAGTGTTTGACATACGATATCCGAATATGAAACCAACAGAAGAGGTTATCTATAATTATATAAATGCACAGAAAGTAATAGAAAAAGCAGAAGAAAAAATAGACTTTTCTTTTGATAATCACCAAATCAATTTCTTGACAGTAGCAAGATTAGTAGAACAAAAAGGAATTGATAGATTAATTCGTATTCATAGAGAATTAATTGCAAATCATTATATGAATAAATTTTATATTATTGGTGATGGGCCAGAAAGAGAAAAATTGGAAAAATTAATAAAAGATGAACATTTAGAAGAAACATTTTTCTTATTAGGTGCCAAAGAAAATCCATATCCATATATGAAACAAGCAGATATTTTTTGCTTACTTTCCAAATTTGAAGGATATGGTATGGTGCTAGAAGAAGCAAAAATTTTGAATAAGCCAATTATCATTACCAATACAGCAGCACGAGAAGCAGTTGAAAATTATAAAAATGCAGTAATTGTAGAAAATGATGAACATGAAATTTATAATAAATTAAAATATATTATTGAAAATAATGTAAAAACCTTTGATGAGAAAAAACAAACTTATGATAATCAGCATATCATCAAAAAATTAGAAAAATTATTAAAGGAAGAATAATTATGAAATTATCCATTATTACACCAACATATAATAGGGCCAATATGCTTGGTAATTTATACAACAGCATTGTGAAAAACTTAGAACTAAATGATGAAGTAAGGCAAAGTGTACAATTACAATGGCTCATTATAGATGATGGTTCAACAGACAATACAGAAGAAGTAATCCATCAGTATGTAAATGAACAAAAGATAGAGATACAATATCATAAACAAGAAAATCAGGGCAAAATGTCAGCTATTAACAATGTTGTTCAATATGCTAATGGAGATTTAATTGTAGAGTGTGACTCTGATGATATATTTTCAGATAATGCATTTTATGATATTTTACAAGCTTATTATGAAACAAGAGAGAGAAATGATTTATATGGTTTGTGCTTTTTAAAATATGATTTAAACGGAAATAATATTGGAAACTTATTTCGAAAAGAAGAGACCACCATGTTTGATTTATATTTTAAAGAGCGGAGAAACTGGAGAAAAAGCAATTGTATTTTTTGCAGATATCCGAAAACAGTATCAGTATAAAATTGAAAATCATGAAAAGTTTTCAACAGAAGCCAGGATGTATCATGAAATGGATTTGAAATATAAAATGAAATGTATCAATAAACCACTTATGATATGCGATTACAAAGAAGATGGATATACCAAAAATATTAGAAAAGTTTTTAAAGAAAATCCATATGGACATTTTGCATATTTCAAAGAGATTTTAGAACAACATGATATGCGAGGAATTTCTCTAAAAAAGAGGTTATATGTTATGAAACATTATATTTTATTTGGTTATTTAACAAAACAATATAACATAGGAAACATAAAAGGAATAGAAAACAAAATATTATATATATTATTATTCATTCCAGGAATGATAAAAAGTTATTATTTTAAGAATAAGCAATAATCATATGCTTTACAAGAAATATATTTATTGATATAATAGTAGCGATTTTAACGAATGATAATGAAAAATATAAAGAAGATACAAATAAAAAATATGGAATGAACTTTAAATTTAATAAAGAAAATAATAAGAAAGTGAAGAAAAATGGAAAAAATTATAAAAAAATTATGTACAAGAGAAACCATATCATATTTAATATTTGGTGTATTAACAACACTCATTAATATAGGAGTTTCAACAATATTAGTAAAAGCATTTCAGGTTGAAGGAAATATAGCAAGTACAATAGGAATTATTATTTCTATTTTGTTTGCTTATTTTACCAATCGTAAAATGGTATTTAATTCTACAGCGGAAACTGCAAAAGAAAAATGGACAGAATTTTTTAAATTTATATTAGGTAGATCGTTTACGATGGTATTAGAAATGGCAGGTGTATTTTTACTTTATACAGTCTTACATGTAGAATATGTCATCACAAAAGTAACCATTACAGTGATTGTTGTCATTCTAAACTTTTTTATAAGTAAATTTTTTGCATTTAAAACAAAGAAAGAAGTAAATGGGCAGAAAAGTGAAAGGGTTGAGAAATAATTCTTTTTTAACCAATTTTGACCTTAAGAAAGGAATGAGAATAAAATGAAAAAAATAACCATAATTATACCAGCATATAATGAAGAAGAATCATTACCACATTTATATGAAAGATTAGAAAAATTAATGAGTTCTATGGAGCATTATGAATTTGAAATTTTATTTGTAAATGATGGAAGTAAAGATAATACCATTAATTTAATAAAAGAATATAGAGAAAAAGATAATAGAATATGCTATGTTGATTTTTCTAGAAACTTTGGAAAAGAAATTGCTATGATTGCAGGATTAGATTATGCAACAGGAGATTGTGTTATTTTTATGGATGCAGATTTACAAGATCCACCAGAATTGATTCCTGAATTGGTAAAATACTGGGAAGAAGGATATGATGATGTTTATGCCAAAAGAAGTTCAAGAAAAGGAGAAACTTGGCTAAAGAAATTTACATCAAAAATGTATTATAGAGTTTTGCAACATTTAACAAATGTACCAATTCAACAAGACACAGGAGATTTTAGATTATTAGACAGAAGATGTGTGAATGCCTTGAGAAAAATGAGAGAATCTCAAAGAAATTCAAAAAGTATGTTTAGTTGGATAGGATACAAGAAAAAAGAAGTACTATATGATAGAGACCCAAGAATTGCAGGGCAAACAAAATGGAATTATAAAAAGCTAATAGATTTAGCAATCGATGGAATTACATCATTTACGACATCACCACTTAGAATATCAACATATATTAGTATACCAACATTTATTATTTTATTTGTATATTTTGTATATGTAATTGCAAAATGTATTATAACAAGTACAATGATCCAAGCATATCAAGCAATTATATTATTGATTCTATTTTTCTCTGGCGTACAAATATTGTTATTTGGAATTATAGGAGAATATTTAGGAAGAATCTTTAATGAAAGTAAAAATAGACCTTTATATTTAGTAAATGAATATAATGGACAGAAGGAAATGAATGATTAAAGGAGAAGATATATGCAAGAGATAATGTTATCCATAATGGAACAATTTGGATATTTGGGAGTATTTTTATTAATAGCAATAGAAAATATTTTTCCACCAATTCCATCAGAGGCTGTTTTATTATTTGGTGGATTTATGACAACATACACAGGTTTAAATATTGTAGTCATGATTATAGCTGCAACTTTAGGTTCATTGGTTGGTGCCATTGTGCTATATTATGTAGGAAGAATATTAAATAAAGAAAGATTAAAAAAATTAGTCTCAGGAAAAGTGGGAAAAATACTTAGATTAAAAACGGAAGATATTGATAAAGCAGATAAATGGTTTGACGAAAAAGGTAGTAAAACGGTATTTTTTTGTAGATTTATTCCAATTGTCAGAAGTTTAATTTCTATACCAGCAGGAATGAGTGAGATGCCTATGGGAAAATTCTTAATTTATACTATATCAGGATCTGCTGTTTGGAATACCATTTTATTAACAATAGGAAATAAAGTAGGAGAAAATTGGGCAAATATGCTTGCAATTTTTGATCAATATTCTCATGTTACATTAGCTGTACTAGCAATTATTTTTGTCATTGCTTGCTTATTATTCTATTGGAAAAAAACAAACAAGTTTATTTTCAAGAGAAAGATTTACTATCTGGGAGATCCAACAATAGAGTAAATTTTCTATTGAAAAATAAATAAATATATGTTAAAATAAAAATGAATTGAAAAGAAAGGTTAAAATGGTGGGAAAATGATTATTATTAATAAACTAGACAATATAAAATAAGATGTAATCATATTTTAGAATGGTTTATTAATAATGCAAATTTTAAGGTACTATATATAAAAACTACCAAATTAACGTGTAGAAATATATACAAAAATTATATGAAATTTAAAGTAATAAATAATAAACTCCTTCTTTAATATGATTAAAGGAGGAGTTTTTATGGTATTAGAATTAAAAAATATATCAAAATATTATGGTGATAGAAAGATATTAGAAATTGAAGATTTAAAAGTATATGAAAATGAAAAAATAGGGATTGTAGGGCAAAATGGCTCAGGAAAAACCACTTTATTAAACATCATAGCTGGAAGAATAGAGCCAGATACAGGAGAAATTATTCGTAAGCAAAATATCATATATATGGAGCAATTTGAAGAAATAAATGATAAAAATAGAAATTTAAGTGGTGGAGAGAAAAAGAAAGAAGCATTTCATCAAAAAGTATTACATCAAAATGGCATTCTATTATTAGATGAACCGTCAAGCAATTTAGATAGAAATGGGATTAGTCATATTGAAAAGGAATTAAAAAAATATCAAGGAACTATATTGATTATATCTCATGATAGAAGTCTATTAGATGAAATTTGTTCAGCTATTATAGAAATAAAAGATGGAAAAGTAAATAGATATGAAGGAAATTATTCAAAATATAAGTTACAAAAAGAGGCTGAAACGAAAAGAAAAGAATGGGAATATATACAATATATAAATGAAAAACAAAGATTAGAAAAAGCGATTCATGTTTCAAAAAATACAGCAAAAGAAATTCGAAAAACACCAAAAAGAATGGGAAATTCTGAAGCAAGACTACATAAAAGAGGTGTTGAAAACATAAGAGAGAAATTGGAAGGACACACAAATGCCTTGCAAACTAGATTAGAAAAATTAGAAGTAAAAGAAAAACCACAAAACAATCAAAAAATATATATGAAATATCAAACAAAAGAAAATACAAAAAATAAAATAGCAATCCATATTGAAAATTTAAATATCCAATTAGGAGAAAAACAATTATTTGAACATGCAAGTTGTGTTATCAAAACCAATCGAAAAACAGCTTTAATAGGAGAAAATGGAGCAGGAAAGACAACACTGATCAATCAAATCATAAATGGAAATTTTCATATAAGAGTAAATCCAAATATAAAAATAGGATATTTTTCGCAGGATTTTTCAAACTTAGATTTTAGTAAAAATGTATTACAAAATGTCATGCAAGATACGAATCAATCAGAAATGATTGTAAAAAATATATTGGCAAATTTGTTATTCAAAGATAAAGACTTAGAAAAAAACATAAAAGATTTAAGTGGTGGAGAAAGAGTAAAAGTATCGATTGCTAAGATATTGGTATCAGACAACAATTTATTGATATTAGATGAGCCTACTAATTTCTTAGATATAGAATCCATTGAAAGTTTAGAAAATTTGTTAAAAGAATACAATGGAACCATTTTATTTGTTACACATGATAAAACATTTATTGATCATATTGCAACAGATATTTTAGTTATAAAAAAGCATAAAATTATAGAATATGAAGGAAATTATTCTTCTTATTTACAATATGAAAAAGAAAGAAGTAAAAAACTACAAAATAAACATGAAAATGATAAACTATTATTAGATTTTAAGATATCACAAATTACTTCAGAATTAGCAATGACAAAAGATGAGAAAAGAAAAAAAGAGCTTGAGGAAGAATTTAATGAACTCATAAAATTAAAATATTTGACGAAATAACTAAAAATTCGTATAATAACAATGAAATGAAAAAAGAAAAAGATTGAAAAGTTTAATGTATTCTGCTAAATAGAAAAATTGATTTTCTATTTAGTAAATATAATATTAAGAAAGGAATCATTAAAAAGTGAGTAAAATTTTAATTGTTGAAGATGATAAAAAACTAAGACAAGAATTAGAAACATTTTTAAATAAAAATGGATTTGAAGCAAAAGGATTAGAAAATTTTGATAATACAATACAAGATATATTAGATGAAAATGCAGATTTGGTATTACTAGATATTAATTTACCATATACAGATGGAGAATTTGTCTGCAAAGAAGTAAGAAAAGTATCTAATGTGCCAATTATTATGGTAACAAGTAGAGATAATGAAATTGATGAATTAATGAGTCTAAATTATGGAGCAGACCAATATGTTACAAAACCATATAATATACAAATATTACTTGCAAAAATAAATGGTTTATTAAAAAGAAATCAAAATGCAGGAAGAAATCCAGAAAAAATTGACTGTCATGATTTTGTATTAAATATAGCAGAAAGAACTATAGAAAAAGATAATCAGAAAATGGGCTTAACAAAAAATGAATATACTATTTTATACTATTTAAGTACTCATAAAAATGAAGTGGTATCAAGAGATGAAATCATGGATTATTTATGGGAAAGTGAAGAATTTATTGATGATAATACATTAAATGTCAATATAAAAAGACTAAGAACAAAACTAGAAGAATTAGGATTACATGATAGAATAGAAACCAAAAGAGGACAGGGGTATATATTAAAATGAAATTTAGTGATTTTATAAAAGATAAAGTATTGTTAATTGTAAGTGTTCTATTAGCCTTAATTAGTATAGAAATATTATTATTGGCTTATCAAATCGGAATTATTGCACAAATTTACATAGCTGCTATTATCATTATCGTTGTATCCATTTCCATATTTGTTGAATATAAAAGAAAACAACATTTTTATAATCAATTAAAAAATAATATGGAAGAATTACATGAAAAGTATTTGATTTCTGAAATTATAAAAAACGCTAATTTTACAGAAGGCAAAATTTTAAAAGAAGTCATGCTAGATGCAGGAAAATCTATGCTTGAAAATGTAAATTACTATAAACGTATTCAAGAAGATTATAAAGAATATATAGAATTATGGATTCACGAAGTAAAAATACCAATTGCAGCAAGTAAAATGATTATTGAAAATCATAAAAATGAAATCACCAAAAGCATAGATGAAGAATTAGACAAAGTAGAAAATTATACTGAACAAGCCTTATTTTATGCAAGAAGCAATGCTGTTGAAAAAGACTATATTATTACCAAAAACAATCTAAAAGAAATTGTAAATAATGCTATATTAAAAAATAAAACTACATTACTAAATGAAAAAGTAGCTTTGGAATTAAAAGATTTAGAACATGAAGTTTATACAGATAGTAAATGGGCAACTTTTATTATTAACCAAATTATACAAAATGCAATCAAGTATTCTAAAGATGAAAATAAGAAAATAGAGATATTTGCAAAATCAAAAAATGATAAAGTCACTTTATACATACAAGATAATGGAATTGGAATAAAAAAGGGAGAAATTACAAGAGTATTTGAAAGAGGTTTTACTGGAAAAAATGGAAGATTAATAGGACAGAAATCTACCGGAATTGGTTTATACTTGTGCAAAAAATTATGTGATAAATTAAGTCTTGGAATAGAATTAAATTCAGAAAAGGATAAAGGAACAGAAGTAAGAATTATTTTTCCTAAAAATAGTTATACGAATTTGCAGTAGTTGAAAAAGAAATTATAAATTATATAATTTGCAAAAGGTAAGATACAAAATATCTTACCTTTTTTATATACAAATCTTTGATTTCGTTAATGCACTCCTATCTTACAAAAATGTAAGATAAATGTAAGATTAAACAATGGAAAGAAAAAAGAATAAGCCGTATAATAAATATAGAATAAAAGATAAATGGAGGTTTACAAGGTTGAAAAATAATTCTTTTCCAACCAACTTGTGCCTAAAGAAAGGAATGAAATTAAATGAGTCATGTATTAGAAGTCAAAAACATAGAAAAATACTATGGAAACAAGTCAAATTTAACAAAAGCCATTGCAGGAATTAGCTTTAACGTAGAAGAGGGAGAATTTGTTGGAATTATGGGCGCATCAGGCTCAGGAAAAACAACGCTTTTAAATTGTATTTCAACAATTGATAGAGTGACAGCAGGAAATATTATCATCAACAATCAAGATATTACCAAACTAAAAGGAAATAAGTTAAACAAATTTAGAAGAGAGGAATTAGGATTTATTTTTCAAGATTTTAACTTATTAGATACACTAACTGCTTATGAAAATATAGCTTTGGCATTAACTATTCAAAAAGTAAATGCACATGAAATTGATAAAAAAGTAAAAGAAGTAGCAGAAAAATTAGAAATTTCAAATATTTTAAATAAATATCCATATCAAATATCAGGAGGACAAAAACAAAGAGTAGCATCAGCAAGAGCCATTATTACAAATCCCAAAATGGTTTTAGCAGATGAACCAACAGGCGCATTAGACAGTAAATCTGCAAGACAATTATTGGAAACATTTGAACATCTAAATCAAAATTTAGGAGCAACCATTTTAATGGTTACACATGATGCCTTTACAGCAAGTTATGCAGATAGAATTATTTTCATTAAGGATGGAAAAATCTTTAATGAACTAGTAAAAGGAGAAGATACTAGAAAACAATTCTTTGAAAAGATAATTGAAGTACAAACACTTCTTGGAGGTGATTTGAACGATGTTATTTAAATTATCTATAAAAAACATGAAAAAGAGTTTTAAAGATTATGCCATTTATTTTTTAACATTAGTATTAGGTGTTGCTATCTTTTATATGTTTAACTCTTTAGATAGTCAACAAGCTATGTTAGAAGTGTCTGAATCCACAAGAGATATGATAAAACTCATGATTAGTATGTTAGGAATGGTATCTGTATTTATTGCCATTGTACTTGGATTTTTAATTGTATATGCCAATAATTTCTTAGTAAATAGAAGAAAAAGAGAATTTGGTATTTATATGACATTAGGAATGGGAAGAAGACAAATATCCAAAATTATATTGATAGAAACCATATTAGTAGGAATCATTTCATTAATAGTTGGTATTTTTATAGGTGTATTTGGCTCACAATTTATGTCTATACTAGTAGCCAAACTTTTTCAAGCAGATATGAGTGAATTTACTTTTGTATTTTCAAAAGATGCTTGCATTAAAACTTGTATTTATTTTGCCGTTATGTATTTAGCAGTTATGATATTTAATACACTTACTATTTCAAGATACAAATTAATTAATTTATTAACAGCTGTTAGAAAAAATGAAAAGGTAAAAATTAAAAATCCAATCATCTCTATTATTGTATTCTTAATTTCAGCAGGGTTATTAGGATATGCATATTATATAGTTACAGGTGGCATCTATGAATTAAATACAGAAGAAAAAATGTTAGTACCAATTTTAATGGGAATTGTAGGAACAATAGGCGTATTTTGGTCTTTATCAGGATTTATACTAAGAATGATACAAACAAGTAAAAAGATATATCTTAAAGGAACCAATATGTTTGTATTAAGACAATTGAATAATAAGATTAATACAACCGTTATCAGTATGTCTGTAATTTGCTTAATGCTATTTATGACCATAAGTGTCTTATCTAGTAGTTTATCTATCCAAACAACAATGGATTCAGAATTGCAAGAAATGACACCAGTAGATGTCAATTTATATAAAACAGCAAATTTACCACAAAGTTATGAAGATTCTTATACAGGTCAGATGATATATCCTACAGAAGAGCAAATTGAAGATTCAAAACAACCAGTTAGTTACACATTAGAAACCAATGGTTATGATATGAATAATTTAAAAGATATAGTAGAAATTTCAGTTTATACAATTCCAGAATGGACTTTAAAATATAGTTTAGGAACTTATTATGAACAAGCAAAAGCACAATTTTCAATGCTTATGTATGATTTACCAGAAGAAATTATCAAAGTATCTGATTATAATAAAATTGCAGAACTTTATGGACAAGAACAATATAGCTTAAATGATGATGAATATATTGTCCTTTGTGACTTTGATAATATGACAGAATTAAGAAATCAAGCATTAAAACAGAATTCAACACTACAAATTGAAGGAAAAACTTTACATGCTAAATATAATGAATGTAAGAGTGGATTTATTGAAATGTCTGCAAGTCATGTAAATACAGGAATTATATTAGTTCCAGATAATTTTGAATTAAAAGAAGAATGGAAAGAAGAAGAATTTTTAGCAGCAAATTATAATGCTAAAACTGATGAAGAAAAAGAAGAAATAGAAAAAACATTATCAGAAACAAATAACAATACCTTTTTGGACAACTTAGAACAAAAAGGTATAGAACTAGAGGGCATGACAAAAATTAGTTTAATAGAAGCAAGTAAAGGATTAGCAACGATTATTATATTTATTGCCATTTATCTAGGAGTTATCTTCTTAATTGCAAGTTCTGCCATTTTAGCATTAAAACAATTGACAGAAAGTTCTGATAACAAACAAAGATATACGATTTTAAGAAAAATTGGTTGTGATGAAAAAATGATCAATCAAGCATTATTTAGACAAATATTTATATTTTTCATGTTACCATTAGCTCTTGCGATTATACATTCTATATTTGGAATTAAATTTATATTATCAATGCTTGCTGCATTAGCCTCTCCAAGTGATTTATTACCTTCTGTAATAGTAACAGCAGTTATTATTGGTGTTATCTATGGTTTATATTTCTTAGCAACTTATATAGGTAGCAAGAACATTATTAAGGAGGAGGATTAAAAAATAATTCCGTTTTGGCGTTGTTAAATTTCGCTTCGAAAATCCTCAGCGTACACATAGTACGCTTCCGGTTTTCTTGCTCATTTGCCTAGCCAAAACAGCAATTCTTTTTCAATCCAATAAGGAAAGGAAAGTGAATAAAAATGGAAGATTTTAAAGAAAAATTACCGATTATGATTGCAGTCATTATTATAATTGCTTTGATGATTGGAGCATATTACTTTTTAGTAGTACATAAAGACCAATATTATACGCAAATTGATAATACGAAAATGGAAGAAGTTTCTGGAACAGATGATATGAAATACCAATATACATTAACAGCTTATAATAAAAATGGAAAAGAAAAAGAAGTGAAATTTAAAACATCTAGAGAATTAAGAGAAGGAGCATATTTAGAATTAGATGTAATGCAAATGAGAGGAGTAGTAAACTGGAGAGAAGTTCAAACAGACGACTTACCAGATGATGTAAAAACAGCAATGAATGTAGAATAATTATGAAAAAATAAATGTAAAAAGAAATGAGGTGGTAAAATGAAAGCATTTCTAAAAGTTGCATTTTTAGTAGTCTTAATTTTATTAAGTATTGCTTTGCTATTTGTAGGCAATGGATATAGCATGTATAAGGAGGCAATAGAGAATACACCACTTGAAGAAAAAATAGAAGAAATACAAGAAAAAGAAAATTATACAAAACTTTCAGAATTACCACAAATTTATTTAGATGCTGTTATTAGTGTAGAAGATCATAGATTTTATCAACATCCAGGAATTGATATCATTGCCATTGGAAGAGCATTTATCAATGATATCAAAGCAATGCGTTATGTAGAAGGTGGAAGTACCATTACACAACAATTGGCAAAAAATATATATTTTACACAAGAAAAAAAGATGACTAGAAAAATTGCAGAAATGTTTATGGCATTTAAATTAGAAAAAAATTTAAGTAAGGAAGAAATTTTAGAATTGTACTTAAATACTAGCTATTTTGGTGATGGATATGATACGGTAAAAGAGGCTTCAAGAGGATATTTTGGAAAAGAGCCAAATGAAATGACAGATGGAGAATGTGTTATGCTTGCAGGAATACCAAATGCACCAAGTGTATATGCACCAACTGTTAATCCAAAGCTTGCAAAACAAAGACAAAAACAAGTATTAAATAAAATGGTGAAATATAAATATTTAACGCAAGAAGAAGCAGATAGAATCTATGAAGAAAAATAAAATTTTAAGAAGATATATTTTGTATATCTTCTTTTCGTTCGTTTGGTCGCTTACGCGGTGTTGCAAAATAATAAACATATATTTAGGACTTGTTAATTATATTATAGAATTACACATATTGAAAAACGATAAAAAGATATTGACAAGCATAAAACAATGAGATATAACGGACAAAAGGAGGCGTTTATGGAGGAATTAAAAAAGGAGAAATTTTTGAAAATATACAGAATTATAAATGGGATTTTAGCCATTTTTATACTTGTATTTTCAACATATACACTAAGGTATTCAGGAGAATATGAATTGTATATAAACAAGAGTAATAAAGATAGGATTTATACATATATAGGAGAGGAAAATTTTAAAACAGATAGTGAAGTAAAGAAAATTGTATATGAAGAAGTCTGGGATAATAATCATTATGAAGTTTATTATGAAGATGGAGAAAAAGAAGTCTTATATTTGGAGGGGATTCCTTGGAAAAATAATTTAATAAAAGAAGAGGGAATCTATATTCCTATAAGAAACTTAGGTATTACTTTTATTCTTGTCATTATTTTTATTCTAAATACAATTAAAATAAGGAAAGACTTTAAAAAAGATAGGAAAAATACAAATATTTCTATTATGATCAAGATTATTTTTACTTTTATGATTATTTGCAATATCGTATTTACTTTAACAACTCCTTTTCTAATGATTCCTGTGATGATATTACTTGTATTTGGAGGAACAGGATTAGTGGGATTGATTAGCTATTATATCGAAAAAGAAAAAACAATACAAAAATCCTCTTCTGATTTTTTAAAATTCTTATTCGTAAATTATATTGTCCTTTTAGCTGTATATAGTATATATATCATTTCATGGGGAGCTATAATGGAATTTAATGTAATTATTTCAATAGTACTAGTGGCAGGAGAAAGTATTTTAGGTTATGCAATTGGAAGGTTTATGGATATGCCAAATATAAAAAAAGAATAATATAGAAATCATCAAATTTTAACAAAAATATATTGAAAAATACACATTTTTCTGGTACATTAAGAAAAACAAAGGAAAAAGGTGATAAAATGATAAGAAAAATAAAAGAAGAAGATCTAACAAAAGTCATGACTATATGGGTAAAAGGAAATTTTAAAGCAAATAGCTTTATTGAAAAAGATTATTGGTTAGAAATTTATAATCAAGTAAAAGTAGATTTTTTAGAAAATTTTAAAACTTATGTCTATGTAGAAAATGATGAAATTTTAGGATTTATTTCTGTTGATGGAAATGAAATCAAAGCTATATTTGTAAAAGAAGAAAATAGAGGACATGAAATTGGAACAAAATTGCTAAATTATTACAGAAATAATTTAGAAGATAATGCAGAACTTTTTGTGAAAGTATTTGAAAAAAATATGAATGGTATCATATTTTTCTCAAATCTACAATTTAAAAATACCAAGATACAGTTAAATGAACAATTTAATGAAAAAGAATATGTTATGACTTGGAAAAAAGAATAGCAAATATAAATAAAGAGGATGGATAAAGTAGAGGTACTTTATCTTTTTTAAATCTATTCTTACAGGATATAAATACTGTTTCAGCATCTTAAGAAAATTTTAATATTTCGTAAAAAAATACTTAATAAATAGCTGATATACTAAAAGTGACAAAAATGTAAGACAAAAAATATAGCAAAATGCATACATTTTAGGAAAAATGTGGTATAATATATATGTCATGGTTTATTTTAACATAAACAGAAAGGATAAAAATGAGTAGAAAAACGAAGATAAAAATATTTAGAATCATAATTGCAGTAATTGCAGTAGCAATTATCATAGGAGTACTAATTTATTTAATACCAGTTATGAAAAATCTAAGTACAGTAGAAGGGCAAGAAGCTTTTAAAAATAAAGTGAATGACTCAGGATTTATTGGGTTATTAATGTTATTTGGCCTTCAGGTGGCCCAAATATTTTTATTTATATTACCCGGAGAGCCAATAGAAATATTAGCAGGTATGTGCTATGGTGGCTGGGGTGGATTATTATTTATTACTATATCTGTATGTATTATTACAACAATAATCTTTTTCTTAGTAAGAAAATTAGGAAGAAAATTTGTATATGATTTTTGTGATGAAAAAAAAGTAAAAAAAATTGAAAATAGTAAAGTATTTAAGAATCCAAAGAAAGTTGAATGGATATTAATTATATTATTTATGATACCAGGAACACCAAAAGATTTATTGGTATACATTTCAGGTTTGTTGCCAATCAAACCATTACACCTAATTTTAATATCTACATTTGCAAGATTACCTTCTGTTGTTTCGTCAACATTTGCAGGAAACACATTAATGAAGGGTGAGTGGAAATCAAGTTTAGTCATATATGGAATTACATTTTTATTAGTTGGTGTAGTTATATTTATTATCAATAAGTTTGATAAAAGTAAAGCAACAGAAGAAGCATTGAAATCAATACAAGAAGATATAAAATAGAAAGGAAAAAGGGGAAGTTTATGGAAGATGTAGTCAAAGCTAAAAATACAAAAGATAAAATTATCGAATACATAATCTATTTTTTCGTTTATTCATTTTTAGGTTGGCTAATAGAAACGATTTATGCTATGTTTGTACATGGACATTTTGTAAAAAGAGGATTCTTATTTGAACCAATTTGTCCAATATATGGTTTTGGAGCAGTTTTATTATTAATGGCAACAAAAAAATTATATAAAAAGCCATTTTTAAAATTTTTAATTGCCACAATTGCATTTACCTTATTTGAATATATGGTTTCCTTTATATTAGAAATGTTATTTGGATTAAGATGGTGGGATTATTCTAATGATTTCTTAAATATTCAAGGAAGAGTTAGTTTATTATATTCTATATTTTGGGGTGTGATAGGGTTAATATTATTAGAAAAATTGCACCCATACATACAAGATAAAATACAAAAAATAACAAAAGGAAATACAAATAATATTCAGAAAATTGTTTGTTTCTTATTTATTGGTATATTAATAGTAGACACTATTTTTTCTGTTTTGAAATATTTACATTGATATGTCCAATTGGGGACGTTTCTGTTTGGGACATTTTGAGGAATTTTGGGGATGAACTCCAAAATTCCTTTTTTCATTATATTTGTAATTTTAAAGCGAGAATAAAAAATCCATTTCACATTTTCTACAAAAAGATTTACATAAAAATTTCCTAAACAGAAACGTCCCCAATTGGACATTAATTTTTCTTAAGAAATTATTCAAGTAAATTTAAGAATCCCTAAAAATATTATTAAGATTTACATGATATATTAAAATTACAAAATGTAAGGAAAGCATGCATAACGAAATCAAAGATTTCTATGCATAAATGTGAAGACTGCTACGCAGTACTTCACAAATATAGGAAACTTAACCTTGTTATATACGGAAAAATCCATATAGGGTAAAGATAAAAGCTGATTTTTCCTATACAATAATAAAAAAATAATATGAAATAAAGGGGTGGAGCAAATGAAGAAAGAAAAATTAGTTAATCAGTTCATAAAAATATTTTGGGTGTTCATTATAGGAAGTCTTATTGGATATATAGTAGAAATGATTGTCGGATTGGTTCAAAATGGACATTTTGTATCAAGACAGGGATTACTGTTTGGACCATTTGCACAAGTATATGGATTAGGAATATTAGCTTACTATTTTGTTGTTCCTAAAATAAAAGGAGGACATCTAAAAATATTTTTTGTAACAATGGTATTAGGAGGAGTTGTAGAATATTTATGTTCTTATTTTCAAGAGCTCTTATTTGGAACCATATCATGGGACTATTCAAATTTATGGTTTAATATAAATGGAAGAACAAGTCTACTACATTGCACTTATTGGGGAATAGGGGGAGTATTATTTATGAAATATGTTATGCCATTAATTAATCGTATTGACAATATAATAAAAAATCAATATTTTAGAACGATAACTGCTTTATTTGCTATATTTATGTTATTTAATATATCTGTATCTTCAATGGCAGCCATTAGACAAGATGAAAGAAATCGTGAAATTGCGGCAACAAGCAATATAGATGTGTTTTTTGATAAATATTATTCTGATGATGTGATGGATGTGATTTATGAGAATAAAATTGAAATACAAAGATAAGATATGAGTGAAAATGGATTCTTTAAACGGTAAATGTTTTACCATAAATTGACTTTATGTAAAGAAAACAGTATAATTATAAGTATCCGGGAAAAGTCCTGGAAATAAAAATAAAGGAGTATAAAAAATGACAGAAAAAGAAAGAAAGGAATTATTGCGGGAATTAAGTTTTATCAAAAATAGAGTAGAAGAAATCTATTCTAAGCTTAAAAAAGATGGTGATTTCTCTGTGACAATGATAGAGCAGCAGGAGAAAAGAGAGGAAAAAATCACTAAACTCTTGAGAGCGTTAGGAGCACCAGTCAGCAACAAGGGATATAGATACATAAAAGAGTCTCTTCTTTTATGTTTGAATGATCCCACCATTTTAAATAATGGAATTACCTACAGGTTATATCCTAGTGTAGCAGAGACATTTAATACGACACCTACCAAAGTAGAACGTAACATACGGCATGAAATTCTGACAATTTTCCGTGATAAGAGAAAGGGAGCGCTTCTTGTTGAACTCTTTCCTTGCTACTCTGATACGGGAAAGGCAACAAATTTAGAGTTCTTAACGACCCTGGTAGACTATTTAAGAGAATAATTCTGTCAAGTAATGGCATCACCAGTTATAGGTGGTGCTTTTACTATTGCAAAAATATAATAATTTGAAAAAACATCAACCAACATTTACATAAAATCATATTATATATAAGATTATACGAAAGGAGGAATTTATTTGGAAGTAAAGGGAAAAAAGATAGGATTTGTATTAACAGGTTCATTTTGTACATTTCGAAAAGTGTTACCAAAAATGAAAGAATTAATAAACAGAGAAGCAGAAATTGTACCCATCATGTCTTTTAATAGCTATCAATTAGACACGAAATTTGGAAAAGCAGAAGATTTTATTAATGAAATAGAAGAAATGACAGGAAAGAAAATTATTCATACCATTGTAGATGCAGAACCAATTGGACCTAAAAAAATGACAGATGTGATGATTATTGCACCTTGTTCTGGAAATACAATGTCAAAACTAGCCTGTGATATTATAGATACACCAGCAACGATGGCAGCAAAATCACATTTAAGAAATAATAGACCATTAGTGATTGCACCATCTACGAATAATGGATTAAGTGGTAATGCTGAAAATATAGGAAAATTATTAAATAGAAAAAATTATTATTTTGTACCATTTAGACAAGATAATCCCATAACAAAGCCAAGATCAATTGTATTTGATGCAGAATACATCATAAAAACGATACAATATGCCCTAGAGGGAGAACAAATCAGTCCAATATTAATCTAGAAAAAACAAACATTTTTTTGTAACAGGTATTGACAAAGAATAAATGTTCGTATATAATACAAATATACCGAACATATATTCTTAAAGGAGGACTGTTATGAAACATATAAAAATTATTAATAAATATAAATTTATAAGAACAATGACAATTCTAATATGTATAGTAATTGCTATCATATGTATTGCAAGTCATAAAACATATTCTAATAGTGAAACAAAATATAAAACAGAATATATTGTAAAAGGAGAAACATTATGGAAAATTGCAGAAAAGGAAATACAAGAAAATGCATATTTTGAAAATGAAGATATTCAAAATGTTATATTAGAATTAAAAAAGCTTAATCATATGACAACTAGTAATTTATCTGAGGGAATGGAAATAAAAATTCCTGTTTACTAATGAATAAGTTATATAAAAACACTTTTATTTGTATAAACTGGTAATAAAAATTATATACGAATAAAGGTGTTTTATTCTTGTATATAAAATTGAGGTATGGTAGAATAGGAAACAAGGAGGATAAGTTACATGGAAAAAGTTCAAGATAAATACAGCTGGGATTTAACAGATTTATTTAAAGACAAAGAAGAATTTTATGAGGAAATAAAAAATGTAAAAGATAAATTAAAACAAATAGAAAGCTATAAAGGCATATTGTGTGATAGTTCAGAAAATCTATATCAATGTTATCAGTTATATGAAATAGCACTAATGAAATTTGAACAAATATATGCTTATGGAATGTTGAATTATCATTTAAATATGGCTGATCAAGAAGGAATTAAGTTATTTAAAGAGGCAGAAAATCTAAATTCAGAATTTAGTACAGCAACTGCATATATAACACCAGAAGTTACATTTACAGATGAGGATATTATTAACAAGTATTTGAGAGAAGATATCAGATTAGAACCATATAAAAGAGAGATTCAAAACATTTTAGAAAAGAAAAAACATATATTAAGTAAAGAAGAAGAAAACTTATTGGCGAAATATTCAGAAATTTTTTATGCACCTAAAAATATATATGATATGTTAACAAATGCAGAATTTAAGTTTGGAACATTAATTGATGAAGATGGAAAAGAAGTAGAATTAACAGATGCCACATATTCTATATATGTAAGAAGTAAGAATCAAAATGTAAGAAAGCAAGCATATGATTTAACTTTTAAAAAGTATGGTGAATTTATCAATACCATCACAGAAATGTATCTAACAAATGTGAAACAAACAGTAATTACTGCAAAACTAAGAAATTACAAATCTTCATTAGATGAAGTAACAGACAATGATGAAGCAAGCATTAAAGTGTATAATACATTAATGAAGGGTGTTCATAAGGGATTAGAAATAAATCATGAATTTATGGCTTTAAAAAAGAAGTTATTACAATTAAAAGATATGCATATGTATGATATATATGTAAATCCATTTACAAAAAGTGAAGATAAAACACCATATGAAGAAGCCCAAAAGATTGTAAAAGAGGCATTAGCTATTTTAGGAAAAGAATATGGAGATATGCTAGAACATGCTTTTGAAAATCATTGGATAGATGTGTATGAAAAACCAAATAAACAAACAGGTGGATATAACATGGGAATTCATGCTCCACATCCATTTATTTTGATGAACTATGTCGGTGACGAATATGATGTTAGAACCATTGCTCATGAATTAGGCCATAGTATGCATTCGTATTATTCAAACAAAAATCAAAATATTTTTGATGCAGATTATACGATTATGGTAGGTGAAGTAGCATCAACTGTAAATGAAATTTTACTAACAGAATATCAACTTGGACATGAAACAGACAAAACGAAAAAAGCAGAAATATTATACGAATTACTAGAATTAATAAAAGGAACATTCTATGCGCAAGCTATGCTGGCTGAATTTGAGAAAGAAGTTCACGAAAAAATAGAAAATGGAAATATACTGTCTTCTGAAGATTTAAATACCATTTATTATACATTAAGTCAAAAATATATGGGTGAATCTGTTATTTTGGGAGAGAATAGCAAATATGGTTGGGCTAGAATTCCTCATTTTTATAGAGATTTTTATGTATATAAGTATGCAACAGGAATTTCAGCAGCCATTTGTATTGCAACAAAAATCTTGAATAAAGAAGATGGATATGTAGAAAAATATATTCATATGCTAAGTCAAGGTTGTACCAAAAAGTCAATAGACCTTCTAAAAATGGTAGATGTTGATTTAGAGGATATACACACTTATGAAGTGATTGTTCAATTTTATAAAAATAAAATTGAAGAGTTGAAAAGTTTACTATAGAAAGGGTTTTGGCAATATATGAAAAAAGAGAAAAAGAAAATTGAAGAAATAAAAAACGAAGAAAAAAATATATCAGTAGAAAATAATCAACATGAAGAAAATAATGAAACACAAAAACGTACTAGCCAAAAGAAAAAAAGAACCATTAATGGAATTAGTATATGGAGAATTTTAGCATATTTTATTATTTATAGTGTATTAGGATATATGATAGAAACCATATATGGTATGATAACAAAAGGTGTATGGGAAAGTAGACAAAGCTTTTTATATGGACCATTCTGTGGTATTTATGGCCTAGGTGCTGTTGTTATGATTGTTTGCTTGCACAAATTTCCTAGAAAATTTAATACACTTTTTGTCGGAGGATTTATTGTTGGTTCTATTGTAGAATATGTAGTAAGTTTTATTGGAGAAATGCTATTAGGTGTAAAATGGTGGGATTATTCCAATATGCCACTAAATCTTAATGGAAGAATCTGTGTATATTTTTCTGTTTTTTGGGGATTTTTAGGAATCTATTTGATTGCTTCGTTAAACCCAAAAGTGGATAAAATTATTAATTGGATAAAAAGTAAATTCAAAACTTATAAGGGATTAAAGTCATTTGTTATGACAGTATTTATTTTACTTATGATAGATTGTGTTTCTACTGCATTTGCAATTGAATTCTTTTTGGTCAGAATGATTGTTCAAAATGATATTGATGTTGCCAATAAAGAATTAGTGATAGAACAATATGATAAAATTTATGAAAATGAAAAATTATCAAATTTCATTTATCAATTTTGGGGAGATAAAAAGATGATTAGAACTTTTCCAAACCTAAAGATAAATGACAAAAATGGAAATATTGTTTATATGGATAGTTTGCTTGATATACAGCCATATTACTTCAAAGTTCATAATATCAATAATAAAAATAATGAAGAAGTAGAAGCAGATATTAGAGGAGAATAGATAATCCGAATGAATTATCCATTGAAAAGAGCTAATATATAAATATTTTTTAATTCTCGGTTACCCTACATTACGTTTAACAAATTCTAAAAATAAAACTGTAACAATACCCGGAAACAGGACCCTTTACAGTTTTATTTTAAGAATTTATAAAACTATTTCGGTCACATTCGAATTTAAAAAAATATTTATATATTAGCTCTTTTCAGAATATATCAAATAATATTCTTATCTCATGACAATTTGTAAAAAGAAATAAAAATTACCATTGCTAAAATATTTTGGCAATGGTATAATACTTTATATACTTATGAAAGGAACGTGAATGAAAATGAAAAATGTAGTTGAAAAAATCATATCTATTTTAATTATTATGATAATGATATTACCAATTAGTTTGCCAATTGTATCAAAAGCGGTAGATAGTGGAACATCATCAACTTCAAAACAAGATTATCCAGTTAAAGTAGAATTGAAAAGAGATGAAACTAATCCTGATATAATTCATATAATGGCAACAAGTACAGAGGGGAATATTATAGAGTTGAAATATGTAAAACAATATATAGATACAAATAATGCTTCTTATTTCGAAGAAGACCATGAGGATATCTATACATTTGATATAACACCAGCACCAACAGTTGAAGAAACATTCAAATTAGATGGTTATGGAAGTTACACAGTATTTGCGAAAGATGAAAATAGAAATGCATTTTTAGCAAGATTAACCGTAAATGACCCAAATGATATGCCACAAATTTCATTAACAAAAGAAAAAGATTCATTAAATTTAAATATTGAGGTAACAAGTAATAAAAATACAATAACAAAATTAAAAATTGCCAAAAAAGATAATATAAAGGATAATATTGATTTTAGCACTGAAGGAACAGATATAAAATTCATAGAAAATAATCATGTATCTGTAAGATATACAGAAATTACAGAGGAAGGCTTATATGTCATTTATGCAGAAGATAGTGAAGGAAATAAAGCAACTCGTCAAATGTATGTAGCAAAACAAAATACGCCAATATCAGTTGAAATCACGAATGGAACAAATACAAGAGAAGTGAATTTACATATAACAGATGCGATTTGTAATATTGTTTCTGTGAAGGTAGCAAAGCTTTCTGAAATAGGAGGAGATTATGATAAATTTGACACAATTGAAGGACTACCAATTACAGAAGGGCAAACAGTTAATTTAAGTTATACAGCGCCAGCAGATGATACATATATGTTTTGTATAGAAGACGAAGCAGGGTATAGACTATTTACACAAAGAAGAATTACTGCACAAAAAAATGTCATGAATATATCAATTGAACAAGACGAAAATGCTCCAGGTAATTTAACAATAACTGCCACAAATACAATATGCAATATTGTTGAAATGAAAGTAGCGATAGGTGATGACATTGCTGATGACTATTTTGAAAATAATGGAGAGTCTATTTCAATTACACCAGGAAAAGAAGTTGTTGGAAAATATACAGTTCAAGAAAATTGTACAATTCATGTATATGTTAAAGATGAACAAGGATATTCACACATCTATACAAAAACACTTATAGGAATCAATACTCCAGAACCAGAACCAAGTGAGGCACCAACGATTACCCTTGCACAAAATACAGAAAATCCAAAACAAATTGATGTAGAGGTTAAAGCACATAATTCTAATGTTGATGAAGTGAAATGGGCAAAAGGGGAACAAGACACAGCATATTTTGCAACAAATGGAACACGTATTGGACAAGGCAAAGTAGGTGTATCTATTCGCACAGAGTTTACAATTGATTCTATTGGAACATATACCGTATATGCAAAAGATGACAATGGTAATGAAACGGTTAAAACAATAGAAATTACGAATATAGATGATACTCCACCAACAGAAGAAGATAAAACTCCACCAGAAGTGAATAATGTTCAAGATAATGGTATCTATAATCAATCTGTTACACCAATCATTACAGATGAACACTTAGCAGAAATATATTTAACAAAAGATGGTATAGACATAGAAGATTACCAAAATGGTGATGTGATTGAAGATGAAGGTGCATATGTTTTAAATGCAGTGGATGAAGCCGGAAATAAAGTAGTCGTAAAATTTGTGATCGATAAAACAGCACCTGTAATTACAATCAATCAAGAAAATACAGATAATAAAAATGTGAAAGTATCTATCAATCTTTTAGATAACCTTACAAACATTAACTTGGTAAAGGTAGCAAAAGGAGAACAAACAATAGACTATTTTGAAAATGAAGGACAAGAATTAAATCTTCAAAAAGAAGGAAATTCTGCATTAGCAGCTATTAATGTTATAGAGAATGGAACCTACACAGTATATGTTGAAGATGAAGCAGGAAATGCTAAAATAGAAGTATTTGAAGTAACAACCATTACAGAAGAACCAGAAATTGATGATATTACACCTCCAGAAATACAAACAACGGAGGAAAGTATTAATGAAAATGAATCTATAAAATTAACGATTCATGTAACAGATACAGAGTCTCAAATTAAGACAATCAAAATAGCGAACGGAGAACAAAATACAGAGTATTTTGAAAATGAAGGAAAAACACTTCAAATGATAATTGATGATAAATCAGCAGAGGCAGCAGTTATGTTCACAGAAAATGGAACATATACCATTTATGCAGAAGATGAACAAGGAAATAGTACAGTAAAAGTGATTACGATTACAGGAATTGTAACACCAGAACCAACACCAGATCCAGAACCAGAACCAGATGATACTACACCACCTACAATTTCAGGTGTAGAAGATGGTATGACATATGGAACTGAAATAACACCTAGGGTAGAAGATGAAAATTTAGCGAGTGTGACATTAACAAGAGATGGTAATATTGTTGAAAATTATCAAAATGGAGATACTATTTCTGAAAATGGTACATATGTCTTAACAGCAACTGATGAAGCAGGAAATCAAACAGTTGTAGGATTTGTAATCAATATTCAGCCAGAAGAAAATGAAGATACAACACCACCAACCATTACAGGCGTAAGAGATGGAGTGACATATGGAACAGAAGTAACACCTAGAATAGAAGATGAAAATTTAGCGAGTGTGACATTAACAAGAGATGGTAATATTGTTGAAAATTATCAAAATGGAGATACCATTTCCAAAAATGGTACTTATGTATTAACAGCAACTGATGAAGCAGGAAATCGAACAGTTGTAGAATTTGTGATAGATATTAAAGAAGACAACGATGATGACAATAACAATGATGATAATGATAATACCAATACGAATACAAATACGAATACAAATACGAGCACTAACACAAATAACAATACAAGTACAGATAATACGACAAATACAGACAATAATGATGATGAAGACAATAATACCACAGATAATACAAACAATAATGGAAGTGCAAATAACAACAATATAAGTGATAATTCTAATAATCATCAACAAAATACAATTAACAATTCAGAAAAAAATAACATTTCTACGAGTAATTCAAAATTGCCTTATACAGGACTTAGAAATATATTAATGATTGGCATAATTATTGCAGGTGGTGTTTCTATATTTACATATATAAAATATAGAAAATATAAGATATAAAATAAAGAGAAAAAGTTCGAATGAAAACAATATATGTTTTTCTATTCGAATTTTTTTTATTGTATAGGAAAAATCTACTTTTATCTTGACTCTATGTGGATTTTTCCGTATACAACAAGGTTAGGCTTCCTAAATCATTATTTCTTTTCTATTTTCTAGATAGTTATCCTTATAAAAATTATAAAATCATCTTGAACAATTTTAGGAAAATGATATATAATTAGTAAGAAAAAAACAGGAAGAATTTAAGGAGAAACCTATGAAAAGAAAAAAGAAAAGAAGATATAAGAAAAATGAATTGATTTCAAAAAGAATGATTATGTTTATAGTTATCATAGCTATTATAGCGCTTATCTATTTTACTAGTGCAAATAAAAACAAGGAAAATGCCTCTGTTAATGCTTTTTCTTCTATTAATGAAATTGTTGATGAAATCGAAACTGGTACATATGCAAACATAAATCGCTATATTGTATATGGAACCCATTTCAATATAGAAGGAGATATGGACATTTCTGAAAACAATTCAATAGAGTCTGCAAAAGTAGTAGCAAAAACAGCATCAGGGGAAGAAATTGGTATAGATACAGAATATACATATGAAAATAATCAGATTTCTTTTTCTACTCTAAAAGAAATTAATACAGGATTAGATTTAGAAAGTTTAAAAGTTGAGGATTATTATATTTTGTTAAAAGTTGAATTTTCAAACAATGAAACAAAATACTATTCTTTAACGAATGATACAGAATATGGAAATATAGAATATTATACCTTAACAAGAAACCATTCCAACAATAGGATAAATATTGATTTTACTACAATTGATAATATGCCTATTTTAGGATTTCATATAACAACTGTAAAGGAATTGCCAGATAATGTATATGATGTAGTAATTGATCCAGGACATGGAGGAAGTGATGTAGGAGCTGTCAATGGTAGATATATGGAATCAGAAATAGCTTTAGATTGTGCTCTTGAATTAAAAAAACAGTTAGAAGATATTGGATTAAAGGTGTTACTAACAAGAGATGGTACAGAATCGGAAGAAGAATATACTATGTACAATATTTATGATAAAGATGGAAGAGTAACCATGGCAAATGAATCTCATGCAAAAATTCTTATATCTTTACATTTAAATAGTAATCTTTCAGATAATGTAGATGGTGGTGTTGAAATTTATGCCTCTTCTAATAGTGATTTAACATTCGCAAAAAAATTGGCAGATGATATTGTTGAAACAGCAAAAACAGAATATTCTACTAATCAAACAGACAAAGTAGAAGACGGAGTTTATGTTAGAACTATAGAAGTTGAAGACCAAAAAAATGAAGCTTCTTTTTCAAGAGAAAATTATAAAGGAATATTTGATTCTATTCCATACTTATATATCATAAGAGAAATTGGAGGAATTGCAACAGGAGCCTATGTGGATGGAACCAATAAAGCCTATGGTGCCAATGAATATCGAAATTCAAATGTAGGTATAGAAGGCTATTTAGTAGAACTTGGTTATATCAATGTAGATGAAGATTTAGACAATATTTTAGAAAATGCTGATCTTTATGCACAAGCAATTACCAATAGCATAACTAATTTTTATGGAATAAAGTAAAGAAGAAAAATCTACGTAATTTTAGAGAGGATATAAGATGTATCCTCTTTAAATAGTAATTAGGAGGCTAATATGGAAAATGATTTTATAAAAGGAATTAAAACTGTAGAAAGACCAAATAAGAAAATTAGTGAAATACAACCTATCAAAGAATTTGGAAGGAATTTTATTAAAGAGAAAAATGCTAGCGAAATAATAGATGAAATGGTAGAAGAACCATTAAGAAAAGCATGTAAAGAATTGAAAAATAAAGGTATTGAAACAGTAATGAGTAGTGCAAATAAAACGAATTTATTAAAAAAAGGAGAAAAGGCAATAGAACGAGAAGATGTAGAAGGACAAGAATTTTTTCTAGATATGCCTACTTATGAGAGCGCAGGTAGAGGATATGCATGGATTATGATTAATTTTGATAACTTAACAGATGAGAATAAAAAAATATTATTTTCATTACAACAAGCCAAAAACAGTCAAGGAAATAATATAGGTGAAAGAATTATATGGTTTGTAAAAGGCAGAAATATTATGGATATGTTTAATCAAGGAAAAAGTGATGAGACAAAGAACAATTTAGATGAACAATTTGAAATACATGCATTTGTTCTAAAATACAATGTTGATAGATATCCTAACAAAGTTGTATTTTTGAGAATGCCAATTAATGACGAAACAACTGTAATAGATGTAGAAAGATATTTTGAAAAATTAACGGAACAATTAAAACAGCAAGAAGTGGAAATAAGTAGTACAAGAAGAATAGAAAAAGAAATGGACATTTAATCGGTAGATAAATTGACAATTAAATCAGTGTGTTATATTAATCATTATTTCCATTTATGGTAATATGCATATTAGGAGAGTGAAGTATATGATTTTTAAACAAATGCAATATTTTATATCCATTGTAAAAAATAATAGTTTTACAGAAGCGGCAGAGGAAAACTATATATCACAATCTGCTATTTCACAAGCAATCAAATCCTTGGAAGATGAATTAGGTGTTACATTATTACAAAGAAAAAATAGAGGATTTACTTTAACAAATGCTGGAGAATATTTCTATAAACAAAGCTTATTGATGGTAGATGAAGTAGATAGAATCAAACAAGCAATTGTAAGAATTTCTACACAAAAAAATGATATATTAAGAATTGGATATATCAATAATTATTGTGGATTAGAGATGCATAAAGCAGTTATGGAATTTTCAGAAATATATCCGAATATTGATATAGAAATACAAACAGGAAATCATGAAGAATTATATGAGTTGATGAAAAATGATAAATTAGACCTTATTATGAATGATCAAAGAAGAGCTTTGTCAGAAGAATATGTGAATCATTTTTTATATACAAGTACTTGTTATATTGAAATATCAAATCAATCTGCATTACATGAGCTAAAAGAGGTTAGTTTTGAAGAGTTAAAGCAAATTCCTTGTATTATTATTTCTTCAAAAAATCAGCAAGATATAGAATTAGAATATTACGGAAATACATTAGGATTTAAAGGGAATTTTATCTTCGCAGAAACGATACAAGAGGCAAGGATGTTAGTGGCAGCTAATAAAGGCTTTTTATTAGTAGAAGGCGTACCAAGTATAAAAGAAGCAGAAGAGGGAATTTCAAGAATATTACTTGTAAGAAATGGAGAAAGAGTAGAAAAAAATTACTATGTCTTTTGGAATAAACTTACAACCAATATTTTAAAAGAAGCGTTTGCTAATATTTTAGAAAAGAACTTTAAAAGAAATGATTAATAAAATAAAAAAAGATAAAATTTACATCAATAAAAGGATTCCTTTCATGGAATCCTTATTTTTGAAATAAGTATAACTTATCTGACAGATAAGAAATCGGAATTGTTCTTTAAAAATGTAAAGCGTATAATGTTATTAAATAAAAAATAGAGGGAGGAAAGTAAAATGAAAGAAGTTATTTTATGGACTGGAGCAGGTCAAATAGGAATGGCTATTGCTAGAAGAGTAGGATATGGAAAGAAAATTGTTGTAGGAGACAAAAATATAGAAAATGCAAATGCAATCGCTAAAATTATGAATGAAGCTGGATTTGATGTAGAGCCAATGGAATGTGATATTTCTTCAAGAGAATCTATCTTAAATTTAATCAAAAAAGGTCAAGAATATGGAGAAATTGCCATGTTCATTAATAGTGCAGGTGTATCACCTTCACAAGCACCAATAGAAAGAATTTTGCATGTTGACTTATACGGAACAGCTGTATTATTAGAAGAAGTAGGGAAAGTAATTAAAAAAGGTGGAACTGGTGTAACCATTTCATCTCAATCAGGACATAGAATGGAACAATTAGGAGCAGTTATTGATGAACAATTAGCAACTACACCAACAGAAGAATTATTAAAGTTAGATGTATTACAGCCAGAAAATATAAAAGATACATTACATGCTTATCAATTAGCAAAAAGATGTAATGAAAAAAGAGTTATGGCAGAATCTGTAAAATGGGGTGAAAGAGGAGCAAGAATCAATTCTATATCACCAGGAATTATCGTAACACCTCTTGCTATTGATGAGTTTAATGGAATTCGTGGAGACTTTTACAAGAATATGTTTGCCAAATGCCCAGCAGGTAGACCAGGAACAGCAGATGAAGTAGCAAATGTAGCAGAATTGCTAATGACAGATAAAGGAGCTTTTATTACAGGAGCTGACTTTTTAATTGATGGTGGAGCAACAGCATCATATTTCTATGGATCATTAAGACCAGAAAATAACTAAAATTTTTGTATATAGATGAAACACATTTCTAAAAATGAAATAAGAGAAATAAGGAGGAAAAAAGATGTCTTTGTTTGGAAATAAAGAAAGCGTAAAGGGAAAGAAAAGTTTAGTTATTTATTTTTCAAGAGCAGATGAGAATTATGCAGTTGGAAATATTGAAAAAGGAAACACAGAGGTTATTGCAGAATATATACAAGAGTTTACAGGAGCTGATTTATTTAAAGTAGAGCCAGTAAAACCATATTCTAAAAATTATAAAGCATGTTGTGATGAAGCTTTAGAGGAAAAAAGACAAAATGCAAGACCAGCGTTAAAAAGATATTTAGAAAATATATCAGAATATGAAGTCATCTATATAGGATCACCAATTTATTGGGGAACTATGCCAATGAGTATGTTTACACAATTGGAAAAATTGGATTTTACTGGAAAAATGATAAAAGTATTTACGACACATGAAGGCTCAGGATTAGGAACAGTTGTATCAGATGTAAAAAAGATATGCAAAGGTGCAACTGTATTAGATAGTTTAGCGATTCAAGGAAGCACGGTATATGAAGCAAAAGGTAGAGTCCAAAATTGGATAAAATAAAAGAAAAAATATGAATCATTGAAGTTTAAAATTGTAACCATTTATATAAAGCTGGTTGCAATTTTTTTATTTCCATACTTTTTTGCCATAAAATTCAAAAAAATTTCACAAAATGTTCACAAAGTAAATTTTTTTTGATATAATTTAAGCGTGAAATAAAAAAATGTAGTATAAGGGGGAAAAATAATGGAAGAAAACGAAAAAGTAAATGAACAAAATGAACAACAAGTAAATAATGATGGAGAATTAAAAAAACAAGCTGCTGAAACTATAAAAGCAACTAAGGAACAAATGAAAAACATTAACTTTAAGGAAGAAGCAGAAAAAGGAAAAGGTTTAATAAGAAAGTTAGCGACAAAACCAATAGAAACAATTAAAGAAGTTGTAGAAGATAATAAAAATCAATTCTACAAAACCGCATTGGTGATTATGATTGTATGGGCAGCACTTATTTTAATTAAAAGAATTTTGGACTTTATTATTTATGATTATTATAAATTTGATGTATTAGCAACAATAAAATCAATACTTTCACCAATATTAGAAATATTAGCTATGGCTATTATTATCCATGTATTAAATAGTAGTAATAAACAACCACTAACAAAATCAATTACTGCAGTTGCTATTGCCAAAATACCATTAGTCATCTCTGTAGTTTTAGGATATTTAATATATATTAGTTCAAATATAACATACATTACAAACCCAATATCTTCATTACTAAGTGTAATATCAACAGTACTAATGTTCTTTGTAGTAAAAGAAATGTTTAAAGAAGAAGAAAATGAAAAAGCTTTAAAAGTATTCATAAAAGTTGAAATTATATATTATATTGTTGCATTTGCATTTAGCTTTTTAGGAATATATTTATAATAACAAAAAATGACCGTAATTAAAATGTAGGTTGCATCAATCCATTTTAATTATGGTCATTTTATTTATAGAAAGTGATAGATACTAAATTTTATAGCAGAAGGGGGTAAAAAATGAAGGAAAAATTAAAAAAGCTAGGGAAAAAACTTTTAATAATACTAATTATTATCATAATCTTATTTGTAGCATTATTTATAGCATATCAAGTTCGATATAATTTTAGTGCCAAAATAAAGGATAACACTTCAGAAGCCAATATAGGAAGTTACATTGAAGAACTCCAAAAAATAAAGGAAGAAAATGATAATGCAGCTGTATTATCTAGTGGAGTAGAAACATTTATTGCAGAAGACGCAGATAAAATTAATAGTTCTATACAACAAGTGAGTACATTAAGTAATGGAAATGTACAAACAACATTTAATAATACTGTAGACGAAAAGATAAAAAATTTAACAAAAGGAGAGATTTTTTATTTAGAAGGAGACGAATCTAGCAAATATCCTCAAGGACTTTTTGGAAAAGTAGTGTCTAATACACAAAGTGCAGAAAATACAACATTAGTAACAGAAAGCCCAAAAGTGGATGAAATATTTGATATGTTAGATATTGATATTTCTCAAGAACTAACTCCAGAAAATATACAAAATATTGTCCCTATGGAAGGTGTTACAATTTCTTCAGTTAATGATAATGAAAATCAAGTAGTGGCAAAAAAAATAAATAAAAGTAGTAGCCAACCACAAGTAGATAAATTAACACAATATACTTTTGAAGATTCCAATATGGAAAATAAAAAGGTTGCTGAAACAGAAAATAATACAATAACAGAACAATTTACAGCACAAGCAGACTTTTCGAAAATTTTACAAGACATTGCAAAAGAAAAATTAAAAGGAAAAGTCGATGAAAAAAAATTAGAAAATTTATATTTAAAAGTAAATTTAGAAGCTAATTTTGAGCATTTAGGTGTTAACAGCAAAGTAGATTTTGATTTATCTGGTTTACATGACTTGTATTTTGATATAGAAAAAGATATTAGTGCCAAATCAACCATTGAATCTGGAGTAGAATTGAGTATTGATAAAAAAGAAACTTCTATTGGAACAAATGAAATCATTGAATTATGCGGTTTAGATCAAAAAATGTTTCCTATATTTTATATTGATATTGGGACAAGACAAATGGTAACCGTATTTAGTGGAAATGCGACAGATGGTATTAAAAATTTAACAGCTTCATTACCAATATCAGTCGGTGTGATTGTATATATAGATTTAGAAGGAAATATTAAAATTGGACTTTCTGTTGAAGGCAGTTATGAAAGTAGAACTGGTAATAGATTAGCTATTGTAGAAAATGATGAGTGGAAATTTAGTAATGAAGAAATGTATAATGAAGAAAAGGTATCTGTATCTGTAAAAGGAGAAGCAACTGCTTCAGCAGATTTAAATGCAGGAATTGATGTATTACTTAATATATCTTCTGTCAATATTGCCGATGTTGCACTTGTAAAAATAGGACTTGACCTTGAAGTAACTGCAAGTTTGCAAATAGCTGTAGAAAGAACAAATGCTGGAATCAATGCAACACATGACGAAACATTAGATGGTCATTTACGACTATATATGAAAATTCTAGATGTAGATGTTAAATTTAAATTGAAAAATGAGCTCATTCCAATTTCTGTACAAAGAAAATTTACTGTATTTGATATTACATTACTGGAATTAGGTCAAATGCCAGAAACCTATTATAATGATGAAACCATGAAAATAGGTCAAGTTAGTGGGGAAGATGATGAATATAATTACTATAAAACTAATTATGGTACATTGATAAAAGAGGCAAAATCAGATAAATACAAAGAAACCATTTACACAAAAGGATTTGATCAGTTCTGCGCAATGGATAAGTCATACTTATATGTTACAGTACCATCAGACAGTGGAACATTTGATATTGTTAGAATTGATAAAGATGATGATAACATATATAGAACCGTTGTAGAGGATGCATTGTATGTTTTAGAAGAAGATGATGAATATATATATTATTTATTAGAAGATGAAGAAAATATTATTTATCGATATAAAAGAGATAATGGAGAAACAGAGCAATTTATGACATTTGATTATCATGTGCAATTAATGCATCAACAAGAAGATGGTAACTTCTATGTTATAACAAAAGAAGATAACATGATTGCTTCTCTTTTTGGAGAAGAAACCAATTACTATTATGTAGTAGGAAAAGATAAAAACATCATTAGTGATTATGGTTCAGAGCCAACAGTTGCACAATATTATACAGAAAATGTAGGCAACTATTATGTTGCACAAAAATTTTACACACATGAAAGAACTAGGCCAACAGCAACAGATGTTGTGTTTATGAGTCTTGATAAATCAATCCAAGTGTCAACAGAAACAAATTCAGGTTGGAAAAATATAAGTCTTGGAATTGTAACAGAGCAACAAGCAGAAGGCGGAAGTGGATACAATATGGTAGTGTATGCTTCACCAGATGGTGAAATGAGAACAATTACACCTGTAAAAAGTCGATATGCCATGTTTACACTTTCAGAATCAGATTCTGGAGAATGGTATTTCTTTGATCAAGAAGAAGATGCTGTTGTGTTATATAAATTAGATGCAAATCTAGCAAATAAAACAGAAGTAAAGAGATTCCCTAATGAAGAATTTAGATGTAATATGGAAGATTGTAGTATGGAAAACACAGATAATGTATTATATTTTTACCAAATCAATGATGATGATACAGATGTATTGTATCGATATGATTTAAATTAAATTATGTTTGGAAATCATTAGCATGTATAAAAACACTAATGATTTCCAAGTCAAAGTTTATCATTGAGAAAGGAATGTTAGGAATGAAAATAATAAATAAAATAATCGTAAGCATAATAATGATATTACTACTTTTAACAAGTTTTACAATGGTAAAGGCAGAAGATGCTTCTTATTCAGGATCTAGAAATGTTGTTATACAAATGGATGAATCTGATATGAATAGTTATGTCAGTGGTGGAAGAGAAGGTCTTGAATATGTGATAAGAAAAAGCAAACCAATGTGGTTAGATTATAACTTAAAAACAAAAGATAAAACTATAACGCTTACTATGCAGTTTACATTTGAAAACTATGAACAATATATAGAAAGATTAACAGAATTATTGGGGTATGAGCCAGCAATTTTAAATGAAGGAGAAAATACAAAAAATATAATAGAAGGTTTTAATGCAATAGAACTTACGAATTTTATAAAAAATGAATTAGAATCAGAAGGTATGCTAGTAGAAGGAAATATACAAGATTTCTTTACAGTTGTTAATAGCACATTACAAATTGGAGAAAATACATATGAAACAAAAGATTCTATAGATACGAGAGAAAAACAAGATATTATTCTATTTTCCAATGTTTCCATAACAACAGATATAGAAAACATTTCATCTTATTCAAGAACAATTGAAGTGGTACTTGCTTTAGATAATAAAGCAGATATTAAGCTTGATTCTGATGGTGATGATGATATAGAAACTGTTAAGAATAGATTTGAAAAAGTTGGAGAACTAGGGGATTCACGTAGCAATAATAGATTATCTGTTACATTTCAAGCATCAAATTTAGAAGAAATATCAGAAAAAACAATGCAAGCTCTCAATGTTTCTGCATTAATAACAGAAAAGAAAGAATATAAGAGTGATGATAGAATCAAAGTGACATATGAAGAAAGAATTGATACAGAAAAATTATTATCAGAAAATGGAAATATATCTTATAGAATCACTTGCCCAGAAATTTATGAAAATATAGAAAAAACAGAAAAAGAATCAGCAGTTAGTGTATATAATCAAACGGTAACTTTAAGAAATAAAGATGAAAATATGGCTTTTACATATGAAAGACCATTAACCATAGAAAATATTAAAATACGTACAAACATAACCATGTATGGGGAAATAGAAAGGAACATTATTTTACAAATTCCTTTAGAATATGCGACATACTATAAAGATATTTTAACAGAAAAAATAAAAGGAAAATTAGATAAAGGGATGACTTTAAACATATATGATGAAGGAATCATGAGATGTTATAGTATAGAGTTTAAAGCATTAACATTAGACAGACTAGAAGAAAAAACATCACAAATCATATCTGGAAAAGATAGGGTGAATTTTGAAAATAAATACATATTTTTCTTAAAATCTAGCATCAAAGAAAATCTTGAAGTTAATACCATAATAGATGGTATATTACAACCATCACAAGTAGAATTAGAATACATATTACCTAACTCAACCAATAAAATTCAAGATGAAAAAGTGGATAATCATGTATATACAATAACTACGACTGATGGAAAAGTGGAATTTACATTCACATATAATAATTATATTGTACTTGGACTCATTGCTTTTGGAATTTTAGTTATTGTTATTATTATATTCATTATTGTTAGAAAAATAAAAAATAAATCTAAAAAAGATATAACAAGACCTGAAGAAAAATTGAAAAACGATGATGTTGTAAATGAAAACAAAAAAAATGATAAGAAAGCAGATAAGAAGAAGGCTAAAAAAGAGAAAAAGAATAAAAAGGAAGATGCTACTCAAAAAGAGGAAAAAGTAAAAGGGAAAAACAATAAAAAAGATATAAATACCACAAATAAAGAAGAAAAGACAAAAGTAGAAACAAAAAAAGAAGAACCTAAAGAAAGTAAGCAAGAAGAAAATAAAAAAGAAAAATCTGAATAAATTTTAAAATCATTTTTGTACTAAATAAGGGGGATGAAAATGGAAAATGAGAAAAAAGAAAAACTTTTAAAAAGAAAAGGTACAAAAATTGCATTTTTTATATTATTTTTAATCATCATTGCAATAGGAACATCATCAGGCGTATTCTTTTATTTAAAAAGTAGAAATAGTAATGATACTCAAAGAAACGCTGCTATATATTATGCTATTTTTGATGATGGAACCTATTATATTCCAAAAGCAGAACCAAACATCAAGTTTGCAATTGATAGTAATGATTCCAATTCTTATAAACTCACAAATGCAAATCAAGAAACAGTTCAAAGTAGTATTGTAGAATATAATGGGAAGAAATATATACAGGCTAATAAAAACTATACAAAAGGTGAAACATATCAATTAGAGTTAACAAATGCAAATTTTACAGATGACGTTTTGAAAGAAACCAAAAAAGTCCAATTTAAAATTAAAGAAGATGAAAAAGCAAAATATAAAATGGCGGACAATGTAGTGCTTGTTGATGCTAACAATATTCAAATAGAAGATGAAACAACCGTAAATATACAAAATGAAGATTTAAAAGAGGGACAAATAATCCTAGTTAAAAAGGATGAAAATATTCAAAATGCATATAAAATATCAAATATCAATGGGAAAACTGCAACAGTAATAGAACCAGATTTATCAGAAATATATGATAGTGTAGACCTATATAAAGAAGGAAAAGTGAATTTCAATGATTTAAAAATAAATGAAAATGCAGAAATAGAAATTGAAAAAAGTATAAAAGAATCTGCACTTTATCAGTTTTTATCAAACAAAGTATATGCAGCAGCTGAAGCTCCAAAAATATCTTTAGTTGCAAACGGAGAAGAAATAGAAATCGAAGTGGAATTAACCTTTAAAGCAGATGGAGAGAAAAAACTAGGATTAGATTCTTTAAAACAACATGATTTAGTTATCAAATTATCTTATAAAATTTCAACAGATTATATTGTCGATGTTCAAAAAGATTTTTCTATGAACTATGATATGGCGCTAAAAACAACAGCAGGAATTGAAGTAGAATTAAAATCTGGAAATGAATATTTAAAGGGAATATCCAATATCAGTGATGAGGAATATAGTAAATCTGTTAAAGAAATTGTTCAAAAATTGCAAAATGAAGTACCAGATGTTTCAGAAAATTCCATAGATATTGGTGCAATTGAGGTACCAACAGGTATTCCTGGAATCAATGTTTATTTTGATATATATTTACAAACACAATTAGCATTACAAATCAATTTAAAATATGAAGGACAAATTGAAACAATAGAACATGCTGGTTTTATCATGAACAAAAATGAAAAAAGGGCATATCAAAATACAAGTCAAACAACATCTTCACATGAATTTTCTGTTGTAGGAAAGGCAGAAATCAGAATAGGAATTGGTTTAGATGGAGGAATTAGTATTATTAATAAAGACCTAGCACATGCTGGTGTTGGTGTGGAATTTGGGGTATATAATGAGTATTTTGCAACAGCAAAAGTTGAATATACTACAAAAAACAATGACAATGATTCAGGAATATATGCTAAAATCGAATTAGGAATTTATTTGAAAGTGAAATTAGATTGCTCAGTAGATGCTTTGTTCTTTAAAGTAGAATACAAAGCAGATTTAGCAGAATTAAAATATCCCGTATTTAAAGTAGAAACAGGAGTTGATTGGACAGGGGATGAAAATGAACAAAATGTAACAAACACACAGCAAAATACAAATGCTACGAATCATCAAAATACATCTACAAATACAAACACGAATACCTCTTCTAATACAGGAACAGAAAAAGGGGTAGTCGGAAGTCTTTCGATTGATACAGATTCAGAAAGCATACAAGCATATAAGAAATATATATTAGATAAAAAATATGTAGATGATTACAAGAATTATTTCCAAGAAGAAGGTTGGAACAATAATATACTCAAAGATGTAGGATACTGTATTTTTGATATTAATCAAGATGGAATACCGGAATTAATTATTGATGCAGATAGTATAGATGAAGAATGGAGAATTGATGCACTTTATACTTTTAATAAAGAAAGCAAATCTGTTATAAAAGTGGATATGATATATAATTATGCAGGACTTCGTTACGAAAAGAACGAACATGAACTTGTCTACACATCACTAAGACCTAATTTTTATGTAGGCAGTTATGGATTTTATAAATTAGAGAATAACACATTAGTTTTTACAAAATCCGTAGGTCATGATATATCAGAAAATTATGATTACGATAAAAAAATCAATAGTGTAATCTGGGATGCCAATTCGCAAAAAAAATACATCACACAAGAGGAAGAAAGAGCTTATTTTGATAATGTTATTGATTTTTCTTATCAAGATATAACAAAAGTAAAATAAAAGGAGAAATTTTATATGAGTGAAAAAAATGAAGAAGCAAAATCAACAGAACCAATAGAAGAAACAGAGAAAGTAGAAAAAATAGAGAATGCAAAAAGCAAAGAGAATAAAGAAAAAACAGAAAATACAAAAAATAACGAAACGATAGAAAAAGAAGAAAAGGAAACAAAGAAAGAAAAGAAAGGGAAAAAAGGAAAAGTTATCCTTATCTTGATTATCATTTTATTGGTGATTGCTTTGGCAGCTGGAGGAGGATATTTTGCATATCAATATATAGAAGAAAGCAAACCAATTGAACAAGAATGGGCAGACACCTATTATAACTATATAAAAGGTTCAGATGAAGAAGAGGCAAGTGAAAGTAGAAAAATACAAAATGATTCCAAAATCGGTTTTATAGAAGTAGCAGATATCGAAGATCCTGTTATGATTGTAGAATATGAAAAAGATGATGAAGACGTCTCAGATGTATATTATATCAATGAAGGGAAAGTTAGCAATGTGATTAATTTAGGCGTGGGAGATATAGAATTATTATATGACATCGATAAAAAAGAATATGATTGGTATATACATACAAAAACAGATACAACAGATACATATACAAAACTTTCAGCACAAATTTTAGGAGAAGATACACAAACAACTGAGGAAACATCAACAGAGAAAAACTCTGAAACAACAAATAATACAGAATATACGTTTACAAAAGGAGAAGAAGTATCTGTAGAGACAGTAGATGGAGACAAAATATCTATGCCAAAATTTGATACCGTATTTATTGAAACAGATGTTGAGATAGATACTGTAGATTACAATGAAAATATGACAAACAAAGAGTTAAAAGAAACCATTGAAGAAGGTGTTGATAAATATAAAACAGAAGAGGAAATCATAACAGAAGATACAAAAAATGAAGTTACAAACAAAGAAAATGAAATTACAGAAAAACAAGAAGAAATGAAACAAGCTGAAGAAGAAAAAGAAAAGGCTGAAGAAGAGGCAAGAAAAAAAGCAGAAGAAGAAGCTAAAAAAGGATTAAAAGTTGGAAACTATACTTTGAAATATGGAACATATACTTGCGATGTGGATGGAGTGGGAAGTGTAGGTGGAACATATGTTATAAAAGAAGATGGAACATTTTCATTTTCAAATAATTGGTCAAATATAAATAATGAAAGATTTACTGATACAGGATCAGGAACATATAAGACTTATTTTTCAACTGGAGATGACTATGATTCTACACAAGCATGGATTATAGAATTTAATTTTAGCAATTATTATAGTACTTATTTACCAAGTAATTCATATAAAACAGAATATAATGCTTTTGATGTTACTGGTAATAATAAATTTGAATATAGACAGAGTGTGGGAACATTTACATATCAAGGAAATTAATAAAATAAATTGTAACCTTTTAAAATTTATTAGGTTACAATTTTTGTTATATAAGCGTTTTATTGTATTTTAAGATAAAATATGATATAAATAATATGTTTAAATATATAAAAAGAAGTGGAGAAATAAAGTGGAATTTGAATTAGAAAATAAAATATTTTTATTAGAAGAATATACCAATAAAATTGATATGGAAGAAGCCATTAAAAAATATATTAGAAAATTAAAGGAGAATTATCCTAGGGCAATTATAACTAGAGAATTTTATAGAAGAAATGCAATACTAGTAAGAGCAACAGAAATAAATAATAAAGCTATTGAAAATCAAAAAGAAGATAGGCAAAACGAACTAGAAATCGAAGAGATAAGAATAAAAGAAAAAGGGATTAACGGTTTAGGAGAAAATGTTAATAGAACTAATAGAGATGGAAAATCAAAAGAAAGAGAATTCGGATATAGTGGTGGAAATGAAAGAGAAAGATAATGAAAGAAATTATAAAGTTTAGTACTTGATATAAAAGCGCAAATTATAATAAGAAATGGAGGAAAAATATGTTTAAATTACATTCAGAATATAAGCCAACAGGAGACCAACCAAAAGCAATTGAATATTTAAGTAAAGGAATAGAAGAGGGAAAGAAATTCCAGACTTTACTTGGTGTTACTGGTTCTGGTAAAACTTTTACAATGGCAAATATCATTCAAAAAGTACAAAAGCCAACACTTGTTTTAGCACATAATAAAACATTGGCAGGACAATTATATTCAGAATTTAAAGAATTCTTTCCAGAAAACAATGTGGAATATTTTGTATCTTACTATGATTATTATCAACCAGAAAGCTATATTCCTCAATCAGATACCTATATAGAAAAAGATTCTTCTGTTAATGATGAAATTGATAAACTAAGACATTCAGCAACATTATCTTTATTTGAAACAAGAGATGTGATTATTGTTGCTTCTGTTTCTTGTATTTATGGTTTAGGGGACCCAGAGGATTATCAAGAAATGATGTTATCTTTAAGACCAGGAATGCAAAAGGGTAGAGATGAAGTTTTAAGAAAATTAGTTACCATGCAATATACGAGAAATGAAATTGATTTTCAAAGAGGCACTTTTAGAGCAAAAGGCGATATTGTTGAAATTTACCCATCTGACCAATCTGAATCAGCTATTAGAGTGGAATTTTGGGGAGATGAAATTGAAAAATTAGTAGAAATTAATCCATTAACTGGAAAAACGATTGGAACGAGAAGACATGTTTTAATTTCTCCTGCATCTCACTATGTAACAACAAAAAGTAAAATGGAAAGAGCAATTGTGACCATAGAAGAGGAATTGGAAGAAAGAATCAAATATTTTAAAGACCATAATAAATTGATTGAGGCACAAAGAATAGAAGAGAGAACAAATTTTGATATTGAAATGATGAAAGAAACAGGATTTTGCTCAGGAATTGAAAACTATTCTAGACATATTAGTGGTAGAAAACCTGGAAGTCCTCCATATACTTTATTTGATTATTTTCCTAAAGATTTCTTATTATTAATTGATGAGTCTCATGCAACTATTCCACAAGTAAGAGCTATGTATAATGGAGATCATTCTAGAAAAGAATCTTTAGTAAATTATGGATTCAGGCTACCTTCTGCTTTTGATAATAGACCTTTAACATTTGAAGAATTTGAGAAAAAATTAAATCAAGTCATATTTGTTAGTGCTACACCAGGTGATTATGAAAAAGAACATAGTAAAGAAAATGTTGTTGAACAAATTATCAGGCCAACTGGATTATTAGATCCTAAAATAGAGGTAAAACCAGTAACTAATCAAATAGATGATTTATTAGAACAAATTCGTATCAGAATAGAAAAAAATGAGAGAGTTTTAGTAACGACTTTAACGAAAAAAATGGCAGAAGATTTAACAGATTATTTAAAAGGTTTAGATATTAAAGTCACTTATATGCATTCTGATACGAAAACACTTGAAAGAATGGAAATTATTCGAAATTTAAGATTAGGTGAATTTGATGTTTTAGTTGGTATCAACTTATTAAGAGAAGGATTAGATATTCCAGAGGTATCTTTAGTTGCGATATTAGATGCAGATAAAGAAGGTTTCTTACGTTCGGAGAGGTCTTTAATACAAACCATCGGAAGGGCAGCAAGAAATACAGATGGGACAGTAATTATGTATGCCGATGAATTAACAGAAAGTATGGAAAAAGCCATTTCAGAAACAAACAGAAGAAGGCGTATTCAAGAAGCATATAACAAAGAACATCATATAACACCAAAAACCATTAGAAAATCTGTACGTGATTCTATTAAAGTAACCATTACAGATGATATAGGTGTAGAATATAAGTTAGAAAAAGAAGAAGACATCAAAGATACGATTACAAAATTAACAGATGAGATGTTAAAATATGCAGCTGAGATGGAATTTGAGAAAGCTGCCGAATTACGTGATAAGATAAAAGAATTAGAAAAGTTGATTACAGAATAAAAAGTCTAAAAAAATAGCAAGTGTTTTCTTGCTATTTTTTGTTGAATGAATACGTATTGAATGTTTCATATTTATACATATACAATAAAAAAACTTGACTTCATCATGTATGTTTTTTATAAATTTGCATTATCTTCATTATTATTGGTTGGTGATTCATCTTGTGGCTTTTCGGAAATATTTACGATACCATCATCGTGGTATGTACTTGTACTTGAAAAAGTTCCTTTACCAATATATTGAGCATTACCAAATCCTAAAATCATATAGAAAATAGTAGGTAAAAATAATAGTCCAATTGTATATCCAACATCTTTTCCAAAAGCTTTTGCTAAAGAATTACATTGATATATGCTAATTCCCAAACATACAATCCATCCAAGGAAAGGAATGATACAGGCTAGATATCCAAATATAATCCAAGGTGAAAGTCCAGAAATTCTAAATAAGATTACCATGTTATAAATTGGTATTAGGCATTTCCAACCTTTTTCGCCAGCCTTTGTGAAAACTTTCCACATTCCAAGTATTTGTAGGATGGCAACAACAAAACTAACCACAAGGATAATACCTATAAAAGCTCCTAAAACAGCCCATAAAGCTGTAAAAAAAGATGAGTCCATAACAGTATATCCATAATCATAATAATCATAATAGCTTGGATTAGAAGAGTAATAATCATAATATCCCATAAGTGAATCCCCCTTTCATAAACCTTACAATTAAATTTTCACATTTTTCGACAAAAAAGTCAATATAAAAACAGAAAAAACTTGTATAAAAAATGTTCGTCTGATATAATCTATGTAGTTACGCAATAATATATACGAGGAGGTATTAAAATGAGCGAAAACAAATGTCAATGTGGCAGTCCTAAAAGGGACGAATTTATGCAAAAATTATTTGACGAATATTTACCAATTAAAGATAATTTAATTCAAATGTTAAATGAGGTACAAGAACACTATGGATATATTCCACAAAATGCACAAATAGAACTTTCAGAATTTTTAAATATTCCAATGGCAGAGATTTATGGAGTCATAACTTTTTATTCGAGATTTACCCTAAAACCTAAAGGAAAATATAATGTTGCAGTATGTTTGGGAACAGCATGTTATGTAAAAGGTTCTCAAAAAATTATGGATAGATTAAAAGAAAGATTACAAATTGAATCAGGTGAAACAACAAAAGACGGATTATTTTCTATTGAAGAAACAAGATGTGTTGGTGCATGTGGTTTAGCGCCAGTATTTACTGTAAATGGTGAAGTATATGGTAAAGCAACTGTAAAAAAATTAGATGAAGTGTTAGATGAGCTTATCAATAGTGAGAAAAAATAAAATGTCGCATAGACAAACGATCTCAATGAGACAATGTCGCATAGACAAACGAACTCTATGAGACAAAAAGGAGGAAAGTATGAAAAGTCTAGAAGAAATTCACAAAATAAGAGAAGAAAAAAGAAAAGAATTAGATTT
>CALXFG010000005.1 GCA_944387505.1 uncultured Clostridia bacterium
TCACTGGATTGAGCCTGAATGAAAGCGGCACATTTTTTTCTTTTAGAATTTCTGTGAAAATTTAGCTTATACAAAATTGTGTAATGACTTTATATTCTATATTTTTTAGATTTTGTAATTTAAAAAGGGAAAATGAGTCTGTCCCCAAAATCCCTTTAATAATAAATCATATAATCAATATCTGGAAATACACAATCTTTTTTAGAGATATCTTTTAAGAAATCTTCATCAATATTATTTTCTTTTATTTGATAATATAATTTGGTAAATCGACCAATATGGTCTTTGATTCTTTTTTTAGCATAATCTACCATTGTACCATTTGTAATGATAAATAACCAATCACTACTTTGTGCCAATAATAATTCTCTAGCACATTGATTTAAAGCTTTTTTCTTCAAGCCTTTTGCATTTGGATATAAATGAGCAAGTTCACACATTCTATCACCTGCAACATGAAGATGTCTATGTGCATAGTCATTTGTTGGATTTAACCATACTTCACTATATCCATTTGCACCCCAACTAGATCTACATGGAGAAGCAACTTGCATATTTGGATATTTATCAATATATTCAGATGGTGTAATTAATTCAAAATTACAATCATCATAATAGATTTTCTTAAATAAGATATATAACCAATAAGGTCCTTCATACCACCAATGACCATATAATTCAGCATCATAAGGACATAAGATAATTGGTGGATTTTCTGTATATTGAGCAAGGTTTTCGATTTGCGCATTTCTACAATCAAAGAAGTGACCTGCTTGTCTTTCGGCTGAATCTTTTGCCCATTGAAGATTATAATAATCTTTAAATTCTGTTTTTCCTGTAATTCTATAATATTTGATACCGGTATGAACTCTAACGCCATTATGGGCAATATATGGTTTTATGTAGTCATAATCGGCATCATAACCAATATCACGGTAAAATTCTCTATAATTAAAATCACCAGGATACCCATTAATAGAGCTCCATACTTGTCTTGAAGATTCAATATCTCTACCAAAAGCAATAACACCTTCTGGTGAAACAATAGGGGCAAAGGTACCATACAAAGGTGTAGGGTCTGCATATAAAATTCCATGGGTTTCGGTTATGATATAATCAATTCCAAATTCTTTTAAATATTTATCAGCTTCTGGAACATAACCACATTCAGGAAGCCAAATACCACGAGGTTTTCTTCCAAAATATCTTTCATATGTTTGTACACCAACAGCAATTTGCGCTTTTACTGTTTTTTCATTGACATATAATATTGGGAAATACCCATGTGTTGCACCACAGGTAATAATTTCTAATACACCAATATCTTGAAAATGTTTAAAGCCTTGAATTAAATTACATTTATAAACATCTTTAAATAAATGTAAGTCATTTGAATATCTATCATAGTAGTAATGTGCTAATTGATTTAAACGCTCATCACCAGCAGTTCTCTTAATTTCTTTTCCAGATAATTCAATCATTTGTTTTAAATAGCGAATATATTTTCTTTGTAATAATTTGTTATCCAACATAGAAAGTAGCGGAGGGGTCATAGACATGGTAATTCTAAAGTTAACACCTTCATCTACTAGTTTTTGAAAATTTGTTAATAATGGTATATAGGTTTCAGATATTGCTTCATATAGCCAAGATTCCTCTAAATAATCATCACTTTCTGGATGATGAATAAATGGAAGATGTGCATGAAGAACGAAACTAACATATCCTTTTTTCTCTTGCATTTGAATTCTCCTTTTACTGTTACTTAAATTTGTTCCCTAAAAATGAATGAGGCACTTTTGAATTGAGCCTCAAGTGCCTCAAGATTATTTGAATTTTGAAGAAAGACTTCCAGATGATGGATTACCAGAAGAAGGATTAGATAAATCATAAATTTCTTCAATATCCTCATTTTGATAAATTGCTTTATAAATATCATAAATATTATATATTTTTCCCATATTTCTAATAAAGGAAACATTTGCTGAAATCGGCTTTGCGATTTGGACACCTGTTTTTACATTCCTAAAATAAACCATGTTTTGTTCTTTATTAAATAAAATATGGTCATTTGGTGATTCAATTTCATTTGAGGTAGATATATAGATATAATCTGTATTAATTTTTGGATTTTCTTTGATAGGACGTCTACCTAATTCTATTTTATAATCACATTTGGCATCATTTACATGAAGATACCAACTATTCGCAAAATCATTTATATCAACTTCAAAACTGTAATTCATTGTTGTATTGTGAATAATTAAAACTGGTTTCGTGGTTTCGAAAAAGTCTTCACCATATTGTAATTTATAATTTTCTCTATCTTTATCAGAGATATCCCAATATATAAATAGATTGGTAGGAGTTTGTGCCAATACTTTTACAACTGTTTGGTTATATCGGTATGGTAAATCATAATATTCTACAATATCTACTTTCTGCTTTTTAGTTGTTGTACGCTTTCTTCTAGAAGTAGTTGTTTTCTTAGTTGAAGTTTTTTTCGTAGTTGATTTTGTAGCTGGTTTCTTTTTTGTAGTTGTTGTCTTTTTTGTTGTAGATGTTTTTTTAGTAGCAACAGTTTTAGAGGTAGCAGAAGTCTTTTTTGCTACACTTTTTGAATTAGAAGATTTTTTTGTTTCTGTTTTGGCAACATCATCTTTTTTTGCAGTTGTTTTTTTAGCAACCGTTTTTGATGTTTTTGTAGTTGGTTCTTTTTTTGTTGTAGTTGCTTTTTTTGTTGCTGTAACTGCACTTGTTTTTTCATTTGTTTCTTGATTTTTCCTTGGCATTCTATATCCTCCTATGTAAATCTCTTTTATTACCTTTATATATTATACTAAATGAAAAATAAATTCAAGGGGATAATATAATTTTTTAAATTTATTTTTTTATAAGATGGTGCATTAAAAATTAGCATAAGGAAAATTACAAAATAAGCCAATTGAAAAAATAGACACAATAAAATATGATTAAAAAGGAAATTTTGTATAATAAATTGAAAAAGAAAAAAAGCTTTTGTATAATAATGGTGTATTATTTAGGAGGGATGGAAAAATGCTAGAAGAAAACAAAAAAACGGCTATAAGAGTGGCAGGAATTATTCCGATGAATGATGGATTTGCATTCATGCATAGAAAACATGTAATAAGAAACAAAGATTATCAAGAATATTTCACTTTTCCAGGAGGACATCTAGAAGAAGGAGAAACATTACAAGAGGGTGTGATAAGAGAAATCAAAGAAGAATTTGGTATCCACATAAAAGTAATAAAAAAATTATATGAATTACAAAATGATAGAGTAAATATGAAAGAATATTTCTTCTTATGTGAATATATAGATGGAGAATTTGGAACAGGAGATGGAGAAGAATTTTCAGGTAATCCAGAATATAAAGATTCAGGAGAATATATTCCAGAGATTGTGAAAAGAGAAAACATACAAGGTTTAGTTTTATTACCTTTAGAAATAAAAGAAAAATTTGTGCAAGATTTACAAGAAGGAAACCTATAACATATATTATTACAGTTTAGAGTTCCCCTCTGAGAGGAGTGCTATATTATATTTTTATAATTTGAATGCGACCGGAATCGTTTTAGAAATTCTTATATTTAAGTCGTAAAGGGTCCTGTTTTCGGGTATTGTTACGATTTAGATATTAGAATTTCTTAAACGGGAATTGAAGGGTAGCCGAGAATTATAAAAATATAATATAGCGCTCCTCTCAGAGGGGAACTTTAAACTGTAACCATGTGTTTGAAATAATTTTAAAAAAATCAAAAATTTGTTTGACATTTTTTTGTTTGTATGATATGATGGGACAAAATAGGAGAATGGAGTGAAGAAAATGCCAAAAAAGAAACCAGAATTAAATAGAAGAGAAAAATCAATTTTACATTTTATTGAAAAACAAATTATGACACAAGGATATCCACCATCAGTAAGAGAAATCGGAAAAGCGGTTGGATTAAATTCAACAGCAACCGTACATGGATATTTAGCCAAACTAGAAGAAAAAGGATATATTAAGAAAAAAGACAAAAAAGGAAGAACCTTAAGATTATTAAAAGGTGCTTCAGGAGAAGCGAAAGTAACATCAAGTAAAGATTTCTATACACAAAAAGAATTAGTAGAGGTTCCAATTATAGGAAAAATAACAGCAGGAGAACCAATATTAGCCGTAGAAAATATTACAGATACTTTCCCAATTCCTATTGACTTTGTTGGAAATTCAGAAAGCTTTATGCTAACTGTTAGAGGAGAAAGTATGATAGAAGCAGGAATTTTAGATGGAGACTATATTCTTGTTAAAAGACAAAATACAGCAAACAATGGAGAAATTGTTGTTGCTTTAATAGGAGATGAAGCAACAGTTAAAACATTTTATAAAGAAGAAGATCATATTCGTTTACAACCAGAAAATTCTACAATGGATCCTATTATCGTACCAGATTGTGAGATATTAGGAAAAGTTGCAGGTGTATTTAGAAAAATGTAAGAGAAAAAGGGCGTTGGACTTAAATAAAAGCCAATGCCCTTTTCTCAAAAAGACTATTTTTCATCATAACTAGTAATGATAATTCACAAAAAATTCACAATAGAAATATTGACTAATGACATTGTGTCACATATAATAAATAGTACAGTGTCATTTTTTTGTTGAATAGGAAAAATAACTTTATCCTATTCAATAAAAAAATAACGTTGTATAGAAAAATTGATTTTCTTTTGAAAATAATATATATCATTATAAACATAATTAAAATAAAGAAGGAGGAAAAAAATGCTAAAGGTATTAAAAAATTTAAAAAAATCATTAGGTGCAGTTATTGTTATCATTATATTATTATGCGTGCAAGCTGCTACAGACTTAGCATTACCAGATTATACTTCAAAGATTGTTAATGAAGGAATACAATCAGGTGGTATTACAAGTGCTATACCAGAAATTATATCTAAAGAAGATATGGATAATATGCTTGTTTTTACAGATCAAGATGATGAAATTTTAGAAAATTATACAATGATTTCAGCAACGAATGAAAATGGGTATGAGACACCAGAAAAACATGAAGAAAAAGTGATAAAAAAATATTATGGACATGATTATGAAATTAAAACAGATACCATTTATGTTTTAAAAGATATTAGTGAAGAACAGGAAGAAACATTAACAGGAATCATTGTAGATCCATTAATGGAAATGACAACGGTTACAAGTGAAGAGACAGCAAATCAGATAAAAGAAAAATTATTACAAAATGTTCCCGAAACACAAAAAGAATATATCCAAAATATGTCTCTAATGGAAATGATTGAACAAATGCCAGAAGAGCAAAGAACGCAAGTTTTAGCAGAATTTACAAAACAAATTGAAGAAATGAGCGATTCTATAAAAGAACAAGCAGCTATTTCTTCAGTAAAACAGATATACATACATGCAGGAATTGATACTGATAAAATTCAAAATGATTATATTTTGATGACAGGGTTACAAATGCTTGGAATTGCATTAATTACCATGATATGTGCTGTATCTATTATGTTGTTATCATCAAGAGTAGCAGCAAAACTAGGAAAAACATTAAGAGAGAAAGTATTTAAAAAAGTCATGACATTTTCAAATGCAGAATTAAATCAATTTTCAACAGCATCATTAATTACGCGTAGTACAAATGATGTGCAACAAATCCAACAATTAATTACCATCCTATTTAGAGTTGTTGTATATGCGCCAATCATCGGAGTTGGTGGATTTGTTAGAGTACTAACCAGTACAGATAATTCAATGGCATGGATTATTGGTATTGCTATTGTCGCTATATTATTTATCGTGGCAACCCTATTTGCGATTGCAATGCCTAAATTTAGAAAATTACAAGATTTAATAGACAAATTAAATGAAGTTTCAAGAGAAATCCTTACAGGATTACCAGTTATTAGAGCATTTAATAAGGAGAAAAAAGAAGAAGCTAGATTTGATGTGGCCAATAAAGATTTAATGAAAACAAATTTATTTGTTAATAAAGCGATGTCAATGATGATGCCTTTATTAATGTTTATCATGAATGCAATTATGATATTAATTGTTTGGGTAGGTGGACACAATGTAGATCAAGGTGTTATGCAGGTTGGAGATATGATGGCATTTATCCAATATACAATGCAAATCGTTATGGCATTTTTAATGATATCTATGATTTCAATTATGCTTCCTAGAGCAGCTGTTTCAGCAAGGAGAATTAATGAAGTAATAGATGCTGAGCCAAGCATCAAAGACAAAAAAGAAACAAAGAAATTTGATCCGAATAAAAAAGGCTTAGTAGAATTCAAAAATGTTTCATTTAGATATCCAGATGCAGATACAGAAATCTTAGAGGATATTAACTTTACAGCAGAGCCAGGAAAAACCACAGCCATTATTGGTAGTACAGGAAGTGGTAAATCAACGGTTGTAAACTTAATACCAAGATTTTATGATGTCACAGGAGGAGAATTGTGCATTGATGGAGTCAATGTAAAAGATGTATCACAAAAAGATTTAAGAGACATTATTGGATTTGTACCACAAAAAGGTGTGCTATTCTCAGGAACTATTGAATCAAATATCAAATATTCAGATGAAACCATGTCAGATGAAAGAATGGTAGAAGCAGCAGAAATTGCACAAGCAACAGAATTTATCAATGAAAAAGAAAAGAAATACCAAGACCCAATTGCACAAGGTGGAGGAAATGTATCAGGTGGTCAAAAACAAAGATTATCTATTGCAAGAGCCATTGCAAAAGATCCAGAGATTTTTGTATTTGATGATAGTTTCTCAGCTTTGGACTTTAAAACAGATAGCGCTTTAAGAGAAGCACTAGCTACCAGAACAAAAAATAAAACAGTCATTATTGTTGCCCAAAGAATTAGTACGATTTTAAATGCAGACAAAATTATTGTCTTAGAAGAAGGAAAAATGGTAGGAATGGGTACACATGAAGAATTAATGAAAAATAATGAAACCTATAGGCAAATTGCCTTATCACAATTGTCTGAAGAAGAATTAGGCGAGAAAGGAGGTAAGTAATATGCCAGGACCAATGGGAGGACCTAGAAGAGGTCAAACAACAGAAAGAGCAAAAGATTTTAAGAAGACAACAAAAAAATTAATACGTTCTTATTTAGTAGATTATAAAATACCAATTATCATTGTTATGATATTTGCAATTGGTAGTACGATATTTACCATTGTAGGACCTAAAATATTAGGAAATGCAACAACAGAAATCTTTAATGGATTGATTAGCAAATTAAGTGGTGGAACAGGGATTGACTTTGGAAAAGTCGGTCAAATTGCTTTGACACTATTGGGATTATATGTTATCAGTGCTTTATTCTCATTTGTACAGAGATTTTTAATGACAAATGTAGCACAAAAAATCACATATAAATTAAGAAATGATATAGCCATTAAAATTAATAAATTACCAATGAAATATTTTGATAAAAAGACAAATGGAGAAGTTTTGTCAATTATTACAAACGATATTGATACATTAAGTATGAACTTAAACCAAAGTATTACAGAAATTATCACATCTGTATGCACAATTATTGGTATTTTGGTTATGATGTTTTCTATTAGTTGGCAAATGACATTAATTTCATTAGTTATTCTGCCAATAGCAGGAATATTAGTAACCTTTATTGTCAAAAAATCACAAAGATATTTTACAAGACAACAAGACTATTTAGGACATGTAAATGGTCAAGTAGAAGAAATATATGGTGGATTAAACATTGTAAAAGTATTTAATGCAGGAGAAAAAGTAACAAAAGATTTTGAAATAGCCAATGACGAATTATATCATTCTGGTTGGAAATCACAATTCTTATCAGGTTTAATGCATCCAGTGATGAACTTTATATCCAATGTGGGATATGTAGCAGTTGCAGTGGCTGGTGGATATTTGGCAATTCAAGGAACCATTACAGTTGGTAATATTCAAAGCTTTATACAATATAATAAACAATTCACACAACCAATTAATCAATTAGCACAAATTTCTAACATGTTACAAGCCATGATGGCAGCAGCAGAAAGAATTTTTGAATTCTTAGAAGAACCTGAAGAAGAAATAACAGCAAAAGGACATATTGATACTTCTAAATTAAAAGGAAATGTAGAATTTAAACATGTTAAATTTGGATATGACCCAGAAAGAACCATTATAAAAGACTTTAATGAAAGTGTCCATGAAGGACAAAAAATCGCCATTGTTGGACCAACAGGAGCTGGAAAAACAACCATGGTAAAATTGCTAATGCGTTTTTATGATGTCACAGATGGAGAAATTGATGTGGATGGACATAATGTAAAAGACTTTGATAGAGGAGAACTTCGTAAAATGTTTGGTATGGTATTACAAGATACTTGGTTATTTGGTGGAACAGTAGAAGAAAATATCAAATATAGTAAAGAAGATGCAACAGACACAGAAGTGGTAGAAGCAGCAAAAGCAGCACATGTACATCATTTTATCAAAACATTGCCTAATGGATATCATTCTATGATAAATGAAGAATCAACAAATATTTCTGCAGGTCAGAAACAATTACTTACGATTGCCAGAGTCATATTAGCAGACCCTAAAATCTTAATATTAGATGAGGCAACAAGCTCAATAGATACAAGAACAGAGATACAAATACAATCAGCAATGGATAATCTAATGAAGGGAAGAACAAGCTTTATCATTGCGCATAGATTATCAACCATAAAAAATGCAGATTTGATTTTAGTTATGAATCATGGAGACATTGTGGAACAAGGTACACATGAAGAATTGCTTGCAAAAAACGGATTTTATGCTGATTTATATAATTCTCAATTTGAAGAAGTAGAGGAATAATGTCCTTTTGGGGACGTTTCTGTTTGGGACATTTTTTAGGTTTTGCATTTAGGAACGTTTTCTTTTGGATATTTTGAAGATAAATAAAAGTTAATAAAGTGTATGATGCCATAATAGTCATCATATACTTTATTTTTATATTGAAAATAAAATACTTGAAAAAGATATATATTATAATAATATCTCATATTAACAAAGAAGAAGAATACAAAGCAAAAAAGCAAAATATATTTGTTTTGTAAATAATTTCTCTCATATTGATAAATGATTAGGTCTGGAAAATAATTAAAGAGATAATAAAAAATTATTACCTCTTTATTCGTTACATATTTTAATCTCTTCTCTTTCCAAAAATAGAAAGTATCCTTAAGAAAATATTGATAAAATCAAGATATAATTGCATAGCACAATAAATATAGATTTTTTCTTGATTAATATCTGGTTCTAATTGTAAAACTTTTATTTTATTAATATCATAAACAGTAACGCCAAAAAATACTGCTAAAATAAACCAGTCTAATATCAAATCTAATAAAGAACTATCAAAGAAAAATAAATTTATTAAGCTAAGTATTAAACCAACAATTAAGAATACACTCAAATATGTACGCCAACCACTTAAATCCTTATTTGTTTTATATCCAATCAGGCTTAAAATACCAAAAATAAAAGCAGAAGCAATAAATAAAGTGATAATTGAATTTAATTCAAAAACAGCAAAAATGACAGATAATGTAACCCCATTTAAAGCAGCATATACGAAATACAGGATACCAACAACAATTGGTGGCAATTTTCTAAATAAAAGACTAAATAGCAAAACAGCAATCACTTCAATAATAAGTAATCCAGTAAAAGAATCTTCTAATAAAATCGTGTAAAATAATCCTGAAGAATATGTATACCATGCAATTAAAGCTGAACCTAATAAACCTAAAAACATCCAGAAAAATGTTTTTCCAAAAAGTTTATTTTCAGTAGGCATATTTCGAACTTCATTTTCTTCCATATCAAAACCCCTTTCAATATTATTTAAAATTAGTATACAAATAAAATAAAAAATATGCAATATATACAATTTAATTTTAAAATATTCTTATTAGTATTCATTAAAAAGTGTGAATGTAACTGAAAAAAGGTTATGCATTTATTGAAATTTTATTTAACATATGGCATAATAAAAATGTCGCATAGACAAACGAACCTAATGCGACAAAAACAAAAAGGGAGTTATGTATGAAACAAAAAATTAAGCAAGAATTAAAACAATTAGCAGATGAAAAATATAGAGAATTTCATAAAGGTTTATGCCCTGGTACAGAAAATATTTTAGGAATTAGAGTACCGGTTCTTAGAGATTATGCCAAAAAGTTATCAAAAGAATATGAGATTAGTGAATTATTAAATTATATAGATAACGAATATTATGAAGAAATCATGTTACAAGGTATGCTCATTGGGTTAGAAAAAGACAAAGATAAAAATAAAGATATACAAAATATATTAAAAGATATAGAAGAATTTGTTCCTAAGATTGATAATTGGGCAGTTTGTGATGTGTTTTGCGCAGGATTAAAAATCACAAAAAAACATGTAAAAGAAATGTGGGATTTTCTGCAAAAATATGTGGCATCAGATAAAGAGTTTGAAATTCGATTTGGAGTGGTAATGATACTAGATTATTATATAACAGAAGAATATTTAGAAAAAAATTTTGCCATATTTGATCATATAAAAAGTGATAGATATTATGTACAAATGGCAGTAGCATGGGCGATTTCTATTTGTTTGATTAAATTTTATGACAAGACAATAGAATACCTAAAACAGGCTAAACTAGATAAATTCACATATAACAAAGCATTACAAAAGGCAATAGAATCTTATCGAATATCAGATGAACAAAAAGCAGAATTAAGAAAAATGAAAAAAATGTAAAATTATATTTGATTAAAATTATTTTTATGTTATAGTAATAAAGAAAGTTTATATAATCGAGTGAAAAACCGAATGAAAAAATTCGAAGCACAGAAATTTATAAGAAATATAAAAATAAAAAGAAGTACAAAGGAGAGAAGAATGGGAAAAGGAAGAAGAAAATTAGGAAAAGAAGCAAAAAGAATGTCATATGGAGATGTAGATAAAAAGAAAAAAATGATTATTAGAACAGGAATCATTATAGTAGCTATTATCGTATTATTTATGATTGCTATGATAGCGAATAACTATATTATCCTAGATAAAAACACAACAACGAATTTGATTATCAATAATAAAAATGTAACATCAGATTTACGAAATGATATCATACAAGAAGATGGTGTTATTTATTTATCAGAAGATGATATTGCCAATTTTTTTGACAAACATATTTATTTAGAGGACGAAAATAATAGAATGATTACGACTTATCATACAAAAATAGCAGAGGTTAGTTTAGATGAAAATGTGATAAATGTTAATGGCGAAAACAAAAGGACATCTGCACATGCAATGGAAAGAGATGGTGTTATTTATATACCGATTTCAGAAATGACAGAAGTGTATGACATAGAAATTGGAAATATAGAAGAGACTAAAGTGATTACAATGGATTCATTAGACAGAGAACAAAAGAAAGCAACAGTTGCATCTAGCGTAGCAGTAAAATCTTCAACGAATTTTATAGCAAAAACAGTAGATAGAATAGCAAAAGGAGATTCTGTTATTGTTATATCTTCTGATGGAGGTTATTCTAGAATTAGAACAGAAAATGGAAAACTTGGTTATGTAAAAACGGATAAATTAGAAAATGAATATATTGCTAGAGAAGCGATTCCGGAAGAAAAGCAAATTGAAGGAAAAATCAATATGACATGGGATTACTATTCAGAAGTTGCTAGTGCACCTGATAGAACAGGAACAACCATAGAAGGTATCAATGTGGTATCACCAGCCTTCTTCTACATAGACGAAGATGGAAACTTTAGAGAAAATATAGGAGAAAGCGGAGAAGCATATGTGGATTGGGCACATGGTAATGGTTATAAAGTATGGCCAATGGTTTCTAATGCACCAGCAGCACATGAAAGTTTAGAGATTACATCAGAAATTATGAATAGCTATGAAAATAGAAAAGAGTTAATTGAGCAAATTGTTGATGCATGTGTAGAATATGATTTAGATGGAATTAATATAGATTTTGAAAATATGAAACAAGAAGATATTGATTTATATTCAAGATTTATTATAGAGTTAACACCAAGATTAGACGACATGGGAAAAGTGGTATCAGTAGATGTAACAGCACCCGATGGTGGTGAAACATGGTCAATGTGTTTTGACAGAAATGTCATTGGAGATGTAGCAGACTATATTGTATTTATGGCATATGACCAAAATGGTATATCTAGTACAACACCAGGCACAACAGCAGGATATAATTGGATTACATTAAACTTAGTAAAATTCTTACAAACAGAAGAAATAGAATCAGATAAATTAATATTAGGAATTCCATTCTATACAAGACTATGGATAGAAGATGCAAATGGAGATGTTGTAAGAAATCCAACCGTCAATATGGAGGATATAGAAGAAGTTTTACCAGATGGTATTCAAAAAACATGGGATGATGAGTTAAAACAATATTATGTAGAATATCAAGATGGAGAATACACAAGAAAAATGTGGATAGAAGATGTAGAATCATTAAAAGCAAAAGTTTCTCTAGTTAATGAAAATAATTTAGCAGGTGTTGCTTCTTGGCAAAAAGGAATGGAAACAGATGATGTATGGCCAATGCTAAAAGAAGAACTTGGACAATAGGGACGTGTCAAAATGAACGAAAAATGCTCAAAAGGGACAGACCTCAATATGGTTTGTTCCTTTTATTGTTACAGTTCAGACAATCTCCATTAAGGGGAACGCTATGGTGAATTTTTAAAGTTCTCGGCTACCCTCCGATTCCCGTTTAAGAAATTCTAATAGCTAAATCGTAACAATACCCGGAAACAGGCCCCTTTACGACTTAGCTATAAGAATTTCTAAAACGACTCCGGTCGCATTCGAACATTTAAAAATTCACCATAGCGTTCCCCTTAATGGAGATTGTCTGAACTGTAACATTTTTTTAAAATTCATTTGGAAAAGCATTAGAAAATCCTTGACAACAGTAATTTCAATGGTATAATACTAATAAAGTGACACTTTGGAGGGATTTTGACGAATGCAAAAGGAAAATGTATTTTTTTCTGTAGATAAATTTGACGGAATGACAGATGAACAAATTGTATTAGAAGTACAAAAGGGCGATAAACAAGCTTTATCATATTTAATGAATAAATATAAAGAATTAGTAAATATAAAAGTTAGTAAATACTTTATGGTTGGAGCAGAAAGAGATGATATTGTCCAAGAAGGTTTAATAGGACTTTTCAAAGCAATCAAAATGTTTAAAAAAGATAAAAACAATAGTTTTAAATCATTTGCCAATATGTGTATTGAAAGGCAATTAATTACAGCGATAAAATCATCAACAAGACAAAAACATATGCCATTAAATTCTTATTTATCATTAAATGCTTCAGCATATGATAACGAAGAAGAAAATGGAATAGAATTGATTAATACATTAGACAATAAGATGGTAGAAGACCCATTAGAAACGGTGATGAAAAAAGAATATTATAAACAGATTGAAAGTTCAATAGAAAAATCATTAAGCACATTTGAAAAACAAGTGTTAGATGGATATGTAAAAGGTTACAGTTATGTAACAATTGCTAAAAAATTGGATTCACCAGTAAAATCAGTAGATAATGCGATACAAAGAATTCGAAAAAAAGCCATTAAAAATATGTTAAATGAACTTTAAGGGAAATTGGGGACGGACTCATTTTTCCCTTTTTTATCATATTACATAGTTAACATGGAGCAAGATTTGTTATTGATATTTTAAAATCTTTATAGTAAAATATAAGGAAAGTATGCTATATACGTAATCATAGAATTCTAAAGATTTTTACATATATAATAAAATGGAGGAAAAAAGGTGAAAGAAAGATATAGAACGTTGTCAGCAGTCATGTTAATGTTAATTAGAGAAAACAATGGAACAGAAGAAATTTTATTGCAAAAAAGAAAAAATACAGGTTATATGGATGGTTATTGGGATTATTCAGCAACTCGGGCATGTTGAGAATATGGAAAGTATGAAAATGGCAATGAGAAGAGAAGCAAAAGAAGAATTGTGTATTGATATTGATGTTCATGATTTAGAATTTGTTTCATTAATCCATAAAATTAATGGAATTGATACAATTTACTATAATGGATACTTTAGAGCTAAAAAATGGAGAGGAGAGCCAAGAATTGGAGAGCCGAATAAAAATGAGGAAATAAGATGGTTTGATATTCATAATCTTCCTGAAAATTTAGTTGATGATAGGAAAGAAGCTATTAAAAACTATATACAAAGAATACCATACAGTGAATTTGGTTGGGAGGAAAGAAATCTAAAGTAAAGGAGAAATATATGATACAATTATTGGCAAGTGATTTAGATGGAACAATTGTATATAATAATGAAATAACAACAATGGATTTAGAAGCAGTCAGAGAATTGAAACAAGTGAATGTCAAATTTGTAATTTGTACAGGAAAAACATATGCCATGACAAAAAATATATGTTCTCAATTAGAACCAGCATATGGGATTTTTGGAAATGGAACACAAATTATGAATATACAAAAAGGTAAAGAAATTATTAGAAATACCATAACAAATGCACAAGTGATAGATTGTTTGAAAATAGCTAAAAAACATGAATTACATGTACATATTTATACAGATAATAAAATTATTGCACAAGAGAATTTAAATTATATGGCATATAGAAACTATATTTTATATAAAGATCAAGTAGAATTTGAAATAGTGGACTCTATAGAAAATTATATAAGAGAAAAAAATCCTAATATATTAAAATTGATTTTATCAGGGGAAAAAGAATTGGTAAAAGTAAAAAATGAAATTGAATCAAAGGAAAAGGTAACAGCCATACGAATAAAGAAATGTGGAAAATATATTGATAAAGTTGTTGGTAAGGAATATGAATATTTAGATATTGTACCGAAGCATATAACAAAATATCAAGCTTTAATGCAATTAAGCGTATATTTGGGTATACCAATGGAGCAAATTATGACTATAGGAGATAATATCAATGATATAGAAATGATAAAACATGCAGGAATTGGAGTAGCAATAGGTGGTAGTTATAAAAGAGTACAAAATGTTGCTTCATATGTAACGAAAAATACAGTAAAAACAGGAGGATTTGCAGAAGCAATTGATAAATTTTTAATAGAAACAAGGAGTGAAAATGTATACAGTAGAAGAATTTGATAAGGAGAAAACAAAAGTATTAAAATATGTATTATATAAAAAAAGAAGCGAAAATGAAATTAGAAAAAAATTTGAAAGAGAGATAGAGGAAAATTTATTAGAGGATATTATTGCCTATTTAAAGGAGGCAAAATACATAGATGATAAAGAATATATCAGAAAAACAATCAATAATTTTATGGCTTTGAAAAATTTGTCAATACGAGAAATTGAGTATAAGTTATATAGCAAAGGAATCAAAAAAGAAGATATAGAAGATTATATCTATGAAAATAAAGAAGACTTAAACCAGTATGAAATAAAATCAGCGAAAAATATTGTGAATAAAAAAGTAACATCATTAGAATTAGAAGAAATAAAGCAATATCTAATGAAAAAAGGATATAAAAAAGAAAATATTGCAACTGCTCTTGAAGATATATAAGAATAGATAATATATTTTTTTGATAAAATGAGGCTTATATTATGAGGAGCAAGATTTAGGTCTATAAGAATAAAAAGAGGAGAGAGACAATGTCGATATTAACATTAGAAACAAAAAAATATGCCATTAAAATAGAAAATTTTGAAGGCCCTTTAGATTTATTATGTCATTTGATAGAGAAAAATAAAATGAATATATATGATATTCACTTAAATGAAATTACAGATCAATATATACAATATTTAAATCAAATGGAAGAAATGAATTTAGAAATTGCCAGTGAATTTATTGTTATGGCATCTACTTTATTATATTTAAAATCAAAAAATTTGCTTCCAAAACAAGAAGAGGAAGAAGAAGAATTAACAGAGGAAGAATTAATTAGAAGAATCATTGAATATAAAAAGTTTAAAGAAATCAGTAAAGTATTAAAACAAAATTACAGTCAAAACGGAAATCGATATTATAAAAATCAAGAAGATATTGAACTTCCAAAACAAAAAATAGAAAAAGACTATGATAATATGGTTATTCCTGATATCTATAAAAATTTAATAGAAAAGAATCGTGCAAAAATCAATCAAAATGCCAAAAATATTGAAAAAATTGCAATAGTAGAAAATTATACAGTTGCGAGTAAAGTAAAAGAAATGTTTAAAGTATTAGTAAAACAAAAACGATTTGTGTTTAATAAATTATTCTCATTAAATAAGCATAATAAGCAAGAAGTGGTAACAGCATTTAGTGGATTATTAGAAATGTCAAGAAGAAAAAAAGTAGAAACGACACAAGAAGAACTATTTGGAGATATTACTGTTGAGAAAACCAAAAGAGCATAAGAAATGAAGAAAGAATCATGTAAAAAAGCTTATGGCTATCATACATGATTCTTTATTGTCTTAGCCAACAAGGTTCTGGGGTACCCGACTGCAATCTTTGATTGCTATATCGTGTCAGTTTCTTATTTGTTGACAAATTATGTATACTGATATAAAATATATTGTATAAAAATAGTAGGAGGTAACAATGATATGGAAAAAATGAATAAAGAAGCATATCAACGGTTAAAACACAGAAAGGAGCAACTGGAGGCTAGAGTAGAAAGAGATGTTCCGGGACCTGAAAGGGAAACTGCCAAAAGACTTTTGAAAAAAGTTTCTAAACGGTTAGAGGAGTTTGAAAAAGCTAATGGCATTATTCATGAAGAAACAACAGAGACAGTAGAAGAGGAGAAGGAGTACAGGGAATTTTATACTACGAGTAGTAAAAGTAATTCTAAATTTGGGGAATTTGTTAAAAAGAATTTTGGATCATTTGAAAATTTCTTTTCATTTATGGAAGGTGTTGCTAAGAAGTTTGAAGAGGAATGCAAAAAGAATTCAAGAAACCATAATGGTTATAGCAAATGGTATGATTATGAAGAACCCAAAGAATATTATCAGGAAGAAACTCGTTCAGTGGACGAGCTAATTAAAGACTTAGGAATTCTATATCTGATTTTCGGGAGTACCTATCAAACATATTTTAATTACCATATTTATAAGGTAAGATTTTTGAAACAAATCGAAAAAAAGGGTGCTTTCTTTAGAGTGAAGGCAAATATCTATGAAGATGATGAACTAATTTGCAAAGGAATCCAAATTGGATTCTGGCCTTTTCATAAAGGAGACGACAAGGTTGGCGATATGGAATGGTCTGCAAAAGATAATAAAGTCTTTAAAAAATATGATGAAAGGAGTACACCGACTAGAGTATTCTTAGTAAAAATCCTGAAAGAAATGCAGGAGTTGTGGAATAGCTATTTTGATGAAGAAGTAGAAAAACTTCCTGACAAATCTCAAAAATACAACTTTGTGACAGTTACAATGTCTAAAGAAGAACGTCGGAGAAGGATTAGAGAGATTTCCCAAAATCTGTATCCTCAAAAATTTGATAGGATGAAGGATATATTGATTGAGACAGATAAGCAATATAAAGATTTGGCGGACTATCTTGAAACATCAGGGTTGGTCTATGAAGTAAGAGAAAATGCTATATATGTATGGCACTATCATTATAATAAGTATTTTAAACTCATAGGATACAACTTAACTGGTCGTGACAAGGTGTTAAATTTGTTACCAGAGCAATAATTTTGTTGTTATTGTTTAAATTCCAAAAAGAAGGGAAAACTAATTACAGAACTAAGAAGCAAGGTGATGTAATTGGTTTTTCTTTTTATTTTATTAATATTTCTAGTTTTGGTATTGGTTATTTTAACTTCTAAATTAGATATTAGAATGATAAATTTAATCATAGATTCACAAAGTAAAAAGCATATAAATGATAGATATGAAATTATTATAAAGTTAAAAATTTTTGGTAATATACCAGTTTTAAAACTTACACTAAATAAGAATAAACTAGGAAAAATACAACAATCATGGAAAATGAATGAAAAAGTTAAACAATTAGAAAGGGACATTCTGAAAAATAAGAATAAGTTTGATAAGCAAATCATAAAAGGATTAAAAGAATTGAGCCAAAGTATTTATGTGGAGAATTTAGAGTTAGAAATAGAATTGGGAACAGAAAATGCATTTTTAACAGCTATGTTAGTTGCCATCTTTTCAAGTATATTATCTATTGTTTTTTCAAGAATTCACATAAGAGAAAGAAATTTTTTATATGAGATAGAACCAGTTTATAGGAATGAAAATTCTATAAAAATTGAAATTTCTGGTATATTTCAAATAAAACTGATACATATTATAAATACTATATATGTATTAAATAAAAAAGGAGGAAGGAAAAATCATGAGCGAACATCCAATAGAAGGTCTTATGACTACAGCTATGAGTAGCATTCAAGATATGATAGATGTTAATACGATTATAGGAGAACCAATTGAAACATCTAATAATATTGTAATCATTCCTATATCAAAAGTATCATTTGGATTTGCAGCAGGAGGAAGTGAATTTAAAGGAGAAACAGTTGATGAATATAGAAAAAGAGAAAAGGAAGAAGAAGTACAATATAGATTACCATTTGGAGGCGGAGCAGGAGCAGGAGTTACCATAAATCCAGTTGCATTTTTAGTGATTCAAGGAGAAAATGTAAAACTAATGCCAGTTAATTATAGTTCATCAATAGACAAACTTTTAGACTATATTCCAGATTTGTTAGACAAAACCAATAACATGATTAACAAATGTATGCAAAAGACAAAAGATAAAGAAAAAACAAAGGGAGAAAGCATAGATAAAGAACAGAAAAAATCAGAAAAGGTAAAAATGGACAAAAATAGAATAGAAGAAGATTTAGATGAGAGTAGACATATAAAAGAAAGAATAGAGAAAACAAAAAAACCTGTAGAAGAAGAAATTACTTATGAGTATGAATATGATGAAACATTAGATGATGATGAATAAGGGAATTTGGGGACGGACTCATTTCCCTTTTTTCTAATTTAAGAAATAAAAAATATAGAATATAAAAAATGAAACGATTTTGCGTATCTAAATTTGAAACTAGAAATTCTTAAAGAAAAAAATGAGGAATGTTCATGGGCAATCCAGTGATATATTCATTTCTTATAAATGTCTCGGCTCAATACGTACATTACTCTTTCTACATCAAAAATAAATGAGCCTCTCGCTGCAAGAATTCGCGCTTCCTCATTTATTTTTGATTAAGAAAGAGTACAAGTACTCCAATCACATTCGACATATTATGCGAAATGAATATATCACTGGATTGAGCCTGAATGAAAGCGGCACATTTTTTTCTTTTAGAATTTCTGTGAAAATTTAGCTTATACAAAATCGTGTAATGACTTTATATTCTATATTTTTTAGATTTTGTAATTTAAAAAGGGAAAAATGAGTCCGTCCCCAAAATCCCAATTGTCGAAAACTTCTTATAAAACGACAAAACTTCTCAATTTTCACCCTTGGAAAATACTGGAAAAAGGAATATAATACAAGAAGATTTTTAAAGGAGGCTATGATGGAATCAAAATTTTACGAAGAGGACAAGTTATTAATTTTTAGAATTACAGATGAAATTGATGATTTTAGTGTTCAAAAGATAAGGAGGAGAGCGGATTATGACATTGAAAGATATATGCCTAGAAAAGTTATATTTGATTTTAATCGTGTTACATTCATGGATAGCGCAGGCATAGGATTGATTATTGGAAGGTATAAGTTTGCCAAAATGTTGGGAGGTACAGTAGAACTGGCTAATTTAACAAGTAGCATTAAAAAAATATTTGAAATGAGTGGCATTCTAAGGTTAATACCAATTACCACTTTAGAAAATGAAAAATATATAAATAAAATTGGATAATTTTATTTAGAAAAAGGTTATAGGAATACCTTATGAAAAACCTAAATATATATTAAAAGGAAAAGAAGATGAAAAGTGAAATTGAAAATGAAATGAAATTAGAATTTATTAGTAAATCTGCAAATGAAGCATTTGCAAGAATTACGGTAGCAGCTTTTGCATCGCAGTTAGACCCAACGATTGAAGAATTAGCAGATATAAAAACAGCTGTATCAGAAGCAGTGACCAATTGTATTATTCATGGATATGATAAAAAACAGGGAATTGTCAAAATATTTGCAAGATTAAAAGAAAATGAGATTTTAATAGAAATATCAGATAAAGGAAAAGGAATTGAAAATATAGATATAGCAAAAGAACCTTTATATACAACAAAACCAAATCTAGAAAGATCAGGTATGGGATTTACCATTATGGAAAGTTTTATGGATGAAGTAGATGTGGAATCTGTTGTAGGTTTAGGAACAAAAGTAACTATGAGAAAAGTCATAAAAAATAAACTAGAAAATGAGGAATCTGATGATGAGTTTGAAATGATTACAAAAGAATAGAGGTAAACTATGTTTGAAAACAGTGTAGAAGCAATCAAAAAAGCACAATCTGGTGATAAGTATGAAATGGAAAGAATGATTAGAGATAACAATGGACTCATATGGAGTATTGTCAAAAGATTTAATGGGAGAGGATATGATTTAGAAGATTTATACCAGATTGGGTGTATGGGATTTATAAAATCCATCAAAAGATTTGATACGAATTATGATGTAAAATTATCTACATATGCAGTTCCTTATATGATAGGAGAAATTAAAAGATATATACGTGATGATGGACCAATAAAAGTGAGTAGAAGTATTAAAGAATTAGGAATGAAGATAAGAGAACTGCAAAAAGAAAGTATAAATAAAAAAGGAAAGGAATTGACAATTGAAGAATTAGAAAAAGAATTAAAAATTTCGAAGGAAGATATCGGATTAGCATTAGAAGCCAACAATACAGTAGAATCCATAGACGGAAAATTTTATACAGATAATAAAGATGGAAATAGTATTAACTTAATAGAAAGAATTTCATCAGATAAAAACGAAGAAGAATGTATCACAAATAAATTAGCAATTAAACAACTAATAGAAGGATTAGAAGATAGGGATAAAGAAATTATTTTACTAAGATTTTATAAAGATAAAACACAATCACAAGTAGCAAAAATACTTGGAATTACACAAGTACAAGTATCAAGATTAGAAAGAAAAATTTTAGAAAATATGAAAATGAAGCTAATTTCGTAAAGAGGTGATAGGTTGAAAAAAGTTTTTATCTATTTTTTTGCTTTTTTATTTATCTGTTTTATTCTACCAGCATTACTAACCAAATCAGAAATCAATGCATCATCAGAAATAAACAATGACAAAACAGATGAAGACCAAGGTAAAGAAAGTTTACAATCATATGCATATAACCAATATGGAACCATTAAATTATTACATACAGATAGCAACGAGGTAGAAGAAGTGGCTTTAGACACATATCTTTGCAGTGTGGTATCAGCAGAAATGCCAGTAGACTTTGAAAAAGAAGCTTTAAAAGCACAAGCAATTGTTGCAAGAACCTATACCATTTATAAAATAAATCATAAAAAACATGATAATGCAGATATTTGTGATGATTCAAATTGTTGTCAAGCTTGGATTTCTAAAGAAGATAGATTAGCCAGATGGGATGGAGATAAAGAAGCAAAGTGGAATAAAATAGAAGAATGCGTGAAAGAAACCCAAGGAAAAATCATTACATATAATCACCAACCAATTAATGCCTTTTTTCATTCGAATAGTGGAGGAAAAACAGAACTTCCAGTAGATGTATGGGGAGGACGGTAGTAATATGCCATATCTTCAAGTTGTCGAAACAGCAGGTGAAGATGGATATACACAATATAATTCAGAAGTAGAACTAACAAATGAAGAGATATTAGAAAAATTAAAACAAACATATGCAGATATACAAATTGATTTTAATAATGATGAAGATATAAAAATATTAGAATATACAAGTAGTGGAAGAGTAAAAACAATTAAATTTGGTAATCATGAGATTTCAGGAACAGAAGCAAGAAGTATATTTGGATTACGTTCTACCAATTTCGAAATAGCAAAAGCAGATGGAAAGGTAAAATTTACAGTTATTGGTTATGGACATGGCGTAGGAATGAGTCAAACAGGAGCAGACAGTATGGCGAAAAGTGGAAGTACAGCAGAAGATATTATTAATCATTTTTATGTTGGTATAGAGATTAAAGATGTGAATTCTCTTTAAATAGCAAATAACTGGTTACATTCCTAGTCTGTTTTGAGCAGTGGTGGGATGATCCCCTTTTTTATGAAGTTTGAATGTGATTGGAGATGTTTTAAAATTTGTTAATCATTTATTGAGGGATGTTCATGGGCAATCCAGTGATATATTCATTTCTTATAAATGTCTCGGCTCAATACGTACATTACTCTTTCTACATCAAAAATAAATGAGCCTCTCGCTGCAAGAATTCGCGCTTCCTCATTTATTTTTGATTAAGAAAGAGTACAAGTACTCCAATCACATTCGACATATTATGCGAAATGAATATATCACTGGATTGTGCCTGAATGAAAGAGGCGCAATAAATGATGTTACAAATTCTTAAATATCGTATTGAACCGAAAACTTCATAAAAAAGGGGATCATCCCACCACTGCTCAAAACAGACTAGGAATGTAGCAAGTTAAGCATATTGTTTTTATTTTTTAAAAAATTATTTAAAAATGTATAATCTTCTAAAAAAAGGAAATACTTGTAATAATAAAGTATTAAAGGAGGATTATATGAAAAGGGATATTCATCTAAAAAATATAAGAGAAAAAAATATAAACGATAAAATAATTTCTTATGTAATTATAGGAACCATTATTGTTGCTATTATCATTATTTCACTTCTATTATATAGCCAAAAACTAAATAATGATGTAAAAGATGAAACAATGACATTAGAGCAAATGACAGATATGATTGGAGATACAAATGAAAATAAGGAAGAAACGGAAAGTGCTAGCACAGAAATTGGAAAAACTGTTGAAGAGAGTGAAGAAGAGGCTAAACAGGAAAATGTACAGAATGAAACGATACAAAAAACAAGTCGTAATGAAAGTGTAGAAAGTAGTAGTGTAAGTACAAATACAACACAAAATACAACCAGTGAAGAACAACAAAAAACGCAAGAAGTAAAAGAATTATCATTTCAAAGACCAGTAGAAGGAGAAATTGTAAGAGAATTTGCTCAAGATAATTTAGTATATTCAGAGACTTTAGAAGAATGGGTTACACATAATGGAATTGATATAAAAGCAGATAAAACAACAGTTGTAAAAGCAGCAGAAGCAGGGGTTGTAAAATCTATCAAAAATGATCCTAGATATGGGTTAACCATTGTTATTGAACATGATGATGTTTATCAAACAGTATATTCTAATTTATTAACTTCTGAATTTGTAGTAGAAGGAGAAACAGTAGAAAAAGGACAAGCGATAGGAACTGTTGGAAATAGCGCGGTATTTGAAATTGCAGATGAACCACATTTACATTTTGAAATATTAAAAGATTCTATTGCAATCGATCCTTCAATATATATAAAATAACTGTAACTATTCCGTTATATCAAATTTCTAATTACGAGTTCTTGCATATTTATTTTTCATAAATGACGAATGTGATTGGAGTGCTTGTAGACTTTCTTAATAGAAAAGAAATGAGGAAGCGGGAATAGCGAGAGGCTCGTTTCTTTTCTAATTAGAAAGTCTAGAGCACGCATTGAGCCGAGACATTTATGAAAAATAAATATGCAAGAACTCGTATAATATCAAACTTGAATACAATAACTTAAATTTCGATATTTTTAGCAATTGACGAAGTAAAATATGTATGATAAAATACGCTAGTAAGTAGCTTAACTACTTAAATAAATATAGAAGAGGGAATGAAAAATGAAGCTAGGAATCGTTGGATTACCAAATGTAGGAAAAAGTACATTATTTAATAGTATAACAAAAGCAGGTGCGGAATGTGCAAATTATCCATTTTGTACAATAGAACCCAATGTTGGAGTGGTACCTGTTCCAGATGAGAGATTAGATGTTTTAACTAATATGTACCATCCACAAAAAACAACACATGCAGTTATTGAATTTGTGGATATAGCAGGATTGGTAAAAGGAGCAAGTAAAGGAGAAGGTCTAGGTAATAAGTTTTTATCACATATTCGTGAAACAGATGCTATATGTGAAGTAGTAAGATGTTTTGAAGATTCTAATATTGTACATGTTGATGGAAGTATAGATCCTATAAGAGATATTGAAACCATTAATTTAGAATTAATATTTGCAGATATAGAGACAGTTAATAAACGACTAGATAAAGCAAAGAAAAATTTAAAAGCAGATAAAAAATATCAAGAAGAAATTGATTTGTTAGAAAAAATAAAAGAAAGTTTAGAAAATGGAATTTCAGCAAGAGCAATTGACTTTAATGAAGATGAACAAGCTTTAGTAAAAGATATGTTTTTATTGACAACAAAACCAATATTATATATTGCAAATGTATCTGAAGAACAATTAAGTGATGCAGAAAATGACCAGATGGTCAAAAAAGTAAAAGAATATGCTGCAAAAGAAAAAGCAGAAGTTATACCATTATGTGTCAAAGTTGAAGAAGAATTATCAGGATTGGATGAAAAAGATAAAAAAGAAATGCTAGAAATGTTAGGATTAGAAGAGTCAGGACTAGATAAAGTTATCAAAAAAAGTTATGACTTATTAGGCCTAATGTCTTTTCTAACGGCTGGAGAACCTGAGGTAAGAGCATGGACAATCAAAAAAGGAACAAAAGCACCACAGGCAGCCGGAAAGATACATTCAGATATTGAAAGAGGATTTATCAAAGCAGAAGTGGTTTCATTTAAAGATTTAGTAGAACAAGGTTCGATGGTTGCAGCAAGGGAAAAGGGATTAGTTAGATCAGAAGGAAAAGATTACATTATGCAAGATGGAGATATTGTTTTATTTAAATTTAATATATAAATGAGGTCATATTTTTGTAATAAAAATGTAATAAAAAAAAATAAAAAAATGTATTGACGAAAAAATAAAATAAGTATATTATATTGATAGTAAACAAAAGATAGACAATAGTGTGTTTGAGACTTGCAATTATTAAAAAAATGTGATATAATAATAATTGTTGTAAAGCGATAAAAAATATACTATTTAAAGTAAGGAGAGGTAGTAATATGAAAAAATCAATTATTTTAAAAAGTTTTTTAGTAATTTTAATGTGTGGAATGCTTATATTTGCAATAACACCAGTATATGCAGCAACAGATGAAGGATTTGAAGATATATTAAATGACAATACTTCAAATACAGGTAATACATCTGGAAATAGTGCATCTACAAATACAAATTCAGCAAATAGAAATAGAAATACAAATTCAAACTCAAGTAATGTACAAAATTTAAATGCATTGAGAAATAGTTCAGCTAATACAGCTAACACTGCAAATACTTTACCTAAGACTGGTGTAGCAGATTCTTTACCAACAGTATTATTAGTTGTTGTATTTGCAATATCAGCAGTTTATGCATATAAGAAAATAAAAGATTATAGAAATATTGATTAGTATAAAATAATGTAAACAGTAAATTGAAGATGATTAGTCATCTTCAATTTTTGCTTTTATAATAATTCGATTACCATTAAAATTATTACAAGTAACTAAAGTTAATTCAAAAGAATCCGTAATCGTATGATATACAGGAGATAAGTCATCATATTTTACTTCATAATTTTTAATAACAGAGTACGTGTATTGATTTTGAAAATTATCATATATCATGATTTTGTCACCTATATTTAAATTTTTAATTTTACTAAAAAATTTATCATTATCATAATTGTGTCCAGCAATACATAAATTTAAATCGTTAGAGTCTGTATAAGGAAAATTGCCATAGAATTTACAAGGAGAAGTTTTTAATAATTCATCTGTTAAACCATTAAAAATGGGATAGGATATGTTTAAAATAGGAATTTTAATCATACCAATTATGCTGTCAGGTCCAAGTTGAGGTGTATTTGTATTAGGATTTGTATTATTAGAATATAATTTGGTGATATTATAATTATTAATTAATAAATTAGAAAAATCTTCTTTATGATTTAAAGAAATTTTGTAATAAGTAAAAATAGAAATTATGACAACAATAGCAAACATAGAGAGAAAAAATAAAACACGATAAAAGGGTTTTTTAGAAGTAGGCTGATATTGATTATCAGAAATTTCTGATTGGTCAATTTGTTTATTTAAGTTCGTATTGATAATTTGATTCATTTAAAATCTATTCCTTTCATAATTTTAAAATTCATTTTTTTCTTAACTATTAGTATTTCCTTATCTGATAAAAATATAATAAAAAAAGTCGAAATCTAATTTTGATTTTTATGAAAAAATACTTGACAAATTAAAAATAAGGAATTAAAATAGTTAGGCTACGAACTAAAAGAGGTGTAAATATGGAAAAACATGAAATAGGTAAATACATTCAAATTGTTTCAAGACAACTAAAAAGAAATATGGATGAAACATTAAGTAAATATAATGTTACAGGCGTACAATCTATGGTCATAGGATATATTTATAAAAAATCAAAAAAAGGAGAAGTGTTTGCAAAAGATATTGAGGAAGAATTTGATATGAGAAAAGCAACAGTTACTGGAATTATTCAATTAATGGAAACAAATGGATTAATTGAAAGAAAAGTGAAAGAAGGTGACTGTCGATTAAAAAGTATCGTATTAACACCAAAAGCATTAGAAATAAAAACCGTTGTAAAAAAACAAATAGACATGGAAGAAAAAAATATTGTAAGTGAAATGACCAAAGAAGAACAAAAGCAATTTTTAGAAATGCTAAAAAAAGCATCAAGTAATTTAGAAAATTGTAAAAAAGAAAAATATAATCACAAAGAAAGGAGAGAAATATGTTAAAAAAATTAGCAAGTTATATTAAAGAATATAAAAAAGATACCATATTAACACCTATTTTTGTTATTTTAGAAGTTGTTATGGAAGTTGTTATCCCTTTATTAATGGCTAGAATTATAGATGTGGGAATCCAAAATGGAGATGTACGCTATATTCTAGAAATGGGCGTTTTATTAATTGTTTCAGCCATATTATCTTTAACCTTTGGAATGTTATCAGGAAGATTTGCAGCAAAAGCTTCAGCAGGGTATGCAAAAAACTTGAGAAAAGCCATGTTTCATAAAGTCCAAGATTATTCTTTTGAAAATATAGATAAATTTTCAACCTCAAGTTTAGTAACGCGTATGACAACAGATGTTACCAATGTGCAAATGGCTTTCCAAATGATTATCAGAATTTTGGTTAGAGGACCAATTATGATGATATTTGCTCTGTTAATGGTTATGTCTATCAGTTTGAAGTTATCAGCTGTCTTTTTTGTAGCAATACCAGTTTTAGGTGTTATCCTATTCTACATAGCGATAAAAGCACATCCTAATTTTGAAAGAGTGTTTAAAAAATATGATAAATTGAACAGAGTCGTTCAAGAAAATGTATCTGCTATTAGAGTTGTAAAAGCATATGTTAGAGAATCTTTCGAAGAAAAGAAATTTAAAGAAGTCAATGATGAAGTATATGAAAATTTCAAAAAAGCAGAAAAAATTGTCGCATTTAATGGACCAGTTATGCAATTTACCATTTATACATGTATTTTATTTATTTCATGGATTGGTACACAACTAATTGTTGGTGGAGAAATGCAAACAGGACAATTATCAAGTATTATTACATATGCATGGCAAATTCTTGCAAGCCTAATGATGTTGTCATTTGTATTTGTTATGATTATTATGGCACAATCATCAGCAGAAAGAATTATTGAAGTTATTGATGAAGAGCCAACCATAAAAGATAAGGAAAATCCAGTAACAGAAGTAAAAGATGGATCTATTAAATTTGAAAATGTTAGTTTCCAATACAGTGATGAGCAAGAAGATGACAAATTTGCACTGGAAAATATTAATTTAGATATTAAAGCAGGGGAAACTGTAGGAATCATTGGTGGAACAGGAAGTTCAAAATCAACACTCGTACAATTAATTCCAAGACTATATGATGTCACAAAAGGAAGTATCAAAGTAGGGGGCGTTGATGTTAAAGATTATGATATACATAGACTAAGAGATGCCGTAGCTATGGTGTTACAAAAAAATGTCTTATTCTCTGGAACGATTGCAGAAAACTTAAGATGGGGAGATAAAGAAGCAGACCAAGAAGACTTAGAAGAAGCTTGTAAGTTAGCACAAGCAGATGGATTTATCAAAGAATTTCCAAGTAAATATGACACTGTACTAGACCAAGGCGGTACCAATGTTTCAGGAGGACAAAAACAAAGAATTTGTATTGCAAGAGCTATGTTAAAGAAACCAAAAATATTAATTCTAGATGATTCAACAAGTGCAGTTGATACCAAAACAGATGCATTAATTCGAAAAGCATTTAGAGAAGAAATTCCAAATACAACTAAAATCATTATTGCACAAAGAGTTTCTTCAGTAGAAGATGCAGATAAAATCATTGTTTTAAATGAAGGAAAAATCGATGGCATTGGAACATCAGAAGAATTATTAAAAACAAATGCCATTTATAGAGAAGTATACGAATCACAGATGAAAGGAGGAGACGAAGATGGAGAAAGTGAAGGGCAAGAAAAGAAAGACAATTAAAAGATTATTAAAATATGTAACAGAAAATTATAAATTACAATTAGCAGTCGTTTTAGTAAGTATCATTATTAGTGCTTTAGTTGGTGTACTTGGTACACAATTTATTAAATACTTAATTGATGATTTCATCACACCACTTTTAGGAAGTCAGTCTCCAGATTATTCAAGACTATTAAATGTGATTATGATGATGGCAGTTATCTATTTAGTAGGTGTGGTTTGTACATTCACATATAACCGATTAATGGTTAATATCTCACAAGGTGTTTTAAACAAAATTCGTACACAAATGTTTAATCATATGCAAAAATTACCAATCAGATATTTTGATAGCAGAACACATGGAGAAATTATGAGTACTTATACAAATGATGTGGATACTTTAAGACAAATGTTAAGTCAAAGTATTCCTCAAGTATTTTCATCATGTGTTACAATGGTAGCCGTATTAGCTGCAATGCTTGCAACCAATATTTATTTAACACTTGTTGTATTAGCGATGGTAATTTTAATGGTATTTGTGTCAAGATATCTAGGAGGAAACAGTTCAAGATTTTTCGTTAAACAACAAGAAGACATCGGAAAAGTAAATGGATATATTGAAGAAATGATGGAAGGACAAAAAGTTGTCAAAGTATTTAATTATGAAGAAGATTCAAAAGCAAGATTTGATGAATTAAATGAAGATTTATGCGACAGTATGACAAAAGCCAATATGTATGCCAATATTTTAATGCCTTGTATTATGAATATAGGAAATTTAGGATATGTATTAGTTGCCGTTATTGGTGGTATCTTATCTGTTAATGGAATTTTGACAATCGGAAGTATTGCAGCCTTTTTACAATATGTAAAAGCATTTACAAATCCATTAGGTCAAGTATCACAACAAATGAACTCTATCATTATGGCATTAGCTGGTGCTGAAAGAATTTTTGATTTAATTGATCAAGAAGAAGAACTTGACGAAGGGTATGTAACTTTAGTCAATGCTAAAATGGAAAATGGCAAAATTGTGGAAGCTGAAGAAAGAACAGGAATGTGGGCATGGAAACATCCTCATAAAGATGGAAGAGTTACTTATACAAGACTTCGTGGCCAAGTAGAATTTGAAAATGTACAATTTGGATATGAACCAAAGAAACGAATTTTACATGATATTACCTTAACTGCTAAAGAAGGTCAAAAAGTATCATTTGTTGGAGCAACAGGAGCAGGAAAGACAACGATTACAAATCTAATCAACAGATTTTATGATATTCAAGATGGAAAGATTCGTTATGACAGAATTAACATTCAAAAAATTAAGAAAGATGACTTAAGAAGATCTCTAGGAATGGTTCTTCAAGATACAAGTTTATTTACAGGAACTATTAGAGACAATATCCGTTATGGAAAACTAGATGCAACTGATGAAGAAGTTGAGGCAGCTGCAAAACTATCAAATGCAGATAAATTCATTAAACATTTACCACATGGATATGATACGATGATCACTGGTAATGGAGAAGGCCTATCACAAGGTCAAAGACAATTATTATCAATTGCAAGAGCTGCATTAAATAATCCACCGGTATTAATCCTAGATGAAGCAACATCAAGTATTGATACCAGAACAGAAAAGATTGTTCAAGAAGGAATGGATAAATTAATGAAAGGAAGAACTGTATTTGTTATTGCACATAGACTTTCAACAATCAAAAACTCTGATTTAATCATGGTATTAGACCATGGAAGAATTATTGAAAGAGGAAATCATAAAGAATTAATTGCACAAAAAGGAACCTATTACGGATTATATACAGGTGCAATTGAAATTGATTAATGTCGCATTGACATCGTTTTTGTTTGTGACATGTCTCATTGAGATCGTTTTTGGTTGAGACATTTCAGACATATGTATGTAAATGGGAAGCGTATTCATAAATCATTTATGAATACGCTTCCCATTTACATGTATATATTTGAATGCTAAAATGAAATAAAAGAATTTTAAATAAAAAATGCATAAATAGTATACAAAATTTAAATGTTGTGATAGAATCATTTAAGAAAAAAATAAAGAAGGGGGAAAACAAATGAAAACAAAAGTAATTGGAAGAGCAATAACCATAATTATTGTACTAATTTTAATTTTAGGAGGCGCTTTTGCCTATGCATATTTTGGAACAGATATATTCAAAACCAATGAACAACTATTTTTTAAATATTTAGGACAAGTAGTAGATACACAAGATGGATTTATTGATAGTAAATTAACAGAGTATTCAAACAAAAAACTTACAGGAAAATATGAGGATAGTGGAAAATTTTCTGCAAATATTGATGTAAGCGGAATGGATTCAGACATGTTGCAAACAATCAATGACTTTAATATTGAATACTCAGGAAAAGTTGATAATACAACAAGAAAAAATGAGCAAGATATCACATTAAATTATTCAGATGATGTAAATTTTCCATTTAAATACAAATATGCGGATGAAACATTAGGATTACAAACAGACTATGTTTCAAGCAAATATATTGGTATCGAAAACAGAAATCTAAAGGAATTTGTGGAAAAATTTGGAGTAGAAGATACAGACCAAATTCCAGATTCAATTGATTTCTTCAGTGAACTTATCAATCAAAAAAACACGCAATTGTCTGATGAAGAAAGAGAACAAATCAAGAATACATATGCACCTATCATACAAGAAAAATTAAGTGGAAAAGAATTTACAAAAGCAGAAGATAATGGAGTAACAAGTTATTCTGTAGAAATTACAAATGAAGAAATAAAAGATTTATTAGTTGAAATATTAGAAACTTTAAAAGATGATCAAATTTTAATGCCAAAAATGGAAGATTCTTTTAAAGAAATATTAGATAGTATGAATGAAATATATAAAGAAGCAAATAGCAGAAATAAAAATTATGAAGATGTAACAATAAAAAGCATAATTGAAGAAATGGTTGATGATCTTAAGGATTCAGATGTAGAAGAAGGAACAAATACGATAACCGTTTCTCAAACAAATAAAAAATTATCAGCAATCACATTTGAAGCAAGCAATGAATCAGCAGAAGTAGAAATAAAAATCACCAAAACAAATGATTCTGGAAATTTAACATATGGAATGGAAATGAATGTTACAGATTCTGACAATGAAGATACTACGAAATTTTTCTTAACAGCAAGTTATCAAGGATTAGAACAATTAGAAACTGTAAATGAAAATTATCAATTTGGTCTTAATGTAACCATGGATGGGGAAGAACAAAAAATGGAATATAACCTAAATTGTACAGATACATTTAACGATGGACTTACAATCGAAGATTATAAAGAAAATGAAATACAAGTATTAAATGACTATGATGCAGAAGAAATTGCAACATTAATGATGAATGTAGTACAAAGAATTGGTAAAGTAAATGCAGAACAAATGGAACAAATTGATTTTGAAGAATATGGAAATCCAATCATATATGCATTTCCATTTACATCAATTGGATTAATGACATATAATCAAAATGCAAAGATTATAAATGAAAATAGTATGGACGAACAATATAAAACGTATAATGAAAATAATAATTTAACTGGCGATGAAAGTAATGCGTCTGATGAGAACTCAAATATGTCAGCAGAAGACATGATGTCTGAATTAGAGAAATCATCAAATGATTTAACAAATGCAACAATCTCACAATACGAAGGAGAAATTAAAGGGACACAAGTAAGAGATCTATTAATGTATGTTTCTACTTCAAATGCATCAAAAGATGATGATCAAAAAATTCAAGTCAGTGGGGATATTACTATGTCAAAAGATGATACAAGTGTTCCAACAACTCAAATTAAATCTGGTTCAACTTATAATGTGGAATTAAAATATAATAATGGAGTAATTAGTGAAATCATTATTACAGAAAGATAATCAATAGGAGGAATTTTATGAGTGATATGACAATTTCAAAGGATATTATCCATATTGGAGCAAGCGATAAAAATATTAAAATATTTGAAAGTCAATACGTATTAGAAAATGGAATGAGTTATAATTCTTACTTAATAAAAGATGAAAAAAATGTCGTATTAGATACAATAGATGAAAAATTAACAGATATTTGGTTAGAAAATTTAGACAAAGCGTTAAATGGAGAAAAACTAGATTATTTGATTGTTTCACATATGGAACCAGATCATGCATATAATATAGGAAAATTAGCTAAAAAATATCCAAAAATGAAAATTGTTGGAAATCAGCTTACCTTTAATATGCTTGCAAATTTCTTTAAAGATGTTGATTTTTCTAATAGGAAATTTGTGGTAATGGAAGGCGATGTATTAGATATCGGAAAACATAAATTACAATTCTTTATGGCGCCAATGGTACATTGGCCAGAAGTCATGGTGACTTATGAGCAAACAGAAAAGATCTTATTTTCAGCAGATGGATTTGGGAAATTTGGAGCATTAGATGTAGATGAAGAATGGGATTGTGAAGCAAGAAGATATTATTTTGGAATTGTCGGAAAATATGGTATGCAAGTACAAGCTTTATTAAAAAAGGCAGCAAACCTAGACATTCAAATGATTTGTCCTTTACATGGACCAATCTTAAAGGATAATTTGGGATATTATATAGATAAATATAACACATGGAGTAGTTACAAGCCTGAAGAAGAAGGAATCTATATTGCTTGTAGTTCTATCTATGGAAACACTTTAAAAGTCGCTCAAAAGTTAGCAGAAATTTTAAAAGAAAAAGGTGCAAAAAAAGTTGTATTAGCGGATTTGACAAAAGAAGATTGGGCAGAAGCGATTGAAGATGCCTTTAGATATTCACATTTAATTGTAGCATCTTCTAGCTATAATGCTGGATTATTCCCACCAATGAAACAATTCTTAGACCATTTAAAAGAAAGAAATTATCAAAATAGGACAGTGGGAATCATAGAAAATGGTTCATGGGCACCTTCAGCTGGAAAATGTATGAAGGGAACGTTAGAAGAAATGAAAAATATCCATATCATAGAACCAATGATTACAATAAAATCAACCATGAGTCAAGAAAACATTGCTCAAATGGAAGAAATGGCAGATGTCCTTTTGGGAACATTTTAAAAATGTCCCATTGGGGACGTTTCTGTTTGGGACATTTTCATCATAAAACATAAACTTTTTAATTTTATGATATAACTTTTATGCCAGTCTTTCAGTTCAAAATAAAATATAAAATTTTTGACAATAAAAATGATGATTTGAAAAAATGAAAAAATAAATTTTCAAATCATCATTTTTTTGAAATATAGAATGGCTAATCATTATTTTGATTAGCTAAAACAGAACTATCTACTGCTTCATTTTTAGATTGCATTGCTCTTAAAATGGCTCTACTGATAGGACCAGCCACTAAAATATTTAAGAAAAATGCTGCACAGAAGTTTCTAGGCCATCTAATAAAGAATTCACTAAAGATTGTTTGAGCATTATCTCCACCTAAAAATCCACCAATAATTGTCATGACTAAAGACATTAAGGTAACAATAAAGAAACAATTAAATAAAATGTATGCATTTTTACTATCAGATTTATCAACAAATTTTTCTAATAACATATGATTAATTTTTCCAATAACTACATTTTCTAAAATAAAGGCAATGATAAACGTTACAGGAAAAGCAATAATAGCAGTCTTTATAGAGTTTAAATTAAATCCACCTAAGTGAATAGAAATATTTAAAAGTCCCATAAAAAATACCATAATCAAACACATACAGATTCCAAAAATAAGACCTTCTTTTTTATTTGTTGGCATTATATATTCCTCCTTTCTGCAAAATAAATGTCACTTTGTAAGAACTATATTTTGATTTTTAGTATATTTAGTCAGTTATTTTGTTCTTAAAAGCAAAAAAATAACATGTAACTAAACTGGATTTACGCCATGAAAGCTACACGTTTACGTACTGATATATTATACCATATTTGGAAAATTGATGTAATAGCAAATTCAAAAAAAATTAAAAAAATTTTTTCTTGTGTATAAATGATGATAATGATATAATGCTATCAAAGAACGATGGGGAACAATTGGGACAATTTGGGACGTTTCTTTTTGGACATTTTGTAGAATAAAAAAGGTTGGTGATATTTATGTCACATAAAAAAATGGAAACAGGATTAATTGTAGTAAAACAAACAAAATTTGATAAAATAAGAAGAGGTTTGTTGATGTTTTTTTATGGAAAAGATTATAAAATATTTGAAAATTACCAACAATTAATAAAAGTAAATAGACCCCAAAATATCATTATTCCAAAAGAAATCAAAGACATTTAGAATAAAGAAAGAGGAAAGAAAATGAAAAATATTAAAGACTATACATTAGACGAATTAAAAGAAGAACTAAAAGAAATTGGAGAAAAACCATTTCGAGCAGAGCAAATATATAAATGGATTTATGAAGCAAGAGTTTCTGATTTTGATGAAATGACAAATTTATCATTAGAATTAAGAGAAAAGTTAAAACAAATCTATGAAATAAAAGAATTTAAAATATTAAAAAAACAAGTGGCATCAGATGGAACAAGAAAATATTTATTTGACGTCTTAGATGGAAATGCCATTGAAACTGTATTAATGGAGTATCATCATGGATTTAGTATTTGTGTATCATCTCAAATTGGTTGTAAAATGGGATGCAAATTTTGTGCATCAACAGGAATTCCATTTGCAAGGAATTTAAGTAGTGGAGAAATTATTGAACAAATTATGGCAGTAGAAAGAGATGCCAATGTTAGAATTTCAAATATTGTATTCATGGGAATCGGAGAACCATTAGATAATTATGATAATGTGGTAAAGGCAATTCGAATTATCAATCATCCAAAAGGATTAAATATAGGGGCAAGACATATTAGTATATCAACAAGTGGTTTGGTACCAAAGATTTATCAATTGGCAGAAGAAAACATACAATGTACCTTATCCATTTCTTTACATGCGACAACAGATGAGCAAAGAAGTAAAATGATGCCAGTAAACAATAGATATCATATAGAAGAATTACTACAAGCATGTAAGGATTATATAGAAAAAACGCATAGAAGGATCTCATTTGAATATGCATTAGCCAAAGAAAATAATGATAACTTAGAAGATGCCAAACGATTAGTAAAATTGTTAAAAGGGATGCTTTGCCATGTGAATTTAATTCCCATTAATAAAATTGAAAATGGAGCATATACAAAAAGTTCAAATGAAAATATCATGAAATTTAGAGATTACTTGAATGACCATGGGATTGTGGCAACCATTAGAAGAGAACTAGGATCAGACATAGATGCAGCATGCGGGCAATTAAGAAGAAAAAATCTGAAACGATAGGGACGTGCCAAATCGTTCCATTTTGAAACGATTTGACCCGTCCCCAATGTTCCAAAATGAAACAAAAGGGACAGACCTAATCTGTCCCTTTTAAACGAAAAATGTCCAATTTGACACGTCCCTAATGGTTCAAAATTTCAAGCAAACTCTCAATATCTTTTTTACAATTCATCATTTCATAGTCTTTAATAGCTTTTTGACAAAATTCTTCAGCTTTTTCAAAGTCATTTGTATAAACAGAGTATATGGTTTGTAATCGATAATATAGAGCTTCGTTTCGAATATCATCTAAATCATTGTCTTTTAGAAATTTTTCGCAAGCTTTTAATTGTGTATTTGCTTTTTTCAAAAGATTCGTGTCTTTACTAGTTACATAATTTTCTAATAGCAAAGAAATTAATAAAAGGCGATAATCTGCCTGTCCACGAGTGAAGTTGGCAAGTTTTGCTTCTTCTAGACGTTCAATTAACATGTTATATTTTAAATCAAAAGTATTTTCGATTTTTAAATAACATCTGGTAATCCATAAATCTGTTACCAATTTTCGATATTCGTTAATATAAGGAAAATAGTTTTCTTTAATATTCATCCATATGTCATAACTTTCTTTGTAATTTTTCAAACAGTTACAAGTATACAAAGCTTTTACATGATAAAATAAGCAAACAATACGTTTTTCTAAAGAATCCTTTCCTTTATCAACAATTTTTGAAGCAATATCCAAATATTTCTCTGCTTCTTCTTGGTTTTGTGATTTAGACATGATATTAATATAATCACATAAAGCTTCTAATTCCTCATTTTTATCTTGAATTATATTTGCCATTTTCGCTCTTTTTAAATGTGGGGAATCTTCACCTTTATTCCACATACCTCTAACATAAATATAGTATTTTAAATTTCTAATAATGGTAATATATTCTTTATATAATGTATTTTCTTCTAACATATTTAAAACTTGTTTTGTAATGTTCCATTCGTCTAATTCATCAAATAATTTTAATTTAGAAATGTCATTATAACATTCACCTACATATGCAGATTTATCTATATAAAATTTTGCCAACTGTTTCAAAAATGTTTCTTTATCAAAATCTTCTTCAGAAGCATTTACTAAGACAAGTGTTTTGATTAAATTGTGCATATCTAATCTAGGATGATTTTGAATAATCGGGATTAATAAATCATTTGTATAACATTCTGTAATAGCTTCTTGCCACTCAGTTGATAATATATCTAAATGTAATATGTAGGAAATAAGTTCAATGGATATGGTATATTTAAAATTTGCACAAATAATGACGATTCTTTTAGCAATTGGACTTAATTCTTTCCATATATCATGAATGATTTTTTCTGACATGAGTTTATAATCTTCATTTGTTTTTGTATATTTAGAAATAGCTTTATCCAAAGAAATTCCAAGCTTATTGGCATTGACAATTTTTTTCATTAAATAGATAGATGCAAATGGAATGCCACCAGTAATGGAATATAATGTATCGACTAATGAAGGTTGCATATCCATAATTTTTCTAAAATCTTCTGTTGTATGAAGCATAGCTTTTAGCTCTTCCTTAGAAATGAAGTCATTAATACAAAAACTAGAACAATAGGTATCTAAGGAATTTTCATATTGATGATAGGGAATAGATGTAATCATTACTATTTTTGAAATTTTAGAAAAGTTTTTTATAAAGGTAATAGTTTCATCTTGGATAATGTCATCATCAAAATCGAATATAAGGATAGATTTACTGTTTTTTATAAATTCAAGACAAGCAGCTTGTTTTTCTTCAGGTTTAATTTCTGCTTTATTTTCTAAATTGAAAAGTAAAATGGTATCTAAAATAGTAGATAGTTGATTTTCCTTTTTTAGATTAATCCAAATCATATTTTCAAATTTATTTTTTAAGCTCAAATCATACATATATGCCATAACAGATTTTGATTTTCCACCTAATTTATATCCATAAATATAAGCAATATTAATAGGATGATTGATAAAATCATCTAAAAACGAAGTTAGTTTTTGAGAACGAATAATTTTGCTTAAATCTTGTGGAATTAAATTGTTTTTGGTTTGAATAGTTGTATCCTGAAAAACAACTGTATTCGTAGCAGATAAATAATTTTTTGCAAATGTATCAATCTTAGAATCATCCACTTGTACCAATTTTGCATATTCTAGAATTCCTTGAAGAAAACTAGGAATGTCTTTTGGAATACTACCAGTTAAAAATTTTCGAATACTCACTTCTGCATAATGGGTATAATCTGCAATTCTTGTATAGATATATGTTTTACTAGGTAATTCTCCTTTTATATTATGTTTTTTTATAGATACTTTCATTTCATTAATAAAATCAGATAATAGTTTTGCTCTGTTTGTTTTTACGATATCTTGTTCCATAGGTTCCTCCATCAATAACAAAATCTATCTTTATTATACCATTATTTTACATAAAAGTACAAGGATAGAAGGAATTTTCTCCATAAGTAGAATAAAAACTTGTTATCGTTCAAATCAAAATGCTAGAAAGGTTGTATATATATGCAACTTTTCTAGCATTTTGAGCTGAATGATGATAAAAATTGATAATTTTTTTATCAATTTTAAAAAACTGTATTTTGAAAATTTTAGAAATTGAGATTAACATAAAATAAAATGGGCATAGATTAAGCAAGAAACTAAATGCTTGAAATGCTAAACTTAAATTCTTTAATAAAGAATTTGTAACAAAAAACATTTAATGTAAAAAAGGAGGAGACAATATGATTTATAATCTGACATTAAATGATAAAACACAGAGGAAAGTGTTTCGGGAGTTAGAAACAACAGAAAAGCTAATTTCAAAAGTTGCGACAAAACTTTCATCAGCACAGAAAACTTGTGATATTTATGCAATGTCTGATTTAGGGATTGCACATAATGTTACAAGAATGCGAGGCGGTTTCTTTACAGGTGCTGCATATGTCTGGGAACAACCAGATATTCCATTCATTCCTGTAGATACTACAATCAATGTATGTGGTACAGCTTTGTATCAGCTACATTCTGAAATATCAGTGGATGAATTTAAGGAAAGATGTGAGAAGGTTTTGATAGACACATCAAAGTATCATTGGAATTTTACCAATGGTAACCATTTTATTTCTTTGTGTCATATGGAAAATGATGAGAATCGCATAGGAATGAAGAAAGGTTACTATATGCTCGTCCATGCGTCGGCATGTGAGTATAAGGAACAGCTGTATCCTGTTGCAGGAAACTGGTATTATAATCGTATCTTAACAGAAAGGTTAGGAGAGTACAGGTATCTGAGGTTTATAACAGGAAAGATGGCAGAAAGGTTTTATCAAATGGCAGAAATGCTGGAATCCTTTAATAGAAAAAGGAATTATTTTTTCTGTAAGCAAGTTTTAGCAGGAAAAATGGGAAAGGAAATTTTAAATGTTTCTCATTACGGAATGCCTACAATACATGAAGTATTGATTGGTGTTCAAAAGACTGAAGGACTTGCAACATTACTCACAAGTCCGGGGAAGTCTATATATATAGTGAAAAAGGAAGAAAAATCTAAAAATCACTATATTCCTCATGGTTTCGGATTGGAATTACCAGAAAATAGTGATTTTACCTATTGTGAAAATGGTATACAAATAGGTGAAATGAACTTTTCCGCTGGTAGTATTACCATTGGAGAAGATGCGGTTAATCGGCATGGATTTCCTGAAAAGGATAACGAGCTGAGAAATTATGTTAGAAAAATAGCACAGATTAATGAATTAGAAATTTGTGCAGAATTAAAACAAATTTGCTCATTCTCAGCAAATGGCTTTAAAGTATGGAGGTAATTGTTATGTTGTTTATCACAAGGCATGGAGAAACAGACTGGAACTTGTATGGTAAAGTACAAGGAAAAGCAGATATGGAGTTAAATGCTAAGGGAATAGAACAGGCAAAAGAAACAATGGAAAAGCTAAAAGAAGAAAACATTGATTTCATTATCTGTTCACCCTTAAAAAGGGCAAGACAGACGGCTGAGATTATTAACGCAGAGAAAAACATTCCCATTATCTTTGATAAAAGAATTTCTGAAAGAGATTTTGGAGAAATGGAAGGAATGTCTAAAGATGACTTTGATTTTCAGGCTTTTTGGAGTTACGAGAAAAATGTAACTTATGAGAAAGCTGAAAATATCAGAGTTTTCTTCAATAGAATATTTTTATTTTTAGATGAAATAAAAAAGAAGTATAAAGATAAGAATATTTTATTAGTAACTCATGGAGGTGTTAGTATAGCTGTTAACTGTTATTTCAATGGAATACCTGAAAGCGGAGCGTGTTTACCGCTATGTATCAAAAACTGTGAAGTAAAAAGTTTTCAATTTGAATAATGGATTAGGAGAATGCATATGAAGCAAATCATTTTTTTGAGACATGCAGAGACCAAGGTGAATGAAGAAGGTCGCTTTTGTGGAAGAATAGATGTAGGAATTACAGAAGAGGGAAGAAGACAAGCAGAAAAAATGAGAGAAACATTTAAAGAATATCGTTTTGATGCTATGTATTGTTCACCTCTTAAAAGAACAAAACAGACTTTAGAAGCTATTTTTCCAAAACGAAAATTCATTGAAGAGGATGGATTTACAGAAATCGGTCTTGGAGATTGGGAAGGCTTAAAGAAGGAGAATGTTAATCAGAAACTTCGAAAAGCCTTTCAACAAGGAGATTATGCACCACCTCGTGGCGAGAAGCATGAAGAAGTAGAAGAAAGAGTAAGAGAAACAATTGAAAGGATTTTTGCAACTTATCCAGATAATTCTCTCATTTTAGTTTGTACAAGTAATGGTATTATGAGAACAATAAAAAGAATGTATCATATAAAAACAGAGAATATCATGTTGAAAAATTTAGAGTATTTTACGTTAGAAGTACATAAATAAAAGAAGCATAAAAAAGAAAACCAGGATTTAGAAATTATTTTCTAAGTCCTGGTTTTATAGTATAACCTTACATATTAGTTAGAAAAGTAATGTGTGCAAAATTGACTTTTTCTAACTTCTAGAGATAAGGTGTGTCCCTTTTGTTTCATTTTGGAACGATTTGACACGTCCCCAACGTTTCACTTTAAAGGATAATACAAATCAATCCGCCACTTCCTTCGTTGACAATTCTTTCCAATGTTTCTTGTAATTTAATTTGAGCTTCTTCAGGCATTTTGGCAAGTTTGGTTTGTAATCCTTCATTTACTAATTCATGTAGACTCTTTCCAAAGATATTTGATTCCCAGATTTTTTGAGGGTCACTTTCAAATCCAGATAATAAATAATTTACTAATTCTTCAGATTGTTTTTCAGAACCAACAATTGGGCATACTTCAGTTGCTACATTTGTCTTAATAAGGTGAATAGAAGGTGCCATGGCTTTTAGTTTTACACCAAATTTTGATCCTTGTTTTACCATTTCTGGTTCTTCTAGAATTAATTCGTCCATTGATGGGGTAACAATTCCATAACCCTTTCTATTAACTTCATCTAAGGCATAAGCGATTTTATCATATTTCTTTTTCACATCAGCTAATTCAGAAATGATGCTAAATAAATCTCCTTCGTTAGAAACTGGAACACCTGTGATTTCTGTCAGTACTTGGTAGAATAATTCTTCTTTTAAAGTGATTTCTACATTGACTTTTCCAGTACCTAACTGAATATCTGTTACAGAAGTTTTAGAAATGATTTCTGTTTGTTTAATGGTTTCTGCACAACTGGATATTTCTTTTAAAACATTGACATTGGAAAAAGCATCTTTAATTTCTTTATATAATTCTGTTTTTAAAGGGTGTGACATATCTAATCCATCAATCCATCTAGGAAATTTGATGCAGATTTGGTCAACAGGAAATTCATATAGTACTTTTGAAAACATCGTATTAATATTTTCAATTGTTAAATATTCACAATTAAGAGGCATAACAGATGTATTGTATTTTTCGCTTAGTTCTTCTGCAAGCTCTTTTGTATATTCTGAATCAGGGTCATTTGAATTTAATAAAATGATAAATGGCTTATTTAAAGCTTTTAATTCATTAACAACTCTTTCTTCAGCTTTTACATAATCTTCCCTTGGAATGTCTGTGATGGTTCCATCAGTAGTAACTAAAACACCAATCGTAGAATGTTCTTCAATTACCTTTTTTGTCCCAATTTCAGCGGCTGTTTCAAAAGGAATTTCTTCCTCAGACCAAGGTGTTTTTACCATTCTAGGCATGTCATCTTCTAAATAGCCAATCGCATTATCTACCAAATATCCAACACAATCTACCAATCTTGCTTTAAATTTTAAATTGTCATTCAAGGTAATTTCGATTGCTTCATTAGGAACAAATTTTGGCTCTGTTGTCATGATGGTTCTACCACCAGCACTTTGTGGTAATTCATCTTTGGCCCTTTCTTTTTTGTATTCATTATCAATGTTGGGAATGACTAATAAATCCATAAATCTTTTAATAAAAGTAGATTTACCAGTTCGTACAGGACCAACGACTCCTACATAAATATCTCCATCAGTCCTTTTTGCGATGTCTTGATACAATCTTGTATTTTCCATCTATATACCTCCTTATATTACTTTCAAAATGTTTGTATACTTTTAGAAAATGTGATTTTCTAAAAGTAAAATCGTTGCACACAATTTTACTTACATAAAATTGGCGCACGAACAAAGACGCGACATGTAATTTAACTAAAAGGACAAAGTTTCTAATCATGTCGCTTTTGTTCTAAATTACTTTACTTAATGTATATTGAAATTTTTTAGGTTTATGACAAGTTTTCCAAAAAACTTGATAAAAATATTGGAGTATGATAAAATGTCAATATTAAAATGAAAACATATACTATACTATATTAGCTAAAAGGAGCGAAACAAAATGGATAAGGTACAGGATACAATAGACTTATTAAAAATGTATAATCAAGAACATATTATAAAATTGATTGAAAAATTAGATGAAGACAAAAAACAAGCATTGGTGGAACAAATTAGCAAGATTGATTTTCACCAATTAAAAGAATTATATGATAATACAAAAAAAGAAATAGAAATAAAAGAAAATAAAATAGAACCATTACCATATTTAGATAAGAAAAAATTATCAGAAGAGCAAAAAGAAAAATTTCAAAGATTGGGAGATGCCATCTTAGAAAAAGGTGAATATGCTGTGGTAACCATGGCAGGTGGTCAAGGAACAAGATTAGGACATTCAGGTCCAAAAGGAACTTTTAAATTAGATGTTTATGGAAAAGGAAAATATTTATTTGAAATATTATCAGAAAATTTAAAAGAAGCCAATCAAAAATATGGAAAAGTCATTCCATGGTATATCATGACAAGTAAACAAAATAATGATGAAACAATTGAATTCATGGAAAAACATAACTATTTTGGATATGACAAAAATTCTGTAAGATTTTTTGCACAAAGTGAATTGCCTTTAGTAGATGTAAATGGAAAATTACTAGTAGGAAAAGATATGAAAATAAAGGAAGCATCTGATGGCAATGGTGGTACATATTCTTCTCTAAGGGCAAGTGGATGTTTAGCAGAAATGAAAGAAAAAGGAATCAAATGGGTATTTATTGGAGGCGTTGATAATGCCTTACTAAAAATGGCAGATACCATTTTATTAGGAATGGCAATTGATAAAAAGGTACAAATTGCCTCAAAATCAATTGTTAAAGCAAATCCACATGAACGTGTTGGCGTATTTGCCAAAATGAATGGACACCCTAAAGTTATTGAATATTCAGAAATGCCAGAAAAGATGGCAGAAGAAGTAGATAGTGATGGAGAGCTAAAATACGGAGAAGCCCATATTATGTGTAATCTATATACCATAGAAGCCATTGAAAAGATAAGTAAAGAAACGTTAATATATCACAGTGCTTTTAAGAAAAATTCATATATAGATGAAAATGGAAAAGAAGTAATTCCGCAAAAAGAAAATTCATATAAATTTGAGTCCTTCATATTTGATGCTTTTGAACTATTTGATGACATTGCCATTTTAAGAGGAAAAAGAGAAGATGATTTTGCACCTGTAAAAAATAAAGATGGAGTGGATAGTCCAAAAACAGCAAAAGAATTATATGAAAAATTTTGGAACAGAAATTAAGAATTTTTGGAGATGAACTTGAGGAAAATTGGGGGCGGACTCATTATTCCCTCAAGTTCGTTTTAAAAAAACTAAACAAGAAAGGAATGTAAAAAATGGAAGAATGTAAAATTAAAAATTTATATAATTTAGAAGAAACAATTGCAAAAGAATTATTAGAAAAAAGTACATATCCTTGGGAAGTGTTACCTGATATAGGAGACTATATTTTAGAATTAGGAGAAACATTAGATAAAAACGAATATGAAAAAGTAGGAGAAAATGTGTGGATTGCAAAAAGTGCAAAAGTAGCACCAACAGCATATATTAATGGCCCAGCTATTATTGGAAAAGACGCAGAAGTAAGACATTGTGCATTTATTAGAGGAAATGCGATTGTAGGAGAAGGGGCAGTTGTTGGAAATTCAACTGAATTAAAAAATGTTATTTTATTTAATAAAGTGCAAGTTCCACATTATAACTATGTAGGAGACTCTATTTTAGGATATAAAGCACATATGGGAGCAGGTTCTATTACATCTAATGTAAAATCAGATAAACAATTAGTTATCATAAAAAATGGTAATGAAACCATGGAAACTAAGAGAAAAAAAGTAGGTGCTATGCTAGGTGACAATGTAGAAGTGGGATGTGGTTCTGTATTAAATCCAGGAACAGTTATTGGAAGAAATTCAAATATTTATCCATTATCTTCTGTAAGAGGTGTTGTTCCAGAAAATAGTATTTATAAAAATAAAAATGAAATAGTAGAAAAACAAGATAGATAAATTCATTTTATTTAAATAAGGAATTTTTTAAAATTCCTTTATTTTTTTATTCCAATTGTATATAATAGGAAAGAAAATAAAATTACAGAAGTTGCCAAAAGGGACGAAATCGGGACATCGGGGACGGACTCATTTTTCCTTTTTTACTTAAATAACTAAAAAAATATATTAAATTTTATAAAAAGGGAAAAATGAGTCCGTCCCCGATGTCCCGATTTTATTTCCTTTAGCAACTTTGAAAGATAAGAGGTGCAAAATGAATAAAACTGAAGCTAAAAAAAGAATAGAAGAATTAAGAGAAAAGACAGAATATTATGCAAAAAAATATTATGATGATGATAAGCCAGAAATATCAGACTTTGAGTATGATATGTTAATGGTAGAACTAAGAAACTTAGAAAAGGAATATCCAGAATTTATTTCAAAAGATTCTTTAACACAAAAAGTAGGTGGACATGTTAAAGAAGGATTTCAAAAAGTAACCCATGAAGTACCACTTCAAAGTTTGCAAGATGTATTTAGTTTTGAAGAAGTAGAAGAATTTGATGAAAGAATCAGAAAACAAGCAGAAGAAAATGGAATAAAAGAAGTAAACTATGTCGTAGAAACCAAAATTGATGGATTATCTGCTGCATTAGAATACAAACAAGGAAAGTTTGTAAGAGGTGCTACCAGAGGAAATGGACTAATTGGAGAAGATGTCACAGAAAATCTAAAAACAGTAAAAACGATTCCTATGGAATTAACAGACAAAATTGACATTACTGTCAGAGGAGAAGTCTTTATTTCAAAACAAGATTTTGAAAAGATGAACCAAGAAAGAGAAGAAAATGAAGAAGAATTGTTTGCAAATGCTAGAAATGCAGCAGCAGGCTCTTTAAGACAATTAGACAGCAAAATAACAGCCAAAAGACCATTAGACATCTATATTTTCAATGTTCAAAAAATAGAAGGAAAAACATTTAACTCTCATTTTGAAGAATTAGAATATTTAAGCAAATTAGGATTTAATGTCAATCCTGTTAGAATTCCTTGTAAAACGATTCAAGAAGCAGAACAAGCAATAGAAAAAATTGGCGAAGATAGAGAAAACTTAACATTTGGAATAGATGGGGCTGTTATCAAAGTAGACGATTTACATTTTAGAGAAATATTAGGTTCAACCATAAAAGTTCCAAGATGGGCAGTCGCATATAAATATCCACCAGAGAAAAAAGAAACAATCTTAAAAGATATCATTTGCCAAGTAGGAAGAACAGGCGTTATCACACCAATGGCCATATTAGAGCCAGTCAAAGTTGCAGGATCAACCATATCAAAAACAACTCTGCACAATGAAGATTTTATTAAAGAAAAAGACCTAAAAATTGGAGATACGGTTGTTATCCAAAAGGCAGGAGATGTCATTCCAGAAATTGTAGAAGTAGTAAAGAATAAAAGAACAGGAAATGAAAAAGATTTTGAAATGCCAAAAGTATGTCCTGTATGTGGAGCACCTACTGTAAGAGAAGAAGGAGAAGCAGCAGTAAGATGTACAGGAATTGAATGTCCTGCAAAATTGTTCAGAAATTTAGTACATTTTGTTTCAAGAGAAGCGATGGACATTTCTGGATTAGGAGAAAATATCATTCAACAATTATTAGACAACAATTTGATTAAAAATATAGCAGACATTTATACATTAAAATTTGAAGACATTGCTTCTTTAAAGAAGAATGGAAAGAAATTTGCACAAAATTTAGTAGATGCCATAGAAAGAAGCAAACAAAATGATTTGTCAAAATTAATAACGGCTTTAGGAATTCGTCATGTTGGCGTGAAAGCTTCAAGAATGTTAGCAAAAAAATATAAGACGATGGATAATCTAATGAATGCAAGCTTTGAAGAATTAAGTATGATAGATGACATAGGACCAATTGTGGCAAATAGTATCAGAGAATTTTTCCAAGAAGAACAAACAATAGATTTAATCAATAAATTGAAAGAAGCAGGGGTGAATATGAATTCACTAGAAGAGGAAAGTGAAGACAATCGATTTGAAGGAAAAACATTTGTCTTAACAGGAAGTTTAGAAGAATTTACAAGAAACGAAGCCTCTGAAATCATAGAAAGACTAGGAGGAAAAACATCAGGAACTGTATCTAAAAAAACAGACTATGTATTAGCAGGAGAAGATGCAGGAAGCAAATTAACAAAAGCACAAAATCTAGGAATAACAGTCATAACAGAAGCAGAATTTAAAGAAATGATAAAATAAGTTCAAAATGTCCCACAGAAAAACGATCTCAATGGGACAAAAGGAGGAAAAAATGGATAAAAACTATACATTTGAAATGATGTGGGAGGATTTAGATGATGGTTATCAAATCTATTATACTTATGTAAGAAATCGTTATTTATTATTTAAAACAGCATCAAATTGTTATACACAAAAACTATTATCGAAAAATCCTAAAAATCCACAACCTAAAATGACAATGTTAACACTAAAAAGAGTAAAGGAAATGTTTCCACATATGGAAAATATTGAATACCGTATAGGTATATCTGATGAAGAATTATAAAAAGGTGTATCATTTAAAATAATAAATAATATATAAGGAAGATGAAAATATGGTGATAAACATAATATTTGATTTAATGAATGTGATTATAAAAAAAGATTCTAATATAAAAACATTAATGAATTTTACAAATGATGTTAATAAAGCAGAAGGCTTACAAAAATACATTTATAAAACAGAAGAATGGAAATTATTAGATTTAGGAAATATTAGCCATGAACAAGCGATAAAAGAAATGCAACGAAAAGCTCCAAAGGAGTATAGCGAGTTAATTGAAGAGGTAATGAATAATAGATGTCAGTATTTTACAGTCAATGAAGAAACTGTGAAAATTGCAAAAGACTTAAAGGAAAAAGGATATCATATATATGTTTTATCAAATATGTCAGAATTTACTTATACATATTTTAAAGAGATACATTTCTTTAAAATATGTGATGGAATTATGATTTCAGCTTATGAACACTTAGTAAAACCTGATGAAAAGATATTCATGACTTTGCTAGATAGATATCAATTAAGTCCGGAAGAATGTTTATTTATTGATGATGATGATACAGGAAAAAGTTTAGAAACTGCAAATAAATTAGGAATATTAGGAAGAAGAGTAAAACCAAATGATAGCCAAGATGTTCTAACATTATTAAAAGAATATAAAATTGAAATTTAAAAAGTCAATAGAGAAAGTGAAATGAAAGTATGGAATATATTGAAAAAGTGATAAAACAGACAAATGAGAAAAATCAAGAAAAAGTAGATTGGACAAAAGCTTGGAGTAAAAAATATCCAGTTTTAGCAACATATAAAGATAAAGTAGATGTAGAAAAGTATGCTAAAGAAATTAGAAATTTGTTAGAAAGTTTGACCAAAGAATATCAATATACAGAATTGGATGCTATGTTAGTATTAAAAGATATTTTGTATCAAGAATGGAAAAGTCAAAAGAAAAATAAATGAAATAAAAAGGGATGAATTCACATACAATTCACATTTCTAGCAAAAATTATACATATATAGATAATATATTAATAATCATAAACATCCCCTTTTTTTCAAAAGCTATTCTGTTAAAAAATATAAAAAAACAGGATAGCCTTTTATATTTTACATTCTAGAAAATTAAATTTCCTAGAATGTAAAAACAAAATTGCACAGAAAAATTGCATAGAAATTTTTCGCGTCAACAAATCTTTACGATTATTCAAAAATTTTAATAAATAGTTAATAAAAAAATGTATAAAGAAATTTTTTAAAAGCAAGATTTGTTATTGCAAAAATAAATGTGTTAGTATATAATCAGTTGAGAAAGAAAGAAAGAAAGGAGATATAGAGTCCATGTGCTCTATAAAATAGAAAAATGGCAGTAATTATTGATGGAAAAGAATTAGCAAAAAAAGTAAGAAGTAATTTAAAAATAGAATGTGAGAAATTAAAGAAAAAAGGAATTATACCTAAATTTGCAGTCATTATGGTAGGAGATGATCCAGCTTCAAAGGTATATGTTAGAAATAAAAGTAAAGCATGTGACGAAATTGGAGTAGAATATGAAGAACATATATTAGATGCTAGTATCACACAAACAGAATTAATAGACTTAATTCATAAATTAAATGAAGATAAAGCTGTCAATGGAATATTATTACAAAGTCCAATTCCAAAACATTTAGATATAGATGAAGCATTTAGAGAAATATCTCATGAAAAAGATGTAGATGGTTTTAATCCAATCAATGTTGGAAAACTATTATTGAATCAAGATACATTTATATCTTGTACACCATTTGGAATTATGAAAATGTTTGAAGAATATCATATAGATTTAGAAGGCAAAAATCTAGTTATTATAGGAAGAAGTAATATTGTAGGAAAACCACTAATGGCATGTTGTTTAAATAAACATGCAACAGTAACTATTTGTCATTCAAGAACAAAAGAATTAAAAGAAAAAACAAGAAATGCAGATATATTAGTAGCAGCTATCGGAAAGCCAAATTATGTAACAGCAGATATGGTAAAAGATGGAGCAGTGGTTATTGATGTAGGAATCAATAGAGGAAAAGATAAGAAAATAACGGGAGATGTTGATTTCGAAAATGTAAAAGAAAAAGCAAGCTATATTACACCAGTTCCAGGGGGAGTGGGACCAATGACAGTAGCGATGCTTATGAATAATGTTATCAAAGCAACAAAAAATCAAAACAATATATAAGAAAAAATGAATATTAAAGGGGCACTTAGTTTTAAAGTGTCTTTTTTGATGAATAGGAACAATATGAAACTTTAAGTTACTTAGGCTCAAAGAGAAAATAAAAATTTAATATTTTTTCAAAAGAAAAGTTATACAAAGGAATGATGTAAGCTTTGAAATGGAATAAACAGATAAAATGTTTAAAAAAGTTCACTATTGTTCTGCTAAAAAGTATAAAATATTGCAAGGAGGTATCATAATAGAAGAATTAGAAAAGAAAAAATATTGGATATGGTTATCTTGTATAAAGGGAATAGGAAGTATACGAAAACAAATATTATTAAATAGGTATAAAACACCTGAAAAAATATATACTTTAAAAAAAGAAGAAATTTTACAAATCAAAGGATTTAATGAAATATTGGCAGAAAATATCATTTGTAAAGAAAACAAAGAAAATATAGAAAAACAGATAGAATCCTTACAAAAACAAAATATCAAATTTCTTACAATAAAAGATAAAGAATATCCTAGAATATTAAAAACAATTTATGATTATCCAATTTGCATATATGTAAAAGGAAATGAAACAATATTTAATACACCAGCAATTGGAATGGTAGGATGCAGAGAATGTACTTCTTATGGAGAAAAAGTGGCACAATATTTTGCATATCATTTAGCTAAAAGAAATATCAATATTATTAGTGGCCTAGCAAAAGGAATTGATAGCCAGTCTCATATTGGTGCCATAAAAGCAAAAGGAACGACAATAGGTGTTGTAGGAAATGGATTAGATATGGTGTATCCTAAAGAAAATCAATATTTGTATGATAAAATTATAGAAGAAAATGGTGCTATTATATCAGAATATCCTTTAGGAACGAAACCTGAAAAAATGAATTTTCCTGCAAGAAATAGGATGATTAGTGGAATGAGCAAAGGAATTATCGTTATTGAAGCTAAAAAGAAAAGTGGAACATTAATCACTGTTGATTTTGCACTAGAACAGGGAAGAGATGTGTATGTAGTACCAGGAAATATCGATGAAATGAATTCTGTAGGAACAAATAACCTGATTAAACAAGGTGCACAAATGGTAACAACTTATAAGGATATTGAAATATAAATAATATGGATCAAACCTTTTTGGCATTTGGTTCTGAGTAGTGGTCAATGGATAAAGAATTCAACTAAAATTCACAAATTATTTATTTACTTATCATATTGAAAATGATATAATGTCAAAAACAAAAAGTATAAAATATAAAAAAGTTTATAAAGTTTTGCTGAAATAAAAAAATGATTATCCTTTAGGAAGGAATGGAATATATGACAAGAGTAAAATTAAGAGATAGAATATTGCCCCAATATACAAAGGGAGAAGAAATATTTAATATGACTTCGCATATTGTAGGAGCTGTTTTGGGAATTGTAGCAACTGTTTTGTGTGTTGTATTTGCAGCGATTCATGGAAATGGTTATGGAGTTGTGAGTGGTTCCATCTATGGTGTGACCATGATTATATTATATACCATGTCTAGTATTTATCATGGATTAAGTCCTAAAAGATATTCCAAAAGAGTATTTCAAGTATTAGACCATTGTTCTATATTTTTATTAATTGCAGGTTCTTATACACCATTTGCACTATGTACATTAAGAGAATATAGTACAGCGACTGGTTGGACGATATTTGGTATCATATGGGCTATGGCAATATTAGGAATTGTATTAAATTCAATTGATATAAAGAAATTTAAAAAGTTTTCAATGATATGCTATTTAGTTATGGGATGGTGTATTGTTGTAAAAATTAATTTATTACCACAATTATTAGGAATAGCAGGATTTAGCTTATTATTAGCAGGTGGAATTGCTTATTCCATAGGAGCTATTTTATATGGTGTTGGAAAAAAACACAAATGGATGCATTCTATTTTTCACATGTTTATTTTATTAGGTAGTATTTTACAATTTTTCTGCATATTATTATTTGTCATGTAAAAATAGGATAGTGTTCATGTAACTGAAAAATTGTATTATGTGGTAAAAATAAAAGTGGATTCCTATACAATCAAAAAAGAAGGTCTTAAGACCTTCAGACACTCATAAATATACATTTATTTTATCATAAAAATAGTAAAAAATCAAGTGAAGGAAATTGAAAGAAAAAGAGAATATAAACGAAAAAATGAGATAAAATAATATAAACAAAGAAAAGATATATTTTAAAAAGAAAAAAACATTTGTAAAACAAATTTAAATGTGTTAATATATAGATAATCTAATAAGGATTACAAAAATCCCTGCGTAGTACGTAAGAGCATAATTTTTAGAACCAACAAATTATAAGAGGGGCTGATCTCTCGAATATGGCGTGCATGCTCACAGTATATAGTGAGAAGCCCATAAGTATTTAGGTAGGCACCCACCTGTTTTTAGGAGCAGGTCCTTAAAAATTAAAAAGCTGACGGCTAAGGCGGGGCTTTTTTTTTGTGGTATAGGAAAAATGACTTTTTCCTATACTACAAAAAAACGTTGCACAGAAAAATTGCTACGCAATTTTTTGCGTCGATAAATCTTTACGCTTCTTCGAGAATTTAAATATATATAGTTAAGTTAGAAAAGTAGAGAAAAGTTCTCGCGAAGAGAGATTTGTCCCTTGCTATTTTTATGTAGATATTATAAAATAAATAAAAACGAAAAGCTTGTTCCTAAAGTTCAAAAAGAAAGAAGGTGTGGCATATGACGATTAAACAAGCATTGATAAAAGCTGTTACGGTATTAAAATTAGAAAAAATTTCTATGCCAAAATTAAAAGCAAGATTATTATTGCAATATGTACTAAAAAAGCCAAGACAATACTTAATTGTGTATGATAATCAACAATTAACAGATAAAGAAGAACAAGAATACTTAAAATATGTAGAATTATTAACACAAGGAGAGCCGATAGAACATATTACACACCAAAAAGAATTTATGAAATTGAATTTTTATGTAGATGAAAATGTGTTGATACCAAGACAAGATACAGAGGTATTGGTTGAAGAAGTTATGAAGATAGCTAAAAAAATGGGAGCAAAAAAAATACTAGATTTATGTACAGGAAGTGGAGCAATTGCAGTATCTTTAGCAAAATATTTAGAAAATGTACAATTAACAGCTTTAGATATCAGTGGAAAGGCATTAGATATTGCGATAGCAAATGCGAAAAATAACCATGTACAAAATAAAATAACATTTGTGGAATCAAATTTATTTCAAAATCTAGGACAAGAAAAATATGATATAATTGTTTCTAATCCACCATATATTAGAAGAAAAGAGATAGAATCATTAGATAGAGAAGTAAAAAAAGAACCAAGGTTAGCACTAGATGGTGGAGAAGATGGACTAGACTTTTATAGAGAAATTATAGATAGAGGATATGAATATTTGAAATATGGAGGATATATTTGTTTAGAAATTGGATATGATCAAAAAGAAGAGGTTATGCAAATTATAAAGGATAAAAAACAATATATAGAGACATATTGTAAAAAAGATTTATATGATAATGATAGAGTAATTGTAACAAAATTAGGATAAACTGAACCGTGAGGGGGGGAACAAGATGTCTTTTTCATCAGATATAAAACAAGAACTAAATAAAACAAATAGTTTAGTAAATAAAGAAAATGTAAAATTTGAATTAATTCGGTTATTGTATTTCTGGAAATACAGATTTAATAAAAGGGAAAAACATTCGATTTTCAACAGAGAGTGACTATAATATTAATCGATTTTCAAAATTATTATCCAATTTAGAAATTAATCATGATATAGATGTTAATGGAAAAACATTTCATATTGTAACAAAAGCATTTGATATTCACAAGCTAGAATATTTAGAAATAAAAGATAATGAGATATGTGTCAAAGAGAATATAAAAGAGACAAATGCTGAAGATAAGAAAAAAGCATTTATTAGAGGAAGTTTTTTAGGAGCAGGTTCTATAAACAACCCAGAAAATTCATATCATTTAGAAATTGTGTTATCTAATAAAAATAATTTAAAAGTACTACAAGAAATATTGAGTGATTTTGATATTCATGCAAAAGAATTGATAACGAAGAATCGATATTCTGTTTATATAAAAGATGGAGAGGAAATTTCAAGGTTATTAGCATTGATTGGAGCGAATAAAGCAGTATTACAATTTGAAGATATTCGAATACAAAAAGAGATGAGAGGCAAAGTAAATCGAATTGTAAATTGTGAAACAGCCAATTTAAATAAAACGATTAATGCAGCAATTGATCAAATAGCAGCTATTAAAAAATTGCAAGAAGAAGGTAGATTCAATAAATTAGATGATAATTTAAAAGAAATTGCCATTTTAAGAATAGAAAATCCAGATATGTCATTAGTAGAATTGGGAAAATTGTTAAAAGAACCAGTAGGAAAATCTGGTGTTAATTATAGATTAAAGAAAATCATGGAGATAGCAAATGGAAAATAGAGAATTAGGAATTTATATACATATACCATTTTGTCAGCATAAATGTGATTATTGTGATTTTATTTCATTTTCAAATAAACAAGATTTTATAGAAAACTATGTTGAAGCTGTAAAAAAGGAAATCTACAATTATTTTAAAGATAAAACGTTTTTAGAGACATATACAGTAACCACGATATATATTGGTGGAGGAACACCATCCTATATTGATAGTAAATATATCTGTGAAATAATGGAAGTATTAGAAAAAAACTTAAAACAGAACAAAGTGAAATTTGAAGATATGGAAATTACCATAGAAGTAAATCCGGGAACAGTCAATAAAGAAAAATTAGAACAGTATAAAAAAGCCAAAATTAATCGATTAAGTATAGGACTTCAAAGTACAAATAATAAGATATTAAAGGAAATAGGAAGAATCCATACATATGAACAATTTTTAGAAACTTATCAAATGGCAAAACAGGTTGGTTTTGACAATATAAATGTAGACTTGATGATAGGATTACCAAACCAAACAATAGAAGATATAAAAACAAGCTTAAATGAAGTCGTACAGTTAAATCCAACGCATATTAGTGTATATTCTTTAATTGTAGAAGAAGGAACAGTAATAGCAAAAAAAGTACAAAATCATCAGTTACAAGAAATGGACGAAGAACTTGAAAGAAATATGTATTGGTATGTTAAAAATACATTAGAATTAAATGGATATATACATTATGAAATTTCCAATTTTGCAAAGGAAGGAAAAGAATCAAAACATAATATGAATTGCTGGAGGCAAAAAGAATATATTGGAATTGGGTTAAATGCACATTCTTATTTGAATTATGTAAGATATACAAACACTTCTGAAATGGAACAATATATAACTCGAATGAATGGATTAAATGGACAAATAGTAGAGGATATTTTGGAATTATCTAATAATAAGGAAAAAGAAAATCTAGAGGAAAATATAGAAACAGCATATGAAATAGAAGAAGTACAAGATGTAGAAGACAGAAAAAAAGAATATATGCTTTTAGGATTAAGAACAATAGAAGGTGTATCTATCTCAAAATTTAAAGAAAAATATATAGATAATCCTCTATTTCTATTTAGAAAAGAGTTAGAAAAACTAGTGGAAGAAAAATTAGTTATGATAGATGGAGATGATATAAGGCTTACTAATAAAGGATTAGATTTGGCAAATTTGGTATGGGAAGAGTTTATTTAAAAATTTTGAAAAAAACTTGACAAAAACTATACAAATATGATATCATATTTAACGTTACAAGAAGAAGTCAAACTTCTCACCTTATCCAAATGAGGAAAAAGGTTAGAAATTTAATAAATTTAGCATTGTATGATGCTAGTTTTATTTTGGATTTGACTTGTAACAAAAGTCAAATTTTTTATATTATAGAAAATTTCATTTCCTATAATATAAAAAATATATTGCACAGAAAAATTGCAAAGCAATTTTTCGCGTCGACAATTTTTACGCTTCTCGAGAATTTAAATAAATATGGTTCTATTAAAAAATATAAAGTAAAATTCTCTCAAAGCGAAATTTGTCAGAGTATTGGAGGTGTTTTGTATAAAACAAGAATTACCAATTAATGGTCAAATAAGAGCAAAAGAAGTTCAATTAATAGGAGATAATGGAGAAAAAGTAGGTGTTATTTCTTTAAATGAAGCTTTAGAAAGAGCAGAGGAAAAAAATCTAGACTTAGTTTTAGTTGCTCCAAATGCAAATCCACCAGTTTGTAAAATCATGAACTATGGAAAATATAAATTTGAGCAAGCAAAAAAGGAAAAAGAAGCTAAGAAAAAACAAAAAAGTTTTGAAATTAAAGAAATAAGAGTAACTCCTAATATTGAAGAACATGACTTTAGTTTCAAATCTAAAAATGCTAAGAAATTTATACAAGATGGAAACAAAGTAAAAATAACAGTTAGATTTAGAGGAAGAGAAGTAAACAATTCCAAAGCAGGTGAAGTAGTGTTAAACAAATTCATAGAAGATATGAGTGACATTGCAGTAGTAGAAAAAGCACCAAAACTTGAAGGAAGAAATATGTTTACCATTCTTGCTAAAAAAACTGAAAAATAAAAAATAGGAAGGAGAATGACTTATGCCAAAATTAAAAACAAATAAAGCTGCTAAGAAAAGATATTCTTTAACAGCAACAGGAAAAGTAAAAAGAACAAAATCAAACAGAAGACACTTATTAGCAAACAAAACAAAAAGACAAAAAAAATCAGGAAAAATTCAAAATGCTTATGCAGACAAAACATGTATGAATACAATCAAAAAATTATTACCATATGGTAACTAAAAAATAGTGCAAGGGGAAAAGGTAACAGTGTTTATAGACAATTTACCAAAAAGAAAATCCCCTGTTAAATAGAAAAAGGAAGGTGATAGATATGGCAAGAGTAAAAACAGCAAGAACAACAAGAGCAAGACATAAAAAAATATTAAAACAAGCCAAAGGATATTATGGAGCAAAACATTATAGATTTAGAAATGCAAATCAAGCAGTTATGAAATCTTTAGCATATGCATATGTTGGAAGAAAAGATAAAAAGAGTAATTTTAGAAAATTATGGATAGCAAGAATCAATGCAGCAGCAAGAATGAATGGAACAACATATAGCAGATTAATTGCTGGATTAAAAAAAGCAAATGTAACAATCAATAGAAAAATGTTAGCAGATTTAGCTATAACAGATCCAAAAGCTTTTACAGAAATTGCTGAAATTGCAAAAAAAGCATAGATAAAAAGAATGGAGTTATTTTATGAAAATAAAGTAACTTTATTTTTTTGCTATAAAATTTGACAAAAAATTAGAAAAATATAAAACTTTAATAATTGCATTTCAAGGCTTTGTATATGATAGATATAAAAATTATAGATAAAAGAAAAATGAGAGTGCTATTCTCTCATTTATACATATTATATGAAAATGGTTATTGCTTTTTCATTTTTGGTTTTGAAATTAGAGAAGCTAAATAACCAAAGAAAACAGCAGCTGCAATTCCGCCCTGCAGCAGCTTTCACACCACCTGTAAAAGCACCAATAAATCCTATATTTTTGACTTCTTCAATAGCACCTTTTGCTAGGTTATAGCCGAATCCTGTTAAAGGAACAGTCGCACCGGCACCGGCAAAATCTACTAAATACTGATAAATTCCCAATCCGCCTAAGATAGCACCTAAAGTCACAAAAATAACTAAAATTCTTGCAGGTGTTAATTTGGTTTTATCAATTAAAATTTGTCCAATAACACAAATTAAACCACCAACAACAAAACATTTTAGAAGAGAAGACCATTCAAAAACGGTACCCCAATCAATTTCATTCATAAAAACTTCATTCCTTTCGCAAGTTAAAAATAAAATAAGTTTTATACATAAAGCTAGATTAGATGTATCATATTAAAATATTAAAATGATTATCTAATTTATAAATTTTCAATACTAATTGCATGAGCGATACCAGGAATGGATTCTCCTTGTTGAGAACTAGTAGAATTCATTAAAGCACCAGTAGCAATTAATAAAATTCTTTTCATTTTTCTTTCTTTTAATTGTTTAAAAAAGTATCCAGAAAATACAGTTCCACAACAGGCACAACCACTACCACCACTATGGGTATCTTGAGTTTCTTTATCAAAAATTAAAACGCCACAATCATTATAATTATTTTTTATGTTATAGCCATTTGTTTTTAATAAATCAATGGCAATTTCTTTGCCAACATATCCTAAATCTCCACTAATAATGGCATCATAATAATTTGGACTTCTTCCAGTGTCTTGAAAATGAGTTGTTAAAGTATCTGCAAAACTTGGTGCCATAGCAGCGCCCATGTTGTTTCCATCTTTTATTCCCATATCAATGATTTTGCCAGGTGTAACATGTGTGATATATGGTCCAGAGCCATTTTTGGCAACAATAGCGCTACCTGAACCAGTAACAGTCCATTGACTAGTCTGTGGTCTTTGATTTCCTAATTCCAAAGGAAATCGGAATTGCTTTTCTGCACTACAAAAGTGACTAGAAGTTGCACATAAGACATAGTTTGCAAAACTTTCAGCACAAATGGCACCTAAAGTTAAAGATTCCACAAAAGTAGAACAAGCGCCAAACACACCAAAAAAAGGAATTTTTAAATCTCTTAGTCCAAAACTTGAAGAGATACATTGGTTGAGTAAATCTCCTGCAAACATACAATCAATATCACTTGCTGAAATACCGTGCCTTTCGAATAACCATATTTACAGTTTCTTTTATAATTTTACTTTCTGCTTTTTCCCATGTTTTTTCACCCCAAAACTCGTCATCTAGTGTTTGATCAAAATATTTAGCCAATGGACCTTCGGCTTCTTTTGGACCAACAATAGAAGCACATTCTAAAATAGAGGGAGGAGTGGTAAACTTAATGGTTTGCGTTCCTAATCTTTCCAAAATATTCAGCTCCTTTCGAACATAAAATCCCTTAGTGTTAAAAGTTGCCAAAATAGCCCGTCCCCTTTGGCAACTTTTAAACTAGAGTAATGTTTTGGGTATTAAATATTAAGTAAATAATACCGACTAATATAGAAGTAGATATACCAAATACTAGAACAGGTCCAGCAACGGTAAACATTTTTCCACCAACACCCATAACATAACCTTCTGATTTGTATTCCATAGCTGGGGAAACAATAGAGTTTGCAAACCCAGTAATAGGAATTAGGGAACCTGCACCTGCAAATTTTCCAATTTTATTAAAAATATTTAATCCAGTTAAAAAGGCAGATAAACCAATTAATAAAATGGAAACAATTGTCCCAGATATTTGTGTATCAAATCCTCTATCTTTGCAAATATTAAGAATAATTTGACCAATGGTACAAATAAGTCCTCCTACCCAAAATGCATTAAAACAATTTTTTAATATGGGTGAATTAGGAGATTTTTTGTCAACATAATCTTGATATGATTTTTTTGTTTCTGTTGGATTTTCCATAATTACTTATATGATATATTTCGTAAGAAATATCCATATGCTCCTTGTATAATATATTTAGGTTTTTTAATAAAGGTTTTACCTATAAACCTATTGCCTCAATAATTATATTTTTG
>CALXFG010000006.1 GCA_944387505.1 uncultured Clostridia bacterium
GCAAATTCATTTCCGCCTGCTACACCAAGAGCTACAAATATACCATCTGTTTTTGTTGTACTGTTGTCGTCAAATTCCACTTCTTCTACCTTGTTATCTCCTCTAACTTCACGAATTTTTCTGGTATCAATTTTCACATTATCTGCTCTAATTTCAGGCGCTTCTTTTCCATCTGTTAAAATGGTGATACTATTTGCTATATTAATTAATTCATTTGCTTCTGAGATAGCATATTTCCCATTTCCTAAAATCGACACATTTTTATTTCTATAAAAGAAACCATCACATACTGCACAGTAACTAACACCCTTTCCTTCAAATTCTTTAATTCCTTTTATTTTTGGTGTGTTCTTCTTGTTTCCTGTTGCAAATATCACAGTTTTTGTTTTATAATTTTCTTTTTCTGTCATTACCATATATTGATTTTTTTCACCGAATTGTATATTGGTAACTTCTTCTTTTTTTACATCGATTCCTAAGTTTTTTGCTTGCCTAATTCCTGTTTTATATAATTCTTCTCCAGCTATTCCATTTTCAAAACCATAATAGTTTTCTATCCATTTGGTCTTTTCTAGTGCTGATTGGTCTTTATATAGAATTAATACTTTTAGATTTGCTCTTTTTGTATATAAGCCTGCTGATATCCCTGCAGGTCCTGCACCTATTATAATAACATCATACATAAATTTGGTACCTTTCTTTTATTCACATCTATGCATATTTTTTTGATTTCATCATGCATATTTCCCTTATATCACGGATTATATCATTTAAGTTTCTAATGTGCAAGACATATGCCTTTAATTATATTTTCATTCTTTCTTTTTTATGTTATAATCGTATTAGGTGAATAAAATTGAAATTATTATTTAAAAATATAACTACATATTCTCAAGATATATATGATGAATTTTTAAATTTTCATTCCAGAAAATTCTCGTTTAAATATCATCTAGTTTCCCTTATGATATCTATGCTAATTCTTTTTTTAATTATGCTATATATTCAAAATCATTATTATGAATTAGCCGTTATTTTTTGTGCTTGTTTAACTTCTTTTATTTTATATAGATATTTTTCTCCAATTGAAGAAGTTAGTAAAGACTACCATAGTGATAAGATTACAAAGCAATTATCCTTTACATTTTCTTTTTATAATAAATATTTTAAAGTATATACAAAAAAGAGGTATTCAGTTATTCCTTATCGAAAACTTTACAAAATATTTGAAACAGACACCTTTTTTTATCTTTACTTAGATAATAGACATTCTTTTATCGTAGATAAATCTGGATTTAAAAAAGGAACTCCTATAGCTTTTCGAGACTTTATCAAGAAAAAATGTCCTTTTAAATATAAATTAGATAAAATAGACAAGGAAAAAAATGAAACAAAAAAATAAGAACCTGACCCGACATAGCAATCAAAGATTGCAGTCGGGTACCCCAGAACCTTGTTGTCTAAGACAATAAAAACACAGTTTATGTTTTCTTACAAACTGTGTTTTTATCTTGACCCTATATGGATTTTTGCGTATACAACAATGTTGTTAAGCTTTTTCTATTATTTCTTTTATCTTATTTTCATCCATTGGTAATTTTACTTCATTTCCTGTTTTCATATTTTTTAATGTAATTTCTTGTGCATTAATTTCATCTTCACCTAATACAATAACATATGGAATTTCTAATTTGTCTGCATATTTAAATTTGGCCTTTAGTTTTTTGTTATTTAAATAAATTTCTGTATTTATTCCAATGTTCCTTAATTTGGTTGCTAGCTTTATTGGTTCTTCTAGATTTTCTACCATAGGAATAATTAAAATATCTGCTACAGATTTTCTATCTGCTTTTATAATGTTTAATTCATTTAATTTATAAAATAATCTTGTTAATCCAATAGAAACACCAACACCTGGCAAACTTTTATCAGTGTAGTACTCTGCTAAGTTTTCATATCTTCCTCCAGAACATACACTACCAATTTCTCTATAATCATTTAAAAATGTTTCATAAACGGTTCCTGTATAATAATCTAATCCTCTTGCAATCGTTAAATCAACTTTAAAATTTGTATCTGGAACACCAAATAGTCTTACATTTTTTACAACAGTTTTTAATTCTTCTACACCTCTTAAATAAGTTTCATTTTGGATTCCTAAGTTTTCTAATTTTTCTATTTTTTCATCAGAAGTTCCTTCGATTTCTATAAAGTTGATAATATTGTTTATTTGTTTTTCTTGTAATCCTAATTTTTTAAATTCTTCTATAACAGCTTCTTTTCCTATTTTTTCGATCTTGTCAATAATTCTTAATATCTCAACTGCATTTTCTTTTTGTTCTACACTTTCAAATAATCCATTTAAAATTCTTCTGTTATTTATTTTTATGGTAAACTCTTCAAACCCTAATTCTCTAAACAAAGTATAAATGATTGCTGGAATTTCAGCATCATTGATTAAATCTAATTCTCCATCTCCAATAATATCAATATCACATTGATAAAATTCTCTGTATCTTCCTTTTTGTGCTCTTTCTCCTCTATACACCTTTCCGATTTGATATCTTCTAAATGGAAAACTTAAATTTCCATAATTTTTTGCCACATATTTTGCAAGTGGTACAGTTAAATCAAATCGTAAAGCTAAGTCTGTATCACCTTTTTGAAAACGATAAATTTGTTTTTCTGTTTCTCCACCAGCTTTTGCAAGTAATACTTCTGCAAGTTCAATTACTGGTGTATCTAATGGTAGAAATCCAAATTTTTTATATGTTTTCTCTATTTTTTCCTTCATTTGATTAAATAAAATTTGTTCATTTGGTAGCAATTCCATAAATCCGGCTAATGTTCTTGGTTCTATTTTTTTCATGGCATTTTTCCTTTCTTTATTCTTTTTTATTTTCTTTATTTCATATACTTTTATTGTATTTTTATAAATTTTTAATACCGGGTAACCACCACCATCTATTTGTATAAAATAGATGATTTTCTTTCCATAGAAAATTGCCATAGCATCTTCACTATAGCTTTCTATAAAATGGTATCCTCTTTTTCGCAACCGATTTAAATTTTTGATTTCAACACCAATCATTCTGACTCCTCCTTCTGAAATGTTGAATTTTCAAATTCCAAACAAGTATACTACATAATTGGTTAACTTTCAATATAATTTTGGTTTTAATTCAAGATATATTGGTTTTTCTTCTTTTATCATTGTTGCTTTTCCATGTCCTGGATAAACAATTGTATCATCTGGAAGTTTTAACAATTTATTCGTTATCGAATCCATAATATCTTCTATACTTCCTGTTGGTAAATCTGTTCTTCCCCATGTACCACGAAACATAGTATCTCCAGAAAATACACATGCCTCTTTTTCACAATATAGACTGGTTGATCCTTTTGTATGTCCTGGTGTATGAATCACTTTTAATTCTAGTTCTCCTAAATGTATCAAATCATTATCATCAATTCTTGAGTCTGCTTCTAACTCTATTGGTGGCAAATCAATTATTGCCGAAAGATTAATGTTTATATCATTTAATCCCTTACTATCAAATCGATGAATTAGTATCTTTCCCCCACATTGATTTTTTAATTCTGTTACCCCTGCTATATGGTCTCCATGGCAATGTGTTAAATAAATATATTTTAAGTTTCCTTTTAAAATATGTATCATGTCAACAATTTCATCAACATCTCCTGCTGGATCTATTACCATAGTTTCCTTACTTTCCTCATCAAAAATAATATAGCAATTGGTAGGATTACCTATCCATGTATTAATCTTTCGTTCTTTTAAAATCATATTTCCTCCTAAACAAAGTTGCCAAGGGGGACGGGCCATTTTGGCAACTTCTTTTTTATAACTTTTCATTTTGTAAAGCAATCATGTTGTAAAAATTGCCAAAATGGCCCGTCCCCCTTGGCAACTTTGTTTGTTATTTCTTTCTCTTTACATCATAAACACTGTTTACTTTTCTAACAACCTTTTGTGCTTTATTTAATTCATTTAAATTTTCTACTTCAAGTGTGATATCAATTATAGCTATTCTTTCTTTTGTTGTTTTTGTATTTACGCCTAGGATATTTACTTTTGTGGTTCCTAATTCTTTCAATATATCTACCAATAGTCCTGTTCTATCATTTGAAAAGATTTCGATTTCTGCTTGATATTCTGATTTTTCTTGTTCATACCATTCTACATCAATCATTCTGTTTTCTTCTGATATTAAGTCTTTTACATTATAACAGTCTTTTCTATGAACAGATACGCCTCTTCCTTTTGTGATATATCCAACGATTTCGTCTCCTGGAAGTGGATTACAACATTTTGAAAGTTTTACTAAACAGTTGTCAATTCCTTTTACAATAACGCCTGAACTTGATGGCTTTGGTTTCTTTTGTTTTGCTTTTTTTAGTTCTTCTAGTTTCTTTTCAATGTCTTCTTCTTCGTGTTCTTTTCGATATTCTTGAAGCATTCTAGCAATCACTTTTCCTGATGAGTTTGCTCCAAATCCAACAGCTGCATACATTTCATCTAAATTCTTATATTTATATTTTTCAAGCATTGGGTCAATATATTCTGGTTTAAATAAATCTGTATGTGTAAATCCAATTCTTTTTAATTCTTTTTCAATGGCATCTTTTCCCTTTTCAATATTTTCTGCCTTTTGTGCTTTTTTAAACCAGCTTTTGATTTTATTTCTTGCTGCTGAACTTTTTACAAATTTTAGCCAATCTCTACTTGGTCCTTTTGAATTATCTGATGTGATAATTTCTACAATATCTCCACTTTGTAATGGTGTGATAATTGGCATCATTTTACTATTGATTTTACACCCTGTCATTTTGTTTCCAATTTCAGCATGTATCATATATGCAAAGTCAATTGGTGTTGCTCCTCTTGGCAATACTTTGATAGCTCCTTTTGGTGTAAATACATATACTTCATCTTCAAATAATTCTGTTTTTAAAGTATTCAAAAATTCTTGTGGGTCTTCTAACTCTTTTTGCCATTCTAAGGTTTCTCTAAGCCATGCTAATTTGTCTTCTTCTACCTTTACAGATTGTTTTTTTCCAAAATAGCTTGCTTCTTTGTATGCCCAGTGTGCAGCAATACCAAATTCAGCAACTTTATGCATTTCCCAAGTTCTGATTTGTACCTCAAATGGTGTTCCTTTCTCTCCTAACAATGTTGTATGAATAGATTGATACATATTTGGTTTTGGCACTGCTATATAATCTTTAAATCTACCTGGCATAGGATTATATAATTCATGAACAACACCTAATGCGGCATAACAATCTTTTACTGAGTTTACCAATATTCTTAGAGCAAACAAATCATAGATTTGATCTAATGTTTTATTATCTCGTTTCATTTTACGATAAATACTATATAAATGCTTTGCTCTTCCGGTTACTTCTGCATCAATTCTTTGTTTTTTTAATGCCACACGGATATCTGCCATAATTTTCTCAATAAATTGTGTTCTTTCTTCTCTTTTTTTATTAATTCCTTCTACTAACTCATGATATTCCTCTGGTTCTAAATACTTAAATGCTAAATCTTCTAATTCCCATTTTAAAGAATAAATACCTAATCTATTCGCAAGTGGTGCATATAATTCTCTTGTTTCTTTGGCATTGGCAATTTGTCTATCTCTTTTTAAATATTTTAAAGTTCTCATATTATGTAATCTATCCGCTAATTTAATTAGGATAACTCTAATATCTTTTCCCATTGCTAAAAACATTTTTCGATAATCTTCTACTTGTTGTTCCTCTACAGATGCAAACTGAATATTACTCAATTTGGTCACACCTGCTACCATATCTGTAATTTCATTTCCAAACTGACTTCTTAAATCTTTATCTGTAACATCTGTGTCTTCTACAACATCATGAAGAAGTGCTGCACAAATCGTACTATCATCTAATCCAATATCTGCCAAAATATACGCAACATTAAGTGGGTGAATAATATATGGTTCACCTGAACTTCTTTTTTGTCCTTTATGTTTTTCACTAGCCAATCGATAGGCTTTCATAATTAATTTGATATCCACTCTTCTAGAATGTTCTTTTCTTTTATTAATGACATCTTTAATTGTAATTTCTTTATTTTCAGTCATTTTGTTTTACACCCCTTATTTTTAAGTTATTTGACATTTACTTTATTATACAATATAATATTTATTGTAATAACTAATTGTTTCGTTTAAGAAAGGAGATTTCAAATGAATTTCTTTATTTGTGTTGGTATTGTAATATTAGGAATATCTGCAATACTTCTGGCATATGTAAGCATTATATTGCTATATTTAATTTTGTGCTTTCCTTCAATACGGGAATATAAACATTCCCTAAAAGTCACAATAATACACTGTGTGATTTTTAGTATATTAACAATTTTAGGACTACTTCTAATAAAGTAGTCTCGTTAGAAAGACCATAAAGCCCTGGTTTCGTTAGAAATACCATGAAGCCTTGGTTTTGTGGTATTTTTTTAAAGTTTGAAAAATCTCCTTATTGTTCTTATCAAATCGCTCTCATCATATCTTTCATATTAATTTGTAAAGTATCCACTCCATTAAACGTATTGATTTCTAATACCCCTACAACATCTATTTTGTCACCAATTCGATACTCCTCAACTAATGCTCCCATATTAAATCCAATAGCATTTATCACTGTATTTCCCTCTTTTAATGTTAATTTTAAATGTTTTCCTTCTGATAGTGCTCTAATAGAATCAATTTTTAAATTCTTAAAAGCAAATACGGGCATTTTATTGCCTTCCCCAAATGGCTCTAATTCCTTTAAACTTTCTACCATTTCTTTATTAATACTACTAAAGTCAATTTTAGCGTCTATGTTGATAATCGGAACAATTTTTTCAATATTTGCTTCTTTAGCAATTTCCTCAAATTCTTTTCTGAAAGCTTCAAACTTTTCTTTTTTAATCGTAATTCCAATAGCCATACTATGGCCACCAAATTTTTCAATGGTATCTGTACATTTTGATAAGGCCTCATGTAAATCAAATCCAGGTATACTTCTTCCTGACCCTGTCCCAATTCCATCTTCTTCAAAACTTAGCAAAATACTTGGTTTAAAATACATTTCTGTAATTTTAGAAGAAACAATCCCAATCACTCCATGATGCCAGTTATGTCCTCCAACAGTAATGGTTGCATTTTCTGCCAAGTGTTCTTCTTCTATTTGCTTGATAGCACTTTCAAATATTTTCTTTTCTGTATCTTGTCTTAATCTATTGTATTCATTTAATTTGATTGTAAGTTGAGTAACTTCATTTATATTTTTAGATAAAAATAGTTGCAAGGCATCTTCTGCTTTTCCCATTCTTCCACAAGCATTGATTCTTGGTGCAATTCCAAAAGAAATACTGTTTGAATCAATTTTGGTATATCCTGATGATTGGATAATAGACCTTAACCCTATGTTTTTAGTTTGTTTGATTAATAACAAGCCCAATTTAGCAATCACTCTATTTTCATCTATTAATGGAACAATATCAGATATAGTTCCTATACAAACAATATCTAAATATTTTAAATATTCTTCTTCTTTTAATCCTAATTTCATTCCTAAAGCTTGTATCACTTTAAACACGACACCAACACCAGCTAATTCACGAAATGGATATGTACTATCTTTTCGTTTATTATCAATAACCGCTAATGCATTTGGTAATTCATTTCCAGGTTCATGATGGTCTGTTACAATGGTTTCGATTCCTAAACTGTTGGCATATTCAATTTCTTCAATTGCAGATATCCCACAATCTACAGTTATCATTAGTTCACATCCATCATTATGGATTTTATCAATTGCATTTTTATTTAGCCCATATCCTTCGTGTAATCGATTCGGAATATATTGAGATACTTCTAATCCTCTATCTTGCAAAAAGCTTTTTAAAACTGTAATACTGGTAATTCCATCTACGTCATAATCTCCATAAATGGTTACTTTTTCTTGTTTTTCTATTGCTTGTACAATTCTATTAATTGCCTTTTCCATATCTGTCATTAAATATGGGTCATGAAAATCATTTCGTGTTGGATTTAAAAATAGTCTGATTTCTTCTTCATTTACAATATTTCTATTGGCAAGTATGGTTGCTAATAGTTTATTTAAATGATATTTATTAGACAATTCTTCTACTTTTTCTTCATTTACTTCATATATTTGCCATTTTTTATTCATATTCCTCTCCTAATTCTAATTTTTCTATATTGTATACCATTTTCTTGATTTTTAAAAGGGGGTATTGCTAATTTATGAAATTAATCCTTCTATATAGTAAAATTTCTTTCTTTAATAAAAAATGTATATAAAACTGATAACTTTGATTTATATATTCCATATTAAAATTAGAAATTCAACTCTTATTTTGAGTTGAATTTCTTGTTTCTGTATATATTATAAATATTTTTATTGGTATGCATCTATCTCTTCTATAATTTCCTTTCCTGTCATCTCACAAGGAATATTGATTCTCTTAATAGCATGTTTATCTAGATTATTAAAATGATTCATTCCAATATCATATATTTGAAAATCAATGCCGTTATTTTTTAATGTCCTTACTGTTTCAGTTGTATATGCACCAAATGGATACGCAAATATTTTTAAATCTTGTTTTCCTAAATGTTTCTCTATTTCTTCATAAGACGCTTTTACATCATCACGAAGTTCTCGTACAGGACGCTTATCATAAAAAACGTGTTTTTTACTGTGACTGCCTATTTCTACAAGTCCACTATTTTGCATTTCTAAACATTCTTCCCACCCTAAATATTGGATACCATCTATTTCTTGACCAATTTTATCTGTTACAATAAATATAGATACCTTTACCTGATACTGTTTCAAAATTGGATAAATATATTCATAATTACTGTAATATCCATCGTCAAATGTTATTACCATCGGTTTATCTGGAAGCTTTGTCTTTCCACTTTCAGCAAATGCTAATTCTTTCATAGATATGATGGTATATCCATTTTCTATAAATGTTTTTATATTTTCTTCAAAACTTTCTGGCGTATTTATATAGTTAAAATTGTCTGGATCAGTTTCTGGAACAGTTGTTACGAAATTATGATATAGCAAAATAGGAACTTTGACATCTGCTCTTTTTGTATCTCTTTTTTGTCTAATAACCATTCCAATAGTAACTACAATCACAACAATTATCATACATATAATTATCAACTTCTTTTTTGTACTCACTTTATCTTCACCTCTTTTTATTATATTTATGATAAACATTTTTTGACACTTATCACTATTTTTCGACAGTTTCATAAGATACTATGAGGTGATAAAAATGTTTTTCATATCTATGATAATTGCACTAATATGTCTTATCTGTTCAATATGTATCAATATCAATTGGATATATGATATTTCATGTTATTTAGGCTATTTCTTGGCAATTTATCTCGTAACTTTTATAGCCATTATTCCAGGATTTCATTATGTATTTAATTTTGTTAGTTTGTTACTTCATAAAAAAGATAAGAAGAAATCCTATAACAAAAAAGAGGAAGATGTTACAATTTTGTTACCAGTATACAATGCCAAAAAATCAATAGAAGAAACACTTAACTCTATTAAAAAGCAAAAATACTGTGGAAATATTTATGTAAAAATAATCGATGATGGTTCAACTGATGGAACTTTGGAATTATTAAAATCAATGGATTTAGATTCTAATATGACATTGATAGAAACCAAACACCAAGGAAAAGCAAATGCACTTAACCAAGGATTACAAACTGTGTGTACAGATTATACCATTACAATTGATAGCGACACCGTTTTGCATCCTTTAGCTGTTAGAAATATCATGCATAAGTTGGTAAGTTCTAATAAAAAAACAGCTGCCACAGCAGGTTGCCTATTTGTCAAAAATGCTAAAAAGAACTTTATTACAAAAATACAACAATGGGATTATACGCTTGGTATTTTTGGTGTAAAACTAATGCAAGGCAACTACAATTCCACCTTAGTTGCACAAGGTGCTTTTAGTGCTTATAAAACAAAAATGCTAAAAGAAATCGGTGGTTGGCAACATTGTGTAGGAGAAGATATTGTTCTTACTTGGCAATTGTTAAGTAAGGGCTATGAAACCAATTTTGCAAAAAATGCGATTGCATTTACAGTTGTTCCAGAAAAATATAAGGAATTGGGTAAACAAAGAAAAAGATGGGCTAGAGGTATGATAGAAGCTTTTAAAAAGAATAAACTATTAACTTCTAAGAAAATGTCATTGAAGTCTAAATTTTTAGCATGCTTTAATGTCTTTTTCCCTTTTATTGATTTAGCACTTCTGATTTTTGTACCACTTAGCTTAATTTTCTTAGCGTTTGGAAATCCTTTACTACTTGGTTGGATTTCTTTATTAGTGATTCCTTTTGGACTATTGTTATGCTTATTAATCGAAATCAAGAGAAAAAATATGCTAAAAGAAATTGATTGTAAATTAGAAAAAAGAAGTTGTTTGGCATTTCTTGTGTATATTTTGGTTTATGCGTTTATCTTAGCTCCTTATTGTCTAATGGGATATATTTCAGAGTTAATCAATTTGAAAAAGAAATGGTAATTGTGATAAGGAAGGAATTTTTCCTTCCTTGTTTTAGCATAGAATAATTTTATATATTTCTGTATCGTCTATTCTTAAAAAATAAGGATGATTCTTTTCGTTGAAGTATACATAATTTTGTGCTATAATATAAAATGATAACATTTAGTAGGAGTCTTCCTTGCGTGACATCAGGTGTATGCAAGAGGACAATTAATTAATAAGGAGGATAATAAAATGTTTAAAAAAGAGTGTTTAAATCTCTCTACGCTAAAAGCGTTAAATGAGATCTTGAAGCGGTTAAATTGCTTACGCCGGTGGACGTCTTTTATCAAGGACGACACCTACAATGAACTCGCAAAGCAAGGATTCAATTGTATTGCTGCTTATCTTTTAGCATCTTATGCTGAAGAGAATGGTAAAATCATTCATTGGGAAAATTTCCCCAAGATTGCTCTGTATAGAGCATTCAAAAAGGTATATGTATCTTTCGATACACCAGAACATATTAACAACCAAGTATGTGAAATTGGTAATATCGAAAAAGAAGCGTTCGATGAAAAAACCAAAGAATATATCACCGAACTGACTAATGAAGATTTTTGCAATTTCATATGTGAAGGTTTAAACACATATGAAATGGAAATCTATAAAGCTGCAACAAAACTTACCTCAAAGGTAGAGTTATCCGCAATAGGTAAACGATCTACTTTGGAATATTTTGAAAAAAAGTTTGAAATCCAGAAATCTATTAAAAATTTTTACTACATTCCTGGAGTAAAAGTATTTAATAAATTTTATAGAACCTATTTTAGAAGGTTTAAAAAGATTTCAAAACTTCGTAACCAAAACAGGTGGTCAGTTTACCCCTATCTCTTAAATTGTTCTGTTCTTGGACATTTACTTGATACTGCCATTTTTTCATATCTTATCGGATTACAAAATTTCGATGAAAGAGTAGCAGCAATGATGTTTTTCATGGGCATTTTCCACGATTTAGGAGAAGTCTGGACAACAGACTACCCATCACCTATTAAGTATGGAATACCTGGACTTAAAAAGGCTGTTGACATTTTTGAGGAAATAATGTTAAACAAACACTTTTTTTCAAAGATATCTTCGTACATTGCAGAACACATACGTAATCTGCTTAAGGAAAAAGAGTCAACTTTCCATAAGTGGATAAAACCTGCTGATATGTTAGCAGCAGATTCTGAATGTTGGAGACAGTGTAGAGCTGGAACTCGAGATCCATATTTCAAAGAAGCTATTGAAAAATTCGATAAACAGCTTTCTGACAATGTTTATCAATTGCCACCGCTTTTTCAGGAGTTACACGATTATTACTTGAGATATGCGAAATTTGCAATTAGAGACATTGACTAACACACCCAATGACCGCCTCTCCTTGAGGCGGTCTAACTGGTTTTATCAACAAATAATTTAATATCTAATACAGCACTAGCATAATTCTTGCACTTATGATATAGTTGATATAAATAAATCCGATTTAACTAAGAGGTGATAATATGATAACCAATAGTTTTGATAATCACTCAGAAGCCAAAATTAATCCTAAGCCAAGAGAAAACAGATTAACATGTGATGCTTGTATTATTACATTTTCGAATATCATAGAAGATTATGTACTTAACCATTATGACTGTAAAAAAGTTGGTGAACTAAAATTTGTAACTGGTCCTTTATCTGTTTATGAATTAGAATATAAAAATAAGGTCATTGCATTTTATAAAACTTATATGGGTGCCCCTACCGCTGTTGGTGCTTTAGAAGATGCTACTGAAATATTAGATACCAATAAGTTTATTGTATTTGGTGGAGCGGGTTCTTTAGATAAAAACATCTCTCATGGTAAAATCATGGTTCCAACATATGCCTATCGAGATGAGGGAACTTCTTATCATTATGCCTCACCAAGTGACTATATAAAAATCAAAAATGCTCCTGCTGTTTCAAACTTTATGAAAGAACAACAACTTCCTTTTGTAGAAGGAAAAACTTGGACAACAGATGCTTTCTATCGAGAAACTGTCCATAATTTTGAAAAACGAAAACAAGATGGTTGTATTTCAGTAGAAATGGAATGTTCTGCATTCCAAGCAGTTTGTAATTTTAGAAACCTAGAATTATATTATTTCTTAACAAGTGGTGATTTACTGGATGCACCTGTTTGGGACAGTCGAAAAAAAGAAAATGATTTGACTGGAACACAACATGATTTCACACATTTTGAAATTGCATTAGAATTAGCAATTTCAGTATGAAATCATAAGTTTTCATTTGACAAATATAAATTAATATGCTATTATTTAGTTACATAATAAATGTGTCTGTTACCGATGGACATTTTGTAGATTGTATGTGTATCCGCGAATGCACATACTGTTTAAAAATGTATCCTAAATCAGGTTGAGGATAACATTTACTCGTATGTGTACCGTAACTACACATACTTTTTTTGTGGTAAAAAACAAATGAATAGTAAAATTTTCGTAAAGAATTTCAAAGTAAAAAAATATAAACCTCCCCATGCAACGCCAACATGGGGAGTATATTTATACCATAAATTATGTCAAACCACAAAAACCTGATAAACCAAAGTCGTCAACATACAAAGAACAACACCACAAACCGTTGGAATTAAAAAGCCAATTGCTGTCCATTTCCAACTACCTGTTTCCTTCTTAATAGTAAGTAAAGTTGTCGCACAAGGAAAATGAAATACAGTAAATAACATAACATTAATCGCTGTTAATATCGTCCAACCATTTTGTCTTAAGATTTCCCCTATTGCAAATGTATCTTCCATATTCACTAATGAAGTACCTTGCATATAGCACATAAGGATAATCGGAAGTACAATTTCATTTGCAGGTATTCCGAATATAAAGGCTGTTAAAATATATCCATCTAATCCCATAAGTTTTGCCAATGGTTCTAAAAAGTTTGCAATCATCGTTAATAAACTTTGTCCTTGTATGCCAATATTGGCAAATAACCATATAACAAGACCAGCAGGCGCTGCAACTGCAATTGCTCTTCCTAATATAAAGATGGTTCTATCAAAAATAGACCTAACCAATACTTTTAAAAATTGTGGCTTTCGATAGGGTGGCAATTCTAACACAAAAGAAGACGGCATTCCCTTTAAAATAGTTTTTGATAAGATTTTAGATATCACCAATGTCATGATAATCCCTAGTATAATCACAACCATAACAGCGATTGTGGATACAATGGATGCTCCTATTCCCCTTATCGTCCCTGCTATAAATATTGTCGCAATGGTAATTAAAAATGGAAATCTTCCATTACATGGAACTAAATTATTGGTTAATATAGCAATTAATCTTTCTCTTGGTGAATCGATAATTCTACATCCTGTGACTCCACAACTATTACAACCAAATCCCATACACATGGTAATCATTTGTTTTCCACTGCAACAAGCCTTTTTAAAAAAGCCATCCATATTAAAAGCAATCCTTGGCAAATATCCTAAATCTTCTAATATGGTGAACAATGGAAAAAAGATAGCCATTGGTGGTAACATAACCGATATGACCCATGTTAAAGTTTGGTATACACCTAAAATTAACATATTGGATAGCCATTCTGGGCAATGTATATATGTAGCAAATTCTATCAATTTTTCTTGTATGTTTCCAAATACACTAAATAAAAATTGAGATGGATAATTAGCTCCTACAATCGTAATCCAAAATATGAGTAGCAAAAATACAATCATAATGGGAATTCCATATTTTTTAGAAGTCAATATTTTATCAATTTTTCTATCTCGATTAGCATAATTTTTATTTCTAAATTGACATACCTTTTTCCCTATTTTTTCTGCATCTTTCACAATCGTTGATACGATTCTTTCTTTAAATTCTTCTTGATAAATTCCTTCCTCTTCTAATGTCTCTAGAGTCTCTTTTCTGGCTTTATCTATCTCACTATGATTGATTAATTGTATATTTAATTGTTTTTCTATTTCTTTTAAAATACGCTCTTCACCATCTAACACTTTTATGCTTATCCATCTAGCTAGTTTTTCTTCGATGGAATACTGTTCCATAATGATTTCTTGTACTTGTTCAATTGCTTTTTCTATCTTTTCCTGATATTGTATTTGATATATTTTATGTTTCTCTTCTTTTCCTTCACAAACAGTTCTCATCACTTTTAATAAATTATTTAATGTCTTTTTCTTTCTAGCAGTAACACCTACAACTGGTACTTTTAATATGTTAGACAATTCTTCTAGATGAACTTCTATTTTCTTTTTTCTAGCTTCATCTAATAGATTCACACAAACAATTAAATTATCTGTGATTTCGGTTATTTGTAATACAAGATTTAAATTTCTTTCTAAAGAGGTGGCATCTACTACAACAACAGTTGCATCTGGATTTCCAAAACAAATATAGTTTCTGGCAATCTCTTCTTCTTCAGAATGAGACATAATAGAATATGTACCAGGAATATCAACAAGCTTATAGGTTTCTCCTCTATATTTAAAATATCCTGTTGCATTTGCAACTGTTTTACCCGTCCAGTTACCAGTATGTTGATTCATTCCTGTTAGATTATTAAATATGGTTGATTTTCCAACATTGGGATTTCCTGCTAATGCGATTGTATAATTACTTTTTCGCTTTGTTTCCTTTTGCCTGATAGATAACTTTTCTTTTTTACTCATATAATCCTCCTTTTATTTTCTTTTGTGATTTTATAGATATGTATGTCGAAATCTTTGTTTTTACCGACATCCCATTTTTTATCTATTGTATTGTATATAAATTTTTATTATTTTGTTACTACTTCACCTTTATGTTTTCTGCATCTTCCTTTCGGATAGCAATTAAACTTCCACGAAATTCAAAAGCTCTCGGATCTCCTGATGGACTTATTAGAACTGGTTTTATACTTGTTCCTTCTATCAATCCTAAATCTAATAATCTTCTTTTAATGGTTTCTTCTCCTATAATGTTATTAACAACACCTATTTCGCCCAATTGTAATTCATTCACTGTTTTTTCTTTCATTTACATATAGCACCTCCATATTATGTTTAGTATATAATATTCTTTTTTCGATTTTATGTTCTGATACATGACTTGTATGCTCGGTCAAAAAATTGACATAAATGTATATTCATGGTAAAATAGTTATGTAGGAATTTTTTATTTTAAGAAATATTAACTCTCTTGGTCTTAAGTACTAAGAATTTTTTATTGTATAGGAAACAATATGAAACTTTAAGTTACTTAGGCTCAAAGAGAAAATAAAAATTTAATATTTTATTTTCAAAAGAAAATCACGTTAACTTAAAATTATTTGATTTTCTTATTTCGTTTTATCATCATAATCAATCCATAAAAAACAAGTATAGATAACATTATCTGAAAGTACTGATAATGTACAAGTAACCTTTTAAAATGATTATTGAGAAAGGAGTTGTTTTTATGACGAAAAAAATTGATTTTGAAAGAATTTTTAAAACCATGAAACGATATCTAAAAAACTTTTTTAAGATATTACCAAATGTTGTTGTTCCATTACTCATCATGGTATTTATACAAAATTATTTTGGAGCAAATCATAGTGTGATTGGAATTATTTTAATTTTTGTTTGCATGTTAAAGGTAAATGAATTAAAAAGTATCAAAACTTATGCACAAATGTCTTTTATGCTCATTGTAATAGCAATACTTGCAAGCATTGCTAGTCTAAACATATATACATCTATTGTTTTGAATTTAGTGATTCCATTTATCATTATTTATCTAACAACTGCAAAACAAAAAGAATCCAACTATTTCTTATATGGATATGAATTTATTATGTTTCAAAGTTACCCAATTTCTATATCAGAAATTCCTTTACGTATTGTAGCAATCATTGTAGCATTAGGTATTGGGTATATCTATATGAAAATTTATAACCGAAAAGCAAAAATTGATGAAAATATAGTTTCTGATTTTGATCTAGTTGTGTATAATATAAAACATATAAAGAAAGAACTAAATTTTAAAGTTCCTAGAATACGTTTTGCTGTTCGTACAGCGTTTATTTTATGGATTACTTGTGTGTTCATGGATTTGATAACAGATAGAACGATTAGAAGTTATTGGCTACCTTTAATTACTTATAGTTGTTTAGAAATTGATAATCAAAAGCAAAAAAGTAAACTACTTGCACAAATTGGTGGCGCTACACTTGGAATTGGTATTTTCATACTTATTTTCCATTGGATTCCTACACATGCTTTATTGGTTTTCATGGCAATTGCTTTTACAGCTTTATTCTCTGTAGATAATCAATATTTAAAAAAAGCCATTGGAACCATCCTTGGAATGAGTTTTGTCATACCTTCATTCGGAGAAGTTGGAGCTATTCTGCTAAGATATGTTTATGTAATGGCTGCTATTTTCATCATTGCCATCTTTGAATATTTAAGAATAGTCGTTAGAAAAATAGAATGTCAAATTGCACAGTAATGTGCAATTTATTGCGCTTATTTTATTTTTGTGATACACTTCTTTTGTAAAATGTCGCAAACAAAAACGATCCCCATAGGACATGGGACATTTAACAAACGAACTCTATGGGACATTTTTCTGATAAATAGTACATATACTTTTACAGGAGGAATTTGTATGAAAAATAAATTTAAAGTAGCAATCGTTGGTGCCAGTGGAGTTGTTGGAAGAACTGCCTTAAAGGTGCTAGAGGAAAAAAGTTTTCCAAATGTTGAGTTTACTTTGTTCTCTTCTAAAAAGTCTGCTGGAAAGAAAATTGAATTTTTAGGTAATAATTATATTCTTCAAGAATTAACTGAAAATTCTTTTAACAAACCTTTTGATTATGCCATCTTTTGTGCTGGAGGAGCTGTTTCTAAAAAATTTATACCAATCGCTGTAGAACACAACTGTACTTGTATTGATAATAGTAGTGTGTATAGAATGGATAAAGATGTTCCTTTGGTTGTTCCAGAAGTTAATATGAAAGAGGCTTTTAAGAATAAAGGAATTATTGCCAATCCAAACTGTTCAACGATTCAAGCAGTTGTTCCTTTAAAGCCTTTAGATGATACATACCATATAAAACGAATTGTATATTCTACTTATCAGGCTGTTTCAGGTGCCGGAAGAGAAGGAATTGAAGATTTGGAAAATGGAATGAATGGATTTGCTCCTAAAAAATTTCCTTATCCTATTTTTAATAACTGCTTACCACAAATTGATGTATTTATGGATGACGGATATACCAAAGAAGAACATAAAATGATAGATGAAACAAGAAAAATTTTGAATAGACCTGATTTACCAATTACAGCGACAACCGTTCGTGTACCTGTTTTGAATTGTCATAGTGAGTCTATTAATATTGAATTTGAAAACGATTTTGATTTATATGATGTAAGACAGTTATTGCAAAATTATCCTGGTGTTATTGTTGTTGATGACATTGAAAAAAATTACTATCCTATTGCCACAAAGGCAGATGGATATGATGAAGTTTTTGTTGGAAGAATTCGTAGGGATAATAGTGTGAAATATGGACTTAATTTATGGGTTGTTGCAGATAACTTAAGAAAAGGTGCTGCAAGCAATGCTATTGAAATTTTAGAGAATATGATGATGGCGTAAAATTGTTTTTTATAAAAAATGTTACAGTTCGGAACTATGTGCACAAGGTGGAAGGTATTCATAAATGATTTATTACTCGGCTCAATACGATATTTAAGAATTTGTAACATAATTTATTGAGCCTCTTTCACTCAGACCCTCACTACGTGAGTACCGTGAACATCCCTCAATAAATTATATAACAAATTCTAAAACATCTCCAATCGCATTCGTAATTAAAATCATTTATGAATACCTTCCACTTGTTTACATTGGTCTGAACTGTAACCAAAAATAGCTAATAGTCCCTAAGTGGTAATATTAGCTATTTCTCTTTAAATAATGATTTACTATATTAAATTAATTCTATTTTAATTTTTTCTCAATTAACTCTGCAATTTCTTTTGCTCTTTTTGTTATATATTCTTGGTCTTCTCCCTCAATCATGACTCTTACTAATGGTTCTGTTCCTGATGGTCTAATAACCACTCTTCCATTTCCAGCAAATTCTTTTTCAACGTCTTCAATTGCTTTTTTGATATCTGTATCTTTGTCATAATCATATTTTTTATCTGCGTTTACTTTTGCATTTACTAATACTTGTGGATATAGTTTAATAATACTTGCTAATTCTGATGCTGTTTTGTTTTCTTCTAAGATCGTTTGAATTAACATTAAAGAAGTTAAGATACCATCTCCTGTAGGATTGTAGTCTAACAAAATCACATGTCCTGATTGCTCTCCCCCTAAGTTATATCCTTCTTTTAACATTTCTTCTAATACATATCTATCTCCTACTTTTGTTTGTACTAATTGTAATCCATTATTTTCAGCATATTTATTTAATCCTAAATTACTCATGATTGTTGCTACAATGGTATCTTTGTTTAATTTACCTTTTTTTCTTAAACTTGAAGAAATGATTGCTAATAATTTATCTCCATCAATTTCATTTCCTTTTTCATCGATGGCTAAACATCTATCTCCATCACCATCATAGGCAATTCCTAAACTTAATTTGTTTTCTACAACAAATTTCTTTAAATTGTCTAAATGTGTAGATCCACAATTTTCATTGATATTAATTCCATCTGGTGTATTATTGATAATTCTATAATTGATTCCTAAATCTTTAAATACTTTTTCTGCTACAACTGATGTTGCTCCATTTGCTGTATCAATTCCTACAACAAAGTCATCTCTTAGATGTTTTTCAATTGTATCATCAAAATGTTTTCTAAAGAAATATATGTATTCATTCATTAAATCAAAACAATATTCGCTAACACCAATTTTTTCGTTTTTGGCTGTTAATTCTTCTAATTTGCCTGAATCCATCACTTCTTCTATTTCTTCTTCTAGAGAATCTGGTATTTTCATTCCTTTATTACTAAAAAATTTAATTCCATTAAATTCAAATGTATTATGTGAAGCAGAAATAACAACACTGGCATCTGCTTTTAATTTTCTTGTTAAATAAGCAACTGCTGGTGTTGGGATAACTCCCAATAATTTTACTTTTGCACCATAACTTAAAAATCCTGCTGTCATAGCACTTTCAATAAGTGTTCCTGAAATACGTGTATCTCTACCAATTAAAATCGTTGGTGTATGGTCTGTATGTTTAGATAATACATATGCTCCTGCTTTTGCAACCTTGTACACCAATTCTGGTGTTAATTCTGTATTGGCAATTCTTCTAATGCCATCTGTTCCAAAATATTTTCTCATGTTTTAACTTCCTTTCTCATAAAATTAAAATACTTTTTAATTTTATTTTTCTATTTAATTGCTTCATCAATGTATCATAATATCTTTCGTAATTTATTTCATCTGATATGCTTTCACTTTCATTATATTATACAAATGTTCAAATGTTGCTATGAAAGGATTATGCTCGTTTATGATATACATACTAATAGTAATATAAAATCGATTATTTTTTGAAATTCATAATGATTTTTTCTTTTAATGTTAATTTAAAATCAAATGGCTCATCTATTTCAATTTTTTTATTATTTAATACTAACTTAGGATTTTTTGTTGTTAATTCCTCTAATTTTTCCTCTCCAATAATATCTGCAATTTCATCTAAGATTTGTGGTATTTTTGGATAAATGGTGTTTTGTCTATGTACATCTGAGCCTAAAAAATGTATCATATTATTTTCAAAAAATTTTCTGACAATCATTTGTGCCTTTTCTCCATATTGTCCTATGATACTTCCAAAATTTGCTTGCATTAATACCCCTTTTTCTATTAAGTCATAAATTAATTCTGGGTCTTTTTGTACAAAACTATATCTTTCTGGATGGGCTAATATTGGAACCAATTTATATTGTAACATATCATATATAACATCATATAAATTCATTGGTTCTGCATTTAATGGCAATTCAACTAATACATAACTTGTATCATTAATGGTTGATGCTTTTCTTTTTTCTAATAATTCTATGATATTATCTGTAAAATATATTTCATTTCCTAAGTATAAATCTGTATTGATATTTTTGGTCTTTAAATTTTCTAATATGGCTTTTACCCATACTTCTCTTTCTGGTACATCTGTTTCATAATAGTGTTCCATATAATGTGATGTAGATATTACTGCTTCAAATCCTGCTTTTTCTGCTTCTTTTACTAAATTGAATGTTTCTTCTATACTTCTTGAACCATCATCTATATTTGGTAATATATGTGAATGAAAGTCTATCATTTTTCTTTTGCTCCTTTTTTTGCTTCATTTATTTTCTTGCACTCTATTAGTATACCTTTATCTTTTAAATTTTGCAATATTTTTGTCGAATTTTCAGAAAAAAATAGGACTTTGAAAGTCCTATTTTAAAATTCTTTTTAAAATTCTCTTTATTTTACCTAACACTTTGCTATGTAAAGGTCTTCTTGTATATTTTTCTAAATATTTAATTATATTATTTTCGTTTATTTTACCATTTGAAATATTCAAAAAGAATTTATCCCTATGTTTATTTTTTGATAAATTAGAATGATGATTGTAACGAAAAGCTTCTTTTAAATTAACTTCTTTATAGTCTAACATATCTTTTATTTCATCAAAAATCTTCTCTGCTTTTTCTGTATTAACAGTCAAAAGAGAAATTCCTTTGTTATCATTAAATTCTGGAAGTATTTTTTCAATCCCCCATAAATCTCCTATCGTAAAATCTGCCTTTCTATTTTCATCTACAAACTGACAATGATAACAAGAAGGTCTATTGATAAGTTGATTACCTGAAAAAGCGGTTATGTATTCTTGGATTTTCTTCTTTGTTCCATCTTCAAATTCTATATAGGCACTATTATCCATCTCTTTATCTTTACTTCTAAAATAAATCTGTTTTACTTTCTGTTTAGATATGTTTTCATGATTCTTTATATACATCTTTAACACTTTTGGTGATGGATTAGCATGACATATAATTTCACACAATATTAACTTTTCACTATCTTTTCCCAGAAAAATTCTTAATCCTTGTACTTGGCATGGTGTTCCAGTAAATAGTACATATCTATCTTGATTTAAAAACTTCTTTACTTTTTCATATGCACCATTTAAATCGCTTCTTACATATTTTGAAAAACTAAACTTTTTACATTCTTCTATAGTTTCTCCATAGTCATGTATGGCCACTAAATCTTCATTAAGCTTAACTCCAAAAACAATTCCTTTTTTATTTATTATATATTCTGCTAAAATCTTAAACATTCCACCAGAAGTACTATTTTTTCTTTTTTCTTCATCTTTGTTTTTTGCTGCATATGCTTTTATCGTATAGTTATTTTTCTCTACAATATTACTGCAAACATTTCTACATTTATTACATTTAATACATTTCTTTTCATTTATTTTTGGATATAAGAAACCTTCTTCATCTTCTACCATTTTTATTGCATTTACTGGACATAGTAAACTGCAAGTCCCACAACCATTACAATCTTCTTTTTTATGTGTATCAAAATAACTTTTCATCCATATTTTCTCCCTATTTTCTTTTTATTATCATATTAAAGATAGCTTTTAAATTCTTTCTATTTACTATATATGCATAGGCAATAGCCAATAATATTCCAAATACATATATAATCATACTATGAGAAAGATAGTATATTGATAAAATAATACTTAAAACTATAATACTAAAAACGATAAATTTCTTATCTATTTTTAATTCAAAATATCTCTTCTTTATATCATATACTCTATATACAGACATTATTAAATAGGCACTTAATGATGCAATTGAAGCAGCATATAAATCTATAAAATTAATCAATGAGATACTTACAACTATGTTTATAATCGCTGAGACTATAGAAGTACTTGCAATCGCTTTCGTATTTTTTTTAGCTACATAAATTGCACTTATTAATCCTATAACCACATTAAAAATTGAACCTATCATCATTAATGGTACTTGATTGTATCCTTCTGAATAATTTTCATTTATCATTATAGGATAAACAATTGGCATAAATGCTATTATTCCAACAGCGATAGCAACAAAAAATCTAAGCATTTCATTTATTGTCTTATTTAAAAATTCCTTAGCATCTGAATCATTTATATGCAAAGCCACTGTTTCAGTCCAACTTAAATTAAAAATATTATAAATTGTTATATAAACACTTGAAAATTTACTAGCTGCTGAAAATATACCATTTTTTGCTACCCCTAACATAGATGAAATTATGACTCTATTTGAACCGCTAAATACCCACCATGAAATAGCATTTGGTACTAAAGGTAATGAATACGACCATAACTTCTTTAATAATTTTTTCTTAAATGCTCTATAACTAATATATCTGTATAATTTAAGTGAAAATATATAATAAAGAGTACAAAGAATTTGTCCTAGCATATTAGCCATTAACATTCCATTAGCACCGAATCTAAACACTACTAGGAACAAAATATTAAATAAAATTGTACTTAATGCTGATAGAAAACTTCCTACCGCATATTTAACATTATCTCCTAATCCTCTAGCTATTTGTTGCATCAATGAGGCAAATATGTATGCTATTACATTTGTTGCCAAGAAATATTTATAATCATTATCAACAAATGGTGCTATTGAAAAAAACACACATAAGTATATCCCACATTGAATAGTCACTGCTATCAAAGCTGTAGAAATTATACTTTTCTTATTTCTCTCTTTATCTCTATTATCAATTAATTTTCTAAATACAGCTTGTTCTACTTGAAATGTCACTATTGGTAAAAGTAATGAAACTAATGTATTTAACAAATCTACTGTACCATATTCTTCTGTCGATAAAATATATGTATATAATGGTAATAAGAAAAAAGTAATTGCTTGTGTACATATCTTTCCAATTGTTATTATTGCTGTATTTTTCAATAATGTCTTTTCTCTATTCATTTTTTCCTTCCTTTAATTGATAGCCTTTTTTATCCAATCTAAAGATTTATTTCTTTCTTTCTCTAATAACATTTCTGTTTTTTCATAATCAATTTCTTCATCATAATCTATTTTTTTAAACTCTTCTAAATTTTTTATTGCTCTATTTTCAATTTCTAATTTGGTTAATAAATTATATACTCTAGATCCTGTAATCTTGTGTGGAATAACAAAAAATTTTTTATTAAATATAATTGAGAATATTGTTGCATGAAAAGATGTCGCTACCACATATTCCGCATTTTTTATTAAATTCAAAAAACTTAATGGTCCATCTGTATATGCATTTCTTAAAATGTTAGCAATTCCTTTATTTTTTTTAGAAAAATGTATAACTTTTAACCCTGTTTTTTCTGATAAATAATTTACAATTTTAATATATTCTTCGTCTGGATCCACCACATATGCAAGTATATATTTTTCTTTTTCTTTTTCCATTCCTTTTATTTTACTGTCCCAGTCTTCTTTTGTAAGTAAAAGAGTCGGATCTAAAACTACTTCAATAGGTTTTTCTATAAATTCTTCTAATATCTTTTTTCCTTCTTCTTCTCTTACAGATATATAATCTAATTTTGAAATTTTGTCTTTATAATCTTTCTTTTCATTTGAATCTATTTTACTATTCCCTATACTCGCCGCATATGATATTCTTTTTACATCTTCCTCTCCAAAATTCAGAGTATATGAATCTTGTAAACCTTTCGTAATTTGACTATTCCAAACTTGGTCACTACCTGTTACATATATATCTGCTTCTGGTGGATTTTTCTTTAATTCTTCTTCACTATTATATTCCATAGTTAAGTTTAAATTTTTATTAATAAACTTCTTAAAGTTTTTATTTTTCTTATATCTACTTTTAAAAAAGTAGATATTACTTAAAATGGATTTTATTAATGTCTTTACATTTTTTGTATTTAGACTTATTAGTCTATAACCTTTTTCAAGAAATTGATTTCTATAGTTTATTATTTTGACATCATTGCTAAGTTCCTTCAATTTCTTTTGAAGCGCAAATGCTTGAAGAATGGCTCCATAATTATATGCACATTGAAATGTTATGATATCTATTTTTTTATCTTCTTTGTTATTAGATTTATCCATATTTTTTACCTCTTCTAATTATTTATTTTTTTCTTATTGTTGAAAGAATATATCTTAATTTATTAAATCCTATCAATACATATTTCTTCTTTTTTCTTATTAAAAAGATTGATATTTTTATTTGGGATTTTATCTCTGCAAGATTAACATCACTATTTATGATTTTATTAGCATTTATATTATTCAGCATATTGTCCAATTCTTCCATATTCACTTTATGTTGTCTACAAGCTTTATAAAATACACTTTCTAATCCTAAAATTGTTGAAATTGTAATCTTATCTTCTCTCTTAGAAGTATATTTCTTTTGTTCTTTTAATGTCTCTATTAATAAATTATTTACTTTTGCATAATCTTCAAAATTTTTATAATAATATTTGTTTGAACGACAAACACTGTCATCATTCTCATAATGATTGTATAAATTTTCATTAAGGAAGAAAAATCTTTTTACATTATTCAATAGTTCTATATAAAATAACAAATCCTCTTTCATTCCTATTTGTGTATTAAATCTTACATTTTGTATTATAGACTTTTTTATGACTAATGTCCATACATATCCATTAAAATTGCCCTCTAATAAGCTGTCAATAAATGTTTCCATATCACTGTCAGATAAAATTTTATTAGCATATTTATCATAGTTTTCTTGATTTTTTATGATACCTTTTTTATGTTTTACTATATGATAATTATATTTTAAAACATCTATTTGTTTCTCATCAATTATATTTAGAATTCTTTCCACCATATTCTTCTCTACAGTATCATCTGCATCCACAAACATTATGTAATCACCTGTAGCTTTTTCAATTCCTATATTTCTCGTATCAGAAACACCTGTATTCTCTTTGTTTATAAGCTTTATTCTACTATCTTTTCCTTTATATTGTTCAAGTATTTCCTTACTATTATCTGTAGAGCCATCATTTACTAAGATAATTTCTAAATTTTCGTATTTCTGATTAATAACACTTTCTAAACATCTTTCTATAGTTTTTTCAGCATTATATACTGGTATGATAATTGATATTTTTACACCCACTAGATTTCATTCCTTTCATTATGTTTGTAAAATAACTTCCATTTTGTACTTTCTTTAGCATGTTTTGGTTTTCTTCTTTTACTGTTAAATATCAAATCAGAAATAAATAATAAAGATATATTGGTAAATGGATAAAATAATATATCTTCAGTAATTGAGTATATTATCATTATTAAAATGATAACTATTCTATCATATTTTTTTTGTTGGCAATATTTTTTTATCAAGATAAATTGAGTTATATAGAATAACAAGTTAATTAAAATTCCATATCTTAACAGTGAATTTATGATTCCTTGATCCACAGGGATAAGTATGCTGTATCCTTTATATGTATCATACATTTTTGAAATTGGTTGGCCTAACAGATTTATCCCATATCTTTCAATTATCATACCTGATAATTTTATTCTTCCTGTTAACATATCATTCATCACTTCATATACTTGTGAATTTTTTGGAATACACTGTAACCCCATTACAAAAATTATTATCATTATATATATTCCAATTACAAATTTGTAATTCTTGATAAACTTAAATTTATTAGCATATTTATATAACATAAATAATAAGATAATTACAATTCCCACAATTAGACCTGTTCTAGATTTTGTTAAATAATATGTAAAAAATATCACAAGAAATAATACTATATTGCATGTAACTTTATTTTTTATTTTGTCATAATATGTATATATGAATAATATTATCATTATATCAATAAATAAGTTTAAATTATTGGGGTGTGAAAAACCCAAACAATATCTCTTCTCTATTCCTCCTCTACCAAAATCAAATTCTAAAAATACGTTTCCTGAATGAAAAATAGTTGAAGCTATTAAATTACAAATTATTATCAAGATTCCACTGCTAAAAAAAGCTTTAAATATGTCATTTATGCTTTTATTTTTCATTGCTGAGAGTATTAGCGTATTTTTTAACACAGTCATTGATTTCGAAAAAAAGTATGAAATAATTCCTAATATATTTAATCCTAATACTATTATTATTTCTTTTCGAGACATATTTTTTATATCAATTGAAAATAAAATTAGCAAAAATGCTGGTATATAAAATATATTCTCATTTATTTTTATAGAAGCTTTTGTCCAGAATTGTATCATTAACAACATTAATCCTATAATAAACAAATTAGTTCTCTTTTTCATTATCTTTTCTATGATTGCAGTCACATCCTCCCTTTATTAATCTTATTTTTTAAATGTAAATATATATGAAAAAGATAAGTATAAAGAACTATTTGTGTTACTTTAAAACTATTATTTATCTTCTTCATTTTGCAAGATACTTTTCTTACTCTCTTAAATCTTTTTTTCAATTTTTCTTCTAGTCCTAAATTTAATCCTGTATTTTTCATTATATAATTATATAATGGCTTATCAATAATAAAAATATTATTCTTAGCGTAATATATATAGTCAAGATTGAACAATAAATCTTCCCCTCTACTTTCACTTTCATCAAAAGTAATTTGATTCTTTTTGATAATTTCAGTTCTATACATTTTATTACATGGACTATTTAACATTTCTTTATTTTTGAATAGTTGTACTATATTTTTATCGTCCATTTTTTGACTTGGCATACTTATGATTCTTTTTTCTTTTTTGGAATCATATACAAAATAATATGCACATATCACCAAATCATAGTTTTGAATATTTTTTAACATAACCTCAATATAATTATCTTCCACAAAATCATCACTATCTAAAAAACATATATATTTTCCTCTTGCTCTTTCTAAACCAAGATTTCTTGTTTTGGAAGGTCCACTATTCTTCTCCTGTTTATAATAATGTATATTTTCATATTCTTTTTCATAAGCTTTACATATTTCACCCGAAGAATCTGTTGAAGCATCATCTACTAATATAATTTCATCATTACTGGTTATCTGTTTAATTATACTTTGTATACATCTTTCTAGATAATTTTCAACATTATAAACTGGAATGATTATACTTATTCTATACACCGTTTTTAAGCACTCCTTTTATATATTTTTTTATTTTATCTGGTATCTTATTTTTTATTATATCTTTTAACTCTTTTTTGTATTTTAAATTTTCTTTAATATATTTTCTAAAATTCTTATTTTCTATATTTTTATATACATCTGCTCTATCTGTTGGCCTTATTGTTGGATTTCTTAAATTTGTATTATACTTTTTTACATTGTCTAATGTTGTATTCATATAGCTAATTTTACAATTGATTTTTTCAAAAATCAATTCACCCCTTTTAGTATTAATTATAACTGCTGAGACTCCATTTTTATCGTAAAAATCAGGATATTCCTTCTCTATTCCCCAATAATCTGCAACTGTAATATCTCCTACCCTTTCTTCTTTAGAATATTTACATTGATAGCAACACTCTCTACATATTTTTCCTTCTAAAAAAGACTTTATATATGGACTATAACCAGATGGAATATATTTATTTTTATTATCTTCCCAAACTATACTAAAGCCATAATCTTCCCAATTATGTGAATCTTTGTCTCTAAATTTTATCTTTTTTATTTTTTTTCTTGATTTTCGTTCTAATTCTTCTAATTGTTTTTTCCATAATTTAGGGCTTGGCACACCATGACATACTAAATCCACTGTTATTAAATTATCATAATCTTTATCTAAAAAAGCTTTTAATCCTGCTATTTGGCAAGGAGTACCTGAATATAATACCAATTTATCATTATTCAAATCATTTCTTGCTTCAGAAAAAGTATTTTGTGTATTACTTTGAATATATTTTGAACCTCTTAATTTGTATAGTTCTTCTTTACTTTTAATAGCTATATGTTCTGCTACTAGATTAGAATTAAAAGCACATCCATAAACTATACCTTTATTTTCTAAAACATAATTCGCTAATATAGAAAAAATCCCTCCTGAAGAACTTTCTTTTTGCTCTTTTACATTTTTATTTTTAGCTGCATACACTTTTATTTCATCTAGTCTATTATTTTTCACATCATTTAATTGCGGACATCTTTTAAAACAAAGTCCACAATTTATGCATTTATCTTCATTTACTCTAGGTTCTATAAATCCTTCTTTATTTTCTATCATTTCAATTGCTTTTACCGGACATATTTGTTCACACATTCTACAACCTGTACAATTGTTTTTATCTAACTTATTTATATTTTCCATATAAAGTTTTCCTCTTTTTAGTTATTATTAGTTTTCTATTGCATCTTTTAATAATTCTATCGACCTCTGTTTTTCTTCTTCTAGTTTTTTGTTTACACTTTCGTAATCTATATTTTTATCAATAGAATTAAAATCATTATAATCTTCTAAAATTCTATTATCTATTTTTAATAAATCTAATATACTTTCTATTCTTGTGCCTGTCTTATTTAAAGGTAATATATCTATAAATTTTTTATTAAATATTATAGAAAATACTGTTGCATGAAAAGAATCTGTTAATATATAATCTGCGTTTTTAAAATACCATAAAAGTTCATATTGTGTTGGTAAGTATATTAATTTTCCACTTCTTGTAATATGATAAAAAGAAGGACTAAGTCTTAATAACTTCATATTTTTACTTTTAGCAAATCTTTTAGCATAATTATTAAATTCTTTGTTAGCATGCAATTGATATATTAGAATGTATTTTTCTTTTTTCTTTAGATTTGTCTTGTTGGCAAGTTCTTCCCATTCGTTTTGTGATAATAATAAGGTTGGATCTAAGACTTGTTCTACATTTTTTATATTATGCTTTTCTAAAATTTCTTTAGCCGATTTTTCTCTTACCAATATTTTACTATATTTTTTCAACAAGTTATTTAAATTTTTATCTAAATTTTCATTTAGCTCAGTTTTCCCAAAACTTGATGAATATGCTATGCATTTTTTATTTTTCACAAACTCTAAAAAATATGCTTCATCATATTCATCTTGTCCTATTCTTCCCCATATTTGATCACTACCTGAGCAATATACATCTTCTTCTGGCATATTTTCTTTTAATTGTTCTAAATCTTTGTAAGTATTTTCTGTTACTTTTAAGAAATCTTTTCTATACAATTCAAATTTTTTATACATTTTTGAATAGTTAGGCATTTGTATTGCATTATAAATCATTCTAGTTATAAGATTTCTATCCCACTTCTTACCTTTAACTAATGTTTTTGATAAATTTTCTGCTCTTTCATCATTTCGTATATAATCTATAATCTCTGCATCATATCCCATTCTTTCTAACGCAACTTGCGTTGCATATGATTGTAATAAGGAACCATAATTTGGTACTGCATGTCTTGTAATAACTCCTACTTTCATTTTTTCCTCCTAGCTATTGGATATAAAGTTTTTCCGTTTCTTGTACGACTAAATCCCAATTGTATTTTTCTAATGCATAATTACTAATTTCTTCTTTTTTTCTTTTTTCATTACATAACATATTATATAAAACATTCTTCAAATCTTCAACATTACTTTTTTTAAATATATTTGCATATTCTCCTGTTACTTGGACATTTTCTTCTATGTCACTTACTAGGCAATTACATCCATAACTCATTGCTTCTAATAAAGAAAGTGGCATTCCTTCTATATCACTTGGTAAACAATACAAATAACAATTACTATACAATTCTTCTAACTCTTGTCCTTGAACAAATCCTGTCATGACTATTCTTTTATCTTCACTTGCCATTTTTTTAATTTTCTCTAAATAATCATTTGTATGACTTGCTCCACCTGCAATTACTAGTTTTTTATCAGTATCTATTTGTTTAAAAGCTTCTATTAAATAATGCAAACCTTTTTCTGGTACTATCCTTGCTAAAAATAAAATATAATTATCTTTTTCTAATTCATATTTTTCTTTTATAATATTCGCTTCTCTTAGTGTTGGTTTATTTACACCATTGGGAATAAACACAGTATCTCTATTATAAGTATCTTTAAAATATTGTTGTACTCCTTTTGATAGTACAATTATTTTATCTGCATATTTTACAGCAAGTTTTTCTCCAAATTTAATATACTTTGTTGCAAATCCTCCCCATTTGGAACGTTGCCAATCTAAACCATGTATTGTTACGACTATTTTCTTTTTAAATAAATGAGGAATCCATAACATCGCACATGAACCTTCTGCATGATAATGAAGAACATCATATTTACCAAATAATGCCTTTACACTAGAAAAAAAGGAATATAGTAGAGCATCTATTCCTTTCTTATTAATTGTAGGAATTGTAATAATTCTTACTCCTTTATAATTCTTTAATTTCTTTTTACCTTTATCTACGTTTTTGTCTTGTACGTTTTTCCCTCTTCTATTATAAACATCTACTTGATGTCCTTTTTTTATTAATCTAGTTGCTAATTCTTCTACTACAATTTCAACTCCACCTTCTCTTGATGGAATACGTTTATGTCCTATCATTGCTATTTTCATTTTCATAATCCTTTATCACATCATTATAAATTTCAAGTATTTTCTTTACATACTCTTGTAAAGAAATCATATTTTTTCTTTTTTTTATGCAATTCATACTCATTTTGCTTAATAATTCATTATTAAAATATAATTCTTTTATTGTCTTTTGCAAATTGTGTTCATTTATATTATCAACTAAAATCCCTGTTATATTATTTTCTACTAATTCTTTCATTCCTCCATAATTTGCAGTTATTACAGGTGTCCCTAAGCTTTCAGATTCCAAAATAGAAAGTGGACAATTTTCATACCATATTGATGGATATACAGAAAATTTTGCTTTACTTATTAAATCTTCTAATTCCTTTCCAGTCTTAAATCCAACATATTCGATATTTTCTATACCTTGAAGTTTTTTTTCTAAAGGCCCTATTCCTGCTACTTTAAATTTTATTTCTGGAAGCTTTTTACATACTTCTATAAATATATTCAATCCTTTTTCTTCTGATAATCTTCCAAAAAATAATACATAATTTTCTTTTATCGTGTTTGCCAACTCACGTAATTCTATAAAATTATGTATTACTAATGTTTTTCCTTTATAATTCATATTTTCTAATAACTTCTGTTCCATAAAATAACTTGGACAAATAAATTTACTAACTTTATTATAAGTCATCAAAATTTTTGTATATAAAATTGCTTCTAAACTTCCTAAAATACTTTTCACTTTACTATTATGTATGCAATTATACTTTGTACAATTCCACTTTGACCCCCTTATACATTTTTCACAAATTCCTTTTTCATTATATAACAAATGATTGGGGCATATCATCTGATAATCGTGTACAGTTTGTATAACTGGTACTTTCATTTTATAAGCCTGTTCAATTATTGAAGGTGTTAATTGAAAATTGATGTTATTTAAGTGAATTATATCTGGTTTAAAATCCTCAATTATCTTTTTAATTTTTCTCTTAGCTTCAAAAGAATAAATTATTTTGAAAGGATATTTTAATCTTTTCATTGATTTTGAATGAAAATCCATTTCTGATGTATATAAATTCAGATTATTTTTTTTTATATTTTTATCACTATCCATCCCAAAATATTGTACCTCATGTCCATTTTTTTCTAGTTCTTCTCCTATTTTCAATGCATAGCTTTCAGCTCCGCCTTTATAATACAAGAACTTATTTACCATTAATATTTTCAATCTAAATAGCTCCTTCTTTTTTTACTACATTTCTTACTGTTTTATATATTAACTTAATATCTTGTTTTAATGAATGGTTGTAGTAGTACTCCATATCCATTGATAATCTATCTGTAAAAGTTGTATTACTTCTTCCTCTTGTTTGCCACAAACCTGTAATTCCTGGTTTACAAGATGTTATGTATTTAAAAAATCCATTAATTTCTTCTCTTTCTCTAGGTAAATATGGGCGTGGTCCTACTAAACTCATATCTCCTTTTAATACATTAATAAATTGTGGAAACTCATCTAAGCTTGTTTTTCTTAAAAAATTTCCTATTTTTGTTATTCGTGGATCTTTTTTTAACTTTTTATATTCTTTATATTCTTTCCTTGCTTCTTCATTTTCTTCCAGATATCTTTTTAATATTTCATCTGCCCCAACTACCATTGAACGATATTTATACATCTTAAATAGTTTTCCGTCTTTTCCTATTCTAGTTTGTGTAAAGAAAATAGGACCATTATCTTTTGCCACTTTATTTACTATCCAGATAATAGCTGTTAATGGAATTAATAAAAGCGTACCACAAATACCACCTAAGATATCAATTCCTCTCTTAAGCCCCATTTCTATTTTCTTTATACCATTTCTTTTTTGTGTTCTTCCTACTACTGCTAAATCTTCTATATTATTATTTTCATATAATAATATATCATCTTTTACATCCATTTTTATCCCCCATAATTACAACTTATTCTTCCGTTTTTACAGAATTATTATATTACAGTATGTATTTTTTTTCAACATATTTTTTATGACATTTATTGGCACTTTTTGTAATATTTTTGTAATATTTGTTCATATATCTTTATACCTAATAAAATTAATAATATTCCTAATATGACACCCAATGTATCAATACATACATCTGTTATTTTAGGCGATCTTCCAGGTATAAATGATTGATGTATTTCATCTGATGCTGCATATATCATTCCTAATAAAATAGAAAGTATCATTCTCCAATTTTCTTTTATCTTATATGTACTTAATAGCCCCATTAATAGCAGTCCCACTACTGTATAAATTGAAAAATGTGCTACTTTTCTTATTATCTTTTCTGTTTTACCAGCTATTTGTTCTTTTTCTTCTTGCTCCAAGGCATTATATTTATTAGAAAATTGTAATATTTTATTTGTTATATTTCTACTAAGCCCTCCTGAAGTTTCTCCATCTTGACTGGAAAATCCAAATATTACAAAAAATGTACATAACAATAATATTATTAATATAATCCTTAATATATTTATTTTCATTTTTTCTCTTTCTTACTGATTTATTTAATCTTTGGCAAACTTTATTTTTTTAATCATCCTAAAACAATTAATTTGTATATCCTGTCTTTTGAATAATTTGATTACTAATTTCTTTTACTTTATCTGATGGAGTATAATCAGTTTCTCCAAATGCCTCTTGATGTAATTGTTTTACATTACTTTCTAATGTTACTGGAACTCCATACCATCTATCTAATGTAATTCCTTTTGTTTCATAAGGCCATCCTATACTGTCTGTTACTTTAAAGCTTGCTATACTTGGTAATAATGAGAATATATCACCTGAAGTAATGTTTGTATATACTTCTGGTAAGATTTTATCTATAATTTGATTCATCTCACTAATATTTTTTGTTTTGAATTTTTCTATCATAGCTTCTATAACCGTTCTCATTCTTTCTGTTCTTTTATAGTCACCACCTGATGTATATCTAATTCTTGAGTATGCAACAGCTTGTACTCCATTTAATGTTTGTTTTCCAGCTGATGTTACTTTCTCGTCTGATAAGCCAGTTACTCTTGCTGTTTCATCAATATAATCATTTATATATTTTAATTCTTCATTTGTTACATTTATTGTAACTCCTCCAAGAGCATCCACAGCTTCTGCTACTGAATCAAAATTTACTGTTGCAAATTCTGTTATATTTAAATCAAAATTTTCATTTAGTGTTTTGATTGCTAGTGGTGCTTCTCCATAAGAATAAGCATGTGTTATTTTATCTAGCCCATGTCCTTCTATATTCACATAAGTATCTCTATATACAGATATTAGTTTTACTTCTTTTGTTTTATTGTTTATACTCGCAATGATAATACAATCACTTCTATTTCCTTTTCCAAGGTTACTATCTCTGCTGTCTACTCCAAACAACGCTATATTTCTATATTCTGATAAATTTTCTTCTACCTGTGAAGATATACCTAAATCTGTTTCATCTAAGGTTACTTGTTGCATTTTTCCTAATTTACTAGTGATAAATGCAACAATAATTCCTACTAATATAACAAATATGATAAGTAGTGTTAGCACAATTGTTCCAAATATTTTTAATCCTCTTCTACTTTTTCTTTCTTTTGGTTTTTGGTTCCTTATTTTTCTTTCTTTCTCTTTTCTACCATATCTATTTTCTTTTGGCATCTCATGTTTTCCACTCATTTTTTCTCTCCTATGTATACTTTTTTATTTTTTCTTTTCTATTATACTATGATATCTATTTTTTGACAAGTTTTTTAACAAATTCCTTTTTTATTTTCTAAAAATTACATCTTATTTGGCATCTCAATTCCTAATAATTTAGCCCCTGTCTTTAATACTTTTCCAACTGCATATGTTAAATATATTCTAGCGTTTTGTACATCTTTATCTTCTACTAATATTTTGTTGTCATTATAAAAATTACTAAATGCTTTTGCTAAATCAATTAAATATCTTGATAAAATAGATGGTTCTTCTTTTTCTGTTACTTGAATTAATATATTTTCAAAATTGTATATTAATTTAATAATATTTTTTGATGCTTCATCTAATAATTTATCAAATTTAACTTCCTCTATTGTTGGCATATATCCTGCTTTTTCTAAAACACTTTTTGTACGTACATAGGTATATTGTACATATGGTCCTGTTTCTCCTTGGAAGTTTAAGATTTGATTCCAATCAAATACTTCATCTTTAATTCTGCTATTTGATAAGTCATTAAAGATAACTGCTCCTACCCCTACTTTTTTAGCTACTTCATCTTTATCTTCTAATTCTGGATTTTTTTCTTCGATAATTTCTTTTGCTCTGGCAATTGATTCATTTAATAACTCTTCTAGTTTTACAATATTCCCTTCTCTTGTTGACATCTTTCCTGTTGGCAATGATACCATTCCAAATGGTACATGTTTTAATCCATTTGTATATTTTTCATTGATTCCTAATAATTTTGCTACTTCAAATACTTGTTTAAAGTGTAATGTTTGTTCATAGGATACAACATATAATGCTTTGTCAAAATCATAGGTTCTAGCTCTGTATAAAATGGCAGCTAAATCTCTAGTCGCATATGTTGTTGAACCATTTGATTTTTGTATAATACATGGCGTATTAATTCCTTTATCTTCTAAATCAATAATTTTAGCACCTTGTGATTCTACTAATTTTCCTGTCTTTTCTAATATTTCAATAACCTCTGGCATTTTATCTGAATAAAAAGCTTCTCCATTCCATGAATCAAAATGACTTCCTAATAAATCATAGACCTTTTGGAATTCTTTTAAACTTAATGCTCTAAACTTTTCCCAGATTTCTGTACAGTATGGATCTCCATCTTCTAGCAATTTAAAGTTCATTCTACATTGCTCTAAGACCTTTTCATCTTCTTTACATACTTGATTAATACGAATATATATTTTTGTTAGTTCATTAATTGGATCTTCTTCTATGTTATATTCTTTTCCCCATAGTTTATATCCTTCAATTAATTTACCAAATTGTGTTCCATAATCTCCTAAATGATTGATACCAATTGTGTGATATCCTAAATATTTATAGATATTATATAATGCTCCACCAATAACTGTAGAACGTAAATGTCCTATATGAAATGGCTTTGCAATATTAGGAGCTGAATAATCAATGACGATGTTTTTTCCTTTTCCAATTTCTGATTTTCCATACTCTTCTTGGGCATCGATTTCTTTTAATACTTCTCCTACCATTTGTTCTTGTTGAATGTAAAAGTTTAAGTAACCACCTACTACTTCTACTTTTTCTACCATTTGTTCATCTATTTGTATTTTTTCCTTGATGTCATTTGCAATCATTGGAGGTGCTTTTTTTAATTCTTTTGCTAATCGAAAGCATGGAAATGCATAATCTCCATTATTTGCATCTTTTGGTATTTCAATATAGCTTTCCAATTCTTTTTCATCTATGTTAACTACTTTTGCAATGGCTTTTGCAATTATTTGTTTAAAATCTATCATATTTTCCTTCCCTTCTTTATACTTTATGAATAACTTTAAAAGAATCCGGTTATGTCTTTTTAACCTATCTAAAAAGTTATTTTCTTTTTTCTTACAAAATTATATTATGTTTATCTGTAAAAGTCAATTCCAATTTCGTTTATCCATTTTTTTAATTTTATCGTGTTTTAAAAAAAGAGACTACATCATTTTATCCTAATTTGGAGGATTTTATATGTATCTCTTTTCGTTATATCTATATTACTTTTGCTTATATCATTTTATATATTCGTTCTTAATATTAAATATTTTTTACATTTATAGCTTTTTTCCATATTTATATTTTATTTCTAAGTCTGCTAGTCTGCAATCAAATGTTTTATGTTCAAATTCATCTTTTTCAATATATTCATCTAGTTTTGCTGTTATCTCTTCTTTTGTTTCTGTTAATTCTGCTCTTGTTTCATTTAATGTTGTCAATATTTGAGCTATATTTGTATTTGTTACAATGTCTAATTTATCTTCAACTCTCTTAAAGTTTTGATCCATCTTATCTTCTAAGCCTTTGAATTTTTTATCTGTCTTTTCCTCTGCTTCTTTGAATCTTTGGTCTATCTTTTCTTCTGTTTCTTTGAACCTTTGGTCTATCTTTACTTCCATGTCTTTGAATTTTTTATCTGTCTTTTCTTCTGTTTCTTTGAACCTTTGGTCTATCTTTACTTCCATGTCTTTGAATTTTTTATCTGTCTTTTCTTCTGTTTCTTTGAACCTTTGGTCTATCTTTACTTCCATGGCTTTGAATTTTTTATCTGTCTTTTCCTCTGCTTCTTTGAATCTTTGGTCTATATTATCTTCCATGGCTTTGAACCTTTGGTCTATTTTTACTTCCATGGCTTTGAACCTTTGGTCTATTTTTACTTCCATGTCTTTGAATTTTTTATCTGTCTTTTCTTCTGCTTCTTTGAACCTTTGGTCTATCTTTACTTCCATGGCTTTGAATTTTTTATCTGTTTTTTCCTCTGCTTCTTTGAATCTTTGGTCTATCTTTACTTCCATGGCTTTGAATTTTTTATCTGTCTTTTCTTCTGCTTCTTTGAACCTTTGGTCTATCTTTACTTCCATGGCTTTGAATTTTTTATCTGTTTTTTCCTCTGCTTCTTTGAATCTTTGGTCTATCTTTACTTCCATGGCTTTGAATTTTTTATCTGTTTTCTCTTCTGATTCATTAAATCTATTATTAAATTCTACTTGAATTTTTGACCATAATTCATCTAAAGTATTGATCATACTACTCACCTCCAATCGAATAAAATTTTTGAACTAAAAATATAATCATAATGAACTACATTTTAATTTTGAATGAAATTTGACTTAAAATTAAATGAAATGACTAAAATTTTAAAATATACATATAAATCAAATATGGATTAAATAAATATAAATACGAAAATTAAAATATAAGAACTTAAAAATTCGAACAATAAAAATATAGATTAACTATGTATGTATTTTAACATAATCAACTATAATTTTGCAAGTGTTTTTTGTAAATTTTTGGAATTTTATACCTTTTAGAAAAATCCAACTAAATTGAGTTTTTATATAAAATATGATACAATATATATGTATTTGCTAAATGGCAAATATTTGTAACTTTAGCCATAACTGTTTTTTGTTGTGGTGTAACGTGGTCTCGTAAGAGAACACTGCCTTCTGTAAGGAGGTGAAAAAATGCAAAAACACAAATTAGTGCTTTTGCTTGGGAGTATTGCCTTATTTTTATCAGCAATACTTTCAACAGTAGCTCTCTTTTGTGCCTATTATCAGGTTGAACTTTATCTGATAGTAGGTAGCATTGGCTTAGGCTTTGGTATCCTATCACTAGTCATGCTGATATGGTCCAAAGTTTTACTGTCTAGAGAAATTTTGAAAAAGCCATAATAATCCTAGAACTTTTTCTCATAGGCAGTGAAGAGAAAGCGGTACTTCGGTACCACTTTTTCTTTTATTTTAGCCACCTTTTAGCTTGATTTTTCATTATGTTATTGTTATACTATTTTTAGATATATTTTATGGGAGGTAAATCTATGTCTACACCACATAATGAAGCAAATTTAGGCGATATTGCTAAAACCGTTATCATGCCTGGAGACCCACTTAGAGCAAAACATATTGCTGAAAAATTTTTAGAAAATCCTAAATTGGTTAATCAAGTAAGAAATATCTATGCCTATACTGGAAAATATAAAGGAAAAGAAATAACCGTTATGGCTTCTGGAATGGGAATGCCTAGTATGGGAATTTATTCTTTTGAATTGTTTAAATTTTATGATGTTGAAAATATTATTAGAATTGGCTCTTGTGGAGCTTATGTTCCTGATTTAAACTTATTTGATATTGTGTTATCAAAATCTATTTTTACAGAAAGCACCTATGCTTTAGGCTTTCATAATGATGATTGTCATTTGATTGATACTAGTAAAGAATTAAATGACAAAATTAAAGAATCTGCTAATCAAAATGGATTAAAAATTATTGAAGGTGATACCATATGTAATGATAGTTTTGACCCATATATGACACAAGAAGATTTTGATAAATTTATGGATAGAGTTCATAAACAAAACTTTTATCCTTTAAGTGCAGAAATGGAAGCTTTTGCTTTATGCTATAATGCCAAGCTCCTAAACAAAAAAGCAACTTGTTTAATGACAGTTGTTGATTCAAGATTTGAAACACAAGCTGCTACTTCTGAACAAAGAGAACAAGGATTAGATAATATGATAAAACTTGCATTAGATGCTAGCTTAAAATGCTAAAAAGGGAAAAATGGATCCGTCCCCAATTTCCCTTTTACTTATTTTTTTATAGCTAGTATTTTATATTTCATAACACCTGCTGGTGCATTTACTTCAACTGTTTGATTCTTCTTAGCACCTAATAATGCTTCTCCTAAAGGTGATTCATTTGATATTTTATTTTCTGCTAAATTAACTTCTGTTGAGCCAACAATGGTATATTCAATTTTTTCGTCAAATTCAACATCTAATACTTTAACTTTATTACCAATTTGAACTGTATCTGTATCTATATCTTTTTCATCTATGATTTTTGCATGTCTTAATTTATTTTCTAATTCAGCTATTTTTACTTCATTTTCTGCTTGTGCGTTTTTTGCTTCATCATACTCTGAATTTTCTGATAAATCTCCAAATCCCAATGCTACTTTTATTCTGTCTGCTATATCAGCTCTTTTTTCAGTTTTTAAAAAGTTTAACTCCTTCTCTAAATTATTATACCCTTCTTGTGTTAATATTACTTCTTTTTCTTCCATAGTAATTCCTCCTTGAATTGCGTACGATATTGTACTTTCTTATTGTATTTATATACTTTTCTTATATTACGGCAGAAAATGAAATTTGTCAATACAAATTTCATTTTTTCTTTCATCTATTTCTTAAATATCGTATTGAGCCGAGTAATAAATCATTTATAAATACCTTTCTCTTGTGTACGTAGGTCTAAACTGCAACATTTTATTAGTCTTTCATATATTTTTTGATACCTCTCATGTAATCTATTCCAGAGAAAATGGTTGCAATGGTTTGTATAATCATCATAGCTGTCACAACTACATTTAGTACAAAATCAGCGCCTTGCAAATTTCCTGCAAAACATGTTCCAAATGCATGTAAATCTAAAAATGCTAAGATAATGGCTATCATTTGAGTAACTGTTTTTAGTTTTCCCCATTTTGAAGCAGCAATAACTTCTCCACCTTTTTCTACTGCGATTAATCTATATCCAGATACCAAAAATTCTCTTGCTAATACAATGATTGGAATCCAAGCTGGTAACTTATCCATTTCAACTAACATTAACATCGCTGCTAATACCAAGATTTTATCAGCTAGTGGGTCTAAAAACTTTCCAAATGCAGTTACTTGATTCCTACTTCTAGCTATATATCCATCTAATTTATCTGTTAATGAGGCCAATATAAATATAAAATCTATGATTAAATATGTAATTGGTATTCCCCATAAGTTTCCTTCTATTCCAAAAAATGGTATAATAACCATGATTGGTACTAAAATTACTCTAAATATGGTTAGTTTATTTGGTAAATTCATTTTTCGACTCATTCCCTTCATAAAGGTTTGATTAGCGTTAAAAAATTTGAATTTTTCTAACATTCCCTTTTATTAACTTTTTTCTTATTATATTTATATATTTAAAATTCTATTGTGTCAACATTTCTATTGCTTTTTGTAATTGTGTATCTTGACTTCTATCAACATTTAATATATTTTCCACACTTTCAGGTAATTCTACTGTTTCATCTGGTTCTATACCTACTTGGTTAATTTCCGTTCTATTTGGTGTTAAATATTTTTCTGTTGTTATTTTCAACCCACTACCATCTGGAAGTGTTAATATTTGTTGAATCACACCTTTTCCATATGTTTTCGTTCCTACTATTTTAGCTTTTCCTAAATCTTTTAATGCTCCTGCTAAAATCTCAGATGAACTAGCTGTATTTCCGTTCGTTAAGATAATTATTGGCATATCAATAATTGGATTACTATCATTTTTTTCGACGTTTTCTTTATTTTCTTTATCTACTTCATATAATAAAACTGCATCTTTATCTGCAATATATCCTGCTATTTCTAAAGCTTCATCAACAATTCCTCCACCATTATTTCTTAAATCAATAATTAAAGAAGTTATTCCTTTTGATTGCAATTCTTCAAATTTATTTTTAAAATCTTCAGCAGTGTTTTCATCAAATGATGAAAATTCAATATATCCTATATTATTTTCTAATACTTCTCCTTCTACTGGATTGACGATAACATTTTCTCTTGTAATTTCAAAATCTAATGTTTCTTCTCCTCTTAAGATTTGTAATTTGACTTTTGAGCCTTCTTCTCCTTTAATTTTAGTGGCAATCGCTGTCATATCATCTGCTGTACATTTTTCTCCATTAACAGCTACAATGTAATCTCCTGGTTGAATTCCTGCTTTTTCTGCTGGACTTCCTTTTATAGGGGCTAATACCATAATTTGATTTGTTTTTGTATCTTGTACCATATAAATACCAATTCCTACAAAGTTCCCCATCGTATCTTGCATATAATCTTCCATATCTTCTTTTGAAATATATTCTGTATATGGATCACCTAATCCTTCTATATACCCTTTTACAGCACCTTCTTTTAAGCTTTCTTCATCTACATCTCCTAAATAATATTTGTCAATCACTGCTCGATAAGTATCTAAGAGTTGTGAAATATCTTCACTTTCATCAGATGTCATAAATGCTAAATATTTATTTAAACTATCTCCTTTTATAAAATATTGATAAAATGCAATTGATGTTATTATAAATGTTATAAAAGCTACTAATATAATTAGCATGACAATTTTATATATTTTATATGTCTTTTTCTCTTCCATTGATTTCCTCCCTTTCTTGAAAATAGTTATTTCTATTAATTTATTATATTTCACAATCCAATCTTAAATTCCAAATAAATTCTAATCGATAAAAACCTATCTTCATATAAAAAAAGGATAAAGGAGACTTTTCCTTAATCCCTCTTTTATAATATTTTGGGTCTATGTACATCTAAAAATATAAATTTGGATTCACTCTACAGTCATCTCCATATTTAGTAGCACTATAACTATATGTATAAGGTGATCTTCTTACCTCAAAATGTAAATGTGCTCCTGATGAATTTCCCGAGTTTCCACTCTTCATAATCATTTGTCCTTGTGATACACTTTGTCCTGGTGATACACAAATTGAACCAGGTGTTCCATGCGCATACCATGTTTGTAGTCCATTTGCATGCTGGATAACCACATATGTCCCATAACTTGTTGTTAAATTATTGGTGGTTAGAACAACACCATCTGCTGCAGCATAAACTGGTGTTCCAACATTTACACCATAATCAATTGCTCCATGAAATTTGCCACTTGAATAATATCCATTACAAGTAACGGTTCCAGAGTTTACTGGTCTAATAAATCCGCCTGCATTTGATGTACCACTAGTTGAAGATCCTCCTCCTGAAGAACCAGAACCACTTGAAGATGAACTTCCACTACTATTAGATGGTTTTTTATTGGCTAATTCTTCTAATTGTTTTTTATATTTTTCTTGTGCTACTCGAATATCATTTAATATTTTTTCGTTATCTTGTGTTAATTGATCTATTTCTTCTTGCAAATCTTGTTCCTCTTGAGATAATTGAGATACATATGTATTTTTTTCATTTTTTGCTACTTGTAATTGTGCTGACTTGCTTTCTTTTTCTGCTTTTGACTTATCTACTTCCTGTTTATTTTGCTCTAATGTTGTTTTTGCTGCTTCTATTTCTTTTTTCTCATTTTCAATACTTTCCATTAAATTCATATCTGCCTCTGCTATTTCAGATATCATGTAATAGTTTGAAATTAAATCTGTCAAACTTTTTGATGAAAATAATACATCTAAAAAGGAAGTTTCTCCTGCCTCATAAGTAGCCACTAATCTTTTTTCTAGTAATTCTTTTTGCTTGTCATAGTTTTCCTGTTTTTCATTTATTTGATTCTCAGCATTCGTTATTTGCGTATTTAAACTATTAATTTTATAATCTAATTCTCCTATTTGTGTTTGATAATCTGCTATTTGATTATTTAAACTGTCTACTTGCTTTTGAACATCACTTTTTTCTTGTGTTACTTGGTCTTTTTGATTTTCTACATCTTTTATTTTTTCTTTGTTAGAGGCTTGTTGATTTTGCAAATCTGTTATTTCATCAGCATATACCATTACATTAAATTGCAGTACAAATATAATAATGATTAATCCACCTAGCATTTTACCAAATATCTTCTTCATAAGTTCCTCCTTTTCCTTATATCATAAGGTTTCTTTCTCAATTTGTGAAATATTATAAAATAGCATTTGTTTTACAATAACCATCTTTCATTTCGTACGCATAAATTCAACTTATGGTAAATATGGTGTTGGATTTACTGGTCTTCCGTTGACTCTTACCTCAAAATGTAAATGATATCCTGTTGAATTTCCTGTTGTTCCGACACTCATAATTTGTTGTCCTTGGCTTACCGTTTGTCCTGGAATGACTAATCTTGAACCTGGTGCACCATGTGCATATAAAGTCATGGTTCCATCATGATGATTGATAACAATATATTCTCCATAACTTCTATATGTTCCGTTTGAATTTCTCAATGCTGTTGAAGTAACAACTGTTCCTGCTTTTGCAGCTAATACAGGTTTTCCTGATATTCCTGAGCCACTAAAGTCTACACCTGTATGACCTGAATATCCCATCCAACCTGTTGTGATGCTATATCCTACAACTGGTCTAATATATCCACTGCTACTTGGATTATTCGTGATATTAGACACATTTGAACTTCCAGCATTAGCAGCCTCTTGTCTAGCAATTTTCTCTAATTCTGCTTGTATTTCTCTTTTATCTTGTTCAAATTGTTCTAATTCTGCTTGTGTATTTTTTTCTTGTTCGTCCAATTGTGCTACATAACTATCTTTTTGGCTTTTTGCATTTTGTAATTCTGTTGCTTTTTGTTGTTTTTCTGCTTTTACACTATCTAATTCTTGTTTACTTGTTTCAAGTGTTTGTTTTGCTGTTTCTATTTCTTCTTGTTCTTTCTTAATTTTTTCCATTAATTCCATATCACTTTGTGTAATTTCAGATATCATATAATAGTTGGAAATTAAATCTGTTAAACTGCTTGAAGATAATAATACATCTAAATAAGATGTTTCTCCTGCTTCATAGGCAGCTACTAATCTTTTTTCTAATAATTCTTCTTTATCGTCATATTCTTCTTGTTTTTCATTTAATTTGCTTTGGGCTTCTTCTATTTGTGTATTCATATCTGCAATTTTTGTATTTAAATCATCTATTTCAGATTGTGCAGAGGAAATTTGCATGATTAAATCTTCTACTTGTTGTAATGTTTCTGACTTTTCTGTATTGATATTTTCTAATTCTTCTTTTGCTTCCTCTATTTTTTTGTCTGTTTCATTGCTACTTGCATTTAATTCTGATTTTGTTGCAGCCATTACAACATTAAATTGTAATATAACAACTGCTATTAATATAATTCCTACAATTTTGAGTCCTATTTTTTTCATATCGTTTTTCTCCCTTTCCTCTCACATTTGTTTTTTTAATATTGTGCTGTCATGTCAGTTTCTTCTTGTGAATCTTCTTCTTTTTCTGTGCCTGGAACAAGTCCAGTTGTAATATATGGTAATGGATCTGTTACGACTCCATTAATTCTCACTTCAAAATGTGCATGTGGTCCTGTTGAATATCCTGTTGACCCTACTTTCAAAATTGGTTCATTCTTCTTAACAGTTTGTCCCACTGTTACCAAAATTTCTGATCCATGTGCATATAATGTAGAAATTCCTCCTCCATGGTCTATCAATACCATATTTCCATATGCTGTGTTATATTCTGCTTTTGTAACAATACCATCATTTGCTGCTACAAATTCGGCTCCCATTGGTGCCCCAATATCTACACCTGTATGTAATTTATATTGTCCTGTAATTGGATGTACCCTCATTCCATAATTTGAGGTAATTTTGTTATATCCTGGTACTGGCCAAGCAAGTTCTCCCCCTATATATACTGAATCTAAACCTTGAACCGCTAGTTCTAATATTTGATTATTGACAGCTTCATATTGTTCAGTCATTTCATCGATTTGTGCTTGTTTTGCTTTTTCTTCATCTGACAACTTAGATATATAATTTTCTCTTAATGCTTTGGTATTTTGCAACACAGTGTCAGTTTGCGTTTGTTTCTTTAACGCTGTTGCTAATGATTCTTGATTTTTTTCTAAATTTTGTTTTGCTGATTCAATTTCTTTTTTTTCTGACTCCACTTCATCTAACAAATCTTTATCTACTGTTGCAATTTCTGTAATCAAATAATAATTTGATAGAAATTCCGAAATATTCCTTGATTGTAAAAGTACATCTAAATATTTTGTATCACCAGCTTCATAAATAGCTACTAAACGCTTTTCCATAATGTCTTTTTGTTTTTCGTAATTTTTCTCTGCTACATCTAATTGTGATTGAATACTTTCTATTTCTTCTTGTAATTGTTTTACTTGTGTATTTAATTCTTCTATTTCATGTTCTGATTCTCTAATTCTTTCATCTAATTTTTCTATTTGTTGCAAATTTTCTGATAGTTGGCTTTGCACTTCTTCTAATTCTTCGTGAGATTGTTGTATTTGATCTTGCAAATCTTTTTGTTGTGTTTGTAAGTCTGTTATATTGTTGCTGTCTGTAGTATTTGCTTCGTTTGTTGTTGTATTATCCTCTGCATATACTGCAGTAATATATGTACAAATGATGATAAAAGCTGAAACCATACATAAAAATTTACGCATGCTCTACTCCTTTATACTTTTAAATATTTTCTCATAGAAATAATACTTCCTATGGCTCCTATTCCTATTCCTAGTAACATATATGTAAATATGATTGAACTAAACATATCTGAAAATCCTACTAAGCTAACGCCTACTGTTCTCATAAATTGTGAATTTACCATTTGTTCTGCTATAAAATGATAGGCAACTGCCACAATAACAATTGAAATGGCACTGGCAATAATTCCAATAATCATACCTTCTACAATAAAAGGCCATCTGATAAATCCATTGGTTGCGCCTACATATTTCATAATAGAAATTTCTTTTCTTCTTGCATGTACAGTTAATTTGATTGTATTTGCAATAATGAATATAGAAATAACAATTAATAAAGCTAAAATAACTCCTGTTACTATTTTGATTCCATTTGCTAAATCTATTAAAGTTGATACAGTTTCATTAGAACTAGTAATTTTCTTTACATTTGCTAATTTAGATATTTCATCTTGTACTTGCTGACTTAATGTTAAGTCTGTTAAAGTTACAATGTATGAAGCTGTAAAAATATTATTTTCACCATCATATCCATCTAATAAATCTTCATTTTCTGCAAATCGTTCTTTCATTTGATCTAATGCTTCTTCTTTTGATACATATTCTGTTGTATTAACACCATTTATTTTATTAATTTCTTCTCCTAATTGCTTAATTTGTTCATCAGTTGCTTCATCTGTCGCAAATACTTGTATTCCTTGTGCTTCTTCTACCTCTTGTACAAAATGGTTTATGTTTTCACTTAAAATTAAGAATACACCAAATATAATCATGGTTGCACACATAATCATAAGTGATGCTCCTGTTGATTTTTTATTTTTAAATACGTTACTAAATCCTTCTCCAATTAAATATCCTAATATATTATATTTCACAGTTCATACCCACCTTTTTTATCATCTTTTATGATTTCACCTTTTCTAATATGAATAACCCTTTTCTTCATTTTGTCAACAATATCCTTTGCATGTGTTGCTACAACAACAGTTGTTCCTCTCATGTTAATATCATTTAATAAAGTCATAATATCCCATGCTGTATCTGGGTCCAAGTTTCCTGTTGGCTCGTCTGCAATTAGCATAGATGGATTATTTACCAATGCTCTTGCTAAAGCGACTCTTTGTTGTTCTCCTCCTGATAACTCATTTGGGTACATTTTTGCTTTTCCACTTAATCCAACTAATGAAAGTACCATTGGAACTTGTCTTCGAATGTGTCTTGGTGTTGCTCTTACAATATACATTGCATAAGCTACATTGTCATATACGGTTTTGTCTGGTAATAGTCTGAAATCTTGAAATACAACGCCCATACTTCTTCTTAAATATGGAACTCTACTTGGTTTTAAAAATGTAGTATCTTTTCCATTAATAATAATATTTCCTGAAGTTGGTTCTTCTTCTTTTAGAATTAATTTGATTAAAGTAGATTTTCCACTTCCTGAAGATCCAACTAAAAAAGCAAATTCACCTTTGTCAATTCTAAAATTGGCATTTTTTACTGCTTTTGTACCTGTACTATATGTCTTTGTGACATTTCTAAATTCAATCATCTTTTGCTCTCCTTATATATTTTTTCGCATAATATTCTATTATATATTTTATTCTATCTAATCATAACAATAAAGAACAAAATTTGCAATAGTTTTAACTTAAAAAAACAATAGAAAATGTTGGTTTTTTTGCATTTTCTATTGTTTTTCTCCATTTTTCTTTATTTCAAAAAATTCACACAAAATTTACATTTCGTTTGTTAGTGTTCTCCATAATCTTCTCCTATTTGTATTTTAGAACCATTTCTTCTTTCTTTGTAAGCATCATTATGTCCATGTAAATTTGGATGTTCTCCATTTTCTTCTACTCTTACTTGATTTCTCACATCTTTTTTATATTGCATTTTAGCCTTATCTCTTTGATAATAAAAATCTTTGAAAGTTGCTCTATACTCTTCTATTGCTTTTGTATATATCTCTCTATAATAAGCATATAATTCATTTGCATCCATTTCTTTCTTAAAACGTTTGCGATCTTGTTTAGTAATCAAATCTAAATTTTGAAAACCTCTTAAAATCTTTAAAATTTCTATTTTTAATTCACTTTCTTTTCTATCACCTAAAAAATTTGCAAATTTTAAAACTTTTCCAAATTCGCTATTACTGATTCCTCCTTTTTCATCTGTTGTTAGCATAGCCTCTCGCCTTCCATCTATATATAAATCTAGGTATTCTCTCGCAGTAGACCTTATATAATTTTCTCCCTCACTTAGTTGGATGGTCTCAAAACTATCTAATCCCACTTTACTATGTTCCATCTTTTTTAACTGTTCGTATACTGGATATCTAAAATCTTCTTGAAATCCATCTTCATCTACTACAACCAAAGGATATTTTCTATCAAAGTTTTCGTATCGATTAACAGCTATTGTTTTGATTGTTGGTGTATTTTCTAAGTCACTTGAAATTTCAGTTTTATTTTTTCCTGGCTGTTTTCCTGTTATTTTTTTTAAAAGTTTATGCCAAAAACCGTTCTTTGGGTTTTGAGAAACTGCTAATAACATATTTTTATCCTGCTTTTCTTCTGCAACTTTCTTATCCATCGTTTGAAAATACATTGTGGTTTGCTTATAATAATCCGTATCTAGTATACCAATGATTTCTCTTTGTATAGACATAAGTTCACAAAGCATCTCTGCTGAAGGCATTTGTTTGTTATCCGCATCTGCTCTTAGTGTCTGAATCCTGGTGATAAGCATTTGTGCTACTTCTTTATTTACCTTTCCAATATTTTCTATTGATTGATAAATACTTTCTATACTAGCTATAATTTCATCTTGCATTCTTTCTACATTTTTATCTGTTTTTCTTTTTTTCTCTTCTTTCATATTTTCTCCTCTTTGACTATTTTTTTATTGTCTCAATAATTTTCTCACTCGTTAAGCCAAAATGTTTCAATAATTCCACTGCATTTCCAGATTTTCCAAAAGTATCTTTAATTCCCATTCGGATTAATTTACATGGATATTCTTCTGTTAACACTTCACTAATCGCACTTCCTAATCCGCCAATCACGCTGTGATCTTCAATAGAAATTAATTTTTTGGTTTCTTTTGCTGATTTGATAATCATTTCTTTGTCAATTGGTTTAATGGTATGCATATCTACCACTCTTATATGAATACCTTCTTTTTCAAGAATCTCTTTTGCTTTTATCGCTTCAGATACAACCACTCCTGTTGCAAAAACAGTTGCATCTGTTCCTTCTCCTATTTGAACTGCTTTTCCAATTTCAAATGTTTGATTTTCTTCATAAATTCCTGGTGTTGCTAATCTTGCCAATCTCACATATACAGGTCCTTTTATTTTTGAAATTTGCTCTATCAAATATTTTGTCTCCACATCATCAGATGGGCATAACACTGTCATATTAGGTAAAGCCCTCATTAAAGCTAAATCTTCTAGCATTTGATGTGTTGCACCATCTTCGCCTACGGTAATCCCACAATGTGTTGCACATATTTTTACATTTAGATTTGGATAACAAATACTAGAACGGATTTGGTCATAAGCACGTCCTGCTGCAAAAGCTGCAAAAGTACTCACATATGGTATTTTTCCACAAGATGCCATGCCTGCTGCCACTCCCATCATATTGGCTTCCGCAATTCCCATATCAAAAAATCTATCTGGGAATTTTTTGGCAAAGATACTGGTTTTGGTCGCTGCTGATAAGTCTGCATCTAATACCACTATATCTTTATTTTCCTCTCCTAATTTTTCTAGGATTTCTCCATAACTTTGTCTTGTTGCTTTCTTCTCTTCCTTCATGAAACTCTCTCCTTTCATTTTCTTATATTTTGTTATTGTTCAAACCCAAAATGTTAGCAAGGTTAAATATATATTATTTTGAAATACCGCATAAGCAACCAAACGAGCAAAGCGAGTGCGATTGGAGCAACCTTCATTCGTTGAAAAGTAAATTTTTAGATAAGATTAAATTTATTTAAGACTAGATAAAAATTTATCTTTCAACATAAGTGGTTGCGACACACAAGGTATAAAAAATAATATATATTTAACCTTGTTAACATTTGGAGCTTACAATATTGCTCCAATCATGCCTGCATCATTATCTAATATTGCTGTTTGAATGTTGATTTCTTTCCTTTCATTAAATAACAAATTATCCTTTAATAATTTTGTTTTCAATTTGTCTAAAAATATCTCTTCATAAAACACAAAGCTTCCCCCAATTCCTATTGCCTCTGGCTCAAAAATATTGACTAAATTCGATATTCCTATACTTAAATCTTCTACATATTGTTCTATCAAATGATTAATTTGTATATATTTTGGATCATTGTTATCCATTTTTCTTAATATATCTAATAATTCTTTTCCACTCGTTCTTTCATCTAAATGTAAGATTTCTCTTAATTTATCTTTAAACACTTTCATAGAAGCATATGTTTCCCAACAGCCTCTTTTGCCACACTTACATAGATTACCATTTTTTTCGATGAGCATATGTCCAAATTCACAACCAGGTAATTCTCCTGCATCTAACAATTCATTATGAATAATGACTGCTCCTCCAATCCCTGTTCCTAAGGTTAAAAATATACTTCTATCATATGATTTTAATGCCCCATATACATTTTCTGCCAAGGCTGCACATTTTGTGTCATTTCGAATGTTTATTGGTAATTGTATCTTTTCTTGTAGATTTTTTACAATTTCATAATTTTTTAGTCCCAAATTTACAGATTTTACAACTGTCTTATTTTTTACTGTTCCTGGTATAGCAATTCCCATTTCTGTAATTTTATATTGTTGCAAAAACATCCCTGTTTTTTCAATAATATATTCTTCTATTACTTTTTTTATATTGTTTTTTTCGGCTTTTGTAATTCTTTTTTCTACTTTCTCTAATATTTTTCCTTTATTATCCACAATACCTATAGCAATATGACTACCACCTAAATCAATTCCTATCTTCATTATAGGTTCACCACTTTCCTGATTTCATATTATCATTTTTTTAGTTTATACGTTGCTCATATGAAAAAAATGATCTTTTTTATTTTCATTTTCTTTTGTGTTAAGCAAAAAATTTATACATACTTAATACATATAGATAATTTATGATATTGGATACAGCCAATAAGAATCCATAATGAATTTTTTTTCCGTAATTTTTTTCTTCCCTTCTAACTTTTCTTCTTATATTTTGTATTTTTTGAAATAAAAAGTTAAATGTTACAACTAATGCTGTCATAATAAGTGTATTGATTGTTACATATTCTCCTGTAAAAATACTCATCGTAATGACGGTTAATATCACTCCATTTACATAGCTATTTTTTGCATATCGTTTTAATGTTACTACATCCAAAAATAGTATACCTATATAAATAATTAAATATATGATATATCGATATATACTAGCTTTTTCTATTGCACATAGATATACTATATAGGAAACAGCTATTATAACACCATACATAGATATTGATTTTTCAATTTTTCTATTTTCTAAGTCTATTCCTGCCATAATAAAAATAAAACATAAATAAAGTATTAAAAATGCACACTCTGCTAAGACATTTGGTTTCAAATTATCTATGCTAACATTCATAAAGTATGCTATTAATACAAATGTAATACCTGATAATATTTCTAATATAAAATATCTTGGTCTAATTCTGTTTTTGCAATATCTACATTTTCCTAATAAAAAAATATAACTAAATACAGGTATTAAATCTAAAAAGCTTAACTGATGATTACAAATTGGACAATATGAACGTGTATGTGTAATATCTTGATTTTTTGGTATTCTATATATGGCTAATGAAAAAAAACTGCCAAATACAATTCCCATTATAAATATTAATACATATAATAGTATATCCATTTTTTCTCCTTCTCCTTACCATTTCTGGATCTTTTGTTATTTACGCTTGTACATTTTTTAATATTTAAGCCATACACACTCAAGTGTGCGTATGGCTTTTATTAAAACTTTAACTTTTGTATTTCTTATTCTGCTGATTTTGCTGTAACAATTTTTCCTGTTGTTGGAATGACATAAATATCCTCTCCTTCAACAAAATCCACCTTTATAACTGGAACTGCTGTATCTACTTCATCTTCAGCAATATCTAATGTTTCTTCTGTAACTGAATTGATACCTGGATTTGAAGAAGTTTTATGAATTGCATCTTCTAGTTCTTCTGCATTTATTTCTAATGTACTTGATGTATTTGCAGTATTTTCCGTATTTGTAGCATTATTGGTTTCTTCATAATATGCTGTTAACAAATCTGACACTGCTGATTTTACAATTTTTTCATTATCTTCTTCCCTTGTCGTAGTTTGTGGTTCTTTTGGTTGTATTAATATGTTATTAAGCATAGCAATTGACACCCCAGCTAAAATTAATAAAACAATCATTGTAATTACTAAAGCCACTAAAGTAATACCTTTTTGGTTTCTCATTTTTATTTTTCCTCCTTTTTTGGAATAACTTTATCTATTTGGTTTGTAAGAAATATGAATCATTTTGTTTCTTTTGTTTTCATTTTTCTATTAAACAAATACTCTTATCCCAATTTATTTTAGCATTTCTTTATTAAAAATCAATAGGTTTAATATAATTGTCATTCAAGTGTTATATAATTGTAACATTTACCTTTTTTGCAATTTACATATAAAAAATCCATCTGTTTCTTCTCCTTGATATAATTGTATTTTATGTGAATTTTTTACACTATATGTTGTTTCTGGTATTTCCATTTTTGCATATGTAAAATCCCCATTTTTTTCTAGGAATTTTTCAACAATTTTGTCATTTTCTTCATAAAAAATACTACATGTTGAATAAATCATTTGTCCATTTGATTTTAAATATTTTGAACAAGTTTGTAATATCTCTTGTTGAATTTGTGTAATTTCCAAAATATCTTCCTGTTTTCGTTTCCACTTAATATCTGGCTTTCTTTTTAAAACGCCTATTCCTAAACATGGTACATCTAACAAAATCTTATCAAATTTCTCTTTATATTCTTCTTTATAAACTGTTGCATCTTGACATTCTGCTTTTATCATATGAATACCTAATCTATTTGCATTTTCTTCTACTAATTTTACTCTATGAGGATGTAAATCCCAAGCGATGATTTTTCCTTTATCTTTCATTAATTCTGCCATATAAGTTGTTTTTCCTCCTGGACTACTACATGCATCTAATACAACTTCATCTGGTTTTGGATCTACAATTTCTGCAATGAATCCTGCTCCTTCATCTTGCACTGTAAAATATCCCTCTTTAAACAAATCCAATTGCTCGATATTTTTTGCTTTTTCTAAGATTAAAAAATTTTCCAATTTTGCTTCATGGACAATGATATTTCTATCTTCTAATAATTTTTTTAATGTTTCTTTGTTTGTTTTTAATTTGTTCACTCTTATGGTTACTTTTGGTTTTATATTAGATGCTTTGCAAATCTCTTCTACCTTTTCTATATCATTTTCTTTTAATAATTCCTCTATCATCCAAACAGGCATAGAAGTTGTTTTAGAAATTCTCTCTATAGGGTTGTTTATTTCAAAAAGCTCATTATAGTCCTTTTTATCTACTTTCCTTAAAATAGCATTCACAAAATTACTACTTGCTTTATGCCCATATCTTTTAGCTAAATTAACACTTTCATTAACTGCTGCAGATTTAGGAACTTTATCTAAGAAAACAATTTGATAAATCCCCATTCTTAATATATTTAAAATCCATGGCGAAATTTTTTTAAGTCTTATATTCGAATATTTTTTTATTATTTCATCTAGGGTTAATTTCCATGAAGTAACACCATACACAATCTCTGATATAAATCCTATATCTCTTTCATTTATTTTATTTTTATTTTCTTTAATTATTTGATCTAGAGCAATATTGGAATACGCTTCTTCTTTTTCAATTTTATATAAGGTTTTTAAAGCTATTTCTCTTGCAATATCCATATGATTTATTATCTCCTTTTTATTTTAGTTTTAAAATGTAATGCTTCATTTAAATATCTATTATGTTTATTTGTATCCTTTTAAATTATATACTGTATTTTCTATTTTTTCTACCATTATTGTATATTTTTTATTTTTTTGGAAAACATATTTTTAAAAGATTGTCAAAATATTTTATCACAAAATTATTAGAACCAAATGATGCGAATGGGGGTTTTATATATGGAAATAAAAAAACATTTAATGATTACTGGAAATTCAACGGTATCATGGAAAGATGCTATTGTAAAAGCAATTGCAGAAGCTTCAAAAACAATTGATTATCTTTCTGATGTTAGAATTTTAGAGCAAAGAGCAACGATTAGTGGAGACAAAATTTCAGAATATTTTGTTGATTTAGATATTTCTTTTTCTATTGATTTAAATAGAAAAGAAAACAAAGATGCATAAACTCATCTATGAAAGAAAAAACTTAAAGAAAGACCAACTATAAAAAGTCAATAGTTTTTTTGAAAAAAATTAAAAAAATTTTTAATATAAAAAATGGCATC
>CALXFG010000007.1 GCA_944387505.1 uncultured Clostridia bacterium
CATCTACTGTCAATAGCATATACTTTATAATTATCTTTTAGCTTATTTATTAGCACATCAAATATTTGATGTGTTTCACCATTTCCATGTACTAATATAATTGGCATTCCATTCCCATAGATTTCATAATATAAATTCACATTATTTGCATTAATATACATTCTAATCTCCTCTACAAATTACCAAATTAATATTTGCCATTATACTATCATAAAAAAAAGAATTATTCTACATTATACACATAAAATAATTCTCTTAACATTTTTCTTATATTTTATTTTTATTCTGGTTTTATATAAAACTAATTTGTTCATTTGCTATCTTCCAGCTTTTCTGTCTTGCTTCTGTAATTTTATCTCCTGGTTCACTTCTTCCGATTAAAAATGGAGAATTGTCATCATGTTTTTTCATATTTTCTATTACAAATTGTTTATTGGCATTTGCATAACAATATTTGCATAAATGTCCACAAGTATTATATGCACCTATGTCATTTCCCATTAAACAATTACATTCCTGCCTTAAATTCTTTCTTTTTGGTGGTTGTAATGTATTTTTTATCGCTTTTTCAACAATTTCTTGACTCATACAACCATTACATTGTAATCCATATTGTGATAAATATGTTTTTTCACAGCAAGCATGAATAACCATATTGTTTTCTTTTCCGATTTTACTAAATGCTTTTGCGATTTCTATTTGTTCTTCTTTTGTTGGTGGTTTTATGTCTGGAGCATTTCTTTTTACTTTTTCATATAAGTCTAAAAAACTAATCGTACAATTATGTGTATATCCTTTTAATTCTTTTGCCATTTTTTCAAAACAATCTATATGTTTATTAACATCAAATCCATTTCCTATAAATATAGGGTCATATCTCCAACCAATAGCATCTACACCAATATGATTCGATAATTTTTTAAAACTTTCAATGACTTTTTGTTTTTCTGGTACTTTTGGTTCAATATCTTTTCCATAAGGGGTAATGGTTACAAACCAATATTGTTTATACATATCTAGTTCATCTAAATAGGTAAGCATTGGCTCTGGATTTTTCGTACAAAATGCTAAACAATCGACAACTTCTGGAGATAAATTGTATTTGGTTACTTGATTAGGATTATATGGATTTCTCACTAATACATATCCTTCTCGTATTCTATTCATAAGCCATTTTGCATAAAATGCTGGTATATCTGTTCTACACCCTGTATTGATAATCATAATGCTCTCTCCTTTAAATCGTTTAAAATTTTATTGATATCTTCATCAAATGAAATTGTTTTACTTTTAATTTCCTGACGAACCATTGGATAATCTTTATTCATTCTAATGAAAGTCGTTTTTAAATGTTGGTATGTCATTTGCTCAAATGGGAATCGTATAATTCCTGGTGTGTTAAATCCAACACCTATTTCTAATAATACCACATTTTTATCTTCTATCTTTTCTAAAAATTGGTCATATTGTTTCGCTTGTTTATACCAATTTTCATCTTGAACAAAATTGGCATCTTTTCTTAAATTCATTTCCATATTCCTACCACAAACAGGACATTTCGGTACTAATTGTTTTGGTATTTTTAAGTTTTCTGTATGTTTTAGCCATTCTTCTACCATTTCTTTGTTATCATACAATTTGTTATGACAAGCATTTTCACATTGTAAAAAACGATAATCTCCTTGAACAGCAAATATTTTTTCTTTATCAAATCCTGCGGTTTCAAATTGTCCATCTACATTAGTTGTGATGACAAAATAGTTTTTATCTTTTACAAATTCTAACAATTCTTGATATAACTTTAAAGGTTCTCCAAATCTATTTAATTTTATTAACCTTGCCCAAAACGCCCATTTTTCTTCTTGTGAAGAAAATGGATAAAATGATGCTGTATACAAATCTTCAAAATGATATTTTTCAATAAATTCTTTATAATCCCTTTGAAAACGTTCTCCACTATATTCTAATCCAGCAGCTGTTGAAAGTCCAGCACCTGCTCCTATTAGTATATAATCAGCATTTTTAATTGCTTGTTTGGCATTTTGTATTCGAATCTTATATTCTTCCAATTTGGTTCCTCTTTTCTTTTTTATTATATACATTATTTTCTTGAAGTTATATATTATATTTTACTTTAAGCGGTTTTCGTGGTGCCCGACACACTACATATTCTTATTAAATATATTTTGTCCATAAATTCTATAATCTTCCTCTGTAAATACGTTAAAAACAATTTTTTCAAACCAGTTAGCATTTTCTTTCAAATATTCTTTTACTGCTTTTATCGCAATTTGACAAGCCTCTTCTTTTGGAAATCGAAACTCTCCTGTTGAAATACAAGGAAATGCAATTTCCTTTATATTATTTTCTTTTGCAAACTGTAAAGAATGGATATAACAATTTCTTAGTTCTTCTCTTTCCTTATCTGTAACTTCTTCATAGATAATAGGACCTACTGTATGGATAATATATTTGGCAGGTAGATTATATCCTTTTGTCATAAAGGCTTCTCCTGTTTTTAATTGTTTGATTTCCTTCATTTTTTCATAACATTCTAATCGTAACTGTATTCCACTATATGAATGAATACTATTATCAATACATTTATGGCAAGGAATGAAACATCCTAATCCCTGTGAATTGGCAGCGTTTACGATTGCATCTATTTTAAGAGTTGTTATATCACCTTTCCATAGATAAATATTATCTGTTATTTTAGACTCCTCTATATCTTCTACAATTCCTTTTTCTTGGATTTCTTTTTGCAAATACATATCTTGCATGTGTAAAAAATCTTGGCTAATTTCTTTAGGTTCTCTTATATTACATAAGGAACGGAAAAGTCTTTTCTTTTCTTCTTCAGATAAGTTTTCTATTTCTATTTTCTCATTTCTTTCTTCTACTAAATAGGTAATCAAGAAATCTAATGGTTTCAATATCATCAACTCCTATAATAGATTTTTAAGGATTGCCTTTTTTGCAATCTTTTTTTAATTATTTTTCTCACAAAGAGAAATTTAGTGCTAATTTTCTGGGAAGAAATATCCTGCTGTCATATCTAAATAATTTAGTCCACTATATGTTGGGAATTTTGCTTTTACTTTATCTTTGAAATCTCCTGCATTTGAAGATTCTTTTGCTAATACTTTTAAATCCTCAATATATGTAATTTTTGTATCGACATCTGCCATTGTTTCTGGTACATAATGGCTAGATAATACTAAGTTATATCCTTTTTCTTTATATCCTTTTAATTGTGCTATGATTGCATTTGCATGCCCCTCTCCTGCAACAATTGAATGACAATCATGTCCTAACATATGAGTATATATACAATTGATTTGTGGAAATTCAATTTCAATATTTTCATCATGATAGGTTATGTTTAATTCAAAACCACCAATATTAACTGTACTGTCTTTTAATACATCTGTTATTTCATGATATTCTTTTGCAAAAGCTCCTCCAAATGAACTTTCAAATCCAGTTACTAAATTATGAATAGTTCCTTCTTTCATAGATTTTATGGTTCCCTCTGAAGCATAACCCTTTACTTCTTTTAGTATCGTTCCTCCATTTGGATGATCTGAAAATACTTTTCCTACTATATTTTTATTTAATCCGTTTACATATGTTTCAAATTCTTCTAAATTATCATAAAATGCTGGGAATTCTATTAATAATACATTTTTATCATTTTCTAAAATATAGCTTTCATCATTCATTAAATCATTTGTTTGATAGCTATGCAACTTTATCTCTCCAAAATCATATACATCTACATATCCTTTTTTTAAATTTACTGTTTTTTTCTCCATTATAAACACACTCCTATTTCATACACATATTTTGAAAATTGGTAGCTACGTTTTTCAATTTCTAAACCTATTGTAATCGCCTTTTTTCTTCTTGTAAAGTAGGCACTTTAAAGTGGCATAGTTTCCTCAAGGTAACCTTTGTGTATTTTACTAGCTTTGCAAGCTTAAAAAAAATTTTAAATTTTTATAGTATATTATATCTTTTTTGAATATTATATCCCTTTTTATACTTTTATTGATTTTACAAGTTTGTACTATTTACTTTTTTATGTTTTTTTGTTATGATATAGAAAACTTAACCTTGTTTTATACAGAAAAATCCACCTTGTGTTAAGATGGAAGTGTTTTTTTCCTATATAATAAGAAAGACGTATTAAAAATTTCTTAGGAGGTGTTCATCAATGCAAAAAAAAGATGTACCAGCTTGTCCTGTAGAAATTACCATGGGATTAATTGGAGAAAAATGGAAAGTTTTAATTATTAGAGATTTATTAACAGGAACGAAACGATTTGGAGAACTAAGAAAATCTGTTACTGGTATTACACAAAAAGTATTAACCAATAACTTGAGACAAATGGAAGCTTCTGGTCTTGTGAAAAGAAAAGTATATGCTGAAGTTCCTCCAAGAGTAGAATATTCTCTTACTGAAACAGGTCTCAGTTTAAAACCTATTTTAGATTCTATGGTAAAATGGGGAAATGAATATAAGAACTTGGTTCACTAACCTATTCAAAAATTGCAAATAAGTACTTTTAAATCTTGTATTATTCAATTGAGAAAAAGGAGGATATCCTAAAATGAACTGATAGCTTAAACCAATTCAGAATAGGATTCCTCTTTTACCTTATCTCTTTTCATCCAACCAATGTATTTAATTTGATTCTATATAATCCATGATATCTCCTCCAATGATTTCTCCTGTTGTACAATCAACAAAATAACTATATTTACCTTCTGTATATCTTTCTTCTACATTTTCAAAATTATCTTCATAGGTAATAACAACTACCCAAGCGTTTCTTATTTTATTTTCGACATTATAATAATTTTTTTCTTCATTTGGATAATTTGTGGTCTGCATAGCCTCATAATATTTTTCTGTATTATTTATTCTTTCGTACGCATCTGCATTCATTTTTACGATTCTTCTCTCTGCTTTGGTTTCTATTACTTTATTTGTTTCGATTTTTTTATCTTCATCTAATGCAATTTGAACTGCCTCCTCTTTTGTTATAAGAATTTCATTATTATCAAATGGTGTATTTTCAACTGTAAAACAATCAAAATTTTTATTTTTAGATTCAATACTTATGTATATCATTTCATAAGGATTATATATCTCTCCATATTTTTTATTATACGTTATATCAATTTTATATCCGCTATCTTTACCACTTCCTCTATTATTATTACAAAATACTTTTGTAATTTCATATTCTCCTTCTTTAAAACCAAACAATGTATAGTATTCATTTGCTATTTGTATTGCTTCCTCTTCTGTTATTTCAATATTACAATCTTGCTGATCCTTATTTAAGTTCCATATTGTTTCAAATTCTTCTGTTTTTCCATTAATACTAATCTCATAGTTATCTTCTGTATTAAATCTATATATTATCGTATCAGAATCCATTTCTTTATAATGATTTGTATTTACAATATTTGTGTTAAATCCTATTTCTTTTAGTTTATTTAGTGCCACTTCTTTTGCTTGCTCCTCTGTTATATTTTCTTTTTTACTTTCTTCTGTAATTTGGTCTGTTACATTTTCTATTTTTTCTGGTTCCTTCCATATGTTTTCGATTACTTTACTTGTTGCAAAAACACCTCCTGTTAGTAACATCAATGTACAAGCAGCAATTCCTATATTCTTAAATACAAATTTTCCTTTTTTATTCATAGCTATTTCCTCCTCATCTTTGATTTTAGATATAGCTATTTTTATTTTCAATTTTTCTTTTATTTCCTTATTCATCTTTCAAAAAACCTCCTCGTTTTAATTCTTGTTTTATTTTCTTTCGTATTCTATGCAATTTTGTTTTTACATTTGCTTCTGAAATATTTAATTCTTTAGCTATATCTTTTATAGACTTAGTAGAGTAATAAAACATTTTTATTACTTTTACATCCATTTCTTTTAAATCATTTATTTTCTTATATAATTCGTTTATCTCTTCTCTTTCTTGTGAATATATATCCAAACTACTATATTCAATTAAATTTTCACATTGCTCTATATCAATTGTATGTTTTAATGTTTTTAGCCTTTCTTTTACTAGATTTCTAGTAATTCCTGCCATATAAGAACTTAAAGACTTTATTGGGTAATTTTCTTCATACTTCTTCCATAATACAAAAAATGTATCTAGGATAATTTCTTCTTTGTCTTCTGCTGATATGTTGTTACTAACCATGTTTTGTATGATTGTTCTTAAATATGGTGTATAATCATCTACAATGCTATCTAAATCAAGCTTTTTATTAATGACATAATTTTCTAGGTTTTTATCTTTCACTTTTATAACTCCTTTATAAGATATCTTACATCTTTATTGTGGCAAAAAAAACAAAAAGGTTACAAAATATTAAAAAATACGGAGATTATTTTTTTAATCTCCGTATTTTTATCTTAATTATCTATTACATATTCTTAATGTTTTTAATTATTTACAAAATAATTATATTACATTCTTCTTTTTTATACATTTTATTATTCAATTAACTATATTCTATTCTTCTTGTTTATCTAATAAATCAATATCATTAGCTAATTTCTTTCTTATTCCATTTATACAGATGCATAAAATAATGATAATAGCATCTATAGCAATGTAATATCCTGCTTTACTATACCCTTTTTCCTCTATATAACTTTTTAAATTATATAATTCGTCATCATAAAGTTCAATTTCTTCACCATTTTGATAATATAGTATAAATTCATAATCATTAAAGTCCATAAAAAATTGTATTTTTTTCAATTGATTTATGTCATTTGTCTCATCATAATACTCACTCGTTTTTAACATATTTTCTATGAATTCTTTATTATTGCCATTTACATTTACAATACTTCTTCCTAATCCACTAAATATATGATATCCATTATAAATTATCATTATAATTCCTATAACAATGACTATCATTAACAATAATTCAAAAATCACAAATAAGTTTCTTTTCATATAAAACTCCTAAATTTTCTTTTTGCACTATTTGATAATTTTCTATTCTTAGAATTTATACTTGTTTTTGATTTAATAATTTTGTTTTTAAATTATATAGTTTATGAGACAAATCCACATAATATTTTTGTGGGTTTTCTAGTCTTTTGATTTCTTCCCATATTGTTCCTAATTGCTTTTTGGTATATTCTACAATTTCTTTTATGGTTGGTTGTTTATAGACTAATTTTCCATTTTCAAATATTTTTTCTTGCAATTCTTTTACATAATAATTATGTAATTTCTTTCTTTTCCAGGTATTATATTGGTCAAATATTTCATATTCTCCCTCTGGTTCTTTTTCATTTTTTAACATGATAACATCTGCTAATGCATAGTTAGTTTCTTTAGAATAAAAACGATATACCTTTTTAAAACTTGGATTTGTAATTTTTTCTACATTTTCACTAATTTTTATTTTTGGTATAATTTTTCCTTCTTTTTCCATTGCAGCTAATTTATATACACCACCAAATACAGAATCACTTTTTGCTGTAATTAAATTCTCTCCTACACCAAATAAATCGATTTTCGCATCTTGCTCTATCAATGAACTAATTAAATTTTCGTCTAATGCATTTGTTGCACATATTTTACAATCTGGATATCCAGCTTCATCCAAGATGACTCTTACTTTTTTAGATAAATATGCTAAATCTCCACTATCTAATCTAACTGCAACTGGTCTAATTCCTTGTGGCTTTAAAACTTCATCAAATACTTTTATCGCATTTGGTAATCCACTTTGTAATGTATGATATGTATCAATTAAATATGTACCATTGTTAGGATATAGTTCTGCATATGTTTTAAATGCTTCATATTCATTATCAAAACTTTGTATCCAACTATGTGCCATTGTTCCACTTGCTGGAACATGAAATTTTTCGCTAGCTGCTGTGCAAGAAGTTCCTACTGCCCCTCCTATAATAGCTGCTCTTGCTCCATAAATTGCTGCTGATACTCCATGAGCTCTTCTTGCTCCAAATTCCATTACTGGTCTTCCTTGTGCTGCTCTTACAATTCTTGCTGTCTTTGTTGCAATTAAACTTTGATGATTAATAATTAGTAATAACATCGTTTCCAAAAGTTGTGCTTCACTAACTGGTGCTCTTACTGTAATTAATGGTTCATTTGGAAATACCACAGTTCCTTCTGGTATTGCCCAAATATCTCCTGTAAATTTAAAGTCTTTTAAATAATTTAAATATTCTTCTGAAAACATATTTTGTTTTCTTAAATACTCTATATCTTCTTCATCGAATTTTAAATTTTGTATAAATTCTATAATCTGTTCCAATCCTGCTACAATCGCATATCCACCACCATCTGGAACCTTTCTAAAAAAAACATCAAAATAGGCAATATCATTCTTATTTTTTGAAAAATATCCATTTGACATTGTAAATTCATAAAAATCTGCTACTAATTCTAATTTTTCTTGATTCATTTTTATGTTTCCTCCCATATATTTAATTTCAAAACTTTTTTCTATTATCATACTACAAAAAAGAAAATTATTCCATACATACCTGTAATAAAATAATTTTCTTTTACTAATTTTAACTTGTTTACTATATTTTTTTCTAATATTTTGAAAATGCTTGCTTTATATACACATTTTTCTTCTCTAATGTATGTCTACCTGCATTTCTCCTAGTGTATTTTTTTCTTCTCCATGATCTATTGTAATCTTTCTTTCCACTGGTACAACTTTTATGCTATCCATATTTTCTTTCTTTTCTATAATAACATACTCTGTTAAATACATCGTAGCATTTTCAAAATCTTTAAATGTTCCAATGTCTCCTGTTGCCCATTCTTCTGTTTTCCCATTTTCATAGGTAATGACTCTTTTAGTTTCATATTGGCAAGAACTAAGTTCCTGATTGTTTTTATCATAAACTTTGAAATCTATTAATCCAATATGATCTTCATTCCAACTACTAGATAAACTTTGCAAACTCACATCATTAATTGTTGTAGATACTTTCGCTATTATTTGTAATGGTGTTACTTTTACTTCTTCTATCTTTTGGGTCATCTTTTTATAAGTTACTTCGGCATTTTCTGGATAAATAACATTTGTATTTTGAAGTGCTTTTTCTTTTGATACTTCTACTTCAAACTCCCCACCAATATTGATATATCTAGCATTATTAGCCGTATTAATTGTCTGCATTCCACTTTCTGTTTTCTTTTTTTCCCCCGTATTTCCAAGTACAACACGATTTAATGATATTCTAAAATTCTCTTTTCCTTCTAATTCATCATCTGTTAATAAAAATAATTGATATACTTTATATTCATAATCTGAAATCTTTGTTACTGTTTGTGTTGTTTTAGTCCACATTTTTTCACCATCTATTATAACATTATATGTACGTTCTGGATTGTATACGGTTTTACCATATTCTTCTTGTTCTTGTCCAAAAAATATTAATGCAACTGTATTCATCGTATCTTTTGCTTCCATTAAATGATTATATGCTGGTGTTTTACCTGTTTCATTAAATTGTTCTTCATCTATTTCTTTTGCTTGTTGTATGTCTTCTTCTGTTATAATACTTTCTCCTAATCGTAAGTATTCTTTGTCTTGTTTACTTAGTTTCACATCAAATTCTAAAACAGTAAATCCTTCATCACATACTGTTGAGACTAAATCAATTTTTGTTTCATTATAAGCCACTTCTTGTCCTTCAACATTTACTTTATAATTTTCATACTCATCAGAAAATCGAATACCTATCCATTCTAAAACTGGTTTTCCTCCTATTGTCCCTCCAAAAGCCGCATAGACTGATATACTTCCTACAAACACAACCATAATTGAAGCCATGATAGTTACAAATTTTTTTATATAATTCTTCCATTGTTTTTTATGTTTATGCTTTAATGTATTTTGTATTCTATATTCTATTTTTAGAGGAATTTTTACATCTTGCTTACTGGATAACTCTAATAATTCTTCAATATCTCTCATTTTTCAATCCCTCCTTTTTCAAATTGTTCTTTTAACTTCTGTTTACTTCTGGAGATTTTACTCCTAATAGTCCCTTCCTTTTTCTTTAAAATTCTGCTGATTTCCTTTGTGGTATAACCTGAACAATAATATAATGTTAATATCAATTTTTCATCTGTTTCCAAACTTCTAATTAACATATCAAATCCTATGTTTTCTTCATAATTTTCTTCTGTTTCAATATATTTTTCCATTTCATTACCTTCAAAGGATATCGTATGTTTACGCTTTTTTCTATGTATTTTATTACATTCATTTATAAGGATTCGAATTGTCCAAGTCTTAAATAATGTATTATCTCTTAGTTTATGAATATTTCTAAAACATAACAGTATGGTTTCTTGTATGGCATCTGCTATATCCTCATCATTTTGAAGTCTTGTTTTAGCTATTAAATACATTTCTTTTTCTATCAACAAAATTAATTCATCAAATGCTTTCTCATCCTTATTTTTTGCTCTTTTTACTAATTCCTCCACTTTTTATCCTCCAATTTTATCTTATATGTACATATCTGACACTTATTAGATTAATTTACTTTACTTTTTTGTTGCACCAAAATGGAATTTTTTTCTTACATAGTATTTCTATGTATTATTTGACCATAATAATATTTTATCTTCTAATTTTACTAGTTCTTCATCTGTTAAAAATACAATATCTTTATAATTCTCATTAATATAATAAATATTTTGTATTTTTGCATTTTCAGGTTCGAAAAATCTGATTTTTTCACTTTGGAAATCTATACAAATATTGTTTCCTATCCTTATTAAATTATTGGATTGATCATTATCTTTAAACAATTTTGTAATGATATTTTGTGTTATATTTACATATACATCATAAATGTTTTCTCCTGTCTTAACTAATATAGCATAACCATTTTTATAATTTTTTGTGTTTATTTTTATATCGATTCCTTCATCTTCTGGTATCTCAACATTTGCTAAATTCTCAGCATATGGCACCATATATTCATTAACATATAATAGTTGCCAACCTATATATAAAATGATTATAATACATAATAATGTGATTATTAAAGTCTTTAAATTTTTATACCTTAGTTTTTTATGAAATTTTCGTATTGCCTCTTTTTCATCTATGTTTGATACTTGTTCTTCTTGTTTTAAGAGATTTAACATTTCTTTACATTGTTTACATTCTTGTAAATGTTTTTCTATAAAATCATTTGATTCTTTTGATACTACTTCATCAATATATAATGGTAATAAGTCTTGTACGATTCGACATTCTTTTTTCATTTTAATCTCTCCTTTATTTTTAATTTTGAACGATAATAGGTAACTCTTGACCAATTTTCACTTTTATTAAAAATTTCTCCAATTTGTTTGAATGAAAGTTCTCCATAAATTCTTAAAGTAAAAACTTCTTTATATGGTTCTTCTAAATTATGTAATGCTTTCAATATTTCTAAATTCTGTTCACTATTTATTACTTTTTCGATGATATCTTCTTCATTGTCAATAATGTTTTCATCCAATTCACATAGTTTTTTATTTTTTTTACAATAACTATAATATGTATTTTTCGCAATCTGACATAGCCATGTTAACATTTTTAGTTCTGGATTAAATGTATGTATATTTTTTAATGCTTTATAAAATGTTTCTTGAGCCATTTCTTCTGCAATATTCCTATCTTTTGTTATTGTAATCAGATATCTATAGACACTACAATAATATTTGCTATATACTTCTTCAAAATCCACTTTCATTCTTTATTCCTTTCTCTTCGTTCATCTATAATACTTTTCACTTTGCCATTTGTTACAAATTTTTATAACAAAAAAGACTAACTTTCGTTAATCTTCTTTGAAATTATATACTATTTCTTAATTATCCTATTACTTTTTCTGTATTTAATAACTTTTACGCCTACTAAACATATTACCACTAATAAGATAACAGAACACCCTATCACAATTCCATTACTCATTTTCTCTATTTCTTGGTTTGCTAATTGATTATCTGTTTCTTCTCCTTGAATTTGGATGTTTTCTACTTCTTCTTGTGAATGTGTCTTTTTATATTCTTCAAATCGTTTTTCAAATTCGTCATATCCTTCTGGTGCTTCTCCTATATATTCTACTTGATAATCTCCATTTTCTACTTTAATTCTTATATAACACATATTAGTTTTTGCATACCAAATACACTCATGTCCATGATATACTATTATTTCTGGTTCTGAATAATTCCATTCTGTATTTTCTATGGAAACAGGTGTTACAACAAATTCAATATTTGCTAAAAACTCATTTTCTTCTATTTCTCCCACACGAACAGATTGTAAATTATAATCTGTAATTTTTCTATTTTCTGGTATCTCTTCACTTTTATATGTTTCTATCCATTGTTTAAAAGCCTCTTCTGCCATAGTGTTTCTTTCTTGTAAAGTATAGTTTTGTACTGCCAATACTGTATTAGAAAAATTGATGATAGTCATTATGATAATGCAAAAAATACTAATGTGAAATACTTTATTTTTCATTTTCATATTATTATTCATCCCCTTTCTCTAGAACTACTTCTTCTGTTTGACCTCTATACTCAAAATGAACAATTACTTTTTCTGTTTCATTATATTTTGTTAAATCAAACATTCCTGTATAGGTTAAAATCCCTTCTTCATCAATTCCTATAGAACCATTTTCATTTGGACCTTGGTTTAAGCTGAATGTTTCTCCATTTTCATTTGTTAGATATATTGAAATATTTGTCAGTTCATCTACTTTTTCATAATATTCTTTATATGCATCTGTTTGACGTTCTTTCCAACTAATATATCCTAAAATGTCTTCATTTTTAAGTGGATCATCATCTGATAAACTGTCGTAAAAATCAAATTCCAAAAATGATGGATATTTTGGTTTTGGTTCTGTTTTTATTTTTGCCGTTATTTCCATTCCTGTATCATATAATGTTGCTGATTCTACTTGATAATCTTCATTGGTTGTGTCTACCTGTGAATAAACAACGGATTGTCTATTATACATTTTTTCTGGAACTGCTACATCAAAATTCCAATCTCCTGTAAGAGTAATTTCCTCTTCTCCCATAGAAGCTTCTTCATTTTTAGATATATTGATTTTTGTCATATCAATTGTTAATGTTTTACTCTTTGGATAATGACTGTCTCCTCCTGTATAGATATTATAAACTACTTTTACATGATTTCCTTCTCTTTCAATAGGAATGATATTGACACCACTTCCAATATACATTTTCTTATCCATTGCTTCATCATAATTTAATCCTAAATTCTTCTCTTTACTAAATTCTTCATATCTAACTCCTGATGGACAATATAAAACAATATTATTTTCATCTGATATCACTAAGTCTGGAAAATTAAATTCCCATACTTCATCTGCTGTTACAATCTCTTTTGCTTTTTCAGATAGCTCTACATCAAATGTAATACTTAAATTAAAATCATCCATAACAAATTCAGATACTTTTACTTTTGTTTCTACATCTTCTATCATTTCACCCGTCTCTGTATTTTCTATAGTTGTGTTTGCATTTTCATATTCCATATCTGTATTTTCGATATATCCCTCATTCATTGCTGTTTCCATCCCTTTACCTGTCATAAAGAAATTATCATATAATTTAGTAGAAATATCTTTTGCAAAAACAATTCCTGTTACAGATAAACTGCAAATCATAACTGTCAATGTACTTTGTAATATCTTTTTTGTTTTTTCATGCTTTTTATGAACTGTCCTAAAATTTTCAATGGCAATATTTTCTTGCACATTCTCAAAAATTTTTTCCTTTCCCATTTTTAAAAACCTCCTACTTTTAAAATTTCTTTTATCTTTTTTCTGGTTCTATGTAATTTTGTTTTTACATTACTACTACTTAGGTTCATCTCTTGTGCAATTTGTTTTACCTTTTTTCCTTCATAATAAAATTTTTTAAATATTTCATATTCCGTATCACCTAATGCTTTTAAATTTTTTGTAATACAATCATTCATTTCCTTTTGCTCCACAATACTATCTACATTAAAACGACTAATCATCTCATTTTCATATTGAGAAAACTCTATTGTTCTGCTAAGTTCTCTATATTTTCTATAAATCAATCTTTTAGTAATTCCTGCTATATATGGACTAAATACTGCTTTTCTATCTAATCTGTCTTTGTTTTTCCATAAAATTAAAAATACATCTGCTATCATTTCTTCTTCATCTTCTATCTTGATCGTATGTTTATTTTTTATAATCTTACTTACATAGTGATAATACTCATCAAATACTCTTGGCATATCTAATTGATTATCCACTATATAGCTCTCTATCGTATTTTCTTTTTTCATTTTTCTCTCCTTTTTCTTAAGGTTCAATTCTGGTTGGAAAGAATTAAATTTTGGCAATTAAAATTTAAACTTTCCATTTATATATTTACCATTTTTAGAAAAAGGTTACAATAAAAAGAACCCAAATTGTTAAACTGTTTGTCTAATAATTTAGGTTCTTTTTTATTTTAGCATTCTTCTTTATTATTCATCTTCTATTAACGTATATTCTGTAGCATCTGGTTCTTGCATATCTTCGTCTGTAACAGTTCCAAAAGAATATTGATATTGTATTGTAATGATACCTCTATCTTCTCCATTTACTGAAACTGGCTGCGTTGTTTGCAATACTAACCCTGTATCTTTTTCTATATATAATTCCAATCCAGTTGTTTCTTTTTTATAAGTAGCTCTCAATATATAACAAGCTTTACCATTAAGATCTCCTGTTGTTATGTCATATGACCTACTCATTACAAATAAGGTTTTCAAAGAATCATAATATGTGTAATTATTTAATGGGTTATATAAATATTGCCCACCCATAATAGATAATTTTTTATAGTCAGGACCATCTACAAATGTCTTACTTTGATTTGGATATACATATTGCATACTCGTTACATTATCTTCTGGGAATGTCATTACATGTTTTTCTACGCCATCTTTATAATAGTTATCATAAGTTGCTATTGCTTGAGAAGGATAATATAAAGTTTTTATATATACATTATCACTCTGTTGCTCATATTCTTTAAATTTATTTTGTAAAGAAGCTATAATCATCATGTTTCTTCCTGGGAAAGCAGCAAATAATATTATGATGATGAATATAATAGATAATAAGCTAATTTTTAATATTCTCAATTTATGATTATATTTCTTGATGTACTTAATTTTCTTTTTTTCTCTTTTTTTATCTTCTACTGAAATATCTTTTTGCATAGCCTCTAAGATTTTTTGACATTCATTACAGTCTTTTATATGCTCCTCTATATAAGTATTGGTTTCTTTGCTTGTTAGTTTATCTATATAGTTTGGCAATAAATCTTGAACAATTTTACAATCCTTTTTCTCTTTCATTTTCATCACCCTCCTTCAATTTCTGTTTTCCTCTATAAAAAGTGACTCTCGCCCAGTTTTCTGTTTGATTTAAAATGATTCCTATTTCTTTAAATGATAATTCTCCTGTAATTCTTAAATAGATAACTTCTCTTGTTTTTTCATCTAGCTTTTGTAATTTTTTATATAATGCCATTTTTTCTTCATTTTGAACCACTTTTTCTTCTATGGCATCATTAGAAGCTCGTATTTCTAAAAAACTTTCTTCATTTGTCTCTACTATTTTTTTATGTTTTCTACATTCATCATACCATAAGTTTTTTGCAATCTGACATAACCATACAGATATTTTGCAGTCTCCTTTAAAAGTATGTATCTTTTTTACTGCTCGATAAAAGGTTTCTTGTGTTAGTTCTTCAGAGATATCATTATTACGAGTTAAACAGAATAAATATTTATATACTGTTTCAAAGTATTGTTCATATATTTGCTCCATATCCTGCATAACTTTATCCCCCTTTGTACATATGACGTATGAATTTCTTTTTCGTTACAATTTATCTTAATTTTTTTATTCGTTATTATAGATGCTGTATTTTAAATTCTCCCTTTCTATTATTTTATATCATATACTTTATGGAGTTAACAATTATAATTAGATAAAAATCAAAAATATTTTTTGAGAGATATGTTTGTTTTTATTCTTCTATTTTAAGATTTTATCTAAGAACCTATTTATATTTTGATTTTTGCTTGACGTTTACAAACATTTGTTTTATAATGTAAAAGGATTGGAAGTGATATTTATGAAAAAAGAATTAATATCAACACAAATGAATGTAAATAATACTTTAATTAATATTATGAGAGTTAAAGATATAGATTATATTTCATTAACAGATTTAGCACGCTACAAAAATCCTTTAACTCCTGGAGATGTTATTATAAAATGGATGAGTAATAAAAGTTCTTTTGACTTTTATTGTTTATGGGAAGAACTTTCAAACCCTAATTTTAAACTAGCGGAATCCCGCGAGTTTAAAATTGATTCTGCAACTCAATCATTTACTATGAGTCCATCTAGGTGGATTAAAGAAACAAATGCAATAGGTTTTATTTCAAAAAGAGGAAAATATAACGGAGGAACTTTTGCGCACCCAGATATCGCTCTTGAATTTGCTTCTTGGATAGATTCAGCATTTAAACTACATCTAATAAAAGAATTTGAACGATTAAAACAAAATGAAAATTATCAGAATAAAATTAATTAGTCAGTTAGAAGAGAACTTGCAAAAACAAATTATAAAATACATACTGATAGTATAAAAGAAAATATAGTTCCTACGCTAACTGAAAAGCAAAAGTTGTATGTATATGCAAATGAAGCAGATATTTTAAATGTTGCTTTATTTGGAATGACCGCAAAGGAATGGAAAGACAAAAATCCTTCTCTAGATGGTAACATGCGAGATTATGCAAATATTCTACAACTAGTAATTTTAAGCAATTTAGAAAACTTAAATAGTGAAATGATAGATAATACTATCAATACTAAATTATTAAGCTAATCACTATTAAGATAATCATACGCATGCATACATAAAATATTAGTATATCAACAAAAACTTCTTATGATAAAATATTATAAGAAGTTTTTTTATAATTTATTCATCAATTGTTGATATTCGATGAGGATAATATAACAAAAATAACATAATAACTATAATTAATGTCAAAAAAATAAAAATTGTAAAAATATTTATGAATCTTGCCTCTCTAAAACAATCTTAACATCTTTTTGAGTATAAGGTAAATTTATTTTTAAATATAGTGTAATAGTATTAGCATTTTTATTATATTTAGTTAAATCAAAAGTCTGCATATGGATAAATTGACCATCTGGTAAATAACTAGTCATAGAATCTTCTGAACTACTTCGTAATGGATAGAACTTATTTCCACTATTATCTATAATATATTCATCATAAACCATTGTTCTCCATTCTGCCTTTTCTTTCATATTCCATTCTGTTAAAGCTTGCATTTTTTCATTTTTTACCTCTTCACTATCATTTTCTTGATATATAGGTTTGACTTTTGTGTTAAATTCTAATTTGAAACACGTATCATATAAAGATGCATCTGTAACATTTATTGTCGAATCACTACACTCTTTTACAGTATAAATTATAGATTCTCTATTATAAAACTTTTCTGGAACTTCTAAATCTAAATTCCAATTTCCATCGATAGTATGTGTTATGGAATTATCATTTGGATTATTCTGAATACTTATTTCAGAAAAATTCAAATATAAATATTTGCTTTTAGGATATTTATCAGAGTAAAGATTATAAACTAATTCTACTGAATTAGAATCTGTCAATTTATCTTTTATATACCAATTTGCGCCACTACGTAAATGATTATCATTAAATTCATTCCAAGAATAATTAAGATTATTCTTTTGACAATATTCTTTAAAAGTTGTTTCATCTATGCAATATATAATTCTTTTTTGTTCATCAGTAATCATTAGATTTGGTAAAGTTATTCTATAAATAGAATTTATATCAATAGATTCATCAAATTTCATTTCTAATGTAAAACTTAAATTGAAATCATCCATCAAGAAGTTTTTTACAGTTATATCAGTATTATTTGAAACAACATTTTCTCCTCCCTGTTCTATATATCCATTTTCTACAGCAGTATCTAAGCCTTTGCTATTATTAAAAAAATTTTTTATTATATTAGATGCAAATACCATGCCACCAGTAACAGTTATAAAACTTATAAGAGTTATTATAATTTTTTTAATTAATATCGTTATTCCATATTTGTTTTTGCTCTTATACATAGCTGTTTCTATACAATTAGTAATTATCCTAGGAACTTCTTGATTATTTTCAAAATATTGAAAAAATAAATTGTCTATTTCATCATAATTATTGTTCATGTAAAAGACCTCCCTCATAATATTTTTTTACTTTTTCTTTGCTCCTTTTAAGTTTGCTTTTCACAGTATTAATATTCATCCCTACAATTTCAGATATTTCAGTACAAGAATATTGATTATAATAGAATAGAGTAACGAGTAATTTTTCCTCATATGGTAATTTTTCAACTAATAATTCAAAATTTATTTTAGAATCGACTAAATTGACAGATTCATCAATTGGTTGGATATTTTCTTCTTTAGTAATTTTTTTTAAAAGTTTTTCTTTTCTTTTTTTAGTCTTATAAATTTTATTACATTCATTAATTAAAATTTTAATAATCCAACTTTTAAAATGAGAATTATCTTTTAACTTTTTCAAATGTTTATAAGCATTTATCATTGTTTCTTGAATTGCATCACAAATGTCATCATCATTATCTAATCTTGTTTTTGCTATTCTATATAAATCGTTTTCAATACTATGTACCAAGTCTGTAAAAGCTCTAACTTCTCCGGATTTTGCTTTAATAATTAGTTCTTCTTCCACATAAAATTCCCCCTCATATAATAAGTTTATAAAATCAATCATAAGCACCACATTAATTTGATTTTATTAAATTTTGATAATCCAATGATATAATTAAGTTATCTTTATATACCAAAGATTTCAAGAAAATTTTATTCCTCCTTTCATTTGATTTCTACATATAAGATATAGTTTATTATTAATTTAGTTGCAAATTTTTTTATTTATATCATAAATTTATAAAAAGATAAATCATTAAATAATTATATGCTTTTAGATAGATAATTGAAAAACGCCCCAAAGGGCGCTTAGTTATATTTTCTTTTTTTATTTCAGAAATGTCGCATTGACAAACGATCTCAATGCGACAAAAAAACGCCCACAAAGGGCGCTTATCGATATTTTTTTCTTTCTAAATTCTACTTAGAATATTTCTTATCTAGATATTCTTTCAGAAAAATGTCCCAAACAGAAACGTCCCCAATTGGACATTTTATTCATCAATTGTTGATATTCCAAGTGTAATTTCTTCTAATACATCTAATACCGCTCTTACGGTATCTAATGCTGTAAACATTGGTACATTATTTTGTGTTGCACATCTTCTGATATATGTTCCATCTGTTTCTTGGTCTATGGAATCAATATTTCTTGTGTTGATAACATAACTTACATAACCTTTTCTTAAAGATTCTAAGATTTCTTCACTACCTTCACTAAGTTTCTTTTTCACTCTTGTTCTAATACCATGTTCTTTTAAGAATTTAGCAGTTCCTTTTGTTGCTTCGATGTTAAATCCTAAGTTGTAAAATCTTCTAATTAAAGGTAATGCTTCTTCTTTATCTTTATCTGCGATTGTTACAAATATGGTTCCATAATTTGCAAGTTTCATTCCTGATGATTGTAATGCTTTATATAATGCTCTAGTTAATTTTTTATCATATCCAATAGCTTCTCCTGTTGATTTCATTTCAGGAGAAAGTGTTGCATCTAATCCTGATAATTTTGAGAATGAGAATGCTGGTGCTTTTACATACCATTTTTCTTTCTCTTTTGGATATACTTGCGTTATTCCTTGTTCTTTTAAAGATTTTCCAAGCATAGCTAATGTTCCAATATCTGCTAAAGAGTATCCGGTAGATTTTGAAATAAATGGAACTGTTCTTGATGATCTTGGATTTACTTCAATAACATACACATCCTCATTTTTATCTACAATAAATTGGATATTATATAATCCGACAATGCCAATACCTAATCCTAATTTTACTGTATAATCTATGATTGTATCTTTTGCTTTTTGGCTAACACTAAAGGTTGGATATACACTGATACTATCTCCTGAGTGGATACCTGTTTTTTCAACATGTTCCATAATTCCAGGTATGAAGACATCTTTTCCATCACATACAGCATCTACTTCTAATTCTTTTCCTGTTATATATTTATCTACTAATACAGGTTGTTCTGTATTGATTTCAACAGCTGTTTTCAAATATTTTTCTAATGCTTTTTGATTAGAAACAATTTGCATAGCTCTTCCACCTAATACATAGCTTGGTCTTACTAAAACTGGATATCCAATTTCTTTCGCAACTTTGATTCCATCTTCTATATTTGTTACAGCTTCTCCTCTTGGTTGTAATAGTTTTAAGTCTTTCATAACTCTTTCAAATGCATCTCTATTTTCTGCTTTTTCAATAGCATTAACATCTGTACCTATGATTTTAACACCTAATTTTGAAAGTGGTCCTGCAAGGTTAATCGCTGTTTGTCCACCTAAAGCTGCTACAACACCTTCTGGTTTTTCTAATTCTACAATATTCATAACATCTTCTACAGTTAATGGCTCAAAATATAGCTTATCACTCGTTGTATAATCTGTTGAAACTGTTTCTGGGTTGTTATTAATAATGATTGCTTCATATCCAGCTTCTTTAATTGTTTTTACTGCATGTACTGTAGAATAGTCAAATTCTACACCTTGTCCAATTCTTATTGGTCCTGCACCTAATACAATGATCTTTTTCTTGTCACTTATGATAGATTCATTTTCTTCTTCATATGTTGAATAGAAATATGGTACATAGCTTTCAAATTCACTACTACAAGTATCTATCATTTTATATACAGGATAAATGTTGTTTTTCTTTCTTAATTCATAAATATCATTTTCTTTTTTCTTCCATACTTGTGCAATATATTTGTCACTAAATCCCATTTTCTTGACAGTTTTTAATGTATCAATATCTCCTACATTTTTCTTTAACACTTTTTCCATTTCAACAATATGTTTAATTTTCTCTAAGAAAAACATATCAATTCTTGTTGTGTCATAAATTAATCCTAAATCAACATCTCTTCTCATTAATTCTGCAATCGCATAAATTCTATCATCTGTTCCATCTTTTATATATGTCATCATCTCTTCTGTTTCCATTTTATCAAATTTCTTATGATGAATATGACATACACCTGTTTCTAGCGATCTTACTGCTTTTAATAAACTTTCCTCAAATGTTCTTCCGACACTCATGACCTCTCCTGTTGCCTTCATTTGTGTACTTAATTTATTGGAAGCAAGTGTAAATTTATCAAATGGAAATCTTGGTATTTTGCAAACAATATAATCTAATGCTGGTTCAAAACTTGCTGGTGTATTGGCTAATGGGATTTCTTCTAATCTCATACCAACTGCTATTTTTGCTGAAACTCTAGCAATTGGATATCCACTTGCTTTTGAAGCTAATGCTGATGAACGAGATACCCTTGGATTTACTTCAATAACATAATAGTTGAAAGAATGTGGGTCTAAAGCAAATTGAACATTACATCCACCTTCTATTTTTAAAGCTCTAATAATTTTTAAGGCACTATCTCTTAATAGTTGATATTCTTTATTGGTTAATGTTTGACTTGGTGCGACAACAATAGAATCTCCTGTATGGATACCTACTGGGTCTAAATTTTCCATATTACAAATGGTAATGGCTGTATCATTATGGTCTCTCATTACCTCATATTCAATCTCTTTATATCCTTTAATACTTTTTTCTACTAATACTTGATTTACTGGAGAAAGTTTTAAAGCATGTTTTAATAATGGTTTTAATTCTTGTTCATTATCTGCAAATCCTCCACCTGTTCCTCCTAAAGTAAAGGCTGGTCTTAAAACAACTGGATATCCAATTTTATTAGCTGCTGCAATTCCTTCTTCTTCTGATTCTGCAATAATAGATTCTAAAACAGGTTCTCCTAATTCTTGGCATAATTCCTTGAATTTTTCTCTATCTTCTGCCTTTTCAATACTTTCACTACTTGTTCCTAGAAGTTCTACTTGACATTCTTGTAAAACTCCTTTTCTGTATAATTGCATAGCAATATTTAAACCAGTTTGTCCTCCAATTCCTGGTAAAATAGCATCTGGTCTTTCATATCTGATAATTTTAGCAACATATTCTAATGTTAGTGGTTCCATATATACTTTATCAGCAATAGCTGTGTCTGTCATAATCGTTGCTGGGTTGGAATTGACTAATATAACTTTATATCCTTCTTCTTTTAGTGCTAAACAAGCTTGTGTTCCAGCATAGTCAAATTCTGCTGCTTGTCCAATCACAATTGGTCCAGAACCAATTACTAGTACAGTTTTTATATCTTTTCTTTTTGGCATTTTATTCATTCCTTTCTTTTAAAAACGATTTCTATTTCTAATTTTTTACTAAATTCGAAAAAGAATTAGTATATTGCTAGGCAAACGAGATTTGAATTTATGAGGCGTACGATTTGTACGTCGATTAAAATTCAAATCGAAGTTTAACGACGCAAGATGCTGATTATTTTTCGAATTCTCCCATAATTTTAATAAACTTATCAAATAAGTATCCACTATCTTGTGGTCCTGGTGCACTTTCAGGGTGATATTGCACACTAAATACTTTATCTTTTTTGCATTCAACACCTTCAATGGTATTATCCAAAATATTCTTATGTGTTGGTACTAAATCTGTTTTTTCTAGAGATTTCTCATCTACTGCATAACTATGATTTTGACTTGTAATTTCTATCTTATCTGTTTCTAGATTTAATACTGGATGGTTTCCACCTCTATGTCCAAATTTTAATTTATATGTTTTTGCACCATATGCTAAACTAATCATTTGATGTCCTAAACAAATTCCGAAAATTGGATATTTCCCTCTCAATTCTTTTACAAGTTTAATCACTTCTTTTACATCTTCTGGATCACCTGGTCCATTTGATAAAAAGACCCCATCTGGTTTTAGGCTTTCGATTTCTTTTGCTGTTGTGTTATATGGCACAATTGTTACATTGCATCCTCTTTTATTTAAACTTCTTATAATATTTAACTTAATACCACAATCTACTGCTACTACATTATATTTATAATTTGCTGTTCTAGAATACCATTTCTTTTTGCAACTTACTTTTGATACAGCATCTTTTGGAATATCATATGCATTTAATTTTTTTAGTGCTTCTTCCTTACTCGTTGTAATATCTGTAATGATAACCTTTCTACTCCCTTTATCTCTGATACTTCTTGTTAATTTTCTGGTGTCTAATCCCCAGATTCCTGGTATATCATTTTCTTCTAAATATTCTGATAATGTTTTTGTATAACGGAAATTACTTGGTAAGTCATTATATTCTCTTACAACCATTCCACCAATGGTTGGTTGTTTGGTTTCATAATCTTCATCTGTAATTCCATAGTTTCCGATTAATGGATATGTCATCACTACCATTTGATAGGTATATGATGGGTCTGACACGATTTCTTGATATCCTACCATTGATGTATTAAATACAATTTCACAAATGGCTTCTTTGTCTGCTCCAAATCCATATCCTAAATATTCTTCTCCATCTTCTAGTACAATTTTTTTGTTGAATTCTTTCATATTAACCTCCATTCATATATGTTAAATTTGTATATTTTATAAATGATTGATATTTTAGTCATTCAGAAAATGTAAATTTTCTAGAATGCAAAAAAAAATAAGGAACAAAACTCCTTACTTAAAATGGAAATGAAAATAAAGCAACTATTAAGAAAACAGCTGAAGTATTTATGCAATTAGTTTTTTTCAAATAGTTTTTCATTTTCTTGCTCCCTTTTATATTTTATATCTTTACTATTATACCAGAAACTATATACAGATTGCAACATTTTTTTATTATTTTTTACATATGTCTATTTACTATATTTGACATAATTTTTAAATCATCTTATAATATTACTGTTGTCTATTAATTTATAGTTTCAGAAAAGGAGTTGTTTTTATGTTGGAAACTGGCATTCTTATTACAGGAATCGTTATCGCTGTAGTTTTGGTTTGTTTACTTGTCAAAGTAAACAGTCTGTCAAAAAAAATCGACAATCTATCACAGCCTGTCATAAACATTGATGAAGAAACTGCTAAATTAATAGCAGAACAATTAGTTAGTATACCAATTGTCGAAACGAACAAGTATGATGCGATTTCTGTTGCTATGAATAATGCAGATAGTATCGGTGATGACAGTGAATTATCAACTATTATACGAACCATTGCTAACTCTTAAACAATTCTTACACTGATATTTATACCAGTGTTCTCTAATATCCCCATTCTTTCGAGTTTGGGGATTTCTTCTTTTAAATTAGTCCTTCATATATATGGGAACAACCTGTGCTCCCTAATAAGGTTGCACAGGTCGTAAAAAAGTTTTACAATACCGTAATGTTTCCACTTATTGAGTAAGCCTGTATCTCTACGGTTGACTCACCATTGGTTTCATGACGATTATTCGTCACTCCTGTTGTACTTCTAGCGTCCAATTTGATATGGCCTCTGATTTGCAACTGGATATCTGCACTCTGTGTGTCAATTGCAACATCACTTCTTTTGTCTATATCTAGTGTATTGATATCCACCGGAGCTTTATTTGTCTTTATTCTGATTTCTTTTGGCAGAACATTTTTTATCTTGACATTACCAGAAACTGTAGTTACCGAAAGGTACGGAATTGTGGTTGGAATCGCTATTTTCAATTCGACTTTTCCCACAACTTTTTTCTCCTGAAACGTAATTATCGATTTATTTTTTCTTTTCTTACTCCTGAGAGTTACTTTGGAACCAGCTTCTCCTTGAAGCCATATCCGTATCCTGTTTGATTGTATCGGTTGCACAGATACCTGTACATCCTTAGAGATAATAATGAGTCTTTCGACTTTTTTTCCGGAAATCGCTCTTCTGTATTTCAGCCGGTGTTCTCTGTTTTCTAAACTCTCTTTTCCCATAATCTCTTTCATCCTTTCTTTTATTTTATTATTGTTTTAAATAAATTATGAAATTTCTAATAAAGGTCATTGCCTATATATTATATTGTGCTATTATATCATGTAATGTACATAAATTCAAGGTTTACATGCTTTTGTACTTCTAGTTTTCATTTTGACATTTTATGTTAATAATTGTATAATAATTATATGTAACTATGCACTGAGCCTAGTTAGGCTTTACCCACGAATTGTGGGGACCCCAAAAGGAGGTATACAAAATGGGGTTAAAAGAAATCCAAAAAATCATTGCAGAATTTACTGAAATTCCTGCTGAAATTGAAGTTCGAGCTAATCAATTTATGATTATGTTTGAACGTGTAATTCCTGATGAAGAGACCACCAAAAAAATTGAGACAGCTTTGTCTCAATTGGGGGAAGTAAAACCATTACATTGTCGTGAATACGACATCATATGTTGGTCTCTTTACCGGTAACAAAAGCCTCCTTGCGGGGCTTTTATTTTATACTATTCTTCATCTTCACCATAAATTTCATCTACAATTGGAAATGCTTTCATAACAAATATTTTATCTCCTGTTCTATGATTTGTTCTATATTTCATTCCAACCCTCTCTCATGATTGCTTTTTTACTTATATATTTTATATTACATAATTTTCTCCTATATTTCTTTTCAAAATATCTATTGCTTGATTATGTCTCTCCATTCCATATGTAGAGCCACATAAATTTTCTAGCACATAAACATTATATCCTAATTCAAATAAATCCAATGCTGTTTTTAACACACAACAATCTGTATTAATTCCGCACAAATGAATTTCTGTTATTTGGTTTTTATGAATATATTCTATCAATTCTTTTGTAACAGACGAATATATGGATTTGTCAAATACTTGATAATCTTTTGTATTAATCACAATTGTTTTATCTTCCTCTGAAAGACAGCCTCTCCAGTTTAATTTTTTTATATATAAACTATCTTCATAATTTACAAATCTTGTAAAAGCAACATCATCATATTGATTACTTGCAATTGTTTCTTCTATCTTGCTAGGTACTTTTTCCGTATTTTGATTTATAAAAGCATTTTGTAAATCGATTACTAATAAAAGTGATTTCATATAACTTTCCTCCATAAATTATTTTATTAAACTATATCACAATAAACAAAATTATTCTATACATATGTTGCATAAAATGAGTTATACATTAATTCTATACATATGTTGCATAAAATGAGTTATACATTAATTCCTATCAAGTCCACAAGTAATCCAGATAATAATGCAAATAGCATTACATAAACTAGATAATATATAAAATGCTTGATTCCTAGTACAATTTTTAAAGCTCCTAAATTAGTAATTTTTGTTGCAGGTCCTGTAATCATAAATGCAGTTCCTGCTCCCATACTCATACCTTTATGTAACCATTCTTCTAGTAATGGAATTGTTCCACCTCCACAAACATACACAGGTACTCCTAATGTTGCTGCCATTAATACGCCAAATCCTTTATTGCTAAATAAACTAGCAAATGCTTCTTGTGGTACATACATTTGAAATAGTACAGTAATCACAATTCCTAGTAAAAAATATAAACCTGTTGCTTTTATATTTCTCCCTATATTTTTTACTAATCTCATAAACATATTAGGATCTGTGTCTTTTGTTTTCTTTTCTTCAAAACTTGAAAAGTTAAAAAACTTTTTGCTTTTAAAACAAATTCTAACCAATAATCCAGCTAGGAAACCGCCGATAATACTAACATTTAACCTAATTAGAAGTGCATTTGTTCCAAGAGCAGCACTATAAATCAACAATTGTGGATTTAATAAAATAGAGCTCATCATAAAGGCAGCTAGCCAATCCTCTTCCATTCCTTTTTTTGAAAAAGATGCTGCGATAGGAATGGTGCCATACATACAAATAGGTGATAATATTCCTAATATACTCGCTATAAATGTACCTATGATACCAATATTCTTATCTTTAATCTTCATAAAAAGATGATGTATTCTATCTTTAGCAAAAACAGATATGAGTGAGCCAACAACAATTCCCAACAACCAATACCCAAATATTTGTCTTATTTGAATATCAAAATAGTACCAAAAATAAATCAATTGTTCTCTAAGTATTTCCCACATCAATATCCACCAACCTGTAGTATAAATTTCCAAGTCCAATTTGTTCTGCATAATCTAATGTATGTGTTCCATTTCTTGATTCTATTCTATTGACTAAAGAGGCTCCATCTCCATCTTGTTGTTCGTATACTAAATCAATACAAGCCTTATCAACAGCTACTGGGTCTGTTGAAGCCAATATTCCAATATCATGCATATCTGGTTCTGATGGATTAGATTCACAGTCACAATCAATAGATAAATTATTCATAACATTAATATAGATAATGTCATCTTCTTTATCATTTGCAACTGATAAAGCCGATTCTGCCATTGACTCTAAAAAGGAATCTTGGTCTCCTCCCATAAAACTAGTTCTACTTTCTCCTGCTGTATGAATCAAACATTTTCCTTCTTTTGAAGCAAATCCAATAGATATATTTTTAATAGCTCCTCCAAATCCTGCCATGGCATGTCCTTTAAAATGTGATAATACAATTGTAGAATCATAGTTTGCATAATGAGAACCTACTAAATTTTCTTGCAAATGGGTCCCGTTTTCTACTGGTAAGGTCATACTTCCTTCACTATCTAAAATATCCACATCTGCAATTTCTGTAAATCCATGTGCTTCTGCTGTTTGAAGATGTGCTGCTGTAGTACTTCTTGAACCGCCATAAGCTGTATTGTTTTCTACAATTGTTCCATCTACCTCCTGTACTAAGTCATCAATTAAATCTGGTTGAAGATAATAATTTCCTCCCATTTCTCCTGTTGACAATTTTATCGCCACATTTCCTTCTGGTTCAAATCCTAAGGTATGATAGATATTCATTAATCCTTCTGAGCTAATATTACTTGTAAAATATACAGTTGAAACATCTTCATCACTTTGATTGTCAGTTGTATTTGCACTTGTACTAACATTTGCTGTATTGTCTGTTTCTCCATTTACTCTTGTATTTTCTACAGAAGCTGTATTTGTTCTTTCTTCTTCTCCTAAAACATTCGTAACAATGATGTTAATTGCTACAATTAATAGGATAATAACTATAACGGTTATCACACCTATCATGATTTTTTTCTTTTTTTCCATTTCAGACCTCCTTTATACATATAAAGTCTTTTACTCGCTTTTGTATGCCTTTATTTTTTTATATCATTTAGAGTCCACTTTAAGTCAATATATATTTTGAATTTTTATGAATATCTTTCTGTCATTTAGACATAAAGTACTATTTAGTTTTCTCCTATTCTAAAAAAAATAGCTTAATACAAAAAAGTATTAAACTATTATCATATGCTTATCTTTCAATCTATTGATAATCTTCTCTATCCTCTTCCCAAGAATTTGGTTCGTAAACAGTTCCTACAAACCAGATTTCATTGGTTTTCTTATCTCTGATAAAATACAAAAATGGTTTATCTATTTTAATTTCCTCTGGTTTATTATTATCCACCATCGCCGTTGCTTCAAATGTAGCCATAACTGTAACTGCTGCTGCTTTTATACCTTTTTCTGTAAAATCAATGTCTGCTTTATGTAAGGCGTCATAAACATAAAGACCTGTATCTGCATCTGTCATATTTGAGAAATCAGCTAAATTTTCATCAAAAGCATCTGTAATCCCTAAATCTATTAAGTCATTTTTTAATTGTAAATTATAATCAAATGAAAATTTTGGTATTGTAATATCAACTCCATATTTTGTTTTTGATGCTAACGTCACATTTTCTATTAAACGATTCAATTCATCCATCGTAAATGTGTCAATATATTCAGATAAATTATCCTCTGGCATAATTGCAACAAATTGTAATTGTGTGTCATCATATTGTTTTAAATCCATTGTTAAAGCTGTAATGTCATTATCTTTATAATATGCTACATCTTCACCATTGGTTTCTTTATGCATCATTGTTGCTGTCATTGTATTGTTATCTTTTAGATAAAAATCCTCTCCATTGGTATCACTTACATCAAAAGAATTCTCCCATTCCATATCAATTGCTAACGCATTAATTAGAAACATTTCAGCATTTGGATTTTGGACTATATTATCATTTAACATATTTTTGATAATTCCTAAAGTTTTATTTTCTATCCAATTATTTATATTTGTGGCACTTTTGAATGAATCATAATTGATTTCTGCATTATATTTTTCAGTTAATTTATTTTTATAATCTTCTTTTACATATTCAGCATAAGTATCCCTAATATATACACTATTGGCTAAGGATAGCACTTTATCTATATTATTATATTTCGATAGTTTCAAATCTTTTATTACATTTTCTATTTGTATTTTGGTATTGCCATTTGCTCCTTCATTTAACATATTTAAAGCATATTTTATAGATAATGGACTATACACCATGTTTTGTTGTTGGTTTTCTAATTTTAAAAATTGTATTGAAAAATCCGTTTCCTCTGCTTGGTCTGATTGATTTCCCGTTATTGTAGGATTCATTCTTGTTTTCTCATTTTTAACAATCATTATTGCAAAAATTACTACTAGTATAATTGCTACTATGATGAATAATATAACAGCTGTTTTAAATTTAATTTTTAATTCTTTTTTCTCTTCCATAATTTTCCCCTTTATTTCTTATATGGTTTATTTTTATATAGTATATCAATAAGCTCAAATTATTGCAATATGATAAAATTTATTTATTCATTATTATTAATATGATTTTTCTCAGTATCAACTTTATCTCTTTTTAATCTTGATTCAGTCTGTGTAATACGAAAGAGATTTTATGTTTGTGCTAAAGCAATTACTTTTTTTCTTGTGTCGCCATTTTGTGCTATTTAATAACATGCATAACGGGTTAGTTTATAATCTTTTTGTTTTCTTTCAGCTCCAGATCCTATTTGCACCATTTTGTCGGCTTCGACAAAATGTTCAAATGTAGTAATACCAGTATTTTAACATGCCTCCTTGGCTTTCTTTATGACATTTTCAAATTTTCTCTACTCTTTATAATCTAGAACCTTTTGTAACTCTCTTGCATACCAATATTCAATTCCATTTTCATCAATGTGTTTGATGTCTTCAAAAGTATGATTATCATATGTTTCTTTTCTTTCTAGTTGATTCATATTTATCATCTCCTTTTTTGATTATTGGCATTATATTATAGCTCTTTACGAATTGTAATACTTTTTCAAAAAAAATACTCCACTTTTGTGAAGTATAAATTGGTACCGATGGTGGGACTCGAACCCACATGGTTTCCCGCTGGATTTTGAGTCCAGTGCGTCTACCAATTCCGCCACATCGGCATAAAAAATATGTACTAATATATATTAGCACATATCTTAGAAAAAGTCTAGAAAAATTTCAACTTTTTTTAATGTTTCATTTATACAATGTTACAGTTCAGACCTTCCCCACTAAGAGGAACGATATGGTAGATTTTTAAATGTTTGAATGCGACCGGAGTCGTTTTAGAAATTCTTATAGCTAAGTCGTAAAGGGGCCTGTTTCCGGGTATCGTTACGATTTAGATATTAGAATTTCTTAAACGGAAATCGGAGGGTAACCGAGAACTTTAAAATCTACCATATCGTTCCTCTTAGTGGGGAAGGTCTGAACTGTAACTATACAATTTTAATAGTTTGCCCTGGATAGATTAAATTTGGATTTTCTATATCATTATATTGTAAAATTTCATTTAACGTAATTCCAAATCTCCTAGCAATTCCATTTAAAGTATCTCCTTCTCTTACAACATAATATACTTGAATCGTATTATCTACTGGAGCTAAATCTGTCACATCACTTTCTGTAATTCTTAATTTTTGTCCTGGATAAATTAAGTTTGGATTTTCTATATCATTTAATTCCACAATATGTTCTACACTCACACGATATGCTCTTGCTATTTGAGATAAAGTATTTCCTCTTTGAACTGTATAAATAATATCTCCTGTTCCTCTTTCTTCATTTCCTGGTATTGTAGAATTTGTAAGAATTCTTAGTTTTTCTCCTGGATAAATTAAATCTGGATTTTGAATATTGTTAATATCTACTAATTCTTGTACAGTTGTACCATACCTTCTTGCAATAGCACTTAAAGTATCTCCACTTTGTACAGTATATTCTACACTTTCTGTATTACTTGGAGTTGTATTTCCACTATTATTTGCAATTTCTGAAGTTTCACCTAAGAAGATTTCCTCTGTATATAAATCTCTATCTACACTGCCATTAATCCCATTTACTCTACCTCTATCTGTGTATTGAATACCAATATATGTATTCCAACTGGTTTCTATATTAATAAGATTATTCCTATCTTCATAATAAGCAATCCATAAATCATAATCTTCTGCTAGACTTGTATCAAATGTATTTATTGCATTTGATAAATCACTATACAAAATGACCTCTTTATTCGTCAGCTCCTCTACACGTTGCATAAAACTTCTAGCAATATTATTGATTTCTTCTCTTCCCACACCTCCAAAAGTTTCATAGTCTAATACCAATTTACAATCTGGTGTTTTTCCAGAAATAACAGATACAAAATAATTTGCTTCTTCTATCGCCTGTTCTGTGCTTGTAGCAGTTAAATAATGATAAAATCCTACGCGCAATCCATTTGCTTTTGCATTTTCATAATTAATATCAAAATACGCATCTTTTATATTTGTCCCTTGACTTGCCTTTATATATACGACTTGTATTCCAGCATCTCTTACTTCTGCATAATTAATATATCCTTGCCAATTACTAACATCAATTCCTTGAAAACTTAAATTTGATGCAGGTGTTAATGCATATGTATGATTTATCTGTATGCAAAAGACAAAAACAAATATGATAACGCCCGATATGAATTTTTTTAACATACCTTCCTCCTTTTTTCTACTATACTATGTTTTCGAGAAAGTTTTGTTAAGAACAGAAAGCAACTTGATTAAATTTTTTCTATATAACATTATTTTTTTTAAATGAAAAAAATCTTTTTAATTTAGCAAAAAAGGCATATAATTCTTTAATTATATACCTTTTTTACTATTTTTCATCTGCTTTTTCTTCTTTGTCTTGCTTGATTTCTTTTTCTTCTTTTTTAGTATTTTCTTCTAAAATAACATCATATTCAAAAACTTGAAATGTTTTTACATTGACTTTTGAAAAATCATTTTTTTCATCTTCTATTTCTGTCATTTTAAATGATGTTCTATTGATTAATTTTAAATCAACTTTTGACAAGTCTACTAGTATTTTAGTGGATACATCTTGTCCAATTGGTAATGTTTTATTTTGATTATCATAGAAAATGATATTGGTATAACTAATTCCATTCATTCCTCTTTTTATATTAATTTTATATAAATTAAACTTATTTCCTTTATCCTTTATATTTTCATGAATTTCATTTTCTGGATTAATATTAAAAATATTAAGATTCTTAGGATCTAATTTTTCATTATCCAATATCTTATATACTGGCAAGTCGTCAATAATAGCAACTTTATCTAATGCCTTTTTTATATTATCTACAACTGTTTCTAAAGCCAATTTATATCCTATTTGTTTTGTATTTTTATTAATTTCAAGGATATTTAATTTGTCTTTTGGAATTTCTCTATGATTTTTATTGGCTATTTTCGAAACCTTTGTTGCATCTTGTGACATTCCACCAAATATATCAAACTCTTCTACTTCATGTAATACATTTTCTTCTTTTGCTTCTTTTTTTAGTTCTTTTAAATTGTTTTCAATTTCTTTTGGTAATACTTCATTATTTTTTACTTTATTTAATAATGGTAAAATATTTGTTGTTGTTAAATATATACTATCTGTTTCACTTTTAGTTAATGCTTTTCTTTCTACCTGATCCATAGTATTTCCAAAATCTTCTAAATCTTGACGATAATCAAATACTTTTGTTACTTTTTTGATGATATTCACTTCTTCTTCTTCGCCTTCTGCTAAAGATGCAACTTCATCTTTATTACTGTATTTCCAAAATTCAAAGATACTTTTCTTATGATTATCAATTTCTTGTATAAAATTAGCCGCATTCTCTATTTTCTTTTGCATATTTTTATTTTTTAATTTTAATGCATTGACATCCATTATGATATTTTTTAATTCTGTTTCATCTAATTCATATGCTTTATATAATTCTATTAATTCTTCTATTGTATAATTTTCTTTTTTTGGTGATGTTCTTTGGATATTTTTTGGTTTTTCTTTATTGGTCTTAGAATTATTTTTCTCTGTTATTTTCTCTTCTTTCTTTTCCTCTAAGATATTGTCTTTCATTGTCTGTTTTTTATTCTTTTTACTGTATTTAAAATAATATTTGAATTTACCAAAAAATGTTTTCTTGCATTCTAAGAAAGTTGATATTTGTTTTTCCTTTGCTAAATATTCTATTTCTTGTGAAGCAGCAATGATTTTTAAATTGTCTAATTTCTTTTTGTTTTCTTCTAATAATTCACCAATTAATTCTTGTTTTTCTATTCCTACTTCATATTCATCATTTATCCATTCTGCAATATTTTCATATTCTAATTTATAGTCATTATTATAGAATTCTAGTTCCCCACCTTTTGTGATATTGGTTTTAAATTCAAAATAATGTGGCAATTCTGTTTGTAAGATAAACATCGCTTTTAATAATTTATAAAATTGTGTTGCTTCTACCAAACTACTAATTTTAATTTTATAGGGACTTCTAATTCTTCCATATACTTCTGTTTCTCCCACAATATGAATCGACAATTTTTCACTTTTATCATATACTTCATAAATTAATGGCCAATCTTTCGTAAATAACCATAGGTAATTTTCTAAGTCTTCAAATTCTGACTTTTTATAATATGTATTGCTATATGTGACATTTCGAATAGGTACAAATATTTTTCCTGTTTTCCTTTTTTCTAATTGTTTTTTTAATAAAAAGAAGAAGGTTGAATAATCTGTATCTTCTGTTGGAACTAACATAAAATATTGGTCTGTATCTTCTGAATAATAAATTTGCCATAAATAATTTCCTTCAAATTTTACTTTAAATGGAATTTTTTTATTTAATTTTGTTTGTTCTTCTTGTACTCTTTCCACTTCTTCTACTTTTAGTTCTTTTAACATTCGTAAAAAAGTTGCATGCTTTATAAAATTTTTCTCATCTTCTGCATCTAAATATTCAGATAGTGGACTTGCTTTTTTGTATTTTTCTTGTATATCATCTAATCGATTGGTTGGTGTTAATAAGATTTGTATATCTTTGATTGGTATATATCGATATTGTCTATATTGTTTTTCATCATAAAATTTAGGTACTCTAAATTTTAATGGTTCATAATTTTCAAATTGATTTTTGGCATCTTCCAAATTTAAGCCTAAATAGTCCAATTTTTCTTTAATTTCATCTATTTTTTCTCCTGCTTTCTTTGGCAAAACAATAGCTCCTTTCTCGTTCTTATTTATCCTCACATCTAATTTCTTATATTTGTGCTAATCAATGCAAAGCAATTTTTTACACTCATACATTCAACTCTTTCATTTCATCAACGCACACTTACTTTATCATTTCATAAAAATTCTTAAATTCATATCCTTGTTCTTTTAAGTAATTAATAATACTTGGCAAAGCTTCTACAGTTACTTTTTTAGCTTGTGCATCATGCATTAGTATTACCACACTTTGCTTATCTCCCACAGTTTCTTGTATTCTTTGCATTTCATATTCAACGGTAGGACTCGTTGTTTCAGAATCTCCATTTAATGCATTCCAATCAACATGTACAATATTATTTTGTGAAAGCAAATCATTTGCTTGATTTTTTATGTCTGCATATTTTCCTCCTACCAATCCCCCTGGGAATCGGAACAAATGTGAATTATATTCTTGCTCTCCGATAGCATCTCTAACTGTTTGATTACATTTGTTATATTCATCTAATACAGCTTGAGGTGATTGATAAATGGTTTCATACACATGTGAATATCCATGATTAGCAATAAAATGTCCTTCATCATACATTCTTTTTACCATTTCCGGATTTTTTTCAACATTTGAACCTAATACAAAAAAAGTTGCTTTAATTCCTCTTTCATTTAATATATCTAATATTTGATTGGTATTACTAGATGGTCCATCATCAAATGTTAAAAATGCACGTTTGGTGTCAGAACTATATATATGATTCATATTTTCAATTCCAGTTTCTGTTAGTTTTGGCAATTTTTCTTGTCTTTTTCTTTCTGCTTCTTCTTGTTCTCTCGCAATTGCTTCTTGATATTGTTGATAAGCTAGTTCGTATTCCGCTTTTACTTTCATAATTTTAATGCAATTTTCCCATGTAACAACAATACCTATGAGCATTAGTACCATGATAACTACCATTAATGTTTTTTCTTTTGTAGTAAATCTAAATTTTGCAGGCACTAAAAACATATTTATTTCTTCTTTCATTTTTCATTTCCTATAGATTTTTATTTTTCGATTCTATTATATACTATTTTGCCAAAAATTCATATAGGATATATAAAAAAATTTTGTCGCATTGGGATCGTTTTTCTATGCGACATTTTGAGGGATTTTGGGGAAGGACTCATTTTTCCCCTTTTTTAATTAAAAAATAATCAAAAATATAGAATATAAAGCCATTCACAATTTTGTATAAGCTAAATTTTCATAGAAATTCTAAATTCAAATTTAGATACGCAAAATCGTTTCATTCTTTTATATTCTATATTTTTTATCAGTTAACTAAATAGAAAAAGGGAAAAATGAGTCCTTCCCCAAAATCCCTTTTTACCAGAAAATTAGTAATGTGATTGCTGTGGCTATTACTACATCTGTTGTTGTCCAACCTTCTGGAAGAATTTCTATTTCTTCACCTTCTGGTCTTTCATCTAATACACTTACTGTATAATAATTTACATCTTCTAATTTGAATAATATCTCAAAGTTTTGTGTTTCACCAGGTTGTAATTCATTAATATTGATAATTTTTTTGCCTAAATACACATCTCTTTCAGAGTAGAAATCAAATTCTAAATATTTATTACTGATGTTATCTGTTTCTGAATTTGTAATTATTCCTCTTATTCTCCCATTAACAAGGGTTGCCTCTGCCTGATATACATTGACTTGTGATACATTATCTTTTCTTTCTATTGGTTTATATGTTGAATTTAATGCAACATTAATTAAAAATTCAGAAAATATGATAAACAGTACTACCCATAAGGCATACATGAATAATGTTTTCACTCTTTTCATTGTTTCTTCTCCATTTCTTTACAATCTATACTAATTATACTACTATTTAACATAAAAGTCAAAAATGAATTAAACTCCCATCTGTTATAACAATAGATGGGAGTGCAAGAATTATTTTGATGTATGACTTCCTAAATAATTTAATATTTGATCTTGTAAATTAATTGCTTTGTGAAGTAAATTTTCTTCCTGAGCACATAGCTTAATTTCTTGATTCAACAGATTAATTCTTTGTTTCAAGAATTTCTCTTGTTGCTTAACATCATCTTCTTTACAGAAACTTAGTCTCTCATCAAGTTTCTTTATTTGTTCCTCAATGCTTTGTATTTGTTCCTTAACGCTTTGTAGTTTCTGTTGTAGAATAATTAATTGTTCTTCATTCCGCATAATAATACCTCCATTTTTGGTTTATAGTATCTTTTTTATTATGCCAAAAGTCTACATAATTTTCAACCCACTTCAATTTCTTTTTCTAAATATACAGAATAAATATAGGTTTTACTTACTTTTCTTTGTAAACTTTCTTCTAATGCTCTTTTGTATAATTCTAATTGTGTAATATATTTTTCTATTAATTCACTTTCTTTTCCTGTTTCCACATAATCTGTCTTATAATCTACTAAAACCACTTCATCGTTTTGATCAATATAATACAAATCAATAATTCCTTGTACTAAAATCTCCTCTTCTACTTCTTCCTCATAAATTTCTTTTGCTGGTATATTGATAAAAAATGGCCTTTCTTTATATACCTTTTTGGCAGATTTCAAAGCTTTCCAAATGGTTGATTTTGTAAATTCTAATACCTTATATGGATTAATACTCTTTGCTTCTTTTTCTGTTATGATTTCTCTTTTTACTAAATCTTTTATTAAGCCCTGTATCATTTCTAAAGTATATTCTTTTGTTTCATCTAATCTTTGCATACACATATGAACGAGAGTTCCTTTTTGTGCAGGAGTAATAACATCTTCTTTATCTTCTCTCATGAAATTTGGTTTATTAAAAGTTAATTGATTTTCATTTTGACTTTGATTTTCTAACTCCATTTCATTTTCCATATTTTTTTGTTTACTAATTATATGTGTATTTTCTTTCTTACCTACTGCATCTGTATTGACATTACTATTTGCTTGCATTTTCATTTGCTTAATTTTTGTAACAGATGTCATTGTTGGAATTGTTGTTGATAATTGATGTGTGTAAGTATAATTTAAAATTGTATTGATTTTTTCCAATTCTTCTTTTTGAATAGTTGCTTTTTCTAACTGTTCTCTAATATCTACCATCTCTTCTTTTGGCTTAGCAAAAGATTTTAATAGTTCTTGTTTATTCCATACATTTAATGTTAATAATTGGTCTTTATTTTCTTTTTCATATAGATAAACTAATAAAATCCAGTCTAAATATTTTTTATATTTTTTCACTAAAATATAGTTTATCTTGTCGTTTACCTTATGATAACGACTGACTTGCTTTTGCATATTTTCCATTTCTTTTTCATAATCTCTTTTTAATCCTGTAATATATAATTTCTCTTTCGCTCTTGTTAAAGCAACATACAATATTCTCATTTCCTCTGATAAGGTTTCTGTCAAAATTTTATTTCTAATAGCCTCTTTGGTTAAGGTATCATATTGGACTTGTCTTTCATAATCGATATATTTTACACCAATTCCTAATTCTTGATGTAATAATATATTTTGATTTAAATCCATTAAATTAAATTGTTTTCCTGTTGCTGATAAAAAGACAACTGGAAATTCCAATCCCTTACTTTTATGAATACTCATAATTCTGATAACATCATCATTTTCCCCTATTAGTTTTGCAGCTCCTAAATCATTACTTCCTACATGAAGTTTTTCTATAAATTGTATAAAATTATATAATCCTTTAAAACTTGCGGTTTCATATTGTTTTGCTCTTTCGAATAACATTTTCAAATTGGCTTGTCGTATATCTCCATTTGGCATAAGTCCTACATATGTATAATAATGAGTATCTGAATATAATTTCCAAATAAATTCATCTAATGCCAAATATTCTTTTTCTTTTCTCCATGTTTCTAAGTTATGAAAGAAAGTATCTATTTTTTCTTTTAATTCGTGACTTACATTAATTCTTGCCTTTTGCATAGCTGTATAAAAATTATCATATTTATCAGATAGTCGAATCTCTACCAATTCGTCATCTGTAAAGTTTCCGATATGTGACCTTAAAACAGTTACTAATGGAATATCTTGAATCGGATTATCAATAATTTTTAATAAACTCATAATGGTTTGAATTTCAATAGAATCTAGATATTCTTGAGAACTTTCAGAAAATACTGGCATTCCTAAATTGATGATTTCTTCTTCAAAAATCGGTGAATTGACTTTCGTAGATCTTAGCAAAATAACAATATCTTTGTATTGAATATCTCTAAATCCATTAATTTTTCTATCAAATACTTGAAAATGACCTTCTACTAATGCTTTTATTTTATTCGCTACAAATCTTGCCTCAACTTGTATATCTTCTACTCTTTCTTCTACTATTTCTTCAGTATCCTCACTCTCTTGTGATTGTTCAGTCCCCCTCGCTTCCTCTTCTGGTACTAAATCTTCTTTTTCTTTTAAATCAATGACATCAATTTCTGTTTCTAATTCTTGTGATGTTTCTGCATAACTAGCTCCCAAATTTAAATATTCTTCCTTTGTATAGTCTATTTCTCCTAAATTTTCGCTCATAATGTCTTGGAATATTAAATTGGTAAAATCTAACACATTTGCTCTACTTCTAAAGTTTTTGAATAATTGTATTTTCAAATCATCTTCATCTTTTTTATTTTCTTTTAACTTGTATGTTTTATATTTTGATAAAAACAAATCTGGCATCGCTTGTCTAAACTTATAAATACTTTGTTTGACATCTCCTACCATAAAGATATTATTGCCTTTTGAAATTGCTGTTAAAATGTATTCTTGTACCATATTACTATCTTGATACTCATCAATGGCAATTTCCACAAATTTTTCTTTATAGGTTTTCGCAACCTCCGTTGGTTCTACTTTTCCATCTTCCTCTTTTATCAAAATTTGTAATGCCAAATGTTCAATATCATTAAAATCCACCATGTTTTTATTTCTTTTTCGTTTTGAAAATTCTTCTCCAAATGCAAATATCAACTGCTTTAATTTTACTAAAATGGGATACATATCTGCTATGTCACGATTTGCTTCTTCAGAGTTATATATAAAGATTTTATTTAATTTTTTAGTAACTTTCTTTTTAATATCATCTCTGACCAACTTTGCTTGGTCCTTGATTGCAGAATCAATTTTTTGTCTTGGCCATGTAGCAAATGTCAAATTACTATAAATAGCATATGCCTTATCCCAACTATTTAAATTTACTTTTAGCATTTCTAATTTATCCATATCATCAAAAATCGTTTTTGTATATTTTTCTAAATCTGGATTTTTTTCTAGGTTTTCTGCTTGTTCTTTTAGTGTACTAATATCGTCAATTAACTCTTCTTCTACTTCTTTTAGTAAAATTTCTCCCCATGGATTTTGACTAAAATCTTGCTCAAAGTCTTTAATATGAAACATTTCTATTTTTTCATTTAACCATTGATTTGGAAATGGATTACTTTGAATATATGTATAAATTTTTAAAATTAATTCTTTTAAAGGGGTATCATCTCTGTAACTTGTATAGGTATTAATTAATTGGGCAAAATCCTCTTCTTGGCTTTCATATTTTTCTTCAAATATATCTTCTAATACTTCTTGTTTTAATAATTCAATTTCTGTTGTATCTGCAATTCTAAAATTCGGTGATATATTTTCTAATTCATAAAAATGATTTCTTACCACATCTAAACAAAATGAATCAATCGTACAAATACTCGCTTTATTTAATAAGGTAATTTGTCTTTGCAAATTTTCATTTTCTGGGGTTTCATCTAATTTTTGATAAATTGCTTCTAATACCCTTTCTCTCATTTCTGCTGCTGCCGCATTTGTAAAGGTTACAACTAATAATCTATCAATATCTATTTTTTCATTAATGATTTTATTAATAATTCTTTCAACTAGTACAGCTGTTTTACCACTTCCTGCTGCTGCTGCAACTAGTATATTAGATCCTTTTTCATGAATTGCTTGTGATTGTTCTTTTGTCCATTTAACATCTGCCATACGCTCTTCTCCTATTTATTGTTTTTTTAGATTATATCATTCGTTTTCAAGAATGACAAGAATATTTATTTTAAGTTTCAAGTATCTATTCCCTTAAAGGTGTCTGTTATGTTTTTTGAAATATCTCCTCGGCTTGTTACATAGATTATAAATTCTAAGCTTTAAATAAACGAGCCTCTCGCTATCGCGCTTCCTCATTTATTTAGAGCTAAGAATTTATACATCTATTCCACGGCACATTCGTCGATAATTTCAAAAAACATAACAGACACCTTTAAGGGAGAAATATGAAAAAAACATCACATATAAGGGAATCTTTTGAAACCTTATATGTGACTTTCTAATTTTTTTAATAAATCTTGTAAAGCCAATTTTCTATGACTTATTTGATTTTTTTCTTCTTTGGATAATTCTGCACATGTTCTACCATCTTCTAGTTCAAAAATTTCATCAAAACCAAATCCATTATCTCCTCTTGGTTCTTCTGCGATTTTTCCTTGTATTTCTCCCTTTCCAACTACATAGTTACCGTTTTCATAATAAGTAATACAACATTTCACACTTGCTTTTCTGTCTGTGCCTTTTAAATTTTTCATTTTTTCTAAAATATATTGATTTCTTTCTTTTGCTGTTGCATTTTCTCCTAAAAATCTAGCAGTATGGACGCCTGGCCAGCCATCATATATATCTATACATAAGCCACTATCATCTGCTATACAAGGCATATGTAAGATTTCTGATATTTCTTGCGCTTTTTTTAAAGAGTTTCCTTCAAATGTGTCTTTATCTTCTTCTACTTCGATTGTACAATTTACATCTTTTAAAGATAATAATTGATAATCTTTTAATATATCCTTGATTTCTTTCAACTTTCCTTCATTATTTGTTGCTACAACAACTTGTTTCATTATCTTTCCTCTTCCTTTGATGGATTATTTTTCTTGTCATGGTATTTTAATACTTCATCTATATCTTCTCTTTTATCTAATTCTCTACATATTTCTTTTAAAGTTTCTTCTGTTCCATCATATTGATGATTAATATATCCTAAGACTTCTTCATATCTTACATTTTCTATTCTATCTTTTTCTGATAATTGGCATAATTCTTTTTGTTTTTTGAGTTCGTCCAAATATTTTGCTAATCTATTTAATTTTTCATATACCTGTGTATTATTTTCGTTAATTGCTCTATAAGATAATATTTTTATATATGAAGTTACTTCTCTATATTTTTGCTCTGCTTCTATCTTTTTTCTTTTCTCTATTTCTTTGCATATTGCATTTAGAGATGCTTCTGTTCCGTCATATTTCTTATTTATATATTTTAATAATTCTTCATATTTTACATTTTCTGTTCTATTTTTTTCTGATAGCATACATAGATGTCTTTGTGCTCTCATTTCTTCTAAATATTTTTCTAAGTTTTTTAAACTTTCATATACTTCTTGCTTGCCTTCTGATATTGCTCTAATAGATAGAACTTGTACTAATGAAGTTAATTCTCTATATTTTTGTTGAGCGCTTTTCTTTTTCATCTTCTTTTCTCCTTTATGTATATCATGATAACAAATTTTTCTGTATATTTCAAGCTTTACTTTGCATAAATCATATTTTGGAAAAATCTATTGTACTTTTTATATGACTACTGCAAATTTCTTTTAAATCTATAAAAAGCTATAAAAGCATTGAAAATGCTAGCAAATCGTGATATAATCATCTAAATTTGCGTTCGTGAAAGGAGACTCTATTATGAGCAAAGAAATGAGTAAGCCAAAAATGACAAAAGAAGAACTTGCAAAGTTATGGAAAGAGTATTATGATTTGGTAAGTACTATTTATCCTGTAGAAAGCTTTGAAATTCCAGGCAAGAATGGAGAATCACTTTCTTTTTATTGTGGTAATGCTTACAAAGATGAACCTACTTTTATGTCTTATTTTTTAAAAGATCCTACATATCAAAAAGCCTATGAAGAACAAAAAAGCATGGATTTATTGGGTGAAGAACGTAACAAAGATAATGATAAAAACGAAACTTTCGAATCAAAGGCTTTTATATGTATAGATAAAGAAGAAAAATGGTTTAATTTTGGAGTGGAATGGGATTATATGCGAAATGGATATGGTAGAGCTATTTATGATAATTATATACATATTTTAGAAATGTTAGGTATTCCTAATCCAGAAGAATATCAATTAAGAATCTATGGTAATCCAGACCATGACTTTTTCAAAAGAATGCAAACAGAAAAATTAGTATCAAAAGCTAGTGGTAAACCAGATAAAGAAAAAGCATCCCAATTACTTACAGAATTTTCCAAGTATCCTCATACTATGAGATTTAGTGAATTAAATACCATTATCCAATATGCTATAGATGCCAATATTCCTACTCCAAAAATTACCCAAGCCATAAATGATAATGGATTTAATATAGCTTACGATACCATTCGTAGCACACCTTATTTTGAAGAAGAAGACTTTGAAAAATTTAAATCATTTGGTATTACAGGACTAAAACCTACTTCTATGCACCGTCATTTTATGAGAAATAGAGGTTTTGGATTTATAAAACTTCTAGATGATATTGATACGCAAGATGCAACAAGAGAATTTAGAAAAGTTTTCGAAGAAGTAAAAACACAGCACGAAAAAGAGAAAAAAGAAAAAGAACAACATAAAAAGGGAAACGATTTTAACTATACATATCAAACAATAGAAAAATATGGTGTAGCAGAGCATATTGCTTTAAATTGGGAACATTTTGGATTATTGTTAAAAAATGTGGATCCAAATATACAAGCTATTGTCAAAAAAGGTACTATCAGTAAGTTTGGCGAATTTGACCCAGAACATGAAAGAGAATGGAATGGCTGTGATATTGATTATGAATCCTCACAAACCTTTAAAATGCTAAGAGAAGCTGAATTAATGGATAAAGATACTTATATTGCTTTATATCAAAAAGCACTTAATCGTAATTATAGTTTAAACAAATTTGACAAAGCAATTGGTAGATTTATTAATAAAGAAGAAAGAAAAAAAGCAAAAGAAGAAATTCTTAGAAATGCTTTCTATCCTTCTCCTAAGGGAAATTGGCAAAAATCTTCTATCCAAGGAAAACCATATAAAATTTCAAGAATTACTATTCCAAAAAAAGTTGCTAAAACAGGCAATGTAAGAGATTTATTAAAACAAGAAATTTTAAAGCAATGTATCGCTAAAAGAACAAAAATTAGAACAGACATGACAGGTAGAGATAAAAATGGAAAACCTATTTTAGTAGATAATTTAAAAGATTGGTTGTTTGGAGTACCTGGGGCTCATGGTAATTTACAAATGGAAGGAGCATCTACAGTAATTTTACCACCACAAACGCCTGATTTCGCAGTTAGATTGATTGAAGATACTTTTAGAGATATAGAATATCCAAATTCAGAAGGAAGATAAAAAACTTCCTTCTATTTTTATATAAATATCCTATATCTCCTACAATCTATTTTACCTTTAAAATATGTTGTTAGCTTTTTTTCTTTTATTAAATTTTCTTTTTGTTGTTTGGTTAAATTTTTAATTTGATACTCTAATTTGCAAGCCAACGATTTATCTTTACTTTTCCATGCAATTTCTAACTTAATAACCTCATGTGATTTTGTATATCTTGCTCCCTTTTTATCTTTTGATATATGTTCTTCTATTCGTTTTTCTAAATTGTTTGTCATACCTGTATAAATAGAATTATCTGAACATCTTAACATATATGTATAATACATTTTCTTTCTCCCCTGTTATATATTTTCAAATACGTTTCCTAAACTTTCATGTATCACTAGATTTGCCCTATTGTCATAAGGTGTTATGTCTCTATTGATTAGCACTAACTTATTTCCTTTATAATAATTTAATAAACTACTTGCTGGTTGTACTGTTAAAGAGGTTCCTGCCACAATCATTAGATCTGCATTTAGAATTGCTAGAATAGCATTTTCTAAAGTTTCTTCATCTAATCCTTCTTCATATAATACAACATCTGGTTTTATCGTTCCGCCACAAGAACATGTAGGAATGCCTGTACTATTAAATACATATTCTGCATCATAAAACTTATGGCATTTCATACAATAATTTCTTAATACACTTCCATGTAATTCATACACATTTTTAGAACCTGCTTTTTGATGTAAGCCATCAATATTTTGTGTGACAACAGCCTTTAATTTTCCTTCTTCCTCAAGTTTTGCTAATTTTATATGTGTTATATTGGGTTCATATTTTAAAGAGTTCATTTTATCTTTATAAAACTTATAAAAAGCATCTGTATGATTTATGAAAAATGTATGGCTAAGAATTTCTTCTGGTGGATAATCGTATTTTTGATGATATAACCCATCTTTACTTCTAAAGTCTGGAATACCACTTTCTGTAGAAACACCAGCTCCACCAAAAAATACAATGTTATTGCTTTCATTTACCATTTGTTTAAATTGTTGTATTTTATCTTCCATTTTTATATTCATCTCCATATTATATAATTTCTTATTTTTTATAAATACTAACATGTTAACTGCATATCGTATTTATATCATAAATAATTGTTGTATATAACAATGTGTATTGTATCATTAAATATATAATTCTTCAAATATTATTTGGATAAACAAAAAAGAGGAAACTGTTTTTGATTTCCTCTTTTTACTTGATAAATTAATAATGTACTTTTCAGTTTTTGACATTGATTATCCACATCTTTCCAAATAAAAGTCATACTTTATCATTTTTATCTTATATTAATTTCATAAGTTTCACTATCTACTTGAACATAAGCAGTTATAGGTTCAGTAGCATTTACAACTTCATCTGGTAAATCACATAGATAATACATTTGTCCTACTGTTAAAGGACTAATATTGGTAATATTAGCATATGTAAAATCTCCATCTTTATCAACTATAACTGGAAAAGATGTATATTCATATTTTTCATTATATTTTACTTTCACATTTGCAACTTCATCTGCTGTAATATCTGTTGTTTGTAAATTTTTATAATCTAGCTTTATTACCAAATATGAGTGTCCTTCCTGTTTTGCTTCATAATATGAATAAAAACTAGTTAAAACAGGTGGTTCAACTTTTTTAGAAAATTCGCTTCCTTTAAATGTTAATTCATATTTATCACTTTCAGTTACAGCTACATCTTGAGTAAGAACTTTATTGGGTTTAGATTCTATTTTATTTGTTTTTTCTTGTTTTGAATCATTGTCCTCGTTTTCACTTTCATTTGCTATATTAGAAGATTCACTAGCTGTTGTTTTTGATTCTGTTTCCGTTTTTTCTTTAACAAAAAATTTATGCTCAACTACTAATGTTATAATTATTGTTAAAACAATAATTACTAATACTCCAATTATTTTCTTTATTAATCCATTTGATTTATTTTTACTATTTTCTTCCATTATTATAATCCCCCTATATTTTTCAAATATTATTTTTTCATTATTCTACTTTTAAATTTTTTCTTAATTATTAAAATGTATCACCTCCTATTATTCTCTTATTCTTAATTATGAATATAGTTCTTTATATTTTTTCTGACTATTTTAATTCTTTAAAATTCATTATGATTATATCGTATTTATTCTTTTTTGCAAATGCTTTATTTATAAATTTCATAAAAAATAACAAAATCTTATTAATATAAATAATTTTAAACTTTCCTGAGGTTGTTTTATTTATATAATCATGTACTTCTTTCATTTTCATCACTTTCCTTATAAAGAAATATATTCTAATATTTCTTTAAATTCTTTATAACCAAATTTCTCATTAAAATGTCCTGCATTATGTATTAATACTTCCTCGGCTCCTATATTTTTAGAAAAACTTTCTGCATCTGATATTGAAACATAAGGATCATTATCAGAATAAATACAAATTTTTTCTGCACAATACTTTGTTAAATCTTTTAATTTTTCATCCTCAATATAGAAAGAATCATATAAACTATTATCTTCCTCAAATTTTATATTATTAAATCCTGAAACTGTGATTATCCTTTTTATTTTGACTTTATTATCAATTAGAAACTTAACGATAAAAATTCCTCCTAAACTATGTGTTATAAAGATTGTTTCTTCTGAAATATAACCAATTTCTAAATATGCTTTTAATATTTTGCTCCAACTTTCATAATCTTGTTTATACGGAGAAGGAAAATTGGGTACAATACAATTTAATTTTCTTTTACTTAATTGACTTTTTAACCAAGGAATCCAGTTCTTATATGGATTACCATAAGAGCCATGTATTATAAAATAATTTTTCATTATTTCTCCCCTCTTAAATTTATCTAACTTGTATCATATTTTGATTTTCTTAGTATTTTTTCTTATATACTTTTTATTTACTAAAATGATACTCTATAGAATCTTTTAAAATCCCATTTTGCAATTCTTTAGCAATATCATTAATTGTGTTGACATCTAATTTATCAACTTTTCTTACGGAATAAAGTTCACTTCCATCTCTTTTATTAGTATTTGGTACCATTTCAAAACTTCCACCCTTATTTTCTATTGCTCCATCTGGATAATACTTATCATTGACAAAAGTAGTAATGCTATCTTTTTCTGATAAAATCATATTGTATGGATAAGTATAAAAAGTACTATAGTCTTTCTTTTGGTCTTCAAAATATTTTTGTATATCATAGCTTTGACCAACACCTATGATAGCATAAATATCTCCATCTACATATAATATTTTACACTCAATATAATAATCTTGATAAAATGGATAAAAAGTACCATTTAAATATGTATGACCATCATAACGGCTTATAGGAGCATATTGTAAAACATCATTTTTGTCATATAAATATAAGATTGTATTATAAACATACCCAGGAGCTTTTGTATTAGAATCAAAGGTAATTATATCATTATAATCTTTTGTATCAGAAAAATAATCAAGTTTCGTAAATAATGGCATTAATGATGCCTCTTCATAATAGTACTCAGACAAATATTTACTTTTATTTCCATATTTTCTATTCAATTTTGATAATATCTCTTCTGAATTAGAGATAAAACCTCTCTTCTCCAACTCTATTTCAAAATCTTTTGGTGTTTTATATTCATCAGAGGTTAATGAATAAGCACCTTTACCTGTTTCGTATCTCATACTATACATATAATTTGATATAGGTACTTCAAGTATTATTAATAAGGAAAATAATATAGGAAGTATCGTTACAATTATGTACATAACTTTTTTTATTTTAGGAAAGATTTCTCTAAAATCATTTTTATAAGAAAATAAAATTCTAATTGGATTTATTGCAAAAACTATAAATGTAATAATATATTTGAAAATACTTAATATACCTACAATTCCTAATGCTTGACCAATACCATCTATGCCAGTATTATCACCAATCATATAATCAGTTAAAAGAGGTAATAAAATGTTTAAAATTAATATAGTGAAAATTATATATAAGTATTCATTAATGATTTTCTTTTTTAATTTTTTGTTTTTTGAAAGCTCATCTTTTTTTGTATTAAACTCCATATCGTTCACTCCTTATTATAATTTAATTATAATATACATTTAAGGTAAGCTAAATTAATTATCTATTTAATATACTTATTATTCCACCTAAAAATTGTTTCCCCTGCATATCATAATATTTAATAATATAAAAATATCATTTTACTAAAGTATATCATATTTTTAATAAATTACAATATATTCGGATGATAACTGAGATTAGTAATTATGAAGGACTATTTCATTGATTTGTTGTTCTATTACTTAAAATAAAAGAGCTTAAGAAAAGCTCTTTTTTTGTTTTGGATTTTTTTCTACATTAATTCCATTCTAGATTACCCTTCCGTCCAGAGATGCAGACCATCCCACATATTTCTTTTAACCGTCCAAAATCATAGTCCCAGAATTTTTTGTATTCTTCTATACGATTTATTAGCATTTCATTCATAGGATGTTCTCTTGCACTAAGAGATTTGTATGTACTTTTAATCTCATGCGCTCTCCATTTTTTCTCTTGCTCGTCCGTTATCTCTTCGATTGAAATTGTTGTTTTTCCATCGGCTACTTGCCAAATCCCACTGCCAAGTGCTCTTTTGCTGAAGAAATTTTCTGTAATAGGATCTATCGCTGACCATATTCCCACTTTGTTTACATCTTTAAAAACATACATCAATGGATCCGGTATTACAGATGGCGTCATTTTTAAGAACATTAACTGATTTTTCTCTTTATTATAAAATCCTCTAATGAATCTTATCCTACTCCCTCCTCCTGCAGCTTCTGTTGCACACATTTGTATTTTACTCATCTCTTTTCGTGTTTTGGTATCAAGACTATATAGTTCACTTTGATAGCCAAAAATCTCATTACTGTTGTCTTCTTGCATCATACAACCAGCAAAATCAGGCAATTCTTCCTCCGTCTTCCATTTTCCATTTTGCGTAAACCGACCAAACATATAGAATATTCTCATTTTATTTTCCTCCTTGTACTTACATGAGTGTTTCTATACTATTCATATTTATGAATATTTATATTCTATCATGGAAAAGAAAAATTGTAAATTCTTTTGTATTACCTTATATATTACTTATATTTTCTGTTCTAACAATTAACATAAACAAAAATGTGAAATACGATAATTTATTAAAAGAAAATATATACTTGAACAAAATCATAAATATTTTTTTTAATTTACATTCGAAAACATATACTTCAATTAACATTAATGAAAATAGATTCAACTTTAGATTATCTAGTTCTTCAGATATTGATATTATAGTATATATTTTTTATATGTCGATTATTTATAATTTAAAAAATGTGTCTTTATTTCTATCTATAAGGTTATGTGCCATTTCCATTTCTTCTGGTTTATTAATATAAATAATTTTAAACTTTCCTGAGGTTGTTTTATTTATATAATCATGTTTAACTTCTATTATATGTATCAATCCCCAATATAACCATTTACCATCAATATTTTCAACTAAAAAATTTCTTACTGGTGGCATTTGATAGTTTCGAATACTAGGTTTGTCTTTAAATTCAAATATTTTATCCTTAAATTGCTCTGCCATATATGGTGTTTTTAGATGTTGTCTCCAATCTAATTCTTTTGGAAAACCTTGTTCTTTTGTTATTTGTAAAGTATCATTAATTTCTACATATGATCCCATTATATACCTCCTTTATAAAATCTATTTTATTTTCTCAATAAAACCATTTTTTACATCTTCTTATAATAAAATTTCAAATTGATTTCATGCCCACCATAATATTTTAATATTCGTTGCATTCTCTTATTCTCATCACCAGTTGCACAAGATACTATTTTTATGTCTTGATTTTCTTCTCTTAATTTTTCTATTAATTTAAAGAAAACACCATATTTTCTATATTCTTCTTCAACCAACATTTGTGAGATCCATAAAACTTCACCATCATTAGCCCAATAAAAGTATGAATATAATATCATTCCTACAGGCTTATCATCTATTTCTGCTACTAGGCAATTAAATTTAGGCTTCTCACAAAAATAATCTTTATCAATATTTTCTCTTAAACCATTCGTTTTTTCTGTATCATTAACATCGTTTATTATATTGTTAGCATGAATAATAAATTCTTTATGATCTTTATTAGCTTTTAATACTTTTATTTCTTTCATTATCTTTTTACCTCATATATAAATTTTAAGAATTTCTTTCAATTATAATATCTGATACTGTTAAGTTTGTTTCGTTTAAAACATTATCTAAAATTGTTTTTGCTACATCTTTAGGATTCATAAAAGATTTTTGTTTTTCCTCTGATATATAGTCTCTGCTATTTTTATAAAAATCTGTATTGATTCCGCCAGGATAAACTCCAATTACTTTTACACTAGTTCCTTTATAAGCTACTTTTAAACTTTCTGTATAACCTTTTTCTCCCCATTTAGTAGCACAATAAACCGCTTCTTGTTTATTTCCTCTTAACGCTGCCGAAGACATGATATTTACAATTTTTAAATCTTTTTCATTTTTTGCTTTTAATACTTCTGTTGAAAGTAAAATCATTCCTTCAAGCCCTTTAAAACATTTAGTAATATCGTTTTTATTATATAATGTTGGTATTTTGAAGGATGGCTCTCCTGCATTATTAATTAATATTTTTATATCTCCTAAATTTGATATTTCTTTAATAGTATTTACAATAAATTCTTCATCTGAAATATCGCCAATAAATCCTTTATAATTTTCTTTATATGTATTGTTTAACATTTTCATTTTTTCAAAATCTCTGTCTATATTACATACAAATAATCCTTTTTCAATAGATAGTTTTACTAATTCTAAGCCTAACCCATTTGCTCCTCCAGTTATAATTATTATCCTATTCTCCATATTATCCATCTCCCATATAAATTTATTATACTTATACCATATTTATCAGAAAAAATCTAGTTTTCATATTTGTTTGCATGTATAATTCTCCTTTATATTATTAGAGACTTACCATTTCTAGTAAGCCCCCAATAAATTTATTCACTCTCTTATTTGTTAGTCGCTCAAAGAGGTGGCGACAAACACATTTATAAAAAACAATGATGTTCTTAATTATTATATTCATAATATTATAAAATTTGCTCTATTTTCAATAAATTTTGCTTATTATTTCATATATTCCATTATTCATAAAATCTTTTTTTCAAATTCTAATTTTTAATAAAATTTCTAATTCTTTCTATCATACTAAATATTTTTATTATTTTACAAATTATTTATTTCTATTTCTTCAACGATATATCCTTTTCCACCTACTAAAACATTTGATATTAAATTATTATTTTCTTCTAAAAAAACAATAATTTGAGACGGATTATCTAATTCATATCCTTGTTCAAATACATATTTATTCTTTTTTATTCCATATTTAAATAAGTAACAAGCTAAAGCACAATTTGAAGTTCCAGTTGCAGATTCCTCATTTATTCCATATAACGGTGCAAAATTTCTACAAATTGCTGTTAATTCTTCATCATTATTTAATGTAAACATATGCATACCAATTACATCTTTTTCTTTACTTATCTTTTTCATTTCTTCAAAATTAGGTTTTATTTTTCTTAAACTTTCTCTATTATCTATCGGAACTAATATATCCTTTAGACCCGTAGAAACAATTTGTATTGGATACTCTTCATCTAGCATATTAGTATCTATGCATTTTTCTATTTCATGTTTATCTATAATATCATAATAATTTGGTAAATTTTGTTGCATTAGTATTAAGTCTTTCTTTATTTGTATATTTAATATTCCTGATTTTGTTTCTATTTTATATGATGATTTACTTAATTTTTTTAAATTATTTAAAACTACAAATGTAGCAATAGTAGCATGTCCACATAATGGTACTTCTTCTACTGGCGTATAATATTCCAACTTAAAATCTGCTTTATCACTTTCTGAAATAAATGCTGTTTCTGAATATCCTAATACTTCGGCTACCTTCATTTTTTGTTTGACAGTCAAATTATAATCATTGATTAAAACCCCTGCTTTATTTCCTCCTTTTTCATCTTTAGAAAAGGCACTTGCTACATATACTTTTATCATAAATTCATTTTCTCCTTTTTTATAAATTATTAATATTTTTCAAACTTTTTACTCTGCTTTTATATCTTTTTATTATATCTAAATTAGCACAACTAATCATAATTAATAAAATCTTCTTTTAACAATCCTGTTACATGTTCATCAACATATTCTTTTGTTGCTAAGCATAAATATTTTTTTCTTCTTATTCCCTCATCTTTATAACCTAATTTGTGTTGCATATTTTTAGATTTTTCATTACCTGTAAAATATCCATTTTCTAATCTTCTTAAATTTAATTTTTCAAAGCAATATTTTGCTCTTGTACTAAAGCTTCAATTGATTTTTGCTCATTTCTAGTATCTATCGCATATTTGATTACATTTCTAATTTGTACACTATTAAATCCCATATAATTTAAGGCCATTTCTTTATAAATATCTTCAAAAATGATAAATTCATCATTGCTTTTTATAACAATTTGAATAGCCTTATTTAAAAGTTTTGTTCCTTTTAATGTAGGAATCAACCCTAAATCTCTCAATATGTTATAAATCAAAATTGTAGCTTTAGAACTTATTAAATTATTTGTTTTATTATAATTTTTTACCAAATATTATTTTTATAAAATTGTTATATATTTCTGATTTCTACTTTTTGGCTTATCAGGAATTGTCATAATTAGTTTATTCTCTTTTAATAATTTATTTATATAATTATTCTTGAATTTATATACATCTTTATACCCAAAATGCTGTACAATTTCTTTTAATGATTTCTCTGTTTTACATAGTTCTAAAATTTGTTCTTCACTTACTGCTAACTTACTGCTTTTCTTACTGCCTAACTTACTGCTTTTTACTTTTGCAGTATCGCCATATTCAAATGGATTTTCTTTATATTTAAAAGAAACTCTTAAGAAATGATCCATAAATTTAAAGCAACTTTTATCATAGGCATCTAAAATTCTTAAAACCCCAGAACCAATGTTTTCAATTAAATCAACATCTTTAAAAACTCTAATAAGTTCTTTGTTTCTTGGAGCAGTAACTCCTTCTAAAAATTCTTCTTGTGATAATTCTTGCGGTAACCCACCAGCAGATGTAATTTCAATTCTATCAGAATATAATTCTACAATCGGAGAATTTCCATAAGAATAATCATTATGTACCACAGCATTTATAACTGCTTCTTTTAAAGCTGCTTTATCTATCATTTCTACTTCTTTTCTACCTTTATATTCTATTTTGGCATAAACAGTATTTTCTGCATCAAGCCTATCTAAAATTTTTTGTGTTGCTGTAATTAAACAACGATATCCATATTCTTGATTTTCTACTAAATCCATTTTATTAGTTCCTAAATATTTTACCAGTTTTATCGAAACATTATTTTCATCTGCTAACAAAAATGCATTATAATTGTATTTGCCTTCACTTGTTAATAAATCAAGATTTTGTAAAAAGTTATCATTTAATTTTAATCCGTGTTCTTCATAGTAAATTTTTAGTTGATTAAATGTTAATTCTTGTCTTGGAGAATCAATTTCTTTTAATGTATTTTTAATCCTTTTGGAATACATATCATCAATCATTCTTTCTGTCATTCGTTCTTTACTACTACCAACTCTAATATAACAACCTTCTGGTGTTCTTCCTTTTTTTCTTAAATAATATGGTTTTTCAGTTCCACTTGATATTACTACTTT